>JAZPZY010000069.1:0-45345 GCA_045544955.1 Eubacteriales bacterium
GGGTCGCCCCGGATAACATCGTAATCAGAGTTGTTTTGGCTCTATTACTAAATAAGAGTTACTTTTAAAAATTCAAAAGAATTTTCGGAGTCTTTCTTGTTTCGTCTTGTTGTTCAATTTTCAAGGAGCATCGCTGTCTCGTGGACAGCCCATATATTATATCACTGCGTCCACCGTTTGTCAAGCACTTTTTTCATCTTTTTCAAAAAGTTTTTTGACCCGCTTTCCGCAGCCGCTCTCCCCTTCCGGGTGAGCCTTAGTATTATAGCACAGACCTCTTGTGCTGTCAAGTAGTTTTCTCAAAAAAATACAAATTATTCCTCTTTGCGTAAAAAATCCTCCCGCCCCAATCCCCATATAATAATGAAGCGTTTCGCACCGGCAGCATCAGGCAAGATCCTCCCGCGCTCCGCCTGCTTTCCGTACGTATCCGCCGCCATTCCGCTCGTAGCGCACCGATGCCCATCCCCCATTTCCACTTTATCTTTTTCCCCAAAGATCCGGCAAAAGGGGCGAAAACGGAAAAATGTTTTCGTTTTCCCAATAAATATACACTTTTCTCTTGACTTTTTCATGAAAAATAGTATCATATATTTAGACAAAATCGTTAAAACGCTCCGGAACCCATCCGGAAGCACAGGAGGACCGCATGCAAGAGCACATTGATATGGAAACCGTTCTCAAAGAACTGCACCTGGTGTCGGGCTGCCGTGTATCGGTGCACGACCCCGAATCCACCGAAATTGCCGCTTATCCCCGGGAGGCGTCGCCCTTCTGCCGGCTGATCCAGACGAAGCCGGAGGCGTATCTGGCCTGTCTGACGGGAGATGCGGCCGCACTGGCCGAGGTTCGCCGCACCGGCACGCCGTACATCTATCAGTGCCACATGGGATTATACGAGGCGGTGGCGCCGCTGTACAGCGCGGGCATTTTCTGCGGCTATCTGATGATCGGCCAGATCGCAGACAGCAGGACCGGTGAGCGGGAGGATATTTTCCGCCGTGCGGAAAAGGTACTCGGCACCAATTCGCCGGATACCGCCTCTCTCTCGAAAGCGGTAGCCGCCCTTACGGTGATGGACAGCGACCGGTTTTCCTCTTTCGTATCCATCATGCAGATCTGTGCGGATTATCTGACGCTTACGGACCGCATGCATCCGGCCGCACCGGATCTTGCCCACCAGATCCGCCAGTATCTGACGGCACACTACGCCAAGCGGATCACGCTGGACGAGTTGTGCCATCATTTCGGATGCAGCAAATCCACGCTGATGAACACGTTCCGTGACGCTTACGGCATGACCATCGTTTCCTACCTGACGGACGTGCGTCTGTCTCACGTACGGCGGATGCTGGCCGAAAGCGACCGTCCCATAAGAGATATTTCCACCCTTTGCGGCTTTGCGGAGCAGGGATACCTTACGCGGGTATTCACGGAAGCCACCGGCGTATCTCCCTCGGCCTTCCGCCGTCATATGCGGAAGAACCAGGAGAATGCGGAATGAGTGCACGCACTGACGAGGAATACATGGATCTGGCGCTTGCCCTTGCCGCGGAAGCGGCGTCGGAAGGTGAGGTTCCGGTGGGATGCGTGATCGTCCGGGGCGGCGAGGTGATCGGCACGGGCCGGAACCGACGGGAAACGGGGCGGCACGCTCTGGCACATGCCGAGATCGAGGCCATTGACGAGGCGTGCCGAACGCTCCGCGGCTGGCGGCTCACCGGATGCACCCTGTACGTGACGCTGGAGCCGTGCCCCATGTGTGCCGGTGCGATTCTGAACGCCCGGATCCCCCGGGTGGTTTACGGAGCCAAGGACGCCAAGGCCGGAGCCATGGGCAGCGTTCTGAACGTCAACGCCTATCCGCTGAATCACAAGACGGACACGAAAATCGGCGTACGGGGCGAGGCGTGTGCGGAAATTCTCACTGCCTTTTTCCGCAGCCGGCGGAAAGGAAAAAGTGCCGATTAAGGCGGGCACATCTGATACTATACTATACTATACTATACTATATAATAAGGAAGCAAGGAGGCAGCGGCATGCGTGACGGAGACACCACGGAGATCACTCTGGAAATAACGGAAAAGTCCGGCACGGCCGCGGGTGTCTCCATCGTTCCGGACACGCACGGGCGGACGGTATACCCCACGGGGAATTACCGGAACATGGGTGCCCGGGTACCGGCAAGGACGCCGGCGGCAGAGAAACCTGCCGCCCGTTCCTACGACGTGCCCGATTCGCTGATCACGAAAGTGGAGATCCATCCCTGGCCCCAGCGGTACAACTACTACCAGCGGTTCTGCGACGACGCGGAACGTTTTTTCTCCCTTACCGGCACGGAGTGCCCTGCCGAGGGATATTTTTCCTATATTCCCCAATATGCACAACTGCACCACGCCCAGCTGAAATACTATCTGTGGTTCCGGGAGAACGCCCGTGCCGGCGTATATCTCACGGACGTGGATCTTCCCTACATTCTTCTGTATATTTACGAGATCATCAATCTCCCCCATAAAATCGCCCCGGAGGAAGGGGCAAGGCAGCTCGCCGGGCTGTGGCTCGCCTATCGGCGGCGGCGGCCGGAGCTGGACCGGTATCTGCCGGAGTGGATGTGCGATTACTGCCTCATCCGCAAGGTACCCCTGCCAAAGGAGCTCTATCCCATCGTGCCGGAGATCCTGCCCCGGGCAACGCTGAAGGAATTTTACGTTTCCGCCGTATCAGGCAGCGGACTTACGCCGGAGGCACTGATCCTTTTAGCCTCGGATTACAGTTACCGCTCCTCCAAATACTACGCCGATCACAAAGAAGCCTTTGACACACACATCCCGGCCGCCGCGGCACATGCGGCGGCGGTATGCGGCATCGTGCCCGATCCTGCCTCCATGCGGAAGGTGAAGGTGGAACGGGACGCTTTCTGCGGCTCTCTCTGTGCCCAGACCGTAAAGCGGCGGATCGTGGTGGAGTACTATTCCTTCACCCGTTCCTACGAGCTGCGTTCTGCGGTAACGGCGGCAGTGAAGCTTTCCGAAAACTTTGTCCGGAAGAGCGAAAAGATTCGCTCCCGGCTGAATCTTAACACACCGGATCCTGCCGTATCGGCAGCAGTATCCGCCTATTTTGATGCGGAGATGCCCGCCGTCCGGCAGAAAAGACCGGCGGAGGACACCTCCTATGAAAAGCTGTACGACGCACCCACGGAGGGTATTGATTTCACCGCCGCCCGGGGGCTGGAGGAGGCCTCCTGGGAAACGGCGGAGGAGCTTACGAAGGAGCCGGCCGAGGAAGAGATACCGGCCGCTCCCGAACCGCCCGTCGTCATCCCCGAGCCGGAGCCCGACTCTGCCCCGGCAGAAGAAGCGGCAGGCGTTCCCTTTCCGGACGCAATCCGGGCGGTGCTCCGGGGTGAATCCTTTGCAAAATGGTGCACAGCCCAGCCGGGGCGGCTGTCTCCCGACGAGGCGGCAGGGCAGATCAACGATTACGCCGCCGATACGATGGGCGACGTGGTGCTGGAGCTGTCCGGCACGGACTATATACTGATTGACGATTACAAAGAGGAGGTACGCACATGGCTGACGGCGGAATAAACAGAGAAAATCTCACCGGCGTTTCCGAAGCCTCAAGACGAAACGCACAGAGGGTGCCCCGGCGTGTGCTGGGCTCCCTTCTTGCCGGCATTTCGGCCGGCGTGGTGCCCCGTTCCGGTGCATCCTATATTGCCATCGGCCGGGTGGACGAGATCCGTGCACTGACGGACGATCTTACCCGTGTAAAGGACGGCGAATCCTCCATGCGGTTTCTCGTGGGGCGGTACGGCAGCGGCAAATCGTTTCTGATCCAGCTGATGCGTGCCCGTGCCATGGAAATGGGCTTCGTCACGGCGGATGCGGATCTGTCCCCGGAGAGAAAACTGTCCGGGGAGGGCGGTCTTGCCACCTATCGGGAGCTGTCCCGGAATCTTGCCGTAAAAGCAGCCCCGGACGGCGGGGCGTGGGGCGTTCTTTTGGGCCGCTGGTTCTCCGCCCTCGGGGCGGATCTTCCTGACACACTGACGGAGGAGGAATACCGTGGCGCCATGCGGGACGGTGCCTCATCCGTTTTATCTCCCCTGAAGGAGGAGATCGGCGGTTTCGACTACGTGGCGGTGATTTTACGCTATCTCAATGCGTATCTTTCGGACGACACGGACAAAATGGCGGCGTGTCTTGGCTGGCTCCGGGGTGAATACCGGACGAAAACGGACGCAAGAGCGGCCATCGGCATCCGGTCTCTGGGCGTGATCTCGGACGCCAACTGGTATCTGCATCTGCGGCTTCTCGCCCGGCTCACGCGGCTTATCGGCTGCGCCGGGCTGGTGGTATTCATTGACGAATGTGTGAATCTTTATAAGATCCCCAACCGGATCAGCCGGGAGGCCAATTACGAAAAGATCCTCTCCATGTACAACGATACCCTGCAGGGGGTAGCGGAGGGACTTATGCTGGTGCTGGGCGGCACGCCCCGGTTTTTAGAGGACACCCGGCGGGGACTGTTCAGCTACGAAGCACTCCGCTCCCGTCTGACGGACGGGCGGTTTGCCGCCTCCGCACCGGGACTGGAGCTGAAAAACATGATGTCCCCGGTGATACGCCTCCGCCGTCTGTCGGATAATGAGCTGTTCGCCCTGCTTTTGCGTCTCACCTCGCTCCATGCCCAGTATTACGGCACGCCCGAGGCGCTGACAGACGAACAGCAGGCCATGTTTTTGAAAGAAGAGCTGTCCCGTGCCGGGGCAGACGAGATGATCACGCCACGGGAGATCATACGGGATTTCGTGACGCTTCTTGATCTGATGTATCAAAATCCGGGCGTTCCCTTTGAAGATATTGTGGCGGCCACGGTAGATTCCGCCCCCAAGGGGGAAAATCTGACGGAAGCGGTTTCCGCCGATGCACCGGCAGCACCGATGACTCCGCCCCCGGCAATCACGCTTGATGATCTGGAACTGTAAAGCGGGGCGTCGGACAGCAGTATTAGAAATGAGGGATTGCATTGAGCAGAGTAAAGTGTGTTTGTTGCGGTAACTATCCGTTTGCAAATGAGTACGAAGCCTTTTTCGGAATTTGCCAAATTTGCTATTGGCAAAACGATCCGTCATCTAATGAAAAACCGACTATAGCGTGGGGACCCAACCATGTATCCCTTACAGAAGCTCGTGAAAACTATACAAAACATGGAGCTATCGAAAAAGAGTTCGAAAACTTTGTCCGTAAGCCTTTTGATTATGAACTGCCTTGCAACAACGAATAGTTTCCCTTTGTAGCTCTATCGCAGAGGCATTCCACCCCTGTTTCCCGCGGGGCGCCGCCCCGCGCCCTGCCCGAAGGGGTATTACGCATAACCCCTTCGGGGCAACCTCGCGCCAAAAGGGGACACCCCTTTTGGATTTTCCCGTACTGCGCGGTTCAGTTGCCAATGATGCCGAGCATCATTGGCGGGAATGACTGCCAACCGTCCGTTCGGAATGAACGCGCCTTTGGCGCGATATCCGCGGCGAAGCCGCGTTTTCTATGAGCGGACGATCAGCAAAACGCCCCCGCAAATGATCTCGGATCATTTGCATCTGAATCTCGCTTGCCGGGGTAACCCAAGAGGGGCTTTGCCCCCTCTTGGCGCGACAGATGCCGCGAAGAGCCTACGCGCAGTGGCTCTTCGCGCGGGGTGCAGGGGCAGAGCCCCGCAAAGAAAGTTGAATTTGTAGCCATTCGCCGCCGGATACGGTAAAAAGGATTTCATTATGACCACATACGACCGCTTCGCGCCGTTCGTGCGCGAGTTTATTTACCGCCGGGGATGGCAGTCGCTCCACCCGGTGCAAGAGATTGCCGCCCAGGTGATCTTTGATACGGAATACAATCTGCTGATTCCCTCCTCCACTGCTTCCGGCAAAACGGAAGCGGCGTTTTTTCCCGTGCTTTCCCAGATCTGTGAGGAGGAGCCGGGCAGTATTGCCGTGCTCTACATTGCCCCGCTGAAAAGCCTCATCAACGATCAGTTCGACCGGATAACGGAGCTTACAGAAGAAGCCGGCATCCCCGTTTTCCACTGGCACGGGGACGTGGCAAAATCCCACAAGGACAAGCTCATGAAGGATCCGCGGGGCATTCTGCAGATCACGCCGGAATCGCTGGAAAGCATGCTCATGCGGCGGGGCAGCGATATCCCCCGTCTGTTCGGGGGGCTTCGGTACGTAATCATTGACGAGATCCACACCCTCACCGGCACGGATCGGGGCAACCAGATCCTCTGCCTTATCACCCGGCTTTCCCGGAAGATCGGGCACTCGCCCCGGCGTATCGGTCTGTCCGCCACCATCGGCGACACGGATGGGGCAGCCTCATGGCTGGGTGCCGGCAGCGGCCGGGAAACGTACGTCCCCACTTTACCCCAGGAGAAGCTTCGCTGGCGTCTGGGGATGGAGCATTTCTTCATTGCCGCCCCGGCGGGGGACAAAAGCGATCCCAAAAAGCTGGGGCCTGCCCTGCTCCCTCCCGTCATGTTCGACGAGACGGGAAAGAGCAAGCCGGACCCGGGCTACGAATATATTTACGATGCGGTAAAGGGACGGAAATCCCTGGTATTCTCCAACTCCAGAGAGGAGACGGAGTACCTCACCGCCACCCTGCGGCAGATTGCCGAAAGACGGCACGAGAGGGACATTTTCCTCATTCATCACGGTAATCTGTCCGCCGCCCTCCGCGAGGAGGCAGAGGCAAAGATGAAGGACGACGAGGTGGAGGCAGTCACCTGCGCCACGGTCACTATGGAATTGGGGATAGACATCGGCAAGCTGGAACGGGTAGTCCAAAGCGGCTCGCCAAACTCTGTCTCCTCCTTTCTCCAGCGGCTGGGACGAAGCGGCCGCCGGGGCGATCCCCCGGAGATGGTGATGGTCTTCCGGGAGGAAGAGCCCCTGCCGAACACGCCTCTGCCCCAGCTGATCCCGTGGGAGCTTCTGAAAGCCATCGCCATCGTACAGCTGTATATTGAGGAGCGGTTCATCGAGCCGCCGGCACGCCGGCAATGCCCGTACAGTCTTTTGTTCCAGCAAACGCTGGCCGTGCTGGCCTCCGCCGGTGCCATGACGCCCCGGCGTCTTTCCGAGGAGATCCTCACCCTGCCGCCCTTTCAGTCGATATCGAAAGACGAATACCGTCTGCTTCTCACCTCCATGATAAAGGGGGAGTTTCTGGAAATGACGGAAGAAAAGGAGCTGATGGTAGGGCTTTTAGGCGAAAGGCTCACCGCCTCCTTCAAGTTTTTCGCCGTGTTCAAGGATTCCGAGGACTACACCGTCCGGTGCGGCTCGGATGAGATCGGCACCATCACCGCCGCACCCCCGGTGGGCGACCGTTTCGCCCTTGCCGGCCGGGTATGGGAGGTAGAGGAGGTGGATCTGCCGAGAAAACTGATCTACGTTCGTGCCGTAAAGGGCAAGATGGAGATCGCCTGGCCCGGCGATGCGGGCGAGGTGCACACAAAGGTAGTCCGCCGGATGCGAAAGGTGCTGGAAGAAGATACGGAGTACCCGTATCTGAAGCCGCAGGCACTGGCCCGGCTGAAGCAGGCGCGTGCCGTTGCCAAAAACACGGGCATGCTCCAGAAGCCCATCGTTCATCTGGGCGGATACAACTGGGCGCTGTTCCCCTGGCTTGGCACCCGCTCCTTCCGCACGCTCCGGCGGTATCTCGGCCAATTCAAGGACACCTACAAGCTGTCGAAAATTGAATTTGAAGGATGCTACTACGTCACGTTCCATCAGGAGCGGGGCACGGGCGACGAGCTGCTCCGCACCATGATAGGACAGATCCGGCGGCGGGGAATCGACGCCGGCACGCTGATCGCACCCACGGAAACGCCCGTATACGAGAAATACGACGGTTTTCTGCCGGGCGAGCTGCTCCGCCGTGCCTATGAAACGGACAAACTGCGGACGGATGAGATCATCGATCAGTGGGGGACAAACTCCCCCACACCCCCGACAACACCCACGGCGAAAGGAGATCTTTTGTGAACGTTCTGATGCTTACCATGTCCCTCGGCATCGGCGGTGCGGAGACGCATATACTGGAATTGTCCCGGGCACTGATCGCACGGGGACACAAGGTAACAGTCGCCGCCAGCGGCGGTCTGTTCGTGGATTCTCTGATCACGGCCGGGGCACGGCACGTTTCCGTCCCCCTGCACAGAAAGGATCCCGCGTCTCTCACCCGGGCTATGCGGGTACTGACGAAGGATATAAAGGAAACCGGCTACGACGTCATTCACGCCCACGCCCGGATTCCCGGCTTCCTTGGGGAGATTCTGGCCAAGCGGTTTGATATTCCCTTCGTTACCACTTTCCACGGCACCTTCAACCCGGTGTGGTACTGGCGGATGCTCACGAGAGTGGGCGAGCGGACGCTGGCCGTCTCCGACGATATAAAGGAATACCTGATGCACTACTACCGCACCCCGGCGGAGAAGATCCACATCACGGTAAACGGCATCGACACCGGTGCTTTTTCCGCCGACGGGGCGAAAACGGATCTTTCCCTCCCCGAGGGGGAAAAGATCCTCACCGTCACCCGGCTGGATAAAGAGAGTGCGTGGCACGCCTTCCGGCTCATCGAAGCCATGCCCGAGATCCTGACCGTGCATCCCCGTGCCCGCCTCGTGATCGTAGGCGGCGGCGACGCACTCCCGGAGATCCGTGCTCTGGCCGACGCCACGGACGAAACGCTGGGCGGAAACCGGATCTTCGTTCTGGGTCCCCGCAGTGACATTGCCCGGCTCCTCCCCGGGGCGGACGTGTTCGTGGGCGTATCCCGGGCGGCCATGGAGGCCATGGCGGCAAAGATCCCCGTGGTGCTCAGCGGTGCCCAGGGGCATCTGGGAATCTTCACGGAGCCTTTGGAAAAGGAAGCCATTCTCACCAACTTCTGCTGCCGCGGCCGGGCACCGGCGGACGCCCACGAGATCGCCGCCGGCGTGATCACCGTTCTTACAAAAAGCGAGGCGGAACGAAAGGTCATGGGCGAATACAACCGTTCGGTCATTGAAAAATACTATTCCGTCCGCCGCATGACGGACGATGCGGAGGACTTGTATAAGCGGGCGATCCGTGAGCATATCCCGAAACGGGGCGACGTGCTCATCTCCGGCTACTACGGCTTTTCCAACGCCGGGGACGACGCGCTCCTTTCCGCCATTTCCACAGGTCTTCGGGAATGCGGCGTCAAAAAGATCGCCGCCCTGTCCCGCAAAAACGTACAGCCGGCGGTGGGCGTAAAGCCGGTGAGCCGGTTCCATCCCGTGGCCGTGTTCCGTGCCGTCCGGCACGCAAAGCTGCTCATCAGCGGCGGCGGCAGTCTGTTTCAGGACGCCACCAGCTCCAAATCCCTGTGGTATTACGCGGCGATCATCCGCCTGGCACACCGTGCCGGCGTGCCGGTGATGATCTACGGAAACGGCATCGGCCCCATCCGCCGGAAAAGCAACCGGAAAATTGCCGCGGCGGCGGCACGGCGCGCCGATTACATCAGCGTACGGGAGCCCACCTCCAAGCGGGAACTGATCTCCATGGGCATCCCCGAGGAGAAGATCCTCGTCACGGCGGATCCGGTTTACCGGACGCACCGTGCGGCGGACGAACGGGATGCCGAGGAACGGATCGTGGTATCTCTCCGTGAGCTGGCCGGACAATCCGCCCGGCAGAGAGACGGTGCCGCCCTGGAGGATGCGGTGGTACGTGCACTCGTTGACGTTTGCCGCAGGCGATCCCTTTCCGTGCGTCTTCTGCCTATGCAGCCACGCTACGATGCGGCCATTTCCCAAAGGGTATGCGGCCGTCTCCGGGAGGCGGGCGTGGAGGCAGACTGCTCTGCCGCCCGATCGGCAGAGGAGATCTTCGGAGAGATCAAATCGGCACGGGCCGTGCTGGGCATGCGTCTGCACACCTTGATCTTTGCCACGGCGGCCGGCGTTCCCACGGCGGCCATCTCCTACGATCCCAAGGTGGACGCTTTGATGGATTATCTCAACCTGTCCGACTACGCACTGTCCGACGAGTCCCCGGATGCGGACGAGATCGCCGCCGTGCTCACACGCGCTCTGACGGACGAGACGCTGCCCGATCATCTGCGTGCCCGGACGGAGGCGCTCCGCACCCTTGCGGAAAAGGACGTGGACGAAGCGGTTCGGCTGTGGCGGAAGTAAGGGAAAAGGCGAGCCCAAAACCTTTGAGCGAAATGAAAACACGGAGATGCCCCTTTCGGCACCTCCGTTTTTCGTGTTTTGTTTTGAGAAAAACAAGGATGCAGCCCCACAGGACTGCATCCCTTTTATTCACTTTTTGATTGACTTTACCTACTTTGGGAAAGCGTTGCGTGTCCTTATCACGCAATTCTCCTTATTCCTCGGAAATCTATATAAATTTGCCAAGGGTATGCACGAGCCGTGCCGCAGAGTCCTCACCCGCCCAAAGGATGTGTGCCGCAAAAGCGGCTGACAGAATCACGTTCTGACGTTGCGGGACGAAATCCGCCGAGCACACGGCACGATGCACGTTTCGGTCTGTATTTCCTCTGTATGGCCCATTGGATTCACCCCTTTCCGTGCCCGGCACGTGATTTTGTTTTTCTTGGATTCTTTCTTTCTTCGTTTATAGTATACCATAGCATTTGCACTTTGTCAATGGGTTTTGGGAAAAAATAATAAAGAAATTTCGATATATGAATAAAATAATCTTCATAAAGTTTTTGAAGAGGGGCCGAGTTTCCGCAAGGGCAAACTCGCGGGGAGGGACTTTTTGAAAAAAGTCCCTCCCCGCATATCATTCCATTATTTCTTACTCTCTTCCGGCTCCTCGTGGATCCGTCCGGCGAGGAACGCAATGGCACGCTCCGGGGCGTCCTTGGCGTCGCCCCAGGGCTCGTCCTCGTAGCGGTAATCAAATTTCTTACAGAACCAGCTGACGTCCTTCTGCAGCTTGTCCATGTACTCCCCTTCGTGCTCGGAGACGGCCTTATAGAAATCAGCAAAATCACGCCGGCCGAGACGCTCTTTTGCCGCCGACACAAATCCGGCATAATGCGTCAGACAGAAGAAGGGCTGGGCGAGCACCTTTTCCTTGAAGGCCGGATCGTTTTCCCAAAGGAGCGCCGCCGTCTCCTGCATCCGGGTGAAGTTATACTCGATCCGGCTGCAGATGTAGCAGGACTGCGAAAGGGTGGTGAATTTCTTTGCGGCGTTCTCCCCGTTTTTGCCCGGGAACAGGCCGCCCCGGCCCAGATTCTTTCCCTGCTCCGTCAGGTGGCTTTCCAGCATCAGTGCCAGGGGCAGCCGCTTCGGGCGGCGGAGCATCATGGCAAAATGATCCCGGCAGAAGCCGAGTTCGTTTGTTTTGATCCGCACGTCCGGCTCCATCATGGACGCACCGAGGATCAGCTCCAGCTCGTCCTGCTCCAGCTTATTGTACAAACGGCAGAAGGGACACCCGAGGGACGGATCCGCCCCGGAGGCTTCAAAGGCTTCGTTGACCGGTATGGTATAAATCTGTTCCATATTGCACCTCTTCATTTACAGTGTAAACTTTCATTGACGGCAGGGGTGATTTGTGGTATACTGAATACGTGTCCTCGAAAAACGGGCGGTTTCCGCCTCGCTTTTCTACATTATATCATGTTTTTCGCCCTCTTTACAGCGTCCCCGGAAATTTTCATGAATTCTTTACAAATGGAGGCGTGCCGTGGAGACGTTCCCTTACTCCCACACCAACAAGCGGTATCACACCTTCGATCACTTTGCCCGGACGCACCTTGGAGCGAAAGCGGCACGGATCCCCCTGGACGCCCGCATGACCTGCCCCAATAAGGACGGCCGGTGCGGCGTGGGCGGCTGTCTGTTCTGTGCCGGCGGCTCGTCGGGGGCGGTCGGTGATTCCATCGAAGAGCAGTACCGCCGGGGCGTGGAAACAATGGAGCAAAAATGGGGCGGCGCCTTGCGGATCCCCTATCTGCAGGCGAACACCAACACCTACGCAGACACGGACACGCTCCGAAAGCTGTATCTCCGCTGTGCCGCTTTGCCCGGTGCGGCCATGCTGGCCATCGGCACCAGAGCCGACTGTCTGCCGAAAGAGGTGGTATCCCTGCTTGCGGAAATCTCCGAACGGATTCCGCTGATCGTGGAGCTGGGGATGCAGACGGTGCACGGGCACACACTGTCCCGCATCCGCCGGGGCTACGGACACGACGTATTTCTGGACGGCTATAACCGCCTGCGGTCGGCCGGCGGAAATATCCGCATCTGTCTCCATCTGATGAACGGACTGCCGGGGGAAACGGCAGAGGATATGATCAAAACCGCCGAAGGTGCGGCAGAGCTTATGCCGGATATGGTAAAGATCCACGCCGTCTGCGTGCTGCGGGGCACCGGTCTTGCCGATCTGTGGGAAGCGGGCGAGTATCAGCCGCTGTCCATGGAGGAGCACGTCCGCATCCTGTGCCGGCAGCTTACCCTTCTCCCGCCGGAGACAGTGATCGCCCGCATCTCGGGGGACGCGCCCCGGGAAAGCCTTCTGGCACCTTTGTGGGTGCGGAACAAGCGAGGCGTGGAAAACGCACTGGATAAGGAAATGCGTCTGCAGGACGTCTTTCAGGGATGCGCCCGGGATAAAAAATCATATGAATAACAAACGGTTCTCACCGTACGGATAAGGAGTTACCCATGAACAAACGAATTCTCTCTTTTCTTGCCCTTCTGCTGACGGCGGTTCTTCTCACCGCCTGTAATCCGGCAAAAACGCCCGTCGTATCCGACGACGGCTCGTTCTCTCTCGTAAACGTTGCCGTTCCGGCGGATCGGTTTATGATTCCCACGCCCCACACGGAGGTGGTATATGCGGACAAGTATCTGCCCATTGCTCTCTGGGACGTAAACGGTGACGGCATAAAGGAAAACATGCGCCTCACCTTCTACGATATGGAAAGCGGTACGATGCTGGATAAGGAATATCCTCTCGCCGGCACGGACGTGCCCCAGGGCGTTATGACCATCGACGGCGTATTCTATCTCGTGGCGCCCACGGCCGACGGCTACCGGGGCTGGACCCTTTCCGGCACGCCGGAAGATCTTTCCCTTACCGAGCTGAACGGCGCCCGCATTGAACTGCTCCTCACCCGTTACGAGACCCAGCACGTCACCTCCCCGGACGGCACCCTTTCCGCCTGCCACAAAATGACGGACGACTGGGGCAACGGCGGCATCTGGCTGACGGACGGCACGGGAGCCGGCAATTTCATCCGCGGCAACGTGGTGATGACCGACTCCACCGAAAATATCGGTATTCAGGACGTGCGGGCGTACGCCCCTGCCGGATTCTGGGGGAATGAGACCCTGATCTACACCATCGGCGGCTGGGAATGGTCCATCGGCTACGGCTTTTACGATATGGCAACCGGCCAGGTGCGTGAGGTAGAAAACGGAAACGGTATTCTCGCCGTGACCGACGACTGTCTGTACACCTACACCGTCATGGATTACGCCATCGTGGAAGTACAAAAGATAGCAAAGGACGGCACCGAAACGGTGATCGCCTCTGCGGAAACCGCCACGGAGGATCTGATCCCCTTCTTCTCGGAAAACGTGATGGCCATGGAACACACCGGCGAGGCGTGCATTATATGGTACTACGAGGATCTTCTGGACACCGAATCTCTCCGTCTGCGGGTCTACGACGGCGATTTTACCAAGGTCCTTTTGAACGCAGACATGAGCGACATCTACGCACCGATGTCTGACTGGATGCATTTTGACGGCAAAATTCTCCTTTTCCAGCCGAAAAACTGACCGACCGGGCAAAATCAGACGTTTATTCTTTGGGGATGCGAAAAAAATTTTGCATTTTTTCGCATCCCCACTTGCATTTTCGAGGGAAACGGTGTATAATATTCCCATATTGCGCCGGGTTATTTTGAACGATCCGGCAGTAAAAATTGCAAAACGAGGCAAATATACATGATGTGGACTGCACTGAACAAGGCCGAGCTTTCTGCCCTTCGGGACGAAGCACGTGCCAAACTGGATGCGTATAAAGCACAGGGGATCCGCCTGGATCTGACGAGAGGCAAGCCCGGACGGGATCAGCTGGACATCTCCTCCGGCATGCTGGGCGTTATCGCCCACGCCGACGACTGCTTCTCCGAGAGCGGTCTGGACTGCCGGAATTACGGTATTCTGGACGGTCTGCCGGAGACGAAGAAGCTGTTCGCTGATCTTTTGGGCATAAAGCCCGAGCGGATCATTGTGGCGGGCAACTCTTCCCTGAATCTGATGTTCGACACGGTGGTACGCTGCATGCTCTTCGGCGTGCGGGGCGGCTACGAGCCATGGGGTCGGCAGGGACGGATCAAATTCCTCTGCCCCTCTCCCGGATACGACCGTCACTTCGCCATCTGCCGGGCCTTGGGTATTGAGATGATCCCCGTCTCCATGACCCCCGAGGGACCGGATATGAAAGAGGTGCGGATGCACGTATGCTCCGATCCTTCCGTGAAGGGTATCTGGTGCGTACCGAAATTCTCCAATCCGGAGGGCGTGACCTATTCCGACGCAGTGGTGGAAGAGCTGGCTTCTCTCCGTCCTGCCGCCCCCGATTTCCGTATCTTCTGGGACAACGCCTACGCCGTACACGAGATCTACGACGAACAGGTGCCGCTGGCAGACATCTTTGCTCTGGCTGAGGAAAACGGCACGGTGGACAACATTTTCTACTTTGCCTCCACCTCCAAGATCTCCTTCCCCGGCTCCGGCGTGGCCATCATGGCAGCCAGTGAAAACAACATTCACCAGATCAAGCCGATCCTTAGCACACAGACCATCGGCTTTGACAAGATCAATCAGATGCGCCACGTGAAATACTTCGGCGATGCGGACGGCATCCGTGCCCATATGAAAAAGCACGCCGAGATCCTGCGTCCGAAGTTTGAGGCAGTGGACGAGATTCTGGAGAGAGAGCTGGGCGGCCTTGGCATTGCCGACTGGACGAAGCCCAAGGGCGGTTATTTCGTCAGTCTCAACACCATGGACGACTGTGCCCGCCGGGTATACCGTCTGGCAAAGAGCGTAGGCGTGGCGTTGACGGAAGCCGGTGCCACGTACCCTTACGGATGCGATCCCCGGGACCGCAACCTGCGCATTGCCCCCTCCTTCCCTGCCCTTGACGAGCTTCGCACGGCGACGGAGATCCTCTGTCTCTGCATCCGCTGCGTCAGCGCGGAAAAGCTGCTTGAGGAGAAATAAGAAAAAGATAGAAATATAACGGGGGAACCCCTTTTGCAAAAGGGGGTTCCCCAGCGCCCCTTCCCGAAAAACTGTATACTGAATTAAAAATGCCGTCCATGCGCTGAAATCACGCATGGACGGCGGTTTTTATCTATGGCAGGTACGCTTCGCTTCATTTCGCAAAAAGCCTGATCTTCGGCAAGAGAAAACAAAGCATCACAGCACGATTCCATCCGCCTTGCTGCTGCCGTAACAGCTTCGTTATTATTTGGTATTATTACATCGGTCTGCGATCTTGACCGCGCCTATATAGGGCAAAACGCCGGACGTTCCGTATTTTTTACCTTCGTACTCGGATGTAGTTATATTTTTCCATTCAAAAGGAGCACCGTCCTTTTCGTATTTTTGCGTATGCTCAATAAAATCCCACAGGATTTCGGTCTTGCTGTTATACAGATAAAGAGCATATGCATACCATCCCGTAGGCGTAGCCCAATAGCCGCCGTTTTGGTATTTGTTATATCTGAACTTCGAGCTCTCCCACGCAGAATCAGCCGAAAAATCATTTGTGGTAAGGATTGGCCGAACGTATCCGTCAACTACTGCCGTTTTGTTCTTATAGGAATCGTACAAAACCCGTAACGTTTTTTCTTCGCATATCAGGTCAAGAAACACCGCATACGCAGTTGCCCACACGTCGTATTGTTTCCCCATTCCTGTTGCCGAATAAAACCACCCCGTTTTATGATCATAAAACTCTGACAATATGTTTTCTTTGATTTTTTCAGCTTTCGACCGATAATACGCACACTTTTCCGCATTTTTATAAAACAATTTCCGCAAGGTTTGCGCGGCATTATATCGCAGCAGCGATGCCATAAGCAGCTTTCCGCTCTTTTTTACACCATCCACAAATCCCCAGTCAACGGTGTGTTTTCCCAAATCACTGACACACAAATCACTTTGGGGATCTATATTGTATCCCGCAAAAGCATATTCGAGGCTTTCTTCGATTCGTAAATCTTTATGCTTTTCATTCAGTATTTCCCAATCACCGCTTTGCTCTACGTATGCACCCACCATCATTATATAATAATAGTTATCACAAAACGGAGGATAAAAGCCGAAATCACCACTTCCCTGATCATCACCGGAATCATATGTTCCGGGAAAATAAACCGGGCGTCCATCGTAGTTTATATGATCAGCAATGGCATACGGCGGAATTGTCAATCCGTTTTTCAGGCAAATTGTCTCTTTTCCGTTTTGACCGTGCGCGGCGATGATCTTAATGTATTTTTTCAGCGAGCAATTATCTATCAGTTTGCTCTCTGCCATCATTGCGCAATCTCTGACCCAAAAGCTGATATATTTTTCATCACCGGAAGGCAATAAAACAGCCTCGGTATTCTCTTTATCAAAATAACTGACTTTTTTATGAAAAGTGCAGTCATCTATGGTTTTCACGGCAATTTGTTTGAGAAGATCCAGGATCTCTTTGCTCATTGTAATTTCTCCCATTTCAGACACCTCTCGTTTCTATGGATTATGCTCATTATACCACACTTAATAATTTGAGAAAAGAGAAAAACAAAAAAACGACAATCTTCTTTCGAAAACTGTCGTTTTTTTTGGCGGAAAGGGAGAGATTCGAACTCTCGGTTGGGTATTAGCCAACACACGATTTCCAGTCGTGCGCCTTAGACCAGCTCAGCCACCTTTCCACTGGTGCTCCGATATTATATCACATTCCCGCACCGATTGCAAGTCTTTTTTTAAATTTTTTGAATTTTTTCTTTTCTCCCTACCCTCTCACCCGGTTTGTTCTTGCTTTTTCTCTCCGTATCTGCTATACTTATCCTATGCTAAATCCCGATAAACGCCAAGGAGAGAGACTATGATTCGCGTAGATTACCGTTTCACTTCTTCTATGGAAAAATGCTTCCACGACCAGCCCGTCACCGATTTCCCCGCGCTGACCGCTGCCTCTGCGCTCCGTGGGGAGCTCTATTCCTTTCAGTTAGTATTCCGGGCACGGCAGACCGTCTCCGGATACGGCGAAAAACAGGCGTGTTTTCTGCGGGTGGAATCTCCGTTGAAAGACTGCGTTTCCGCGGCCTGGGTGGAAAGCGTGCCTGTCCGCTATCCCGTATACAAAAACCTGTCGGACGACAACTATCTTCGCTACACCCCCGGCCTGTACCCGGATCTGCTCGTTCCCATTACCGAAAGCCGGCAGATTTATGCGGCGTATGAAGACACCCGCGCCATCTGGATCGACGTGGACGTGGCGGCTGATGCACCCGCCGGCGACTGCCCCATCACCCTTTCGCTGGTGACGCCGGAGGGCGAGACGGTGCTCTCCGATACCTTTACGCTGACGGTAATTCCGGCTCTTTTGCCGAAACAGAAGCTGATCCGCACGGAATGGTTCCACGGGGACTGTCTGGCTGACTACTACGGAGTGCCGGTATTCTCCGGCGAGCACTGGCGTATCGTGGAGAATTTCATCCGCACGGCGGTAAAAAACGGCATCAACATGATCCTCACCCCGGTATTCACGCCGCCCTTGGACACCGCCGTGGGCGGTGAGCGCACCACCATTCAGCTGACGGACGTATTTTTCGAAAATGGCGTGTGGCGTTTCAGCTTTGACCGACTGGGTCTGTGGATCGATCTCTGTCTTGCCGCCGGTGTGGAATATATCGAGATCTCCCACTTCTTTACCCAATGGGGTGCGAAGCACGCACCCAAGATCATGGCGCACGTGAACGGAGAGGAAAAAAAGGTATTCGGCTGGGAAACAGATTCGCTGGGAAAAGATTACCGGGCGTTTCTGGACGCATTTTTGCCGGCTCTTCTTTCTTATCTGAAAGAAAAGGGGGTCGTGGAGCGCTGCCGCTTCCACGTTTCCGACGAACCGGCGCTTTCCGATCTGGAAAACTACCGCGCCGCCCGGGCAATTCTGGAAAAGCATCTGCCCGGCTGCATCATCATGGACGCATTATCCAATATCGAGTTTTACAAAAACGGGGCGATCTCCAATCCCATCCCCGGCACAAAGCATATCGAACCGTTCCTGAAAGAAAACGTACCGAATCTCTGGGCGTACTACTGCTGTACGGGCTGTCAGGAGGTATCCAACCGGTTCGTAGCCATGCCCGGTGCCCGGACGCGGATTCTGGGCATACAGCTGTATAAATTCAATATTAAAGGGTTTCTGCACTGGGGTTATAATTTCTATAACTGCCAGTTCTCCCTCCATCCCGTAAACCCCTATCTCTGCACGGACGGCGAATATTTTGCCCCGGCGGGGGACATGTTTTCCGTATATCCTGCCCCGGACGGCACGGCATGGGAGACGCTCCATCTGCGGAACGTGACCTCCGCCATGTACGATCTGCGCGCCCTGCAGTTGTGTGAATCCCTGGTTGGCCGTGAGGAAGTGCTCCGCCTTATAGAGGGAGATCTGCCCCTTGAGGAAAAGATCACCTTCTTTACCTATCCGAAAGAGGCGTCTTATCTTCTCACGCTTCGGGAAAAGCTCCACGCACGGATCGCCGAAGCGGTAAAAAAGCAATAAATCGAAAGGGATCGTAACGGTATGGAACATACGGTGAAAACGGTATTCTGCGTCAGCGGTGACGGGATCAGCGGCTTCTGTGCCGCTCTTGCCGCGGCACGGCACGGCGTAAACACGGTATTTTTGACGGACGCTTTGTCCTTTGACGGACAAACGGAGGGCAGCGGCATTGCCGCCGAGATCGCCCTTGCCGCCCGGTGCAAGGCGGTATCCCATAAAGAGATCATGGCGGAAATGGCAGATCGGGAGGAGAATCTCACCCTTCTCCCCAAAGGTACGGAGGTACGTGCCGATCTGTATGCGGACTGCGCTTTCCCGGGCGAGCCCGTGCCGGACGCCTTTCGCATCGGGGAAAAGGACGCACCCGGCGATATGGCCGCGTGGGGCGGCGTTTATGAAGACGGCGCGGTATTCGGCGTCGGCTTTCGGTATCTGCTTTCCGAAAAAGCGGACGACCGGCTCTCCGCCGGCGGAGGTGCCGCTTTGGGACAGGCGGCCGGTACGGCGGCAGCCATTGCGGTAAAGCACGGCATCACGCCGAAAGAAGTGCTGGCCCATCATCTGGAAGAGCTGCAGGAGACGCTGCAGTACGATGACTGCTTTCTTCCCTATTGCCGCCGGGACGTAAGCGAAGCAGCACTGACTGCCTCTCTGGAATGTGACGACGCTTTGTCGGGGGATATTCTGAATCTGCGCACCGGCATTGACCGGTGCCATCCCCTGTACGGCGAAGGAGATCAGGGCTTCACCATGGCACCGGGTGCCTCCATTGAATACCACATGGACATGCCCGTGGAGGTGATCCGCACCCGTATCGTGTTCGATGCGGAGGGAGACACGGGCGGCATGCCGCCGGCGCTTGCCAAGGTCTACGCACTGGAGATCGAAACGGAAAACGGCTGGGAAGGCATCCTCTTTGAAAACGAGAACACGCGGAGAGTGATCACCGCCGCCGTGTGCCGTCCCCTCACCGGCATCCGGCTGACCGTCATGGAAACCTGGGGGGCCGACGGCGTGCATCTGCTTTCGTTTGATTTTGAATAAAGAGAGGAACGAGGCGGGGAGGGACTTTTTGCAAAAACTCCCTCCCCGGACCCCTCCCCAAAAACCTTTATATTTAATAACAAATCACGTTTGTACGCCAAATTACGCACAGACGTGATTTTTATTTCAGTATAAAAAGTTTTGAGGGGAGTTTGAGGGGAACTTTTTCAAAAGTTCCCCTCATATATGTATTACCGTTTCTTCCTCCCGCACCGGATAAACACGGGCAGGTAACAGAGTGCGATGGCCGTCAGTGCCAGAGCGGCGATGACGGCCAGGTACAGGCACCAGTGCCATTTTTCCGTCAGCGGAATATTGATGGGCGGACGGTAGGTGAAGAAGAAGTTGGTGGTATAGTCCACGGAGATCAGCTTGCCGTTTTTATAGACGGGTTCGGCAAACATGGAGTTCAGATAGAGCGACAAAACGCCCAGCACGCCCAATATGCCCACCGTGGTGAAATAGTGCTTTGGGCGGAGATTCACCTTGCCGGAAAAGGCGATATACAGCCCCAGGATGATCAGCATGGCGTGAAAGAGAAAATACTGATACGCCCAGGGGTCCGTGAACGCCTCTGCCGCCTTCACGCTTCTTTTGAATATGGTAGGGATAGCCAGTGCAAAAGCGGCCCCCACCACGCCGGCGGGATACAGAAAGGCAAGCACCGTTTCTTTAAGGCGAAGATTCTTCGTAAAGCGGGCAAAGCAGATCAAAAGGATCTGCAAGGAGCAAAGATGCAAAGGGATAAACTGCAATTCCATATAAGGATACATCTTTTTTCCGCTTGCAGAGGGGACAATCTCGATGGCGGAGAATGTTTTCACCAATTCGGAGAGGACGCACACAATGCACGCTGCGGTGAGAACGGCATCCATATCCGGTCGCCGTTTCATGAGAAAGACGGTGCTACCCACGATCAGGACGATGCAGATACTCAGCCAGATATAATGCTGCAGGGTAAACATAAAAGCCTCCCGTACCCCCCGCTGTAAGCGAGGAAACATTGCCATTTCAGTATACACCATTCTCAAAGGATTGTCAAGGGCGGCAAAAAAATCGAAAACTCCCCCTTGACAAGGAGTACACACCGTGCTATAATGTATAAAAATACAGAAAAACCTGGAAATGAGAGAGTTTTTATGAAATTCGCCGTATATGCATACTATTATTATTACTATTACTTTTCCAAAGAGTAATAGTGATTTGTGATGCAAAAACGGAGTTTCCACTGTCCTTCCGCCGCACACAATCACGTGTGCGGCTTTTATTTTGCCCGCTGCGCGGGAGATTTTGGAGGTAGACCCTTATGTTTATCAAGGTCTCGTTCGTCGTTTTGTTCTTCGCCATCATGCTTCTTGTGGGCTTTCTCACAAGACGGCAGTCGGACAGTGTACACGGGTTCGTTCTGGGCGGCCGCTCAGTCGGCCCCTGGCTCACCGCTTTTGCCTACGGCACGTCCTATTTCTCCGCCGTTATCTTCATCGGCTACGCCGGCCAGTTCGGCTGGAAATACGGTGTTTCCGCCACCTGGATCGGCATCGGCAACGCCATCATCGGCTCCCTTCTGGCGTGGGTGATCCTGGGACGGCGTACCCGTCTTATGACCCAGCATCTGGACTCCAAAACCATGCCCGATTATTTCGGCAAGCGGTTTTCCTCCGATGCACTGACACGGGCTGCCTCCGCCATCGTATTCGTATTCCTGGTGCCCTACACCGCCTCCCTCTACAACGGTCTTTCCCGTTTGTTTGAATCCGCCTTCGGTATCGATTACGTATGGTGCGTACTCATCATGAGCGTGCTCACCGGTGTATACGTCATCGCCGGCGGCTACATGGCCACCGCAGTCAACGATTTCATTCAGGGTATCGTCATGCTCTTCGGCATCGTGATCGTGATCGCCGCCGTCCTCGGACAGAACGGAGGCTTCTCCGCCGCCATGGCCACCCTTTCCCAGATCCCGGCGGAGACGAACCCGGAACTCTCCGGTGCGTTCACCTCCTTCCTCGGGCCGGAGCCGCTGGCTCTGTTCGGCGTGGTGATCCTCACCTCCCTCGGCACCTGGGGTCTGCCCCAGATGATCGGCAAATTCTACGCCATCAAGAGTGAATCCGCCATTTCCAAGGGCACGGTGATCTCCACCGTATTCGCCATCATCGTGGCAGGCGGCTGTTACTTCATGGGCGGCTTCGGCCGGCTGTACGCCGATGTGATCGACTACTCCGCCGCCGGCACGCCGGTATACGACAGCATCGTTCCCTCCATGCTCAGCGGTCTTTCCGACGTGGTAATGGCTATCGTGGTGATGCTGGTGCTGTCCGCCTCCATGTCCACCCTTTCCTCCCTGGTTCTCACCTCCGCCTCCACGCTGACGCTGGATATGATCGTCCCGATCCGGGCAAAGAGATCCGGCACTGAGATGGCACAGAAAAAGCAGATGCTTACGATCCGGTGCCTGATCGTATTCTTCGTGGTGGTCTCCGCCGCCATCGCCATCGTACAGACCAAATCCTCCGTCACCTTTATCGCCCAGCTCATGGGTATTTCCTGGGGTGCTTTGGCCGGTGCGTTCCTTGCCCCCTTCCTTTACAGCCTCTACTGGAAGAAAGTCACCAAGGCCGCCGTATGGGCCAGCTTCGCCTGCGGCGTGGGCATCATGATCGCCAACATGATCTGCACGTTTATGAAGGTGACGTTCATCACCCCGTTCTTCTCCTCCCCCATTAACGCCGGCGTTCTTGCCATGGCACTGGGACTTGTGATCGTGCCAGCAGTGAGCCTTATCACCAAAAAGCCGGACGGGGAGAAAACGGACGAAATGTTCGCCTGCTACGACCGGACCATCACTGTCCGTGCCGCTACTGCCCTTTCCGACGCTGAAAAATAACGGTTTTTCTAAGGAGGTGCTGCATTTGGAAGCACAACGCCTCCCATATTCCCACGGAATTTCAAATCTTTGCGTCTCTGCCGCAAAAACCGGGGGCTGTCGCATCTGAATGCAACAGCCCCTTAATTTTTATTGACAAGATATTTCCTGTGTGCTATAATGTGTATGTACAAAAAACTTTGTACATACATGTGCAAAAATTTTTGACAACGCGACCGCTGCTGCCAAGCAAGCACAACAATTCTCACCCAAGGAGACACTGCCTATGAGACACTGGAGAGCGTATATCCTTTTGACACTGTGCCTTTTGCTTCTTGCCGGATGCAAAGAGCACGTGCACGAGTATGCATCCGACGCCACCCCCGCCCAATGTGAGACAGACGGCAAAACCGTCTACACCTGCGCCTGCGGCGACACCTATACGGAAACGATCCCTGCGCCTGGGCACGCCTGGGACGGCGGCACGGTGCTGACGGAAGCCTCCTGCAAGGAGGCGGGTACCGTCGCTTACGCCTGTACCGTCTGCGGGGAAAAGAAAGAAGAGGCCCTGCCCGTAAGCGAGGAGCACGTCTTTGCCGCCTGGGCGATCACGAAAGAGGCCACCTGCGGTGCGCAGGGCGTTTTTGCCCGGACGTGTACCGTTTGCGAAAAGACGGAAGAGGAGCCGATCGCTCCCACCGGCAAGCACACCCTGGGTGAGCTTACCGTAACGAAGGCACCTACCTGCAAGGACGAGGGTGTGGCGGAAAAGGTCTGCACCGTCTGCTCCTATACGGAGACGGAGGCCGTCCCCAAAACCGACGAGCACACCTACGAGCGTACCGTAACGACGGCTGCCACCTGCTCCGCGCCGGGTACGGCTCATCTCCACTGCACGGTGTGCGGCGCTGAGACGGATGAGACGATCCCCACCGTGGGCCACGCCTACGTCTCCACGGGATACGTGAAAAAGCCTACCTGCTCCACCACAGGCACGGAATCCTTCCGCTGCACCGCCTGCGGTGCCACGAAAACAGACGTTGCCCCCGCCACGGATGACCACGCATGGAACGTCGGGCTTGTGATCCTTAAGCCTACCTGTACCCAGAGCGGCTCAAGGCAGATCACCTGCACCCTGTGCCGGGCAAAAAAGACCGAGCCCGTGCCGGTGGATCCGGAGGCGCATACCTGGGACGCCGGCAAGGTAACGAAGAATCCCCTCTGCGTCATCAAGGGTATCCGCACCCACACCTGCGTCATCTGCAAGGCAACGAAACAGGAATTTATCGCCCCCTCGGGAAAGCACACCTACAAACGATCCGTTTACCGGGAGGCCACGGCCACCAAGGAAGGCATTGCGGAATACACCTGCACCCTCTGCAATACCAGCTACATGGCCGTGATCCCCAAAACGCAGACGGGAACAAGCACCGCACCCACACCCCAGGCCGTGGATCCAACGCATCTGCGCACCAGCCACAGCGCGGCGGAATACGTGGATTTCAAGATCTCGGGAAGCACGCTGACGGTGGAAGGCAAGATCACGGAAAAGGGACTGAAGTCCGTATGGATCCGCGTAGGCAAAAAGAGTGACGGCACCGATTACGAAACACTCATCGACGTGGAAAGCGGTGCTTCTTTCAAGGCCACCTTCAACCTGTCCCACGTTACGGCCCGCACCCCCGTACAGATCTATACGCACTGTGCAGGCGACGCGCGGGATACATACTGGAGCTACATCTACAATTCCGTGGCTGTCCAGAAGGAAAACGGAAAGTACCAGTTGTCCGCCCCCGCATTCTACGAGGATAACGTAAAGCTGCTCTCCTCCCGTCCCGAAAAAGACGAGACGGCCAAAATATCCTCCGTTATTCAGAAGCAGTCCGATTCCATCGTGAATGGAGAAAAGGACGTCTACAAGCAGATGAAGCTGCTCCACGACTGGGTAGCGGAAAACATCTACTACGATTACGCCTGTCTGGAGGATAAATCTCTTACCTCCTTTGAGAAGCCGGAGGAGGTTCTGCAGAACCGCCGCGGCGTCTGCGTGGGATACGTAAATCTCCTCTCTGCCCTTCTGCAGGCACAGGGCATCTCCACGCGCACCGTTTCCGTTCTTTCCATGGGTACGCCGCTTCTGGCCCTGGAAGACGGCAGCTTCCAGTTTGCCCTTACCTTTACGCCCCACGTTCTGCTGGAGGCGTATCTGCCCGACGAGGACCGCTGGGTATGGATCGATCCCACCTGGGACAGCATGAACACCTTCAAGGAAGCCCAGTGGAACAAGGGATCTCCGTCCAGCCTGTACTTTGACGTATCACTGGAGTTCCTTTCCTATACGCATATGCTCGTGGAATACGAGGAGTGATTTTCACTGCCGCATGAAAATCACGCACCGGGGGTTGCCGCATTTGCATGCGGCAGCCCCTTCCACTTTCGCCTTCTTTGACGGAACCGTCCTTACCGAACACAACAACCACATAAAACGAAGGAGACTTTACCCGTGAAACTCTGGAAAATCACTGCTATTTTCCTCCTCGCCTGCCTTTTGCTCCTTGCCGGATGCAAAGAGCACGTGCATGAGTACACATCCGCCGTCCATCCTGCCGCCTGTGAGGCGGACGGCGCCACCGTCTATACCTGTGCCTGCGGTGACAGTTATTCGGAGACGATTCCCGCCCCGGGCCACAGTTGGGACAACGGCATCACCGTTTCGGAGGCATCCTGCAAAGAAGAGGGAGGCGTATCCTACGCCTGCACCGTATGCGGTGCAAAGAAAGACGTGGCGATCCCCCGGAATGAGAATCACGTTTTTTCCGCCGGGACGGTAACGAAAGAGCCCACCTGTACCGGAGAGGGCATCCTTGAACGAACGTGCACGGTCTGCGGCAAGACGGAACGGGAATCCGTCGCCCCTACGGGAAAGCACACCTTCGGTGATCTGACCGTTACGAAGGCCCCCACCTGTAAGGAGGAAGGCGAGGCGGAAAGGCTCTGCACCGTCTGCTCCTTTTCCGAGAAGGAATCCGTTTTAAAAACAGAGGAGCACGTGTGGGGAAATCCCACCGTTACCCTATGGGAAACCTGTGGGAACGATGGGGAAGAACGTACCGTCTGCACAGTTTGTGCCAAAGAGAAAACGGTGGTACGCCCTGCGGCCGGCCCGCACGCCTACGTGCATACCGTAACGACGGAGGCCACCTGCACGCTCCCGGGCGAAGCACACCTCCTTTGCTCGGTATGCGGCGATACGAAAACGGAATCCATACCGGCACTGGGAGTGCACGACTGGAACGTAACGGTGGTCACACAGCCTACCTGTACGCAAAGCGGTTCAAAGCAGCTTACCTGTACACGCTGCGGTGCACAGCAAACCGAAGCCGTGCCCCCCAAAGCGGACGCACATACCTGGGATAACGGAAAAGTAACGAAAAACGCCCTCTGTGTCATCAAGGGAATCAAAACCTACACCTGCAAAGTCTGCAAAGAAACAAAGCAGGAATTTATCGCCCCTACGGGGAAGCACACCTACAAGCAATCCGTATTCCGGGAGCCGACTAAAGATACGGAAGGCATTATGCAATACACCTGTACGATCTGCAACACCGGTTATACGGACGTAATTCCCCCGGCTGTCCCGGCAGATCCCTATCATCTGCGGACCGGATACAGCGATTCCCATTACGTGGATTTCTCCATCACCGGAAGCACGCTGACAGTAAAAGGAAAAATTATTGAAGAGGGGCTGACCCACGTATGGGTCCGCTGCGGCAGTGACAAAAGTGACCGGGATCAGAGCCGCACCGTACAGGTACGAAGCGGGGAAGCATTCACCTTCACGTTCCCGCTTCATCACGTGAAGGGTCCCACCTATATTTTGGTATACACGCACTGCACAGGGGATAAGGACAACCAGTACTTCAGCCACGTATACAACACCGCAGCAGTAACGAAAGAAGACGGCGAATATCGGCTGATCACGCCCTCATTTTACAGTGACAATACACAGCTGCTTTCCGCCCGTCCAATGCCGGAGGACGGTCTTGGCACCGTTTCCGATGCAGTGCAGAAATTCTCCGACTCTCTCGTGAAAAACGAGAAAAGCACCTACAAAAAGATCCAGATCCTCCACGACTGGGTGGCACAGAACATCTACTACGACTACGATTATATGGGCGGACGGACATCCTCCACCTGGACGGACGCCGAGGACGTTTTGAAAAACCGGAACACCATGTGTGTTGGGCTTGTAAATATCCTTGCCGATCTGCTCCGGGCACAGGGCATCCCCTGCCACACGGTAAAAGCCACCATCTACAACACACCCTCGAAAGCAGGCGGTACACCCACCGTACGCACCTCCGGCCACGTACTGCTGGAGGCGTATCTTGCCGAGGAGGATCGCTGGATGCTCATCGATCCCACCTGGACCAGCAAAAACCGGTACGAAAACGGACGATTCATACAAAAAGAGATGTCTCACCTGTACTTTGACGTGTCGGTGGAATTTATCTCCTTCTCCCAAAAGCTTACCGGATTTGCCCCCTGATCCCATGATTTCCCGAGGGTCTGCCGCATTTGCATGCGGCAGACCCTTTTTTGACGAAAACGAACATTTGCACCAATTTCCACTTTACACCCGGATGCGGCTGTGGTATAATATACTGTATGAATTTTCGCACAGCGGAGGTGTGGTATGGATACGTTTGAGCTTGTTTCGGAATATTCCCCCACGGGCGACCAGCCCGAGGCCATTGACGCTTTGGTAGCCGGCGTTCAGTCCGGCATGCGGATGCAGACACTGCTGGGCGTTACCGGCTCGGGCAAGACCTTCACCATGGCCAACGTGATCGCCCGGCTGAACCGTCCCACGCTGGTGCTGGCACACAACAAGACGCTGGCGGCACAGCTCTGCACGGAGCTTCGGGAGTTTTTCCCCCATAACGCGGTGGAGTATTTCGTCTCTTACTACGACTACTACCAGCCGGAAGCGTACATGCCCGGCCGGGATATGTATATTGAAAAAGACGCCCTTGTGAACGAGGAGATCGACAAGCTCCGCCACAGTGCCACCAGTGCCCTGTTCGAGCGGCGGGACGTGATCGTGGTGGCAAGCGTCTCCTGCATTTACGCCCTCGGCTCCCCGGAGGAGTATAAGGCGCAGGTCACCGCCCTGCGGCCCGGTATGCCCATCTCCCGGGACGAGCTGGTCCGCCATCTGGTGGATATCCAGTACGACCGGAACGACGTGGGCTTCGCCCGGAACAAGTTCCGCATAAGAGGGGATACGGTGGAGATCTTCCCCTCCAACGAGACCGAGCGTGCGCTCCGGGTGGAATTTTTCGGTGATGAGATCGACCGGGTATCGGAGATCAATCCCTTAACCGGCGGCGTGATACGGGATCTGACCTATGCGGCGGTATATCCTGCCAATCACTACGTGATCGCGCCGGAGAGCCGGGAGGCCGCCTTTGAACGGATCGAAAAAGAGCTGGAGGAACGGGTGACGTTTTTCCGGGGGCAGGATAAGCTGCTGGAGGCACAACGGATCGAGGAGCGCACCCGGTACGATCTGGAGATGCTCCGGGAGATCGGCTACTGCTCCGGCATTGAGAACTATTCCGGTATCTTTGAAGGGCGGGCACGGGGAGAAACGCCCCACACGCTGATGGACTATTTTCCAAAGGATTTTCTTCTGTTCGTGGACGAGAGCCACGCCACGCTCCCCCAGGTACGGGGCATGAGCGGCGGCGACCGGGCGCGGAAGGAGAATCTGGTGCAGTACGGCTTCCGTCTGCCCTCCGCTTTTGACAACCGCCCCTTGCGGTTTGAGGAGTTTGAGGAAAAGATGGGGCAGACCATCTTCCTCTCCGCCACGCCGGGAGATTACGAACGGGAGCACTCCTCCCAGATCGCCGAGCAGCTGATCCGTCCTACGGGACTTCTGGATCCGGAGATCGAGGTACGCCAGGTGGAGACCCAGATCGACGATTTGACCGGCGAGATCCGGCAGCGGGTAGCCCGGGGCGAGCGTGCTCTCGTCACTACCCTTACGAAGAAAATGGCAGAGGATCTGTCGGAATACCTGGACGAGCAGGGCATCCGTGTGAAATACATTCACCACGACGTGGAGACCATGGAACGGATGGAGCTGCTCCGGGATCTCCGCACCGGCGCGTACGACGTGCTGGTGGGCATCAACCTGCTCCGCGAGGGCATCGACTTGCCGGAGGTCACGCTGGTGGCCATTCTGGATGCGGACAAGGAGGGCTTCCTCCGCAGTGAGACCTCCCTGATCCAGACCATCGGCCGCGCGGCACGAAACGTAGGCGGCAAGGTGATCCTGTACGCGGACACGGAGACACGCTCCATGAAGGCGGCCATCTACGAGACGGAGCGCCGCCGCCGGATTCAGAAAGCGTATAATGAAGAACACGGCATCACGCCGAAAACGGTGCAGAAGGGCATCCGTGAGCTGATCGCTATCGGCACCTCGGAGGAGAACAAGAAGCGGCTGGAGAAACGGAAGAAAGGTGCCGATCCGCTGAAGGAGACGGCACAGACGAAGGAAGCACGAATCGCCGATCTAACCGCACAGATGAAGAAGGCGGCAAAGGAGCTGCGCTTCGAGGAAGCGGCATACCTCAGAGATAAGATCAAGGAACTCAGTACGAAGAAGTAAGAGGGGAACGAATATTTGGGGTGCTTTTTGAAAAAAGCACCCCAAAACCCTCGAGTTTGCCAAAGGCAAACTCGGAAAAACCTTAAAAAAGGAAGGACAATTTTATGCTTCGTGCAAAAGACTTTCGCAGAATGGCGCGGTATTCCCTCCGGGGAAAATGGTGGATGGCGATTTGGGTTGGCTTTCTGGCGGTTCTTTTAGGCGGCAGCATTGCCGTTTACGACTCAACCTATACGATGTCCTCAGACAGCCTCATAAATGTCGCCGAGGAGGCACTGAGCTTCCTCCCGGAGTCACAGCTGGATTCACTTGTGGAAAGAATCTGGTATGAGCTGGAATCGATCCCCGAATTTGCCATATACCTGGCCGCGGCCGTGGGTATCGTTATTTACGGGTTTACCGTACTGTTTTCGCTGGCAGTATTTATCATCGGCGGTGCCACGGTACTGGGATATGCCCGTTTCAATCTGCATCTGGTAGACGGCGGCGAAGCACGGACGGGAGATCTGTTTTCGCAGTTCCGCCGGCTGGGAGAGGGATTTCTCATGCGGCTTCTGATGCAGATTTACACCGCCCTGTGGATGCTTCTTCTGTTCATCCCGGGCATCGTCAAGTATTACAGCTACGCCATGACGCCGTACATACAGTACGAAAATCCGGGCATGCCTGTAAACAAAGCCATCACCCGCTCCCGCCAACTGATGAAAGGCAATAAATGGCGGCTGTTCTGTCTGGAACTGAGTTTCAGCGGCTGGATTTTTCTCTGCATCCTGCCCGGTGTGATCGGTATAGCCGCACTTCTGCTCTCGTTTTACTTCAATCCGCTGATTCTTGCCGCCAATCCTTTTGCCTTCCTGTGGGTGTTTCCCATAATACTGCCAACGCTTCTGGGGAAATATATACTGACTCCCTATATGGAAGCGGCACGTGCCGCCTTTTACCGGGGAATCTGCCGGGAAACGCCGGCAGCGGAGCCGGAGAGCACGGACGTCCCGGCAAGCGAGCCGGCAGACGTATAAAAACACTCTCCCATTTTTTCAAAAGTTTTTGAAAGGGGTTCGGGGAAAATTTTTTTCAAAAAGTTTTCCCCGCATAACCGTATGAACGAAATCATTGTCCGCGGCGCGCGGATGCACAATCTGAAAAACATCGACGCAAATATCCCCCGGGATGCTTTGGTGGTATTCACGGGGCTTTCCGGCTCGGGAAAATCCTCCCTGGCCTTTGATACCCTCTATGCGGAGGGGCATCGGCGGTTCGTGGAATCCTTGTCCTCCTACGCCCGGATGTTTCTCGGACAGCTGGACAAGCCGGACGTGGACTCCATCGAGGGGCTGTCCCCGGCCATCTCCATCGATCAGAAGACCACCAGCAAAAACCCCCGTTCCACCGTGGGCACGGTAACGGAGATCTACGACTATCTCCGGCTTCTGTACGCACGCCTGGGCGTACCTCACTGCCCCGTCTGCGGCCGGGAGATCCGCAAGACCACCGTGGATCAGATCCTGGACGCCATCATGGAAATGGAGGAGGGCACCCGGTTTCTCGTGGTATCGCCGCTGATTCGCGGCAAAAAGGGCCGGCACGAAAAGGTATTCGCCGACGCTGTGAAAAACGGCTTCGTCCGCGCCCGGGTGGACGGCGTGGTATGCGATATCGTGGAAGACATGGGGCTTGACAAAAACAAAAAGCACACCGTGGAGCTGGTCATCGACCGGCTGATCCTCCGTTCCGACATCCGCTCCCGTCTGTCCGATTCCGTGGAGACGGCTCTGAAGCAAAGCGGCGGCGAGGTAGTGATCGTCACCGTCCCGAGAGAAGGCGACGGCGTGGAGATCCCCTATTCCACAAACTACGCCTGCCCGGAGCACGGCGGCTCCTTCGGTGTTCTGGAGCATCGGCTGTTCTCCTTCAACAATCCCTTCGGTGCGTGCCCCCACTGTCTGGGACTTGGCGTTCTCCGCACCGTATCGCCGGAGAAGATCATGCCGGATCCGTCCCTCTCTCTGTCGGAGGGGGGCATTGCGGTAAACGGCTTCAAAACGGTGACGCCCGATTCCTGGAATGGGCCGCTTATTATGGCGGTGGGAAAAGAGTACGGCTTCACCATCGATCAGCCGCTGTCGTCCTTCTCTCCCTCTGCCATGCAGGCCCTGCTTTGGGGCACGGGTGAAACACAGTACGACGTGGTCCGCTATTTCGGTGCCGGCGGCAAGCGGCAGTTTGCCAAATGGGAAGGCGTGATCCCCATCATAAACGCCCGGGTGAACATGAACTCCGCCGAGGCGGATTACTACGATCAGTTCATGGATGAGGTGGACTGTCCTAAGTGCGGCGGGCAGCGGCTGAATCCCTCCGCCCTTTCCGTCACCGTGGGCGGAAAGAATATTTCAGAGCTCTGCTCCCTTTCCATCGGCGACACTATCTCCTTCCTCGACGGACTTACCTTCACGAAGACGGAGCAGAAAATCGCCCGGGAGATCATGAAGGAGCTGCACTCCCGTCTGGGATTCCTTCTGAACGTGGGGCTGGATTATCTCACCCTGTCCCGGCGTGCCGGCACCCTCTCCGGCGGAGAGGCACAGCGTATCCGTTTGGCCACCCAGATCGGCTCTGCCCTCACCGGCGTGATGTACGTGCTGGACGAGCCCTCCATCGGTCTGCATCAGCGGGACAACGCCCGGCTGATCGCTACCCTGAAGCATCTGAGAGATCTGGGCAACTCGGTTCTGGTGGTGGAGCACGACGAGGAAACGATGCAGTCCGCCGACTGCATCGTGGACATCGGCCCGGGTGCCGGCATCCACGGCGGCTCCCTTGTAGCCATCGGCACGCCGGAGGAGATCATGGCGTGCGAAGATTCCGTCACCGGTGCGTTCCTCTCCGGGCGGCGGCAGATCGAGGTGCCGAACTCCCGAAGGGCTGGCAGCGGAAAAACGCTTACCGTTTACGGAGCCCAGCTGCACAATCTGAAAAACGTGGACGTGACGATCCCTCTTGGAAAGCTGGTGTGCGTCACGGGCGTGTCGGGTTCGGGCAAATCCTCCCTGGTGAACGGGATCCTGTATCCGGTACTGGCGAAAAAGCTGAACCGTGCCATGACTACGCCAGGCAAGCACCGGGGCATCGACGGCATCGAAGCCCTTGATAAGGTGATTGCCATCGATCAAAGCCCCATCGGGCGGACGCCCCGTTCCAATCCCGCCACGTACACGGGTCTGTTCAACGATATACGGGATCTGTTCGCCAAGACGCCGGCGGCAAAAATGCGTGGGTACACGGCTGGCCGGTTCAGTTTCAACACCAAGGGCGGCCGGTGCGAGGCCTGCGAGGGCGACGGCGTGAAATGCATTGAGATGCACTTTCTGCCGGACGTGTACGTCACCTGCGACGTATGCCGGGGTGCCCGGTACAACCGGGACACGCTGGAGGTAAAATATAAGGGCAAGAGCATTGCAGACGTTCTGGACATGAGTGCGGAGGAGGCATGCGAATTTTTCGCGGATATTCCCAGAATCGGAAACCGCATCCGCACCATCTGCGACGTGGGACTGGGTTACGTAAAGCTGGGACAGCCCGCCACTACCCTCTCCGGCGGCGAGGCACAGCGGGTGAAGCTGGCAACGGAACTCTCCAAACGCTCCACCGGACGGACGTTCTACGTTTTGGACGAGCCCACCACCGGTCTGCACTCGGCGGACGTGGAAAAGCTGATCGCCATTCTGGGGCGGCTGGTGGATGCGGGCAACTCGGTGCTTGTGATCGAGCACAATCTGGACGTGATCAAGGTGGCGGATCACATCATCGACATGGGTCCGGAGGGCGGCGACGCCGGCGGCACGGTGATTGCCGAGGGCACGCCGGAGGAGATCGCCCGGTGCGGACACTCTCACACGGGACGGTTCTTGAAAGAGAAGCTGGGACTGAAATAAAAAAGAAGCGGAAGGCATAGGGACGTACACTAAAGGACAGTTTTTATCTGCCGATATGTTCCTCTTAGCAAAAATCCGAAAATACAGAAACCGCAGAGTGATTTTCCGCGGTTTTTGTGCTATAATAGGGTGTATGATTAACACTGTGCATAAAGGTATTTTGCTACGATAAATCCGAACGATGAATAAGAATTTTATGGAGGCACCCCTTTATGACAACATTAGAAACACAACGACTTATTTTAAGAGGATGGAGAAAATCTGATGTTGATGATTTGCATGATATTATGAAAAATTCTTCGGTTATTATGGGCGGCTGGGAACCTCATGCTAATATAAATGCTACCCTCGACGCTTTGAATGAGTATGTTGAAAACGATGATCGATGGGCAGTTGCTCTAAAAGACAGTAAAAAAGTTATTGGCTGTATTAGGGTCTGTCCCGACCATAATCGTGGGAAATTTCATGCCAAATCTATAAACTATGTTTTATCTGAAGATTATTGGGGAAATGGCTATATGACAGAAGCGATTAAACAAATAATTCAATATTTGTTTGATGAATTAAACATAGATTTATTGTCTGCTTTCCATATTCCTGATAATATAAGGTCCAAGAATGTTCTTGAAAAATGTGGATTTGAATATGAAATTACAATAGAACAAGGTTATAAAAGATTCGATGGTGAATTATTTGATTCAATTTGTTATTCTATTTTGAAATCTGATTATATAGAAAAGAAATTGCAGGACAAACAACCAATAAATTCCAATTTATCGAGCACTGATCGTTAAAAGCCTCCCTTGTGTAAAGGGAGGTGGCACGCCGACTTCGGCGAAGCCGAACGTCGCCGTGACGGAGGGATTGTGATGCAGAGAAAACATACCAAAGACATTGTTCCAACCGCAAAAATGTTACGAAAAAAAATGACCAAGGAAGAAAAGCACCTTTGGTATGACTTTCTGCGTACTTATCCTGTTCGCTTTTCTCGTCAGAAGGTTCTCGGAAGGTATATTGCTGATTTTTACTGTGCAGAGGCAAAACTCGTCATAGAGCTTGACGGCTCGGGGCATTATACCGAAGAAGGGAAACAACACGATGAAGAAAGAACCGCATTTCTTGCAGAATACGGTTTGACAGTTATCAGAATACCGAACATGGAAATACATAAAAACTTTCGGGGTGTTTGCGAATATATCGACTACCTCGTGGTACAATCCCTCAGTCAGCTTCGCTGACAGCTCCCTTTACACAAGGGAGCCTTTTTTGTTCAGCTATAACTTGTCAATTTTCCTAACAAGCACTGCTTTTGTGAACACAAATACCAAAACACGGCATACCTCTTTCGAAATATGCCGTGTTTTGAAAAACTGTCCTTCAGGGTACAACCCAATAGCCTTCCGCTTCTTTCTATTCACCCTATCCTTTTCAGATTCTCAATAAAATCCGTAAAGGTTGCGGTAAAGACGTAATTCACCACGATCACGTCATGGATCTCATATTCCGACGTCAGATCGGACAGCGTGCCGTAGAAGCTCCGGGGATCGATCACCAGCACCGTTTCGTAATGGGCGGTGAGGAACGGAATGAGAGCGTTGGCGTAGGAATCCTTAATAACGAGGGCACATTTTCCGTTGTTCACGTCCGTATCCACCCGGGCAAAGGCGTGATCGCCGCCCATGAACAAAGCGTACGCCGGCACCATGCCCTCCGGGGGCACGGTGCAGATCTGTGCACTGTAATCCACGAACGCACCGTTCTCCAGAGCACGGGCGCGGACGGTGTAGTTTTCGTCGGGATAAAAATACTCGATTTCATCCGCAAATTCCGCATATTCCGGCACGTTGGCCTGGTTATAGAGATACCCGAGGAAGCCCTGCCGACGGCCGCCGGTCATTTCAGCAAGGGGCACGGGGGTTTCCCCCATCGTCTCCATAAGAGCGGCGTACGCCTGATAGGCCCCACGCTGGGTCCAGTGGTGATCCGTGCGGAAATAGAGATACGGCTCCTCACTTTCGGCGATCCGGTCGTACACGTTTACGGAAGTGATGCCGGAAAGGGCTGCGCACACTCCGTTTATCGCATCCTTTTCGCTGTCGGACAGGGTTTTGTAGGGGGAATCCACGAATTCGATCTGGGTAGGTGCAAGAGCGAGATATATCTCCGTATCCGCCGGCAAAGCGGCGGAAAGGTCGTTCAAAGCGGCGGCGTAGGCGGCCTCCGCTTCGGGATTTGTCCGGAACACCTCCATGATCTTTCCGTCGTGGAGTGCCAGCTGACCGCCGGAGGGCAAGGTCACAAGCTGTCCCTTTGCCGGACGGACGAAGCCCCGCAGCTTCTCAAGCCGCGCCCCCAGATCGGTGAAAAAGGAGCGGAATCCCACGTTATCGGAAAGGTATTCTTCAAAATCCGCACCGAACTGTCCGGAAAACCAACTGTCCCACGACAAAACGGGCATTTCCGCCAGGGGCCGGTTCTCCTTGACGGAGGCGTTTTCATCCCGGGGACAGAGGACGGTGAGCGCAAAAAACAGGCACAGGAAAGCGGCAAACAGGCCGATCAGCACTTTTTTATACATTCTCACACCTCCTCAGAAACGGAAATACAGAAACGGATTATAGGACTGGGAAATGAGCAGGGTAAAGGAGACGGCAAGGCACACCGCCGTACCCAGGGGAAGGATCACGCCGTACAGGCGGGGCGCTTTCTCCCGGATCTTCAACAGGGCGATCTTCAAAGCAGGCGTGGAGAACAGCACCATCAGCACAAGAAGAAAGGCGTTTGACGTAAGTGCGTGCACGGCAGGAAGATCACTGCCGCCCAAATTCCGCCCCAGTATGGCAATGGCAAAGGCCTTGAGCCGTCCAAGCCCAGTGAAGTAGAACAACACCCAGCCGCCCATAACGGCAGCGAGAGTATAGATCCGCTGCAAAACGGCGGGAACCTTGTCCCAGAAGCGGAAGAGGACTTTCTTTTCAAAGATCAGAAGGGCGCCGTAGTACAGTCCCCACAGGATAAAGTTCCAGGATGCCCCGTGCCAGAAGCCAGTGAGAAACCACACGATAATCAGATTGAGAAGCTGGTGCCGGCGGTTGCCGCCCAGGGGGATATAGACGTAATCACGGAAAAAGGAGCCGAGAGACATATGCCACCGCCGCCAGAATTCGGTGACGCTCCTTGACACGTAGGGGTAGTTGAAATTTTCAAGGAAGTGAAAGCCGAACATCCGGCCAAGGCCGATGGCCATATCCGAATAGCCGGAGAAATCGTAGTAGATCTGCAGAGAGAAGAACAGGATGCCCGTGAAGGCACCGAGGGCGGACAGCCGCCCCATATCACCGCCGATAAGCGTATCCACCGCCGCACCGGCAAAATTGGCAAACACCACTTTTTTCACCAGTCCCTGGGTAAAGCGGACGGTGCCGGAGGCAAAATCCGCCCGGGATGCGGTACGGTTTTCGATCTCCGCCTCCACGTCCACGTAGCGGACGATGGGGCCTGCCACCAGCTGGGGAAACAGGGACACGTACAAAAGCAGTTTTTCAAAGGATTTCTGCGCCGCCGCCCGTCCCCGGTACACGTCGATGACGTAGGATAGGATCTGGAACGTATAGAACGAAATGCCAAGCGGCAAAGCAAAGCCGGCAAAATCAATGGAGGTGCCGAAAAGCAGATTTACGTTGGACACGAAAAAGCCGGCGTATTTGAACAGAAGGAGCAGGCCGATATCCACGAAAAGGGCACAGAACAGTGCGATCTTCGCCCCGATGCGGCCCCGGTATTTCTCCATAAACAGGCAGGCGGCGTAGCCCACGAAGGCGGCCAGCAGCAGAAATACGATCCGCACCGGCTCGCCCCAGCCGTAGAACAGGAGCGACGCGGCAAGGAGGATCCGGTTGCGTCCGGTGGTCTTTAAGGGCACGCAATGATACAGAAGGAGCAGCACGGGCAGAAAGATCCCGAGGAATAGAAGGCTGGAAAAAACCATCGTTCATACGTCCTTTCGGTATGGGGGATACAGGGGACGCAGGGGTTCCCCCTGCACCCACAAGGGGACACAGTCCCCTTGACCCCATTCTATGGAGGGAGAAGAAAATCGCTTGCAAACTACCTTTTATTATAGCATTATCCGCTATTCTTGTCAACGGCAGGAGAATGTCGAAAGATTTACCCCGGGGAAATTTTCCCATTCCTCTTGACAAGGCAAAATCAATATGATACCATGGCGTAAAGAGCAAAAATTTGTGCAGATTCCAACACGCCAACCGGAACACGGGGGCGAAGAAAGGAGCTTCCTATGCGGAAAAGCAATCTCCCCGAAAACGAGCCGTTTCTCATTCTCAGTGACGACGGTTTTTCTCAGTTTTGCGAAATCGATCCGGAAAACTACTCCTTTGAAGATTTTGTTGAGCACAACGTAGGCTATCTCCGGGATTACCCCGGCGTAAAGGTGAAAGCCTTCGGGGTAGGTCCGGGCAGCGTATTCACGTACGACACAAAGGTAGGCGAGGCGTTCATGGCGGAGGTATCCGACATGGCGTTCAAGGTCTGCCGCACGTGTGATCGGAAAGCACACGGCATGGTGAAAAAGCTGAACGAGTCCGGCAAGGACGGTATGACCCGGGTGGTGGAAAAATGCCGGGAAATGGGCATTATCCCCTGGGCACGCTTTGAGATGAATCACGAATACGGCCCCTGTAATGAGGACAATTTTACCTACGCCTGCTTCGTGGGCAAGTTCAACAAGGAGCATCCGGAATACCGGGTAACGAATCCGGACGGCTCGCCCCGCGTCTATCCCATGCTGGATTTTAAGCACAAGGCAGTGCGGGATTTCAAGGTGGCCATCATAAAGGAAGTCGCAGAGCACGGCGTGGACGGCATCATTTTAGAGTTCTGCGTGTATCCGCCCTTCTTCACGAATCCCAAAGAGGACGGCCACTACATGACCGATCTGATACGTGACGCCCGCCGGGTGCTGGACGAGGTGGGAGAAAAGGAAGACCGCCACATCGATCTGATCGTCACCGTGGAGCAGGACTGCGAGGAAAGGCTGAACATTGAATGGCGTAAATGGGTAAGAGAAGGGCTCATCGACTGGATCGCCCCCCGCTGCCGGAACAACAACGGCATGTTTGAGGTTCCCGTGGAGGAATTTCTGAAGGAATGTGAGGGCACAAACTGCCGGGTGATCTCCTACATCAACACGGAAAACGCCGGCCGCGTGAACGCCGATCCCAGCCCCCACGACGCCCGTTCCGCTAAATTCGGGAAACTGGGGCCGAAGGAACGGCCCAATCGGGTACAGTGGTACTACGCCCGTGCCTTCGGCGGCATCAAGGCGGGCGCGACGGCGGTGCAGCTTGCCACCTCCTCGGGCGCCATGTTCCGCTACGGCGAGGCGCACTGGCATCCGCTGGTAGGCACGCTTTCCGATTTCGACTTTCTCCGCCGTGCGGAAAAGGAATACAATTTCAACAACATCGACCGGCGGGGAAACGATCTTCTCCCCGTTACGCTGACGCCGCCTCACGACTGCACCACCCGGCAGGAGATCTTTATCGGCGACGCCCCCGAGGACGTGGAAAAAGCCACGCTCGTAGTGATGGCACGGGGACTGATGCCTCTGGAAAGCGTGATCCTCACCGTAAACGGGCACGAAATGGTGCTGACGGAAAAGGACTTTCCCTGGTCGCCCCTGGACGAGCCGATCCTGCCCACCCGGGGCGCAAACGGTGTCATTACCAAATACAACACCATGCATCTTTGCCGGATCCACGAATGGTGGAACATCTGCAAAAACGAGATCAATATTCCTCCCCACTTTCTAAAGGAAGGAAAAAACGAATTTATCTTCACGTACAAAATCGCCGACGGCAAGCCTATCCGCCCCTTTGAGATGGGCGAGATGAGCATCATTATACAGCCGAAGGCGTAAGGCCTGTAATTTATATTTTTCCGAAAGGGTACGTTATATGGAACGCAAAGAACTGTTATTCACCGATCTGGGTGCGGCGTTTGCGCCGAAAGAGAATCTGTCCCCCTACGGGATCAAGGGGAAATGGCGCGTAGTCCCCTACGCCACCAACGCCTTTTCCGGCACCATGCTTTCCGCTATCGAAACGGTACCGGAGGACGTGACGCTGGATCCGAACGCCACGGGCTGGTACCGCATCTACGTCACCCTGTACGGCTCCAAGCTGCACGCAAAGCTCTCCTCCGATTCCGGATTTCTGCGGGTGAACGCACCCGGCCCCGGCATTGACGAATTTCTCTGGCGGTGTGCGGACATGACCGATGAGAAGATCACCCTCACCATGCGCCGGGGCGGCGGCACCACCAAACTGATGGCCGTCCGTCTGGTACCTATGACGGAGGAGGAGGTTGCCGCTTTTAAGGCAGAGGACGCCCGCTGTGATACGAAGCGTATCTACGCCACGGACGATATCCACAACCGCTACTGCTCCACCGCCGCCGGCGACTCCCTGGAAGACTGGCATCCTGCCGTGCTGCAATATCTCCATTCCGACGTGGAGTGGATCTCCTTTGAGCAGGTACGCACCTTCGTCACCAAACGGCTCCCCACGGAGAACGTGGACGATTTCAGCTTTTTCCGTGACTGCGACCGGCAGGTGCAGACCAATTTTCCACGGATCGACAACGAGGCCGTGCTCTCCGAGCTTGTGCGGGTGGGACACGAAAACGGATTCAAGATCAGCCTGTCTCTGCGTATGGGTGCCTGGGGCATGGCGTATCCGTACGATCAGTTTTATTTCGACACGGACTTCCAGTGCGAGAATCCCCAGTGGCGGTGCATCGACCGGAACGGCGACGTGATCAACGCCATGTCCTACGCCTATCCCGAGGTGCAGGATTTCATCATCGGCGAGATGGTGAATCTGGCAAAAAAGGGATGCGATGCGGTGACGCTCATCGGCATGCGGGGCGTTCCCTACGTGCTGTTTGAAAAGCCGGTGGCAGATCGGTTCTACGAAATGTACGGCGAATACCCTTACGAGCTGCCCCTGGACGAGCCCCGTCTGCACGCGCTCCACTGCGAGATCATGACGGAATTTATGAGAAAGCTCCGCGCCGCTTTGGATGAGGCACGGGGCAAGGATACGGTGCAGATCCACCTGCACACCATGTTCTCCGTATTTGACACCCAGTTTATCGCACTGGACGTGGAAAGATGGGCCAAGGAAGGGCTCGTGAACGCCGTGATCCCCTATCCGAAGCGGTTCTTCGCCAATTACCCGGAGGCGATCTTCAAAGAGAGAAACGAGGGCGATCCGTGGCGGATCGATCTCGACAAATACACGGATTGCGTCTGGAACAGCACCAACCGTCTGTACGCCATGACTGCCGACAGTTTGCAGTTTTTGGAGCCGTACAAGAATTACGACGGCAGAATGTACGGCCCCGCAACCCAAAAAGAGCGTGTGGAACAGTGGATGGCACTGGAAAAGAACTACGGCGTGAAGGTATACATGAACATCATGCCGCGGCATATGTCCCACGAGGAATTCCGGGATCGGGCCATGGAGCTGTACGACTGCGGTGCGGAGCGTGTATCCCTGTGGGACACCTACGGCAGAGTACCCAATCGGGACACGTGGAACACGATCTCGGGCAAACTGGGACACAAGGATGAGCTTGCATCCCTGCCGCTGCACGGTGATCCGTACCGGAAATCCTACCAGATCAAAAAGATCGGTGAGATGGACGTAAGCCGCTGGTATCCCAACTGGGGCGGCTGATCCCGCGGCGGAAGTTTACAAAAAGGAGTCTATTATGAAACACGGTTCCCTTCCCCAAAACGAGCCGTTTCTCATTCTTCGGGACGACGGATTTTCCCAGTTCTGCGAGCGGGATGCGGCAGATTATTCCATTGAAGATTTTCTGGAGCACAACGTAGGGTATCTCCGGGACTATCCGGGAGTGAAAATCAAACTGATCGGCATCGGCCCGGGCAGCGTGTTCGCTTACGATACCAAGGTGGGCGACGTATTTATGCGGGACGTGCCGCCGCTGGCGGTACAGGTATGCCGCAAATGCGACATCCGTGCCCGGGATATGATACAGAAATGCATCGACGCCGGCTCGGACGGTCTTGCTCTCATGGCACAAAAATGCCGGGAGATGGGCATTATCCCCTGGGCGCGGTTTGAGATGAATCACGAGTACGGCCCGTGCAGTGAGGACAACTTCACCTACGCCTGCTTTGTGGGAAAATTCAACAAGGAGCACCCGGAATACCGGATCCCGAAGCCGGACGGCACGCCGGCGGTGTATCCGTTTCTGGATTTCAAGCACAAGGAAGTACGGGATTTCAAGCTCGCCATCATTCGGGAGGTTGCCGCCCACGACATCGACGGCATGGAGCTGGATTTCTGCGTGTATCCCCCTTTCTTCTTTGATCCGAAAGCGGACGGGCACTTCATGACCGATCTGATCCGCGGTGCCCGCCGTGTACTGGACGAAGAGGGCGAAAAGCGGGGCGTGCATATCGATCTTGCCGTCCGGATAGAGCCGGATGCGGAGGAGAGACTGTACATGGCGTGGCGTGACTGGGTAAGAGAGGGGCTCATCGACTGGATCGTGCCCTCCTATCGTTCCGCTACTATGGCCTTCGACGTGCCGGTAGAGCCGTTCCTCAAGGAATGCGCCGGGACGAAGTGCCGGGTTGCCACCCATATCATGTCCCACGGCAACCGAATCACCACCGACCCCAACCCCAACGACATCCGCTCCGGACTCACCGGCGTGAAGGATCGCCCCATTCTGCCAAGACGGCATTATGCCAAGGCGTTCGCCGGCATCAAAGCGGGCGCCAATGCGTTGGTGATCGCCACCTCCGGCGGCTCTATGACGGGGAAGAAAAACGGCACCTGGCATCCGCTGCTGGACACCCTTGCCGATTTTGATTTTCTCCGCCGGGCGGAGAAGGAATACTGCTTTGACTACGGCGATAAGCAGCCGGCAGAGCTGACCCGGGAGAACAATCCGTACACCCATTCCGTGATGATCGGCGACGAGCCGGCGGATATAGAAAAAGCCACCTTCATTCTCTACGCCCGGGGACTTACCGCCCTTGAATCGGTGATCCTCACCGTAAACGGGCACGAGATGACGCTGACGGAGGAGCATCTGCACTGGTCGCCGGATGATGAGCCGATTCTGCCCGCCAAAGGCAGCCGGGGCATCATCACCGGATATAACCGCTTGCACCTGGCACGAATCGACAGATGGTGGGATATTTGCAAAAACGAAATCGATATTCCGCCTTCCTTTCTCCGCCGCGGCAAAAACACCGTCACGCTTACCTATAAAATCGCCGAGGGCGGTGTTACAAAACGCCCCCTGAACGTGGGCGATCTTGCGTTTATCATTCAGCCGAAGTAAGCGGGGGAGAGCCGTGGGGCTGCGCGCCCCACACCCCCGCCACCTTTTTGAAAAAAGGTGGACCAAAAACCTTTAAACGGAAAGGATTTTCCATGAACATTCGCGATTACATGGGTGAAAATATCCCGAACATCCTCCCGGATGAAGATCGGCGGGAGCTGTACCGGGCAAACTGGGATCAGCTGCACATAAACTACGGGGACAACGTGGAGTGGCAGCGGCTGAAAAAGCAGATCCTGTTGTGCGACGAGACGAGAGAGTATCTGTACGGCATGCCGCCGGCCCCGGTGCGGTACGTAAAGGGCACCCGCCCCGTTCTGGAAAAGTACGTAGAAGAAGCAACGAAGGACGCCAAAACCGATCGGGAAAAGGTGCTCTCCCTTATGTGCTTCTGCCGGGATCTGTATAAAAAGCACGGCACGTCCCAGAATTTTTTCTACGGCGGCACGGAGGAGGATCTCATAAAAAAAGGAGAGCATCTGTGCGAGTGTCTCGGGCGGCTGATGGTAGCCCTCTGCGAGATCGCCGGCTTCCCCGGGCGGATCGTCATGCACATGGCGGGACATATCGTCTCCGAGATCTATTTTGAAAACCGCTGGGCCTACATCGATCCCCGGGGCGGCATGTTTTATCTGGACGGAGACGGGAAATTTCTCTCCGTGGATGAAGTATGGCGAAACCGGGACGTGATCGGTCAGCAGACGGAGTATGTGAGATCCTTCGTTTCCGACCGCTGGACGTACGACGAGCGGATGCGGCGGAATTACTGGGTGCTGTTTTCCCCGGGGGAGATGCACTGCTTCTGCGACTACTCGCTGATGGAGGCGGACTCCTACGATTATCACTGGAAATCCCGGGAAAACGTAACGAAAGACGGCATGAACGAGGCGGTCAAGCGGTACCGGAGCGTGATCCAGAAGCTGTATCCCGAACCGCCGGAGCCGCGGATCATGCCGGAGCCGAAGCCCCTCGATATTTCGGAATATCAGGGGATCCGCATTCTATCAAAGCTGGCCGATCCGGCACGCCGGGAGCAGTACTATGCCAACTGGCAGCAGCTCCGGATCAATTACGGAGACAACGTGGAGTGGCAGCGTCTCCGCAAGCAGATTCTGTTGTGCGACGAGACGAGAGAGTATCTGTACGGCACACCGCCCGCCCCGGTACGGTACGTAAAGGGCACCCGGCCGGTGCTGGAAAAATACGTGGAAGAAGCAACGAAGGACGCCAAGACCGATCGGGAAAAGGTGCTTTCCCTCATGTGCTTCTGCCGGGATCTGTATATCCCCCACGGCAGCCGGGCACAGATGTTCTTCGGCGGCACGGAGGAAGAGCTGATCGAAAAGGGAGAAAACCTGTGCGAATGTCTCGGGCGGCTCATGGTAGCCCTTTCCGAGATCGCCGGCTTCCCCGGACGGATCGTCATGCACATGGTGGGACATATCACCTCGGAGATCTTCTTTGAGGATCACTGGGCGTATATTGATCCCCGGTACGGCTCGTTCTTCGTGGACGGGACGGATCGGATGCTGTCCGTAGACGAGATCATGCAGAACCGGGAGGTCATTCTATCCCAGCCGGATTACGTGCGGACGTACCAATCCGCACGCTGGCCGTATGAGGATAAGATAAAGGGCTGCTACAACCGGTATTTTGCCCCCGGGGAGACCCAATGCCTGTGCGAATATTCTCTGATGGACGCGGACGAATACTCCTATGAATGGAAATCGGACAAGCATCTGACGAGGGATGGCATGGAGATCGCCATCCTCCACTACCGGGCAGCGAACGAGAAGATATACGGGAAATGAAAAAGGGGACGCTTTGGCGTACCTGCGATAAAGCAGATAGAACGGTATAACCTAAAAAATGGTTATACCGTTTTATTTTTCTTAAATCCAACCCCAAGTTGACTTTTCTTCACACAAAATATCTTTTTGATATGTTGGAAGCTACAAAAAATGTGATATAATTATTACAGTGATCACGAAAATACTTTCAAGGAGGTAACCTTATGAATATTGGTACGAATATATATACGCTACGAAAGGAAAAGAAAATAACACAAGCGCAACTTGCCGAAAAGCTTGGTGTTTCGGAACAGGCTATTTCAAAATGGGAGAATGATCAATGTGCTCCCGATGTCAGTCTCTTCCCAATCATTGCGGAATTTTTTGGTGTCTCCATAGATCGTCTTTTTGGGTATCATACAAGCAGCTATAATGATGATGTGGAAGCAATTATGAAGGCTGCCGACGACAGCATGGACACATATAAGGAAATTGAAATTATCAGCGAGGGGTTGAAAAAGTATCCGAATAGTCCCGATTTAAAAATCTATCTTGCTTTTTCATTGTCAATGGTTAATCGGATGTCAAAAGATGAAAAAGAAAAGCATGACGCAATCGAAAAAGCTGTTAAGGTCTGCGAAGAGGTCGTAAATACTTGCGGAGATATCAAAAAAGTAGACCAAGCTCTTAATATGTTGAGAAGAATATATTGCGAAATAGGTGAATTTGAAAAAGCC
>JAZPZY010000070.1:0-43332 GCA_045544955.1 Eubacteriales bacterium
GTGACGCAGTGGAGAAAGCGCAGCGCCGTCTGGCGGCCGACGTAAACGGCGACGGCATTGCCAACGTAACGGATGCAACGCAGATCCTGCGCTATATCGTATCCAACACCTCGGCATTTGACAGCATGCGCTGATTTTGCGCACCGATACGCACTTAAATTAATCCCGCCGCAGAAACCTGCGGCGGGATTTATTCTATATTATTCCGTACGTTCCCGAAAGCGGGTCCTTGAAAATATTGATCTCCGGAGGAAAGAACGTGAACACGGCAAACAGTACACCGATAAACAGGAGTAAAAAAACGGCCAGTTTCGACTGTTTGCACGGCACGGTTCCCTTTTGAAAGAGGCAAGTTTCAAAAATGTATACAGCAGCTGCGGCAATAAAGAATATGCCTATATTGATCCAGTCGGGTGATTTGCCGATCACACCGTTATACGTATAAAACAGCACGGGGATCAGCACGAGTCCCAAAAGGACACCACGCAGTTTTACGCACCAGAAGGCCTTGTCATCCCGAAAAAACCTTTGCTGTATCGCTGCATAGACAAGCATAGGCCAGAACAGAAGCTTCATGTGTTCCCAAGTAGATTCATTTACCCCTGAGAACGGAGCGACTGCCGCCGATTCTCCCGTCCATTCGTAAAGAAAATGCAAGAGCGTTCCCAAAAATGACGTTACGGCAAATCCCATCAGCTGCCAGAGCCTTACGGAGCGTTTCATAGCTGTCCTCCCGGATACGTAATTCTAACCGAGTATATGTGAATCACGAAAAACTTATACCGCCGTGTTTCCCGTATTATTTCCGAATCTGTTGCCAAACGCTGTAAATTATGTTACAATGTACAAGGATATGCGTTTTTTCCGCCGAGACGGAAAAACAAAGTCGTAAATCAGGATAGCATGCCCAACGCCAAAGGAGTTTTACCGCAAAATGAAAAAGTGTATGCAATTATTTTTCACCATGCTGAAAATCGGCTGTTTCGCTTTCGGCGGCGGATACGCCATTATCGCACTGCTGGAAAATGAGTTTATTGAAAAAAGAAAATGGATAGAGCACGACGAATTTATGAACGTGGTTGCCATAGCGGAAAGCACACCGGGCCCCATCGCAATCAACGCCGCTACGTACATCGGATATAAGCTGCGTGGCTTTGCCGGTGCGGTATCTGCCACCATAGGTGTTTGTGTTCCTTCTTTCGCGTTCATGTACGCCGTATCCGTCTTCTACGAATGGTTTATGGAAATTTCGCTCGTAGCGGCCGCCTTTGAGGGCATTCAGATCTGCGTCGTTTATCTGATCGCGTCAGCCGGCGTCAAAATGCTGAAAAAGATGAAAAAGACGCCGCTGAATCTGCTGATCTTCACCGTCACAGGTTTAGGAATGATTCTATGCACCCTTTTGGCTCTTCCCGTATCCTCTGTACTGTTCATCCTTGCCGCCGGTATTACGGGATTTGCCGTATTCTTTATTAAAAACACAGTTGTGAGAGGTACAAAAGAATGATTTATCTGCAGCTGTTTTTCACTTTTTTGAAAGTGGGGGCTTTCGCCTTCGGCGGCGGATACGCCATGCTGTCGCTGATTCAGGATTCCGTTATTTCTTACGGCTGGATGAGCGAAGAAGAATTTTTGAACTTCGTGGGTGTGGAAACTGTGATTCCCGGCCCCGTCGCCGTTAACACCGCCACGTATATTGGATATACGGAAGGCGGATTTGCCGGTGCGCTGCTGGCAACGCTCGGTGTGACGCTTCCATCTTTTCTTATCATTCTGTTTATTGCTTCCATCCTCAAAAATCTGCTGAAATATCCGTCTGTACAGGCAATTCTCGCCGGTATGCGGCCTGCAATTGCCGGACTGATTCTTTCCGTTGCCGTGACTATGGGAATCACCGCCTTCTGGGAAAAAAGCAGCAATGCTGCTTTTCCCGTAGATTTTAGAAAGCTCATCGTTCTTGGTGTAGTTGCGGCCGTTTCCCTGTTATGGAAGAAATATAAGAAAAGAGAATGTTCCTCCATCCTGCTCGTTGCCGTTTCCGGTGTTGTGGGCATGGCACTGTTTGGTATTTAACATAACGAAAGGAGACTCCTATGAACGCTAAACTGTTCTTTCAGGCAATTATCAAATATCTTTCCGGCGTACTGATCGTAGGTATACTGATCTTTTTACCAGCCGGCACCTTTTCGTTTGCAAACGGCTGGCTGTTTATGGCACTGCTGTTCATACCAATGTTTTTGGCAGGAATCGTAATGATGATTCTGAATCCGGATCTTTTGCAAAAGCGGCTGCGTGCCAAGGAAAGTGACCGGGAGCAGAGCCTTGTCATTAAGCTAAGCGGGCTCATGTTTCTCGCCGGTTTTGTCACCGCCGGTCTGCACTGCCGCTTCCAGTGGTTTTCTCTTCCCCGCCCGGTTGTGGTTACAGCCTCCGTCGTATTTCTGCTTTCGTATGCATTGTACGCAGAAGTGCTTCGTGAAAATACCTATCTCAGCCGCACGATTGAAGTACAGGCACATCAAACCGTGATCGATACGGGGCTGTACGGCATCGTACGTCATCCCATGTACACCGTCACGCTTCTTCTGTTTCTGTCCATGCCGCTGATACTGGGTTCCCTGTATTCATTTTTGATTTTCCTTACATATCCGTTTATTATTGCCAAAAGAATACGGAATGAAGAAGCCTTTTTGGAACAGAATCTGACTGGGTACAGAGAATACGAGAAAAAGGTGAAATACAGGCTGATACCGTTCATCTGGTAGTCCATTTTTTAAAAAAAAGGAGATTCATGCGAATCTCCTTTTTAAGATAAATCAATACGTCCTGTATCGTCCGTTACGGCATCTCACGCACGGCATTACCGAAGGCGGTAATGCTTACAAGGCCCGGCGTGATACCTGCCGGTGCACCGAGAATCCTGAGACGGATACCGTACGCCTTCACCGGTGTTACCTCGCGGTAATCGATACACAGATCGTCCGTGTTTTCCGATGCATCGATCAGCGTTTCCCACATGGCAAGATCAGCCGCCGGTGCGTATTCCACCACGTAGCGGAACGGCCCGGGATCAATACCGGCAAGCGTATCCATGCCGATATCACGCCAGATCAGCCGCACGCCGCAGATATTATAGCGTGTTTGGTTTCCAAGCTGGAAAGTGATCATCGGTGCAGGATCGTTATCGAACGGCTGCCACCAGGTAAGCACGCTTTCATCGGAAGCGTAAAGCGGTTCTCTGCCGGGCACGTGACTCGTTGCCGTGGGACGCTGCATAAACGTTAACGGTCCCCAGCCCGTGCCGTTGCCTTTTTCCGGATGGGTCAGAACGCCGGGGGCAAACTGCGGTGTTTCCGTTACTTCAGGACAATACAGTTCTCCATTCTCATCAATTCCAACCGGATCCATACCGATGCGGCGCTCAAATTTATGATTGAAGCAGAAGATGCTGGTGTAGAACACCCAAAGCGTGCCGCCAGGGCCATCTACAAGACAGCCGTGCCCGGCCCCGCGTACAAGGCCGTGCCGCTTACGGGTAAACGGATTGTGGTTTTTCTGCGGCCGGAAGCCGGAGAGCGGACCTTCATCGGAAACGGCAATACCGTTGGCATAAGAAGAATACTGCGTACCGGAACCGCAGTACAAAAGGTAGTAGCGGCCGCCGATTTTCTTCATCCACTGCCCCTCGATCCACCCCCTGCGCGCGTTCTGATTGTCCTCACCCGTCCGTTGCCAGATCTCTGCCGGATCGAACTGATTGATCACCGTCTGTTCGTGCAGAAACTGCCAGGGACGTTCCGGATCCAGTTCCACACCAACCGTGCAGGAAACTCTATTTCCTTCCGCATCCACACCGTCCGGCGCAGCATTGCTGCCATAGCAGTACATGTACAGCCTATCCCCATCGGCCAGGAAACAGGCATCCACCGGTTTTATGATTCTTCCATTCACATCGGTAAAATGTCCGCACAGGGTAAACGGGCCCAGCGGATCATCCGCACAGTACAACTCGGACATACTGTGCCCTGCAAGATACCATTTCCCGCGGAACTGAACTACGGCAGGGCTGTACCGGAGATGAGGGATACCGATATCCACGTGCTTCCAGTGAACAAAATCCTCTGTGACATATGCCACCGCATAACTGGGGTAAAGAATCCATTTTCCGTCGTGATAGATTACACTGGGATCCGAGATGGAGCGAAAATCCGGGCACGCATCCGGCGCCATTCCTTCCGTCGCCGTATCCAGCCAGTGCCCGGAAGGAATATCCGAAATCGACAGCGGATTGCAATACGTTGTTTGTGCCATGCTGTACTCCTTTATGTAAAAATAAAATGGAAATTCGTTTGCCAAAGCGGGTATAAATCACCTAACAACACTTATTGTACATAATTTTTGTGCTTTGTCAACAGTTTTTCCCTCTTTTAACATACAAATGAGAAACAAATACGTGCTAATGCCATTTCTCCGTTGTTCAGACGGATAATTTATGTTATAATAGAATAGGTGAGGTGATTCTGTGCTGAATTATGAAAAATTATCGGACGAAACGGCCGAAAGAATTATTAAGGACCGGGAAACCAATTCTGCCCCAAGTTTTTCCTTTGATGAAGCGAACGTTCTTCGCCGGAACGACGGGAAGGACAAGGCCAATATTATTCGCACTGCGTTCATTCGGGACATTGACAAAATCATGCACTGCCCCTTTTACAACCGCTACACCGATAAAACGCAGGTATTCTCCTTCTACAAAAACGACGACATTACCCGGCGTGGACTTCACGTTCAGCTGGTATCCCGTATCGCCCGCACCATCGGCAAAGCGTTGGGACTGAACCTTGATTTGATTGAGGCGATCGCACTTGGTCATGACATCGGTCACACCCCGTTCGGCCATGCCGGTGAAAATTTTCTGGACGAGCTGTTTTTCCAACACACAGGCAGGCACTTCAGCCACAATATTCATTCGGTTCGAGTGCTTGATCAAATTTTCCCGTATAACATTTCCCTGCAGACGCTCAGCGGCATTGCTGCCCACGACGGCGAAATGGAGCTTGCGGAGTACGCTCCAAAAAAGATCGACAGTTTTGAAGAATTTGACGAGCAGATAGAAGCTTGTTATATTGATAAAGCGAATATCCGCAAACTCATTCCCTCGACCCTCGAAGGATGCGTTATGCGGATATCGGATATCATCGCCTATTTGGGAAAAGACAGGCAGGATGCCGAAAAGGCCGATCTTCTGCAAACAGATGCTTACGGAAACTGTGCCATCGGCACCTACAATGCGGAGATCATCAATAATCTTATCGTAAACATCGTAGATAACAGTTACGGAAAGTCGTATATCAAAATGGACGACAGACATTTTGAGGCACTGAAAACAGCAAAGGCAGAAAACTACGAACTGATATACAAAAGTGACCGTGTCAAAGCGGAAACCCACTCCATGGTTCGCCCAATGATGGGCCAGCTTTATGAACGTCTATTATCCGATCTTCTATCTAAAAACCTCAATTCTCCCATTTTCACCCACCATATCGATTACGTGAACAAAGCTTACTACAAACGTGCCCTGCCATACGAAAAAACGGAACCGAATCAACTGGTGGTGGATTATATTGCCAGCATGACCGACGATTACTTTGCTGATTTATATGCTCACCTGTTTCCGGAAAGCGATTTGATAATTGCGTATAAAGGATATTTCGATTAAATGCGATAATACCACCCTAAGCGTTAAATAGCCTGTAAGCAAAAATGACAAACTGATATAAGGAGACACCAACTATGCGTAAAAATTTCGGAGCAAAAACCTGGCTGTACCCCATGCCCGTGCTGATCGTAGGAACATACGACGAGAACGGCACACCCAATGCAATGAATGCGGCCTGGGGCGGCATTTACGACACGAACCAGGTCATGGTCTGCCTGGCAGACGACCACAAAACTACTGAGAATATCAAGAAGACGAGTGCTTTCACCGTCAGCTTTGCCACGGCGAAGACTGTCGCGCCTTGCGATTATGTGGGCATCGTTTCGGCGAATGACGTGCCCGATAAGTTTACAAAAGCTGGATTCCATGCCGTCAAGAGCGAATGCGTAAATGCACCGATCATTGAGGAACTGCCTATGACCGTTGAGTGCAAACTGATCAAATTCAACGAGGACGGAATCTGTATCGGCGAAATCGTCAATGTTTCCGCCGACGAGAGCATCCTCGGCGAAAACGGCCAAATCGACGCAAAGAAGCTGGATCCCATCATCTACGACGGTGTCACTCACGCCTATTGGAATTTTGGCGAAAAGGTCGGGCAGGCGTTCTCGGATGGGAAGAAGATCAAGTGAAAAATCAATATCTTGAAAATCTGAACAAGATCGAGTTTGTCGTGACCTACGCTTGCACGGGACGGTGCAAGCACTGCTCCGAGGGGAAACATACGTCTTGCGGTAAGTGGATCGATCCGCAAATAGCTGCGGATGCGGTGCGAAAGATGGCGTCGGAGTACAACATCAAAACCGTGATGACATTCGGCGGCGAGCCGCTTTTGTACCCAGATGCGGTCTATGCGATCATGACTGTCTCCAAAGAACTGAATATTCCCAAACGGCAGATCATTACCAACGGATATTTTTCAAAGAATGCCGATAGGATCCGTGAGGTTGCAAAGCGGCTTGCTGCGTGCGGTGTGAACGATCTGCTTTTGTCGGTGGATGCGTTCCATCAGGAAACGATACCGCTTGACGTGGTGAAACAATTTGCAGCGGAAATAAAGAGGTGTGGCATACCGATTCGTCTTCAGCCTGCGTGGCTGGTGAGGGCGGCGGATGACAATCCGTACAACAGAAAAACGGGAGAGATTCTCTACAGCTTTGCTGATATGGAGATTCCCGTAAACGAGGGGAATATCATATTCCCCGAAGGAAACGCGCTGAAATATCTTGCAGAGTATTTCACGGGCGAGATTCCCCAAAATCCCTATGTGGAGGATCGGCACGACGTGCGTTGTGTGTCATTCTCGCCGGGCGGTGACGTTCTCGGCGGAAACGTGTATGAGCGCGATATTATGGAAATTATAAAGGATTACACACCGTAATGAAATGAGAAAGATTATAGTAATCGGTTGTCCGGGTTCAGGAAAAACGACCTTTGCGGAAAAACTGAAAGATAAAATCGGACTGCCGCTTTTTTACCTTGACGCCATTTGGCACAAGCCCGACAGAACGCATATTTCAAGGGAAGAATACGATGCGCGTCTTACAGAGATACTTGCGCTTGATTCTTGGATTATAGACGGAAATTATAGCCGAACGATAGAAAGTCGGATTTCGGCGTGCGACACGGTCTTTCTGTTTGATCTGCCCGTGGAGGTCTGCCTTGACGGCGCAATCTCTCGTCTTGGTAAAGGGCGTTACGATATGCCGTGGATTGATACCGAACTCGATCCAAACTTGAAAAGAGAGATCGAGGAATTTCCAAACAAAAATCTCCCCACGATATATGCATTGTTCGACAAATATAAGGAAGGCAAAACGGTTGTTGTTTTCAAGAGCAGAGAACAAGCGGATGCGTTCTTGAATGGAGAAAACCTATGATTTTGCAAACAAAACGCCTCATTCTGCGCCCGTGGCACGAGGATGACGCAGAGAATTTATTTACATACGCGAGCGATCCCGAGGTAGGCCCGCCTGCTGGATGGCCCCCACACACGAGCGTGGAGAACAGCCGCGGGATCATCCGCACGGTACTGTCCGCCCCCGAAACTTACGCTGTTTGTCTAAAAGAAAAAGGAAAACCTATCGGAAGTATCGGCCTGCACCGTAACGACCTTGCCGAAAAGGACGACGAATACGAGCTAGGCTATTGGATCGGCAAGCCTTTCTGGGGGCAGGGACTCATCCCCGAAGCCTCACGTGAGATATTGCGGTATGCTTTCCAAGATCTCGGCATGAAGCGCATCTGGTGCGGACATTATGACGGCAACGTAAAAAGCCGCCGTGTGCAGGAAAAACTGGGATTTGTGCATCATCACACCACCGAAAGCATCGAAGTGAAACTGATGAACGAGTGCCGCACGGGGCATGTGATGATCTTGACGCGTGAAATGTGGGAGAAGACAAAAATCGAGGTTTGAAATGCTCAAAAAACTCTATGATAAAAGCAAAATATGGTTTGCCGTCGTATGGATCATTGCCTACTGCGTGCTGATGTCCGCGGGCGATTCCCTTTCCGAACAGATCGGCATCGAAAAATCAGTAACTCTTGCCATAGGCATTTTGCTTTCGGCTATCCTTCTGCTGTTTTTGAGGGATAACGGATTTTTTTCACGTTACGGACTTTGCGTACCGAAATCTTCCGCCCGATCCATGCTGTATTACGTTCCGATCTGTATCATGCTTACGGCAAATCTCTGGTACGGAGTAACTCTGCATTACGGTGCGCTTGAAACCGTGCTGTACATACTGACGATGCTCTGCGTCGGCTTTCTCGAAGAAGTGATCTTCCGGGGACTTCTCTTCGAAGCAATGCGGGGTGACAACGTAAAAGCCGCAGTCATCGTATCAAGCGTAACCTTTGGTATCGGGCATATTATCAATCTGATCAACGGCTCCGGGGCAGAACTCATTCCCAATCTGCTTCAAGTGGTGTATGCCACAGCGGCCGGCTTTATGTTTGTGATGATATATTTCAGATCCGGCAGTCTGCTTGTGTGCATCGCTGCACACGGCGTATTCAACGCACTCAGCGTGTTTGTCAACGAGGCGAGTACGACGACCGCGATGCGGATTCTGACCGCACTGTTGCTCACAGTGATTACGGGCACGTATGCGGCATATCTTGCGATGATGAAGAAAAAATGAACATCGGCATCAGCCGTGATAACAGAAAGAGAACTTCAATATGAACAGACCGTATATTATTTGCCATATGGTGACATCCATTGACGGAAAGGTCACAGGCGACTTTTTGTTCCGGCCGGAATGTGCCAGAGCAACCGACACCTATTACCGCCTCAACCGCCAACGGAAGGCGGACGGCTTCATCTGCGGCCGCGTCACGATGGAAGGCAGTTTCACGGGTGGCTGGTATCCCGATTTGAGCAATTACAAGCCTGTGCATCACGATCTTGACAAAAAAATGGACTATATCGTGGACGAGCTGAGCGGATTCTATGCAGTAGCGTTCGACACCCACGGAAAACTCGGTTGGAAGTCAAACAGGATCATCGATCCCGACGGAGATCCAGGCTACGACGGCGCGCAGATCCTTGAAGTGCTGTCGGAAGACGTGGACGAGAGGTATCTCGGCTACCTTAAAGAGATGGAGATTCCGTATATTTTCGCAGGCAAGGATTCCATCGATGTGGAACTTGCCCTGTTCAAACTGAGGAATATTATCGGATGTGAAACCTTGCTCCTTGAGGGCGGAAGTATCTTGGACGGTGCATTCGAGCGGGCAGGTGCGGTGGACGAACTCAGCCTTGTGGTTGCTCCCGTAATCGCGGGCAAAGACAGCAAGCCGCTGTTTGCGGATGCGGATATTGCGGATTTTGAACTTGTGAAATTTGAGAACGAAAACGGTAATCTCATTTTACAGTATATGAGGAAATAAAGATTGTCAGAGAACGATATGAAGAAGATCATAGCAATCAACGCCAGCCCCCGCACGACTTGGAACACCGCTTCGCTGGTGCGTGAAGCGGCAAGAGGTGCTGAGTCCGAGGGCGCGGAGGTCAAGTTTTTTGATCTGTATAAACTGGAAAAATTCACGGGATGCATCTCGTGCTTCGGCTGTAAATTGCCCGAGCATCTTGGTATCTGCGTATGTAAAGACGGACTCGCCGAAGTACTGGACGAGCTCCGGCAGGCAGACGGTCTCATCATCGGAACGCCAAACTATCTCGGCGATGTAAGTGCAGCATTCCGTTCGCTCTACGAGCGTCTGATTTTTCAGTCGCTGAGCTACAAGGCCGAACCGCGAAGCTACAATCAGCGTTTTATTCCTGTGCTGTTCATCATGACCAGCAACTGTGCCGAGGAGTTCTACGGCAAGATCGGCTACGACAGGATGCTGGAAAACTACCAAAGTACCCTCACCAGCATGGTCGGGCCGACGAAGGTGATGGTCTGTGGCAATACGCTGCAGGTGAATGATTACGAAAAATACAACTGGACGCTGTTCGATGACGGAGCCAAGAAAACTCGCCGGGAAACGGTTTTCCCGAAGGAGCTTGCAAAGGCGTTTTCGCTTGGCACGGAAATGGTAAAAGAGCCCTGGGAATCGTAAAAAACGGAATTGGACTTGAACGGCAAATCCGGAGTGGCAGGAGGCACTATGCATGAACAGCCTAATTACTTTTGAACAATTAAATATTGGCTGGAACGCAGAGCCTAACACTCCTGAACTGCATATTTCTGTTAAAAACACGGATGTAGTCATCGAGTTTTATCTTAACGCTTTCGCTTATGAAGGTTTTTCGGAGGGAGATAAAGCAAAAATTACATTTCATAATTGTTATCTATACAGAAACGGTGCGCCAATTTTGGAGAGAACATTTCCCCTCCCCTGTTAAAGTAGGAACAGTGCATGACAAATTGCAGCATTATCTGTTTTATTTCAGAGACGAAGCTTATGAGTGTATTGCTGGCTCATATGATATAGAGTTTTATTTAACCACGGTGCACTGAATGAGAAATTCAACCGACATATATCCAAAGCTCTCCCGCATAAATAAAGCGCGACGGCGTTGTAAAGACTGCGGTGGAGTGCTGTAATAATTCATTTTCAAATAAGCCTTGAGGTGGAGTATGAACGAAAAATGTTTTGGTAAAAAAGAATGGCTGGTTCTCGTGCTGTTCGGACTTGTGGGACAGATAGCCTGGTCAGTCGAGAATATGTATTTCAATCTGTTCGTCTTTGAGACGGTGGCACCGTCACTCACGACCGTGACGCTGATGGTTCAGCTCAGCGGTATTGCGGCAACCCTTACCACGCTTGTGGCAGGAACGCTCTCCGACAAACTCGGAAACCGCCGAAGCTTTATCTCATGGGGATATGCAATCTGGGGAATTACCGTAGCACTGTTTGGCTTTTTGTCACCGGAGCTAACGGAAAAGCTTCTCGGATGCGGATTTGACAAGGCGGTTATGATTACACTGGCAGCAGTTGTTGTGGGCGACTGCGTGATGACGCTCTTTGGCTCCACGGCGAACGATGCCTGCTTTAATGCGTGGGTCACCGACAATACGGAAAGCTCCTTCCGCGGCAAGGTGGAAGGTATCCTCTCCATTCTGCCCCTTGCGGCAATGCTCATCGTTGCGGGCGGATTCGGGATCATCGTGGAGATGATCGGATACTCCATGATGTTCCTCTGCCTTGGCATCGTCATCTCCCTATGCGGTGTATGTGGAATCTTCTGGCTGAAGGACAGTCCTTCGCTTCAGAAGAGCGGTAATTTCGGGGATATTCTGTACGGCTTCAAGCCGGGCGTGATAAAGGAGAACTCGCCGCTGTATCTGACCCTTTGTCTCGTCCTGATATATGGCATTGCGTGCCAGGTCTTTATGCCGTATCTCATTATCTATATGAAGACATTCCTCGGATTTTCCGTGGTAGAGTACAGCATCGTATTCGGCGCCGCGATCATTCTCGGCGCGGCAGTCAATCTCTATCTGACAAGACTTTCCGACAGTAAAAACAAAAATACCATGCTGTATTTTGCATCCGCGATTTTCGCGGCAGGACTTTTCGGAATGTACTTTGCCAAAGGTGCGGATAAGACGGCAACACTTATCACCTTTGGGATCGCGGGGTTTGTCATGATCACGGGATATATTCTTATCTCCGCTCTTTGCGGTTCTCTTGTACGGGACTACACCCCGGAGGGCGTAGTCGGAAAGCTGCAGGGCGTCCGCATGGTGTTCAGCGTGCTGATTCCCATGCTCGCGGGTCCTATGATCGGTAACGGCATCAATGCCAAAATGAACATTCCGCTTCCCGATCTTGAATCTGCTGACGTGATGACGACGCAGTATATTCCCGCACCTGAAATATTCCTCGCCGGTGCGCTCTTCTCGCTTTTGATGTTTGCGCTTATCCCCATTCTTGTAAAAGTTTCGAAGAATGATAAAAAAGAGAATATTTCCCGTAATTAAACCGGATAAACAAAAAAGGAGGAACACAGACATGAAAAACATCTGTCTTGTATTAGTACTGATACTCACGCTCGGAATGCTCTGCAGTTGCGGGGGATATGTCAAAAGTTATTCTGCAACCATTTTGATTACCTCTTGTCAGGGCAATGAAGCAAGCATGAGATTTGACACCTTTAAAGGAACGAATAATTTTAAATTAAGACGAGACGGTGATGCTGAACATACGCTTGATCTTGAAGCAAGTCTTGGTGAAGGTGAGATGCATGTCTATGTCGGTGTGGACGGTGAAAAGGAATTGCTCCGTACGGTCAAGGGAGGAGAATCCTATAACGAAACGATTGTGCTTGACAATAAATACGATAATGAAAAAACAATCTACGTTATTCTTGAATCGACAGGCAAATGTGCGAACGGCGAGTTTGAGTTTGAGTACAATTGATTTGAGTGAAGCGGTGAATTTTCAGAATTCAGCGAGGTAAAGCCATGGCAATGTGGAATCCGTGGAGAGGCTGCAGGAAGTGCAGCGATGGCTGCCTCTATTGCTACATCCACAAGGGAGACGCCAAGCGCGGCATTGATACAAGCATTATTGAAAAGACGAAGGATTTTGCAAAGCCCAATCAACTGAGTGTTGGGAATCACCTGTATTAACCGGTTATTGACTGCGAAGTGGATCAGCAAATAGGGCTTGTTCCAACCTCAACGCAGGAAAGAACAAGCCCATCTTATTTACCGCAAAAATGCGCGATCGCCGGTGTGGAAGCGGTGGAGGAAGAACCAACCGAGACTGCCGATACACCGAGCGAAGAGTCGCCCGCATTCGTGCCGGCTGAAGGCAAATACCGCAAGCGCGGCACCGGCTATGTGAAGCAGCTGTCCGCGAACTGCTGGCAGGGGCGGTATACGCCGAGAGTGGATGGCATGCGTGTGAGTTATAATGTGTACGGCGCGACGGAGGCGGAATGCGAGGCGAAGCTGGCGGAGAAGATACGGGAAGTGAAGGCGGAGATGGGGAGAATGTGAAAGGGTGAACGAATCGTTCACCCCAAACCTTGCTCTCAAATCTTCGTGTATATAATTTCCCCGCTGTAATCACGAATGACAACCTGTGCATTTTGGTTATTTTCGTTTAATTCAAGTAAATGCTTCTGGATTATCTCCGGTGGCTCTATGAAACCACCTCCAAATTCCACGGTAGTCACCTGATAAACCAAGGTATTGCCTTCTCTTTGCATACGGCTGAATTTTTCTTCGATATCAGCGGCATCGTCGAAAACCATATACGCTCCGACGTCCTTCACAAGCAGGGCGCAAACCCATTTTTTGTCTTTTACGTAGTCATCGGTTCTGTTTCTTTGGGTATCCAAAAAAACATTAGATTGCCGATGCTCTCAATACTGGATACCGTTTTTACTCTTTCGCGTAAAGCAATATATCGCGTGTCATCCTTCACTCTGTCAAAACCATCCCAGCTTGCATTTTTCAACACGTTGCTATATATGTGATCGGAAAATACCATATTGCGTTTGAAGCCTTCCATATCGTAAACGTATATTGCTTCTTCATTTACAGGACCAATCGGTGTTTGATAGGTAAGATTCATCATCATAGATTTTGCAATCATACCGCTGAATTCTGTGATTTGATAGAATACCTCTTTTTCTGTAACAGCAGATAATTTGTCAAACTTTGAAAAGCCATAGGTAAGAACAGTACTATTTTCAAGAGAAAAGAAATTTTCAAAGAGCTGTACTACTTCCTCAAGGATAGTAAAGCCGTCATTTCCCTTAGATATCATAAAATAATTGTTAGCAAGACGGAGCATAACTTGAAGTTTAATATTTGTCCACATATCGGGCTTTGTGTGGTCATGATTACCCGAAAAATGTTCGATCAAAGAAAGTACTTGGAGGCAGTTATCGCATGATATAACGATATCACCATCTATACGTTCTGTCAAACGGAACAAGCTGTGTTCAAATTCGTCAAACATTAGTTTTTGACGTATACTATTTAGTTTCTCATACTCTCTACGTGCAGAGTAACGATCGTCAAGAAGCTGAATTTTCCTCATATCGTAACGCGATGCATGCTTTTCAATAAAAGCATTGGCTCTGTCGTCATCTGATTCACTTTTGATATAAGAAAAAATCATATTTTCACGCCATAGATTGTCATTGCAGTTTTTGAGTGCATCATCCACAATTTCCCGCATTTCATCGAGACATTCGGGGATAAATGTCATTTCATACACCATATCGCTTACTACACCCCATGCATCGGGAAATTCTGCGTGCTGCTTTCTTAAAAGCGCAAGGCGTTCTTTTCGATCCGTGATTTTGCGTAGTTCGGTGTCGTATTCATCCATACGGCGTTCTCTTGCTTCGCTTGAAATGCCAAGAAGCTTGTCAATCGTAACACCGAAAAAACCGGCAATTACAGGAAGCATTTCTATATCGGGATATGCTGCGCCTGTCTCGTAACGGCTGATGGCCTGTACCGACAGGGAGAGTTTATGTGCAAGTTCATCCTGTGTCAGGTCTTTTTGATGTCGAAGTGCTTTCAAGTTCTTTCCAAATTCAAGGTTCATAAGGTAATCTCCTTTGCGTTAATTTGGATAATTCGGTACCGGTTATTATCTGACTAAAGTATAGCATATCACTCGCGGGATTGTAAACATCTCTGCGCAAGAGAAAATTTATCGTTTTTCGAGAATTTATGTGTGATGTATTTTAGATAAGGCGTCTGGTGTCATCCTGATACGTGTGCTCAAATCCTACACCGCATAGTCAAAGAAAAGCCACCCGAACATCCCCGCTCCACCGCCAAATTCACTCATGTGGTCACCGACTATGGTCAACCATGTGGTCAAAAGCAAAAAACGGGCTTGTTCCAATCCCAATTCGGGAAGGAACAAGCCCATCTTATTTACCGCGAAAACGCAAGCTTTCACGAGCTTTTGCGGGAAAACAAAAGAAAAACGGGAATCGTACGATTCCCGTTTTCCTGGTCTGAGTGACTGGACTTGAACCAGCGGCCTCTACCACCCCAAGGTAGCGCGCTACCAACTGCGCCACACCCAGATCTTTCGAACGGCAATATTATATCACACTTTCTAATGGTAGTCAATACTAATTTTTATTTTTTTAAAAGTTTTTTCCGGCGCACATATTTCGCTGTGTGATGGAAATACTGTCTTGTGAAATCGTTTCGGTTTCAAATCTGAAGTATCGGAGTATACCGCTATGGAAAACAAAACTGCAAACTACTGCATCGCCTGCACCGTTACGAAGTGCCAGAACCACGTAAAGACCGCCAACTACTGTGCACTGGACAAAATTCAGGTCGGTACCCACGAGAGCGATCCCACCGTATGTCAGTGTGTAGATTGCGAATCCTTTGTTGCTGACAAACAGGATTGTTCCACCTGCAAGGGCTGATCGGAAAGTAAAAACAGGATGCCGCTTTCTCTTTGCGGCATCCTATTTACTTATAAGCGGGAAAGAGCGAAAGAAAGCGAACGTTTTCACGTTTGGCAGAAAAAGTACGGTCATGCAGGTATGCAAGCGCCCCATCCGGCACAGTGAAGTGAACCTTATAGGAATACAGTGCCTGGTGCTGCCAGCCAAGGGAGCGATCCTGGCGGTTAACGCCGTACTTCCCCTCTCCGAGGAGCGGATGGCCGATGGACGCCATGTGGGCACGGATCTGATGAGTTCGACCTGTAAACAGACGGACTTCCAATAAGGAAAGATCCTGCTCTTTGTTCACCGTCAAAACCCGATAGCCGGTGATAATTTCCTTCGCGCCCTGTCTTGGCTTATCATAAACGGAGACTGTCTTCGTTTTCGTATTTTTAAACAGATAGCCGGAAAGCGTATCTTCTTTCTTCGGCATGGTACCGTGGACGGCACAAAGGTACGTTTTATGGACGTTTCCATCCCGGATGAGCTCATTCATAGCACGAAGTGCCTCCGCATTTTTGGCGGCGATCACGATACCGCCCGTATTACGGTCGATGCGGTTGCAGAGTGCCGGCGAAAAAGAAAGTTCGGCTTTTGGATCGTACTCTCCCTTTTGAAAAAGGTATGCCTGAATCTGAAAAATCAGCGTCTCCCTTTCAGGAATCTCCCTGGATGAAGCCTCGTCCTTGTCACCAGTATGTGCCAGCACACCGGGGCGTTTATCGCACAGGAGAATATTTTCATCTTCATACAGAATATCCAGTTTGACCTTCACACGGGAGAGTTCGTCATTCCCTGCACTTTCCCCGAAGAACTCCTCGGGAATATACATTTCCACCAGATCGCCAAGTTCCAGCATCTGTTTCTGTTCGGCTCGTTTGCCGTTTACCTTGATGCGTTTTAGGCGGATATACTTATACATAAGGGACGTGGGCAGTCCCCGGACGGATTTGGTTACAAACTTGTCCAGACGCTGCCCACAGTCGTTCTTTCCGATTTGAAACTGACGCATTTATTTCGTACCGAACAAACGGTCGCCTGCATCGCCGAGGCCGGGAATGATGTAAGCGTGATCATTCAGTTTCTCATCCAAAGCGGCAGTATAAATGTCCACGTCCGGATGGTCGGCCTGCACCTTGGCAACGCCTTCAGGAGCGGCAACAAGGCACATAAGGCGGATGGATTTTGCCCCTTTCGCCTTGATCATAGCAATGGCATCGGAAGCAGAACCGCCGGTAGCCAGCATGGGATCACAGAGAATTACGGTACGCTTTTCGATGTCAAAAGGAAGTTTGTTATAATACTCAACGGGCATATGGGTGTCCGGATCCCGGTAGAGACCGATATGGCCCACTTTAGCGGCAGGGATCAGGCTGATAAGCCCGTCTACCATGCCAAGGCCGGCACGGAGGATCGGTACGATGGCAACTTTTTTACCGCGGATACGCTTTGCCGTCATGGTCTGGATCGGCGTTTCGATCTGCACGTCCTCCAGAGGGAAATCACGCGTCAGCTCATATCCCATCAGCATGGAGATCTCGTTCAGAAGTTCACGGAAATCCTTACTGCCGGTTCTTTTGTCACGCATAATGGTCAATTTGTGGGTAATCAGCGGATGGTCTACGATGTGCAGTTGGCTCATGTTCATCACACAGTCTCCCGCCTTCGGCGGAAAACCCCTTTCTTTGATTTATATCCACTAAGGATATTATACTACCGTTCTTCCTCTTTTTCAAGTGAAATTCACATTTTCCGCTCAAATTCTCACTGTATTTTCATCCCGGCTTTACTTTTGCGACCTTATGTGATACAATATACAACAGAAATGGATAACCGGGAGTGATACAATGGGAGAGAATAAGACACTGCGTGCAGCGATCCTGACGCTGGGCTGCCGTGTAAATCAATATGAATCCGATGCCATCGCAGGAATACTTGAAAAAAACGGGTTCCGCATCGTGTCCTTTGGCGATCCGTGCGACACCGTCATCGTAAACACGTGCACCGTCACGGCGGAAAGCGATCGGAAATCCCGCCAGCACATACGACGTGCCGTACTGGCCGCTGGCGGTGCCCCCGTTATCGTCACCGGATGCTTTGCACAGATAGCCCCGGACGAAGCCGGGAAAATCCCCGGAGTTACAGCCGTGGTAGGAAATGGAGAAAAATCCCGGATTCCTGCCCTCGTCCAGTCTCTTATCCAGAAAAAGGTGCCGGAAGCACTCCATTTCGTTTCCGATATAAGCGAGGCGGAATATGATCCGCTGACGCTGCCGGCCCCCCGCCGTGCCCGTGCGTTTATCAAAATTGAAGACGGGTGTGAAAATCGCTGTGCCTACTGTATTATTCCTGCTGCACGGGGAAAAATACGTTCCAAAAAGCCAGAGGACGTGCTTACGGAGGCCAAAGCTCTTGCGGACGTCGGCTGTCAGGAAATCATTCTGACCGGTATTGAAACCGCCGCTTACGGGCGGGACTCCGGCGGTACGTTTTCCCTTGCCACACTGCTCCCTTCCCTTTCCGCCATACCGGGAATCCGCCGCATCGCCCTTGGTTCCCTTGATCCCTCTCTGATGCGTGACTCTTTTCTTGAAGCCATCGCCCCGCTTCCCGAAATTCTGCCGCATTTTCATCTGTCTCTGCAGTCCGGCTCTTCCGGCGTATTGAAAAGGATGCGGCGTCCTTACAACGCCGGACAGGCCATGGAGCGAATCCGTGCACTCCGCACGTCGTTTCCCGCTGCCATGCTGACGGCAGACGTTATTGTAGGTTTCCCCGGAGAAACAGAGGAAGAGTTTAACGAAACGGTATCCTTCTGCCGGGAAGCAAGATTTTTGCATCTGCACATATTCCCGTATTCCATCCGCAAAGACACGGAGGCCGCCGTCATGCCGGGACAGATCCCGGACGCAGTGAAAAAGGAACGTGCCGCCACGCTTGCCGCCATACAGAAAGATATCAAGGCGGACCTCCTGCGTGAATACGTAAAGCAGCACGAAACAGAGCCTGTCTCCCTTCTGATCGAGGAGATCAAAAACGGCATGGCCGTCGGGCACTCGGAGCATTTCTGCGAAATCCGTGTGCCGAAATCCTGCGGCGGTGCCGGAGACATAGTACCGATCCGCCTTACGGAAACAGATGGAGACATCTGTTGCGGTATATTAGCCAAATAATTACCGTGCCCCGGATGCTCCTTTGCGTCCGGGGCCTTTGTAATGTTTTCCGCAGAGACCAGCATATGCTGATACTGCCGTGTTTTTTTCCGGCGGATACCAAAAGAAACAGTTATACACCGGAATGGCAAAAATTTTGGGGTACACAATTCTCAAAAAAACGCTTATAATGTACTGTAAAGTTAACCAATAAAGAAAGGAGCTGCAGCATACATGGAACTCATTCGGATCAGTGACAGCAAACTGAAAGTCATGCTAACCCCGGAAGATATGCAGCACTACGACATCTCCTGTGATACCATCGATAAAAACAATGCCGCATCCAGGCGTGCCTTCTGGAATATTCTTGACGAGGCAAAGCTGCAGACGGGATTTGATCCCGCAGGCAGCAAAATCTTCGTACAGATGTATCCCTCCCGCAGCGGCGGATGCGAGCTGTTCGTCACACGACTCGGCGGTGAAAAAAGCGGAAACACCACCGGAAAAGCAGAATCAGCCGTTCTTGCCGAATCGGTAATGTCACCGCCCGCAAGAAGAAATCCGCTTACGAACACGGCAGAGCAGTCCGTCTACGTATTCTCTTCTCTCGCCGATCTGCTGCTTGGCTGCAGACGGCTGGCATCACAGACGAATCCGCCAGCGGCACGGGCATACGTAGATGAATATAAAAAGCTGTATTATCTGGTGCTTGCCGCCGACGCTTCCGTTTTATCGGAATACAACGGCGAGAGATGCCGTCCCCGGGAATTTGCCTACATAGAGGAGCACTGCCGCCTGTTCTGTAAGGATGCGATACGGATTCTGGCACCGCTTGCCTGAGAAAAAGACACCGCCAGTGCCGCGGTGTCTTTTCCTTTGCCGGTTTCTTGACAACCGTCTGTATTTTTTGTATAATATCCATGATTTCATCCACACCTTACCGGAGGCAGCAGTATGACGTTCAAAAACACAACGCTTTGCTACATAGAAAAAGACGATGCCTATCTTATGCTCCACCGCACCAAAAAGATCAACGATGAAAATCACGACAAATGGATCGGCATCGGCGGCAAGTTTGAAGCGGGCGAATCGCCGGAGGACTGTCTTTTAAGAGAAGTAAAGGAAGAAACGGCACTTACCCTGCACGCCTTCCGCTATCGCGGCATCGTTACCTTCGTATCGGACGCCGTACCGGGCACGGAATACATGCATCTGTTTACGGCTGACGGTTTTTCCGGTGATATCCGGGAGTGTGATGAAGGCGATCTACGCTGGCTGCCAAAGGACGAGCTGCTCCGGCTGCCTATGTGGGAAGGGGATAAGATCTTTTTATCTCTTTTGCAGACAGACGAGCCGTTTTTCTCACTGAAACTGGTTTACAGCGGAGAGCATCTTACCGGTGCCTGGCTGAACGGGAGGAAAATACAGTGAAAAAAGAAAAAGAGCGGAAGAACACCGCCACAGCCTGCGAATCCTGTGTGTATTACGATTATAACGACGAGGACGATATGTACGAATGCACCGTAAATCTGGACGAAGATGAATTTCTCCATTTTATGACCGCCCGTACAAGCGGCTGTCCTTACTACAAATTCTACGACGAATATAAGAGCGTACAGAAACAGAACTAATATTCAAGGCGAAGTAAAAACTATAAAATTTTGCAAAAAAATGTTCACATTTTTTGCGTTTCCTCTTGTATTTCATCGGATAATTGTGTATAATGGGATAAACTATTTTTTGTGTCGAAAGCGGAGGCGGTTGCATGGAACTTCTGGAAAACCGTATTCGGACAGACGGAAAAGTCGGCACCGGCAACGTGCTGAAGGTAGACAGTTTTCTGAACCATCAAATCGACGTGCCCTTTCTTTCCCTGCTCGGCAAAGAGTTTTACCGACTGTATAAGGATGCCGGTATTACGAAAATTCTTACCATTGAAGCCTCCGGAATCGGCGTCGCCTGCCTCACGGCTGCCCACTTCGGCGTGCCGGTCGTATTTGCCAAAAAAACGCTGACCAACAACATCTACGCGGACGTATATACGGCGTCCGTTTATTCCTACACGCACCAGAGAAACTACGATATCGTCGTTTCCAAACAGTTTTTGTCTCCCGGTGACCGTGTACTGATCATTGACGATTTTCTTGCCAAAGGCAGTGCCCTTCTCGCCCTTATATCCCTCATAAAGGATGCAGGTGCGGAAACCGTGGGTGCCGGCATTGTGATTGAAAAAGCATATCAGAACGGCGGCGAGATCGTACGAAATATGGGAATCCGTGTGGAATCCCTTGCCCGCATCGCTTCCATGACGGAGGAAAACGGTATCCGTTTCTGCTGAAATTTTGCAGATGATTACTTCGGTTTGTAAAAGCTTCGCGCTTTTATAAATAAATAAACATTATGAGGAGAAACAAAAATGCTTAGAAGAACCCTGTCCCTGCTGCTCGCAGTTCTCATGGTTGCAGCTCTGTCTGTTGCTATGGTTTCCTGCGACAAAGCCAACGCAGATTTCAAACTCGGCGTCATCCTGCTTCACGACGAAGCATCCACCTATGACCTGAACTTCATCGAAGCTGTTAACCGTGCCAAGGAGCAGCTCGGTCTCACCGACGCTCAGGTCATCGTTAAGAGAAATATCCCCGAGTCCAACGCTGTTTACGAAGCAGCTGCAGACCTGGTTGACCAGGGCTGTAACGTTATCTTCGCAGATAGCTTCGGTCACGAGACGTACCTGCTGAAGGCTGCCAAGGAATTCACTGACGTGCAGTTCTGCCATGCAACCGGTACAATGGCTCACACCGAGAACCTCGCTAACTTCCACAACGCATTCGCTTCCATCTACGAAGGCAGATACCTGGCCGGCGTTGCCGCAGGTCTGAAGCTGAACGAGATGATCGAGGCCGGCAAGATCACCGCTGACAAGGCTAAGATGGGCTACGTTGGTGCTTTCACCTACGCTGAGGTTATCTCCGGTTACACCTCCTTCTACCTGGGTGCCAAGTCCGTATGCCCCTCTGTAACGATGGACGTACAGTTCACCGGCAGCTGGTACGACGAGATCAAGGAAAAGGATGCTGCTACCGCTCTTATCAACAACGGCTGCGTTCTGATCAGCCAGCACGCTGACTCCATGGGTGCTCCTTCCGTTTGCGAAGAAAAGAACGTTCCCAACGTTTCTTACAACGGCAGCACCGTTGCTTCCTGCCCCAACACCTTCATCGTATCCTCTAAGATCGACTGGACGCCTTACTTCGTTTACATCTGCGAGCAGGCTATGGCCGGTAAGGCAATCGACGTTGACTGGACCGGTACCATTTCCACCGGCTCCGTTGTTCTCTCTGACGTGAACACGCAGGCTGCTGCTGCAGGCACCGTTGAGAAGCTGGAAGCTGTTAAGGCTGACCTGGTTGCCGGTAAGGTTAAGGTATTCGATACCGCTACCTTCACTGTTGGTGATAAGGAACTGACCTCTTACATGGCTGACGTTGATACCGATGCTGCTTACGAGAAGGACACCGAGGTTATCGCTGACGGTTACTTCCACGAGTCCGAATATCGCAGTGCTCCTTACTTCGATGTGCAGATCGACGGCATTACCCTTCTGAACACCAACTTCGGCTGATATTGCTTCAACCGCACCGAACGACAGGCGGAGCTTTTGCTCCGCTTGTCTCGGTTTTGCAGTCTTTCATCAATGTCCCGACAGCAGTCGGGATATTCATCAAAGTCTGGAAACAACAAATTTCTCGGAGGAAATTCATGAACGAACGGGTTGCTTTGGAACTGAAACACGTATCCAAGTATTTCGGCAGTCTGGCCGCCAATAAAGACGTGGACCTGACTGTATACCGGGGAGAGATCCTTGCTATCCTCGGCGAAAACGGCTGCGGAAAGACCACCCTTATGAATATGATCGCCGGTATATACTACCCTGATCATGGCTCCATTTTTGTGGACGGAACGGAAGCAGTCATACGCTCTCCCAAGGATGCGTTCCGCCACGGTATCGGTATGATCCACCAGCATTTCAAGCTGGTTGACATTTTTACCGCTGCGGAAAACATCGTGTTGGGTACGGCAAGCGACAAGCGCTACAGTGTAAAGGAAGTCAACCGACGCGTGCAGGAAATTGCCGACAAATACGGATTTCACGTAGATCCGAAAAAGAAGATATACGAAATGTCCGTCTCCGAAAAGCAAACGGTTGAGATTCTCAAGGTTCTTTACCGCGGCGCGGATATTCTGATTCTGGACGAGCCTTCTGCCGTGCTCACTCCCCAGGAAACGGACAGGCTTTTCGAAATCCTCCGCCGTATGCGTGCGGACGGAAAATCTATTCTTATCATCACCCATAAGCTGCACGAGGTTATGTCTATTTCCGACCGGGTTGCCGTCCTCCGTAAAGGCGAGCATATTGCCACCGTGGAAACGGCCTCCACATCTCCCGCTGAACTGACGGAAATGATGGTAGGAAAAAAGGTTGAATTGAACATTGACCGCCCGGAGCCGAAAAATGTAACCGACCGTCTGGACGTGGAAGGACTGTCTCTTACCAATGCCGACGGAATCAAGGTGCTGGATAACGTATCGTTCACCGCTCGCTCCGGCGAAATCCTCGGTATCGCCGGCATTGCTGGCAGCGGTCAGAAGGAACTTCTGGAATCTATTGCCGGTCTCTGCCACAACGTGGAGGGTGAGATCATCTACCACAATCCCAAAACCGGCCATTCGGAAAGTCTCCGGGATAAGGATCCCGTGCAGATCCGAGAGCTTGGCGTCCGCCTCTCCTTCGTACCGGAGGATCGGCTGGGCATGGGTCTTGTAGGCAATATGGATATTATCGACAACATGATGCTCCGTTCCTACCGGAAGGGCCATTCCATGTTCGTGGACCGTAAAAAGCCAAAGGATCTGGCCAATCGGATCGTTAATGAACTGGAAGTTGCCACCCCCAGCACGCACACGCCTGTTCGGCGTCTTTCCGGCGGTAACGTACAGAAGGTACTGGTAGGACGCGAAATTGCCGCATCGCCCACCGTTCTGATGGCAGCGTACCCCGTACGCGGTCTGGATATCAACTCCTCCTATACCATTTACAACCTGCTCACAAAGCAGAAAGAAAATGGCGTTGCTGTAGTCTTCGTAGGAGAAGATCTGGACGTACTGGTGGAAATCTGCGACCGCATTCTGGTTCTGTGCGGCGGATGTGTCACGGGTATTCTGGACGGACGAAGCACTACGAAAGAAGAGATCGGTCTTCTGATGACAAAAACAGAAGTAAAGGAGGAAACTGCCAATGAAAACGGCTGAAAAGCATACAAGTGAGCCCCTGTTTCACATAGTAAAGCGGGATGCACTGCCTCTTTGGAAATCTGCACTTATCCGTATTCTTGCCGTTGTGGCAGCACTGCTCTTCTGTGCCCTTCTTTCCATGTTTATGATCCACGCAAATCCCTTTGATTTCATCGAGACCATGTTCGACGGTTCTTTCGGTTCCGCAAGACGTCTTTGGAAATTTGCCAAGGATGCAGCCGTTCTTCTCTGCATCGCTTTGGCGATTACTCCCGCATTCCGTATGCGATTCTGGAACATCGGTGCAGAGGGACAGACACTGATCGGTGCCCTTTCCGCTGTAGCGGTCATGATCTATTTGGGCGACCGGGTTTCCAACGGCGTACTGCTTCTGCTTATGCTCGTCGCCTCCGTTACGGTTGGTGCCGTATGGGGATGTATCCCTGCCATTTTCAAGGCAAAGTGGAACACGAACGAAACACTGTTCACTCTGATGATGAACTACGTAGCCACAGGCCTTGTTGCTTACTTTTTGCTTCTCTGGACGCCCAGCGGCTCCAGCGTGCTTGGCGAATTGCCGGTAGGTCACCTGCCCACCGTTGGTCATGATTATCTTCTTCTGATCATTTCCGTTCTGGTTCTCACCGTGCTTCTGTACATATATCTGCAGTACACCAAACAGGGGTACGAAATCTCCGTGGTGGGTGAGAGTGAAAACACCGCCCGCTATATCGGTATCAACGTAAACAAAGTCATCGTCCGCACGATGATCATCTCCGGTGCTATCTGCGGCGTGGCCGGATTCCTTATCGTAGGTGCTCTTGACCACTCCATCGCCGAAACAACGGTAGGCGGCATGGGCTTTACGGCTATCATGGTTTCCTGGATGGCCAAATTCAATCCGCTGATGATGATCGTCACCTCATCCTTTATCACCTTCCTGCAGCAGGGTGCATCTCAGATCACCACGAAATTCAACATCGATTCTGCCTTCCCCTCCATGGTGGTGGGCATCGCACTTTTCTTCGTCATCGGCTGTGAATTCTTCATCACCTATAAACTTAAATTCCGTCAGAACAACCACAAAGGAGGTAACGCATAATGGAACAGTTTCTTTCATCTTTTGCGGACTACATCCTGACCGCCTTTTCTCTGGGAATGACCTTCCTTTACGGCTGTACCGGCGAGATCCTGACGGAAAAAGCGGGACATCTGAACCTGGGAATCCCCGGCATCATGTGCATCGGCGGTGCCTGCGGCTGTCTTTCTCTAAAGCTGATGAGCAACAGCAGTATTCTGCCGGTGTTTATGGTAATCATCGCAACTCTTGCCGCTTTTGCCGGCGGTATGCTGATGGGCGTTATTTACAGTTTTTTGACAGTATCCCTGAAAGCCAACCAAAACGTGACTGGTCTTGCCATGACCACGTTCGGCGTAGGTACCATGAAGTTTATCATGTCGGGTATGTCCTCCGCCACTGCTGCCTTCGAGAATTACCTGTACGCACGGAAGTATTTCCTTTTCCCCTTCAGCAACATGGACAACGCGCTGATGTATAACGGCGTTATGGTGTTTTTGGCTATTCTTATTGCCCTCATCGCCGCCTACGTTCTGAACCGTACACAGGTTGGTCTGCATCTTCGTGCCGTGGGTGAAAATCCTGCGGCAGCCGATGCAGTAGGCATCAACGTAACCGGCTATAAATACGTGGCTACCTGCATTGGAAGCGGCATCGCCGCTCTTGGCGGTCTGTTCTACATCATGGTTTGGTCCGGCTCATGCGATGCGTACAAGAGTATAGAAAAGCTGGGCTGGCTGTCCGTAGCCCTTGTAATCTTTACTCTGTGGCGCCCCCACATCAGCATTATCGGCTCTGCCCTTTTCGGTATTCTGTACTTGGCGGGCAACCGCATTCCCACCCTTCTGGGCATCCAGTTTGACATGAGCGTAACCAAGCTTCTGGAGATTCTGCCCTATGCAGTAACCACCGTTGTCCTTATCATTACGAGCGTGAGCAAAAAGCGGGAAAATCAGCCGCCGGCCGCACTCGGTCTCCCCTACTTCCGGGAGGAAAGATGATGACACTAAAGCAGCCATCTCCCAAAAGGAGATGGCTGCTTATCATTTACACGTGCCAGTTTCAATCACCAAAGTGTCACTTCTGCCTGACCGTCCTCACGATACACGATTCGATCGCCGGAAGAACTAAGAGAATCCACGTAAGAAAGATAGGCCTCTTTACTGGGGAACAACGGCTTATATCCGGATACGATCTTCTTGGCACGAGCCGCACCGTCCGATAGGAGAAGATGAGCCATAGCAACCTGCCACACGGCACACTTCACGCACGCCGTCTCGGGATCAAACACCTCGTAGTCGTTTCCGTGGCTTTTCCCTCTTGCTCCCGGCATATAGGGATGCACAACAGGCATGATGGCAGAAAGATCTCCCATGTCCGTACTGCCGGAGCCTATACCGTCGCTGATAGTAAAGCCCATCTCAGGAAACAGAGCATCCGCCGCCTCCTTTGCCACGATCCGCATCTCTTTATCATTCACCAAAGGTGCATAGCCGGGCATATCGATAATCTCAATATTCGTTCCGATGGAGAGTGCAGCACCGGTCAAAGCGCGATTTACGCGATAGTTGGCATCCGCAATGCCTTCAAAGGACGAGCCGCGGACGTAGCTTTCCATCACCGCATTTTCCGGGATGGCATTGACCATATCGCCGCCGTGGGTCATAATAGGATGAACGCGGATGATATCCTTTTCCTTAAACGTTTCCCGGATAGCATTTACAGCATTGATGCCGCAGGTGGCGGCGTACAATGCGTTCCGTCCATTCCAGGGAGCACCGCCGGCGTGGGACGCTTCCCCTTTGTAAATAATCCGTTTGGCCAGACAGCCCACGGAACCGGCGGTTACAGAGAATACGCTGGAGGTATGCACCATAAACGCAAGCTCCACTCCGTCAAAATAGCCGCGGGACAAAAACTCGCTCTTGCCGCCAAAATACTTAATTTTTCCTTCCGCACGCAGTTTACTTCGATACTCAATTTCCAGAAGCTCCTCGGCAGGAACAGCACAGAGCCGGATCCTGCCCGAAAGCGGTGCCAGTACCGTCGGATCCTTGAGGGCAGCGGCGATTCCAACCAGTGCCGCACACTGGGCGTTGTGTCCACAGGAATGAACCGCACCAGTTACTGGATCTGCGGCAGGATGGGCAGGACAGATAATGGAATCCAACTCGCCGAGAATCAAAAGCTCCGGTCCCTCTCTGCCCGTATCAATTACAGTGTAAAAGCCTGTGAGTCCGTCTGCTTTTACAATATCATATCCCAGTTCCTTGAACTGTTCCTCCATGTATCGGGACGTCTTTACCTCTTTGTATCCCGTTTCCGGATTCGCCCAGATATAGCGTTCCGCCGCAAGGATTCTGTCGCGGTGCCTCTCCACCGCTTTTCTGATATATTCCATAATGGATCCTCTCTTAATGAAACATAGTGGGAATCGTACGATCCCCTCTATATAATACCCCTGTCCCGCCCTCGCCAACCGTCGGCATACGGTAATAAAAATACATTGTTACTGTGCGGGTGTACGTCATGATGGACGTTATTATTCTTATGCGTTGCGCCCCGTTCCGCAGTAGGCTGCAGCTTACCCTGCTGCCGGGTTATGCCCGCCCGATTGGCTACCGCTGTGTGATTACAAACTCGCTTCGATCAGTTCAACCGTCCAGTTCAGTCCCTGCAGACGAACGTCCAGTTGACGCAGTTCTTTAGAAAGCGAATCGATGGTGTCCTGCAGTTTCGGAATATCAACGGTACTGTAAATGCGGATCTCTTTATTGGAATACCGTTCAACCTTTTGACTTGCTTCATTCAAAAAATTACGAAGAATAGAGATGCGCAAAGACAGTGCATCCTTTTTGGCAATCATATCCGTCAGCGTCATGCCGTCTGCCATCACGGTACTGTTCGTCTTGTTAATGGAGGCAATGAGAGACGCCAGGGCATCCGTACTCTCTTCCAACTGCGAAAGGAGAAGTGCAGGATCCTCCGCCGGTGAATCCCCCTCCTGCACTTTTGCATTATTGTTCAGCCGTTCGGCAAGCTGAGAAATTCTTTTCTGCAGATCCGAACGGTGATGAAGGGCTTCGGCCAGTTTCATGGGAAGTTACCTCACCGCTATTACAGCCCGATCGTAATGGACATGGACAGATTCGCCGTCTCACCGGCGGCCAGATGGGCAAGATCCCGCTTCGTCATCAGATCGCTGGTCTTCTGGTAGTAATCCGGCACGCTGGTCCAGGGCTCGATGCACATATACGGTGCTTCCGTATCCGGCTTGTGCCACAGGCCCAGATATTTCATATCATCGTAACGGAGGGAAACGAACTTCCCGGTCTTTTCGGATTTCAGCGTAATCCCCTTTGCCATATCCGTAAGGAAGATAGCGTCGTTATAGAACATATCGTGGTGCAGACGGTAGATCTTTCCGTCCTCCAGCTGGAACGGAACGGTATCGTCGGTCAGATAGCAGTGATCCATTACCAGCTGACGCGCCGGAGCTGCTTCGTCAAATTCCACGTAATAGTCCGAAAAGTTGCCTGCTCCGTCCAGAGGAATATTGAATCCGGGATGACCACCCACGGCGTAAGGCATGGTGTTTTCGCCTTTGTTCTCCACCCTATACTTGGTATGCACGGTAGTACCGTCCAGCTCATGGGTGATGGTAAACGCAAAATGGAACGGATAGGAGGCGTAAAGCGTCTCGTTATCAGTAAGCGTCATGGAAATAGAGGTGGGCGTCTTCTCGGAAATCGTGAACTCCTGATGACGAGCAAAGCCGTGGAGATTCATCTCGTAGGTCTTGCCTTCGTATACGTATTTGCCGTCCGTCAGGCGTCCGCAAATGGGGAACATGGTGGGTGCGTGCTGAGCCCAAAATTCCGGATCACCGATCCAGAGATATTCCGTTCCGTCTGCCTTGCTCTTGATAGAGATGACCTCACAGCCGACGGACTCGACGGTTACGAGCAGTTTTTCATTTTCAATAGTGAATTGCATTGTATTTCTCCTTTTTGTTTTCAATATTGGCAGGTAAATCCATGCCGTTAGGTTCATTATATCACATTCACAGAAAAAATCAAGACTGGAGGCACAAGAACGCGGCCGGATTTTGCATGATTGACATTTTTCCGCATTTGCGGTATACTAATCACAGAAACTCACCAAAAAAGGAGAACCGCATGCTTTCCATCGCCGCCCCTTTGCTTGACTGGTTTTACAAGAACCGCCGTTCGCTTCCCTTCCGAAACGATCCCACGCCGTACCATATCTGGATCAGCGAAATTATGCTGCAGCAGACACGCATGACGGCCGTTCTTCCCTATTACGAACGGTTTATAAAGGAACTGCCAACCCCTGCCGCACTTGCCGGATGTGACACGGATCGGCTTCACAAGCTGTGGGAGGGACTCGGCTATTACAGCCGAGCGGATAATCTGAAAAAAGCGGCAGGGGTGATCTGCTCGCAGTTCGGCGGCGAGTTGCCCGGCGATTACAACGCCCTTTTGTCCCTGCCGGGTATCGGACCGTATACAGCCGGAGCGATCGCCTCCATCAGTTTCGGTATTCCCGTACCGGCGGTGGATGGAAACGTTCTGCGGGTATTCTCCCGCCTTTACAACGATCGGGCGGATATCTCTCTCGCCGTAACGAAGGGGCGTGTTACGGAGCGGGTACTTAAGGAAATGCCAAACGATAAAGCTGGTGATTTCAATCAGGCACTGATGGAACTGGGGGCTCTGCTCTGCGTTCCCGGTGAGCCGAAATGCAGCCAGTGTCCGCTTCGGGATCTGTGCATAGCCAATGCGGCAGGCACTGCCGCATCCCTTCCTGCCAAAACAGAAAAAAAGCCGAGACGGATACAGCCTGTCACCGCTTTTCTTATCCGTTCACCCAAGGGACTGCTTTTACAGAAGCGCCCCCCCTCCGGGCTGCTGAAAGGAATGTGGCAGCCATACACGGAGGAACGTGTCCTAAACGAAAACGATGCCCTTGCGTTCATTCAACAATTCCTGCCGGGAGCAGTTTTAACAGCACCCTTGCCGCCAGCGAAACACATATTTACGCACATCGAATGGCACCTGAACGGGTGGAGTGCAGAAACGGATACCGCGCCGGAAATTCCCGGCACGATATGGACACACACGCCCGAGGATTACGCTATACCCAACGCATTTCGTGCCTATAAACCGCTTTTAACGAAAACAAATCACGAATAAACCGTCCCTTTTAATGGAGGTGCCGCCGCGCGCCTCCTTAAATTTTACATATTGTTTACATTTAAATTTATTGTAACTTTTTATGATACGTTATGTAAATTCGACGCTTTTGGGGTTGATTTCCAAAATATTTGTTGACTTTGCTTCCATTCGGTGATAAAATAGTAAACTGTAATAAAATCGCCTATTTGTGCGGTTTATAATACTATAGTAAGTTTCCCCTATATAGTAAGTTTCCCCTATTAGGTACCGAAAAGAACGGAGTGATATTGGAAATGGTAAAGCCCCAGAAAATCGGCAAGCACGTGAGAATGAGCTTTTCCAAAATCGACGAAGCACTTGAGATGCCAAACCTCATTGAGGTGCAGAAAAAATCTTACAAGTGGTTCCTCGAAGAAGGCCTGATGGAAGTTTTGCGGGATGTGTCCCCCATCACTGACTATTCCGGCAACCTCTTCATCGATTTTGTGTCTTATTCTCTGGATGCAAAGCCCAAGTACCCGGTTGCGGAATGCAAAGAACGCGACGTTAACTTCGCAGCTCCTCTGAAAGTGGAAGTTCGTCTCTCCAACAAATTGACCGGCGAGGTCAAGCAGTCTGAGATCTTCATGGGCGATTTCCCGCTTATGACGGACAACGGCACGTTCGTTATCAACGGTGCTGAGCGCGTTGTTGTATCCCAGATCGTTCGTTCTCCCGGCGTATACTACGATCAGCAGATCGACAAGACAGGTAAGCGTATGTTTACCGCTACGGTTATTCCCTACCGCGGCGCATGGCTTGAATACGAGACGGACGCAAGCGACGTTTTCTACGTTCGTATCGACAAAAATCGCAAACTGCCCGTTACGGTGCTGATCCGTGCACTCGGTATCCAGACCCCGGATGAGATCGAGGCAGTATTCGGTCTTGAACAGAAACTGACCGCCACGCTGGAAAAAGATGAGTGCGAAAATCTCGCCATCGAAAATCACTCCAGCATCCGCGACGAAGCTCTGAAGGAAATTTACAAGAAGCTCCGTCCGGGCGAGCCTGCCGTGGTTGAAGGCGCAGAGCAGCTGATCAACGGTCTGTTCTTCGACGCAAAGCGCTACGACCTCGCTCCTGTGGGCCGCTATAAATTTGACAAGAAGCTGGCTCTCGGCTATCGTATCGCCGGCCATACCCTGGCGGAGCCTGCCGTCAGCCCGCTGACCGGTGAGATCCTGCTTGACGCCGGTACGCTTCTCACCAAGGAAGACGCCGAAGCTATCGAGAACGCCGCCATCAATGCGGTAACGCTTGCGCTGGACAACGGCTCCACGGTCAAGGTATTCTCCAACAATACCATTGATCCCGCAGCTCTGCTCGGCTACGACCTTATGGATTGCGGTATTGAAGAAAAAGTGCGCACTGCCGTACTTCTCGAAATCATGGAAGCTGCCGGTGACGACGCCGACGAAGTAAAGGCTCAGGCACGCCGCCGCATTGCTGAGCTTGTACCCAAGCACATCACGGAAGACGATATTCTCGCATCTATCAACTACCTGCTGGCACTCTCCCACAACGTAGGCACCACGGACGACATTGACCACCTGGGCAACCGCCGTCTCCGCTGCGTTGGTGAGCTTCTGCAGAATCAGTTCCGTATCGGTCTTGCCCGTATGGATAAGATCGTTAAGGAGCGTATGACCATCCAGGACAACGAAACGCTCTCTCCCCAGACGCTGATCAACATCCGTCCGGTGGTTACGGCGATCCGTGAGTTCTTCGGTTCATCTCCCCTTTCGCAGTTCATGGATCAGTCGAACCCGCTGGCTGAGCTGACACACAAGCGTCGTCTCTCCGCACTCGGTCCCGGCGGTATCTCCCGTGACCGTGCCTCCTTTGACGTGCGTGACGTACACTACACCCATTACGGACGTATGTGTCCGATCGAGACGCCTGAAGGTCCTAACATCGGTCTGATCTCCTACCTCTCCACCTATGCACGCATTAATAAGTACGGCTTCATCGAAGCACCGTACCGCCGCGTAGACCGTGAAACGGGTGTCGTCACCAATGACGTGGTCTACATGACCGCTGACGTGGAGGACAACTACGTTGTCGCACAGGCAAACGAACCGCTGGATGCAGACAACCGCTTTATCAATCGCAAGGTTACCGCCCGTGCCAAATCGGAAATCATCGAAATCGCCAACGATCAGGTTGACTTTATGGACGTATCCCCGAAGATGGTGGTTTCCGTGGCAACCTCTCACATTCCCTTCCTTGAAAACGATGACAACTCCCGTGCACTGATGGGATCCAACATGCAGAAGCAGGCTGTACCGCTTCTGACCACCGAATCCCCCATCGTCGGCACCGGTATCGAGTATAAGGCTGCCGTTGACTCCGGCGTTGTGGTTGTGGCACTGAACGCCGGTGAGGTAGAATCCGTTTGTGCAGAGAAGATCGTGGTCCGCTGTGACGACGGTCAGCACGACACATACCATCTCATCAAGTTCAAGAGAAGCAACCAGGGCATGTGCATCAACCAGCGTCCCCTCGTCAACAAGGGCGACCGCGTAGAAAAGGGCGAAGTTATCGCTGACGGTCCCGCAACGGACGGCGGCGAAATTGCCCTCGGTAAGAACGCACTGATCGGATTTATGACCTGGGAAGGTTACAACTACGAGGACGCTGTTCTTCTGAACGAACGTCTGGTACGTGACGACGTTTACACTTCTATCCATATTGAAGAATACACCCACGAAGCCCGTGATACCAAGCTCGGTCCGGAAGAGATCACCCGTGAGATCCCCAACGTGGGCGAGGACGCGCTGAAGGATCTGGACGCAGACGGTATTATCAAGAAAGGCACGGAAGTACGCCCCGGCGATATCCTCGTCGGTAAGGTTACGCCCAAGGGTGAAACGGAACTGACCGCAGAAGAACGTCTTCTCCGTGCCATCTTCGGTGAGAAAGCACGCGAAGTGCGTGACACTTCCCTGCGTCTGCCGCACGGCGAATCTGGTATCGTAGTTGACGTTAAGATCTTCTCCCGCGACAACTCCGACGAGCTGCCGCCCGGAGTAAACCAGGTTGTCCGCGTCTATATCGCACAGAAGAGAAAAATCTCCGTGGGTGATAAGATGGCAGGCCGCCACGGTAACAAGGGTGTTGTATCCCGTATTCTCCCGCCGGAGGATATGCCTTTCCTTCCCGACGGTACGCCTCTTGACATCGTGCTTAACCCGCTGGGCGTTCCTTCCCGAATGAACATCGGTCAGGTGCTGGAGGTTCACCTCGGTATTGCCGCCAAGAAGCTGGGGTGGAAGATCATGACCCCTGTCTTTGACGGCGCAGAGGAGCAGGATATCACCGCCTGCATGAAGCTTGCCGGCATGGCACGCGAGGTAATGCCCAACGAAAACACTCAGGGCAAGGATACCTTTACAGAAATCGATCCCGTTACCGGCCGTGAGAAGACCATGATCGTGGACGGTAAGACCATCCTTTACGACGGACGTACCGGCGAGCCCTTTGACAACCCGGTTACCGTCGGTATCATGTACTATCTGAAGCTTCATCATCTGGTTGATGATAAGATCCACGCACGTTCCACCGGTCCCTACTCCCTCGTCACGCAGCAGCCTCTGGGCGGTAAAGCACAGTTCGGCGGTCAGCGTTTCGGTGAGATGGAGGTATGGGCACTGGAGGCGTACGGTGCTGCTTACACGCTGCAGGAGATCCTGACGGTAAAATCCGACGATATTACCGGCCGTGTAAAGACCTACGAAGCCATCGTCAAGGGACAGAATATCCCGACGCCCGGCGTGCCGGAAGCCTTCAAGGTTCTGGTAAAAGAACTGCAGTCCCTGGCACTGGACGTACGTGTGCTTGACGAAAACGGCGATGAGATCGAACTTGCCAACATCGCGGACGACGAGCTGGAGGTACCGAACTACGTATCCAGCGAAAACGACATCTCCGAAGATGATATCGGTGAAACCGTAGCAACGGACGATCTCTACGATTCCTACACCGACGAGGACATGGACGATGAGCCTACTGACGAACAGTTCGAGGCTGACATGGCTGGCGGTATGGAAATGGACGGATTTGACTCCGATTTCTGATCCGATGAGACGCAGGGCGGCGGATGCCGCCCAAGATAACTAACAAGAAGAAGGTAAATTGCCGATGGAACGCAATACATTTGATTCTATTAAAATAGGCCTGGCGTCTCCTGAGATGATCCGAAGCTGGTCGTTCGGCGAAGTTAAGAAGCCGGAAACGATCAACTACCGCACATTGAAAGCGGAGCGCGACGGTCTTTTCTGCGAAAAGATTTTCGGTCCCACCAAGGACTGGGAATGCCTTTGCGGAAAGTACAAACGCATTCGTCACAAGGGCAAGATCTGTGAAAAGTGCGGCGTCGAAGTCACCCAGAAGAAGGTTCGCCGTGAGCGCATGGGCCACATTGAGCTGGCTGCTCCCGTATCCCACATCTGGTACTTCCGCGCTATTCCCTCCCGTCTCGGTCTGCTTCTTGACATCTCCCCGAGACTGCTCGAAAAGGTGCTCTATTTCGCTTCCTATATCGTAATCGATCCCGGCTCCACTCCTCTCGCCAAGTATCAGCTTCTGAAAGAAGCCGAATACCGCGCAGCCTACGACCGCTATGAGAACGATTTCAAAGTGGGCATGGGTGCCGAGGCGATCAAGGAACTTCTGCAGGAGCTGGACATTGAAGAGCTTTCCAGACAGCTTCGTGAAGAGTTGGCACATGCCAACGGACAGAAAAAGGTCCGCATTATCAAACGTTTGGAAGTTGTTGAAGCTTTCCGCAAATCCGGCAACAAGCCGGAGTGGATGATTCTGGACGTTGTTCCGGTCATTCCGCCGGAAATCCGCGCCATGGTACAGTTGGACGGCGGCCGTTTCGCCTCCTCCGACCTGAACGATCTGTACCGCCGCGTTATCAACCGCAACAACCGTCTGAAACGCCTCATGGAGCTGCACGCCCCGGATATCATTATCCGCAACGAGAAGCGTATGCTTCAGGAAGCTGTGGATGCGCTCATTGACAACGGCCGCCGCGGCAAACCCGTAACCGGCCCCTCCAACCGTCCCCTCAAGTCTCTCTCTGAAATGCTCCGCGGTAAGCAGGGGCGCTTCCGTCAGAACCTCTTGGGTAAACGCGTTGACTATTCCGGCCGTTCCGTAATCGTGGTTGGACCGAACCTGAAGATCTATCAGTGCGGTCTGCCGAAGGAAATGGCACTGGAACTGTTCAAGCCCTTCGTTATGAAGCGTTTGGTGGAAACCCAGAAGGCTTCCAATATCAAAGAGGCTAAGAAAAAGGTGGAACGCGTGCATCCCGACGTATGGGATGCGCTTGAAGTGGTAATCAAAGACCATCCCGTTCTCCTGAACCGTGCTCCTACCCTGCACCGTCTGTCCATTCAGGCGTTTGAGCCCGTTCTGGTGGAAGGTAAGGCTATCAAACTCCATCCGCTGGTATGTAAGGCGTTCAACGCCGACTTCGACGGCGACCAGATGCCTGTTCACGTTCCGCTTTCCGCAGAAGCGCAGGCAGAGGCACGTTTCCTCATGCTGTCCGCCAACAACCTTTTGAAGCCGGTTGACGGTAAATCCGTTACTGTTCCTTCCCAGGATATGGTGCTGGGCTCCTTCTACCTGACGCTGGACAAAGCCGGCGAGCCGGGTGAAGGCAAGCTGTTCCGCAACTTCGACGAGGCTATGATGGCGTACGAGAATGGTTTCCTCGGTCTGCATGCCCCCATCCGCGTTCGCGTGTTTAAGGAAATCGACGGCGAAATGCAGAGCGGCATCATCGACGCCACTTTGGGCCGCCTGATCTTCAACCAGGCAATTCCGCAGGACCTGGGCTACGTTGACCGCTCCGATCCGTCGAAGATCTTTGATCTGGAAATCATGTTCGTTACCGGCTCCAAGGACCTGGGCAACATCATTGACCGCTGCATCAAGTATCACGGCTTTGGCCGTACCGCTGTGATGCTGGACGACATTAAGGCAATGGGCTTCAAGTATTCCACCAAAGCCGCTATCTCCATTTCCGTGGCCGATATGACTATCCCGCCGGAAAAATACGATCTGGTTGCCGCCGCTGAGAAAAAGGTAGAGGTAATCTCCAAACACTTCCAGCGTGGTGAGCTCTCCGAAGAAGAGCGTTACAGCAATGTTATCAAGATCTGGGAACAGACCACCAACGACGTTGTTGCCGCCCTGCAGGCAAACTTCAACCGCTACAACCCCATCAAAATGATGTCCGACTCCGGTGCCCGCGGTAACATCACCCAGATGCGTCAGCTGGCCGGTATGCGTGGACTTATGTTCGCTACCTCCGGTAAGACGATGGAAATCCCGATCAAGTCCAACTTCCGTGAAGGTCTTAACATTCTGGAGTATTTCATCGCTGCCCGCGGTGCCCGTAAATCCCTGTCCGATACGGCTTTGAAAACGGCTGACTCCGGTTATCTTACCCGCCGTCTCGTTGACGTTGCGCAGGACGTTATCATCCGCGAGGAAGACTGCGGTGCAAAGCACGGTCTGATCGTACACGCCATCAAGGATGGCAACGAAGTCATCGAGCCGCTGAAGGACCGTCTCATCGGACGTTACGTCATCGGCGACGTGGTTCATCCCGTAACCGGTGCTTTGATCGCCGAAGACAACACCATGCTCTCCGAGCAGCAAGCCGCTGATATCGTTGCCGCCGGTATCGAACAGCTGGAGATCCGTACCGTTCTCCAGTGCCGTGCCCGCCACGGTGTCTGCTCTCACTGCTACGGTGCTGACCTTGCCCACTCCACGCCCGTGGATCTGGGTGAATCCGTTGGTATTATCGCCGCACAGTCCATCGGTGAGCCCGGTACCCAGCTTACGATGCGTACCTTCCATACCGGTGGTGTGGCAGGCTCCGACATTACCCAGGGTCTGCCCCGAGTGGAAGAGCTCTTTGAGGCAAGAAAGCCGAAAAAACCGGCCATCGTTGCCGAATACGCCGGTACCGTTGCCATTCAGGACAACAAGCGTATCCGTACCATCGTTATTACAGCCGATGAATCCGGCGAAGAAACCGCTTATCAGATTCCCTTTGGTACCCGCGTCAGCGTAAACGAAGGCGATCACGTATACGCCGGCCAGGAACTGACGGAAGGCTACCGCACCCCTGCCGATATTCTCCGCATAAACGGCATCGATGCCGTTTATGAATACATTCTTCTGGAAGTACAGAAGGTGTACCGTTCTCAGAACATCGACATCAACGATAAGCACATTGAGGTTATCGCACGTCAGATGACACGCAAGGTACGCATTGAAGAAGCAGGCGACACTTCTCTGCTCTCCGGTGCTACGGTAGATCTGAACGAGTTCAACGCCGAAAACGAGATGATCGAGCAGCGTCGTGCCGCAGGCGAAGAAACGCTGATGCCTGCCACTGCCGCTCCGGTTCTCCTCGGTATCACCAAGGCTTCCCTTCTCACCGAGTCCTTTCTCTCCGCCGCTTCCTTCCAGGAAACCACCAAGGTTCTGACCGAAGCCGCCATCAAGGGTAAGGTAGACCATCTGCTTGGACTCAAGGAGAACGTGCTGATCGGTAAGCTGATCCCTGCCGGTACCGGTATGGAATGCTACCGTAACATGGAAGTAAAGCGCACCCAGCCTTACAATGACCCCGTTCTTGCCGAGTTGGAACTGGCCGCTAAGAATTCCGAATCAAAGCGCGCTCTTGACGAGGACGATGCTACCCTCCCGTCTGACGTAATCGACGACGAAGGCGATACGGATGCGGAAGACGTCGTTGATATCGATGACGATACGCTTCTGGATCTCCCCGAAGAAGACGATTTTGACGAAGAGAGCGACGAAGAATAATCCTTCTCCTCAAAAATCGAAATATCTGCACTGCAAGCGTCAGTCTACGGATTGACGCTTGTTTTTCGTATTGAATGTATGTCACGCTTTTCATAAAAAACTCCCGAAGCAATCTGCATAAATTTGAAAAAGTGGGAAATTCTAAATTCAATGCTTTTTCCGTATTTTTTCCGAAAAAAGTGCTTGACACGGACGCTTCGAAATGTTATAATATGCTGTACGTTTATGGTGTGCAGTTCTGTCTTCATGCCATAACGCGGAATTCGATACTTTGGCGGGCTACTCTTCCCGCTGACGTATATAAACATCATCACTGAAGAAATGGAGGAAAGAGAATGCCAACCTTTAACCAGCTCGTTAAACAGGGCAGAACCGACAAGACCTACAAGTCCAAGGCCCCGGTGCTTCAGAAGGGCTTCAACTCTCTGAAGAACAAGGCAATCGATCAGAGCGCGCCTCAGAAGCGTGGTGTCTGCACGAAGGTAGGTACCACCACCCCGAAGAAGCCGAACTCGGCTCTCCGTAAGTTTGCCAAAGTCAGACTTACCAACGGCATGGAGGCTACCGCCTACATCCCGGGTATCGGTCACAACCTGCAGGAGCACTCCGTCGTTCTTATCCGCGGCGGCCGTGTTCGTGACCTTCCTGGTGTCCGTTACCACATCATTCGCGGTACGCTGGACGCACAGGGTGTTGCTAACCGCAACCAGAGCCGTTCCAAGTACGGTGCAAAGCGTGCAAAGGCCGCTAAGAAGTAATTCTTAAAGCCCTTTGACTCCTCGTAAAGTTCCATTTTCAGTGTGCCAAAGTTGGGCACAGACTGTATGTGACGATTGTTTATATACGTCTGACCCCCACCGGCACTTACGAAAAGTATCTTTCGAGTACCTATGATTTCATATTTTTAATGAAGGAGGGAAGTACAGTGTCGAGAAGAGGACAGATTTCCAAAAGAGATGTGCTGCCGGATCCGCTTTACAATTCCAAAACCGTAACCAAGCTCATCAATAACATCATGTTGGACGGCAAGAAGGGCGTAGCCCAGAAGATCGTCTACGATGCATTCCAGATCGTGGAAGAAAAGCAGGGACAGAACCCCCTGGAAGTATTCACCGAGGCTCTTGATAACGTTATGCCTGTTCTGGAAGTTAAGGCTCGCCGTGTAGGTGGTGCCAACTATCAGGTTCCGATGGAAGTTCGCGCTGAGAGACGCCAGACCCTGGGTCTCCGTTGGCTCACCGCAGCTGCCCGCAACAGATCGGAACGCACCATGGCAGAACGCCTTGCAGCTGAAATCGTTGACGCTAAGAACAGCGCCGGCGGTGCTTTCAAGAAGAAAGAAGAAGTACACAAGATGGCAGAAGCCAACAAGGCTTTCGCACATTTCAGATATTGATTGTGCCGTGGCAGTGCCTATGCACTGCCCTGCCCCCATCTGCAGTGTTCAACTCAAAAGGAGTAAAAAACACAAATGCCAAGAGAATATTCACTTGAGCGTACCAGAAACATCGGTATCATGGCACACATCGACGCCGGTAAGACGACCACCACTGAGCGTATCCTATTCTACACGGGTAAGACGCACAAAATGGGTGAGACGCACGAAGGCGGCGCTACCATGGACTGGATGGAGCAGGAGCAGGAAAGAGGTATTACCATTACCTCTGCCGCTACCACCTGTTTCTGGAAAGATACGCGAATCAACATCATTGATACCCCCGGTCACGTTGACTTTACGGTGGAAGTTGAGCGCTCTCTTCGTGTGCTTGACGGCTCCGTAACCGTTTTCTGTGCAAAGGGTGGCGTTGAACCGCAGTCCGAGACGGTTTGGAGACAGGCCGACAAGTACCGCGTTCCTCGCATGGGTTACGTCAACAAGATGGACATTAACGGTGCAAATTTCTTCCGCGTTGTTGAAATGATGCACGACAGACTCCACGCAAATGCTGTTCCGATTCAGCTCCCCATCGGTGCTGAGAACACGTTCCGCGGTATCATCGATCTGATGAACATGGAAGCTGACGTTTACTACGATGATCTCGGTAAGGACATGCGTGTGGAAGAAATTCCGGACGATATGAAGGAAATCGCCGAGAAGTATCGTTCACAGATGATCGAATCCATCTGTGAGACAGATGAAGATCTCTTCATGAAGTACTGCGAAGGCGAAGAGATCTCCACCGAAGAATTGAAGGCAGCACTTCGTAAGGCTACGATCGACAACAAGATCGTTCCCGTTGTTTGCGGTACTTCCTACAAGAACAAAGGCGTACAGAAGCTGCTGGATGCAGTTATCGACTACATGCCCGCTCCCACCGACGTTCCGGCTATCACCGGCGTGAACCCCGATACCGGCGAGGAAGAGGCCCGTCATTCTTCTGACGAGGAGCCCTTCTCTGCTCTGGCATTCAAGATCACCACGGACCCGTTCGTTGGTAAGCTCTGCTTCTTCCGCGTGTATTCCGGTGTAGTTGAATCCGGCACGTCCGTTTACAACTCCTCCAAGGACAAGTCCGAGCGTTTCGGCCGCGTTCTGCAGATGCACGCCAACAACCGTACCGATATCGATCACTGCTATGCAGGTGATATCGCTGCCGTTGTATCTACCAAGTACACCACCACCGGTGATACGTTCTGCGATCCCAAGCATCCGATCATTCTTGAGAACATGGAATTCCCCGAGCCGGTTATCCGTCAGGCCATTGAGCCTAAGACCCGCGCCGGTCAGGAGAAGATGGGCATCGCTCTGGCAAAGCTTGCAGAGGAGGATCCCACGTTCCGCACCTACACGGATGAGGAAACCGGTCAGACCATCATCGCCGGCATGGGCGAGCTTCACCTGGAAATTATCGTGGACCGTTTGCTCCGCGAGTTCAAGGTAGAGGCAAACATCGGTAAGCCGCAGGTTGCATACAAGGAGACCGTTCGCACGAAGGTCGACCACGAGTGCAAGTACAAGCGTCAGTCCGGTGGTTCCGGTCAGTACGGTCACGTTAAGATCACTCTTGAACCCAACGAGCCCGGTGCAGGTTATGAGTTTGTCAACGCTGTTACCGGCGGTGCTATTCCGAAGGAATTCATCGAGCCCGTTAACCAGGGTATCCAGGGTGCTATGCAGAACGGTGTTCTTGCCGGTTACAATGTAGTAGACGTCAAGGTTACTCTGTACGACGGTTCTTACCACGAAGTTGACTCCTCCGAGATGGCGTTCAAGATCGCCGGATCCATGGCTTTCAAGGAAGCAATGAGAAAGGCCGATCCCGTACTCACCGAGCCTGTCATGAAGGTTGTTACCATCACGCCCGACGATTATCTCGGCGATATCATCGGTGACTTCAACTCCCGTCGTGGTCTTATCCAGTCCATGGAACCCCAGGGCAACGGTGCTACTGAAGTTCTGGCATTCGTTCCGCTGGCAAATATGTTCGGTTATGCAACCGACCTCCGTTCCCGTTCTCAGGGCCGCGCCATGTACTCCATGGAGCCCGCACACTTCGCACCTGTGCCGAAGTCTATTCAGGACGAGATCGTTACCACCCGTGCCAAGAATAACGGCTAATTCAATTCAAAAATCAATTCTCTATATTTTTAGGATGACATAACAATGGCAAAGGAAAAATTTGAGCGTAGTAAACCCCATGTTAACATCGGTACTATCGGTCACGTTGACCACGGTAAGACCACTCTGACCGCAGCAATCACCAAGACCCTGTCCCTGGGTGCCGGCAACGTTGAGTTCCTGGCTTATGACCAGATCGACAACGCTCCCGAAGAAAAGGCTCGTGGTATCACAATTAACACCCGTCACGTTGAGTACGAGACCGAGTCCCGTCACTACGCACACGTTGACTGCCCCGGACATGCTGACTACGTTAAGAACATGATCACCGGTGCTGCTCAGATGGACGGCGCTATCCTGGTTGTTGCTGCAACCGACGGTCCTATGGCTCAGACCCGTGAGCACATCCTGCTCGCTCGTCAGGTAGGCGTTCCAGCACTGGTTGTATTCATGAACAAGTGCGACCTCGTTGATGACGATGAGCTGTGCGATCTCGTTGAGATGGAGATCCGTGACCTGCTGTCCGAGTACGACTTCCCCGGCGACGATATTCCGATCGTTCGTGGTTCCGCTCGTGTAGCTCTGGACTGCGCTTCCAACGACATCAACGATCCTGCTTACGCTCCTATCAAGGCTCTGATGGACGAAGTTGACGCATACATTCCTACCCCCGCTCGTAAGGCTGACGAACCCTTCCTGATGCCTGTCGAGGACGTATTCTCCATCACCGGTCGTGGTACTGTTGCTACCGGTCGTGTAGAGCGTGGTACCGTTAAGATGGCTGATAACGTAGAAATCGTTGGTCTGAATGACGAGAAGAAGACTACCGTTATCACCGGTATCGAGATGTTCCGTAAGCTGCTGGATTCCGCTGAGGCTGGTGACAACGTTGGTCTGCTGCTCCGCGGTGTTCAGAAGAACGAGATCGAGCGCGGTCAGGTTCTCTGCAAGCCCGGCTCCATCAACCCCCACACCAAGTTCTCCGGTCAGGTTTACGTACTGCAGGAGAAAGAGGGTGGCCGTCAGAAGCCTTTCTTCTCTGGCTACCGTCCTCAGTTCTACTTCAGAACTACCGACGTTACCGGCACCATCCAGCTTCCCGCTGACGTTGATATGTGCCGCCCCGGCGATAACGTTGTAATGAACGTTGAGCTCATTACTCCTATCGCTATCGAGAAGGGTCTCCGTTTCGCTATCCGTGAGGGTGGTAGAACCGTTGGTTCCGGCGTTGTTTCCGAGATCGAGGCTTAATCACTAACCACTAGGTTTTTCGGATCACCGGCGCCTGTCGCCGGTGATCTTCTTTTTCCAAACTGAATATATTTCTTCGGGGAATGGTGAAAATCCATACCGGTGGTATAGTCCACGAACATCCCACGGGATGCCGAACAGGTGAGATTCCTGTACCGACGGTTACAGTCCGGATGAGAGAAGATAACTCAATGACGCGGAGGATTGCATCCCCGTGACTTGGAAGTAAAACCCCGACAGGTTCGCCCGTCGGGGTTTTATCTTCTCCTTGTAT
>JAZPZY010000071.1:0-96483 GCA_045544955.1 Eubacteriales bacterium
CTTCTACAGATCGTGGAACGGGAGCTTTACGTAGATGAGGGGAGTGTTTCCGGCGAGTTCCGTCACAAAAAGCGTGCCGAATATCTGGAGCGTGCCATGTACGTCTGTCCCTTCTGCGGCCTTTCCGAGTTCGAGTCCGAAGGACAGCGCATCACCTGTAAAAAGTGCGGCCGTGCTGTTCGCTATCTGCCCACGAAGGAGCTCCGGGGAGAAGGCTTCGAGTTCCCGTTCCGCTTCGTTGCGGATTGGTACGATTATCAGCAGGACTTCATACGGAAATTTGATCTCACACCTTTTGCGGATGCCCCCGTCTATACCGATACGGTTCGGTTTTCCGAGGTGATCCCGTACAGCCATCGGGTGCAGATTGCCGATAACGCCGTCCTTTCCGTGTATGCGGATCGCTTTACCGTGGCGCTCCCCGACGAGACGGTGTGCCATCCCTTCTCGGAGATCACCGCCGCCTCAGCCCTCGGACGCAATAAATTGAATCTGTACGTGGGCAGCCGTATTTTCCAGATCCACGGCGATAAACGCTTCTGCGTTCTGAAATATCTCAATCTTTATTATCACGCCGCCGCACAAGCGAACGCGGCGAAAGGAGTCACCTATGCAGAATTTCTGGGATTATAACGTGTGGGGCAGTGTGAATTTGGTCGCTATCCTCCTTTTGAGTCTTCTTGCCGCCAATATGCTGAAGCGATCCGTGCCGCTTCTTCGTAATTCTCTCATTCCTACCTCGGTCCTCGGCGGCGTTTTGCTTCTGATCGCTTCGATCATTTATAAAGCAGCCACCGATCGGGTGCTGTTCGATACGCCGTTTTTCGGCGGCAGCGGTATGCAGACGCTGGAGGTCATTACCTATCACGCACTGGCTCTTGGCTTCATCGCTACCGCATTCAAACCCGCCCGTGAAAAACTTTCACGGAAACGCAGCGGGGAGATCTTCAATACCGGCGTCACCACCGTGGCAACCTATCTTCTGCAGGGCATATTCGGCATGGGTATTACCATCATCGCCGCCTTGCTCCTCACCGATTTCTTTCCGGCTGCCGGCATCCTGCTTCCCTTCGGCTACGGGCAGGGAACCGGCCAGGCGTTGAACTACGGCAACCTCTATGAAACAGATTACGGATTTGCCGGCGGTAAGTCCTTCGGCCTTACCATTGCCGCCCTCGGCTTCCTCAGCGCGAGTCTCGGCGGCGTCGTCCACCTCAATATCTTAAAAAAGCAGAACAAGATCATCCACCGGGGCAGTGAACATACCGACGCCCTCGCCATGGGCGACGTCCAGGGCGACGACGAGATCCCCATGAACGGCAGTATGGATAAAGTCAGCGTCCAGATGGCGTGGGTGTTCGCCGCCTATTTCCTCACCTATCTGATCCTCTACGTCCTCGGGAGTCTCTTGCCCGGCCTTCGCTCCGTTTTGTACGGCTTCAACTTCCTCATCGGCGTTCTGGTCGCTACGGTGATCTGCTCCGTCGTGGCGGCGCTCCGCCGCCGCGGCCTCGTCCATCGCCAGTACGTCAATACCTTCCTCATGCAGCGTATCAGCGGCTTCTTCTTCGATCTCATGGTCATCGCCGGTATCGCCGCCATCCGTCTGGACGTGCTGGAGAATTATTGGGGCATCATGCTCATCCTCGGAGTGGTCGGCATGTTCATTACCTATTATTATAATAGATACGTCGCGCGGAAGCTGTTCCCCGAGTATCCCGAAGAGCAGTTCCTCGCCATGTACGGCATGCTCACCGGCACCGCCAGTACCGGCGTCATCCTGCTCCGTGAGGTGGATCCCAACTACGATACCCCCGTTTCGGATAACCTGGTCTATCAGAACGTGCCCGCTATCGTGTTCGGATTCCCCATGATGCTTCTCGCCGCCCTCGCTCCGAAACAGCCGATCCTCACGCTCATTATCCTTGCCGCCTTCTTCATCGGCATGAACGTGATTTTGTTCCGCCGCCAGATCTTCTGCCGGAAAAAGAAATAACGAAGATCCCCTGCCGCCCGGCGGGGGATCGCTTTTTTTGCCGGGCAGCCGCCCCCAAAATATTGTGCCCGTGTGTGCATATTCTACACAAAAAACACATTTTCCAGTGAAAAAATTTCGCACAATTTTCAAAAAAACTATTGCCATATTGTGAATTGAGTGGTATAATGTTAACAGCATGCCGTATTGTGCCTGTATGCGGTCTTCTTTTGTGCAAATTTCCGCCGATAAAATGAAAGAAAACCACTGCTCGTGCGAAACGACATTTGGATCTTGCAAAATATATTAATCTTTTTTCTATGGAGGACATGTATGAGCAAAAAACTTTTAGTATGGCTGCTTACACTGTGTATGATGCTGTCTCTGGCAGTAGTGGCAGTGTATGCAGAGGAAGCGGCGGCTCCTGCTGCACGGGAACAGGTATCGACGCCTGTACAGGCAGCTTGGGGATCGAGCAAAGAAACTCTGACCCATGAGGGTACACTTGACGACGCTATCGCAGCAGCAAAGGGTGTAGCAGAGCCTATTTACATCATGCTGCTTGACGATGCGTATCCGATCCAGGGCAATGATAGTGTTGCAAATATTAACAAGGGCGTGTACAGATATATCCTTAACGGTCATAAGTTTACGCTGGATCTTAACGGACACGATCTGTCTCCGAATTCCACCAGAACGCAGTATATTTATGATGAATCCGGTTCCGGCGCCGTTGTTACGATTACAGACAGCGTTGGCAGTGGTACCGTTACGGGTACAACCGAACACGGTATTATTCTTCGAAAGGGTACGCTAACGTTTGAAGCTGGTACTTTTGTTGCTAAAGCAACCAGCGCGAAAGGAAACTTTTGGTTGCTGGGCGGTAATCTGGTTCTCAAGGATGGAACGTTCGGCGTTTCTGCTGATGCTGAAAATGTGAATGTGTCTGCCACGCCGATTATTGCATACAGTAGTGGTACGGTGAATATGAGCGAGCTTTCCGCTAATGTTGCCAAGACCTTCTCTCTCAAGATGGAGGGCGACGTAGCGGCGACAAATGTTACGCTCCCCACTGGGCTGTATCTGTTTAGTACCGGTGACTTGAGTCCGGCTACTCTTGTCAACGGTTCTGCCTATACCGTTGGTGAGGGCTATGCGGTGACGCTGAGTTCCACTGATGCGGAGAACTCTGTGTTGACTGGTGCCGGTGGGTATAAGCCGAACGGTTCCGCAACTGTTGTGGCGAATTCCACCAGCTCCACTCTGGCCTTTGCGGGTTGGTATGAGAATGATGTTCCCGTTTGTGACGAACCGACGTATACTTTCACGGTTTCTTCTGCCCGCAATCTGGTTGCAAAGTTTGAAGAGGCTCTGCCTGTTCAGATTACGGCAAACGCAACGGAAGGCGGTAAAGCTGCCGGCACCGGTGAATATGCTGTGCACGGTTTTGCTACGCTGACGGCTACTCCTGATTTTAACTACCAGTTTGTGAACTGGACGAAGGACGGCGTGCCGGTATCCACCGATATGTCTTACACCGTTGAAGTATCCGAGGCAGCTACGTATGTGGCAAACTTTGTGCTGTATGCTCCCGAGGAGGGTGCCGAGGTTGCTTACAGAACCAAGGACCTTGTATGGCATTCCGGTTCGTTCCATGAAACGGTCAGCATGCTGAAGGCTGCGAATACCATTGAGTATATTCGTCTGCTTACCAGCAATATTGAACTTCCCAAGGACGATACGTACCGCTATGAGCTGGTTTCTGCAGACTGTACGTTTGATCTGAACGGTCACACACTGAAGTCTCTGCACAACTACATCTTCAACGGCCTTTCTGGTGGTTCTGCCGGCGATGTTAAGATTACGTTTGTCGGCAACGGCGGTTCGATGATGAACGATAACTCCTACGCACCGATTTTCGGCCGACCGAGGACTGTGTTTACCGTTAACGGCGGTACGTACAAGGGACCTTACGGCATTTTCTCTAACGGTGGTTCTACTTACATTACCAGTGGTACCTTTGAATCTTGGCAGTATTCTTCTCTGAAGAGAGGCAACGGTGCTGTCGGTGTTTGGGCTGGTTACGTAAAGCTCGGTGATGCGAATTATCAGCCGGGTGATATCGTCTTGGTTGACGGTAAGGGAACCTTCGCAATGCGGGGCGGTGTCCTGGATGTTTCGGCACTTGGTGACGAAATGCAAGGCAAAACCATTTACAAAGAGACTGTTGATAAAGCAATCAGTGTAACCACGTCTTATAATTCCGCGGTGGTCGATCAGATCGTTCTTCCCGCAAACTTTGCTGTTTATGATGTGAACGGCCAGAAAGTAGATTCGATTACTGCCGTGGGCACATACACTATCAGAAAGAGTGTATCGCTGAACGTTTCCTCTGCTGATGAAACTCTTGGTAAGGTCACTGTAACCGGTGTAGCCGCTTTGGGCGAAGAAGTAACTGTTTCCGCACGTCCCAATACCTATGAGTACGCATTCAAGGAATGGCAGATGAACGACGTTAAGGTGGAAGGTGCCGGTGCGGATTATACCTTTACTTTGACTGGTGACTGCGCTTTGGTTGCTGTGTTTGAAGAAGCAACGATTCCTGCTGATGCTGACGTAGCTTACTATGTAAATGGCGGCGAATGGAAATTTGGCTCCATCGTGCTGGGCAAGACCAGCGGCGTTTGGACAGATCTTGCCGCTTCTACCGGTGCCGATGTTACCAAAATCGTTCTTTTGAAGAGTGTAGATGTTGCTCGTGTTAATCAGGGCGCTACTGTTCAGTACAAGTTTACCATCGATTTGAACGGTAACACCATTACGTCCCGAGAGTGGACGAATGTTGGAACTAAAGAGGCGCCCGTATATGAAGAAAGACCTGACCTAAATGTAATGGGCAACAGATGGATGGACCTTACCGGTGCTGCAAGAGTTGTCGTAACGGACAGCAAGACCGGCGGTGCTATCGTTGGTTCTTCCCACGGTGCATTTATCGTTCGTAGTGGTGCTGAACTTACCCTCACTGGTGGTACGCTCAGTGGTACCACGCGCGGTGTATCCGTTTGGGGCGGTAAGTTTACCATGTCCGGCGGTACTGCTCAAGCCGGCAATGGCTATTCCGTGGAAGCGGAGAGCGCAGCTGGTACCGTAATTCTCAGCGGTGGTACGTTTACCAATACGAAGGGTGCTATCCATCATTCCATTGATGGTGTCAACTATGATTTCTCCGGCTTCCTTACCGGTCTTAATGGTTTGACATTTATCCCTAAGAGCGACGCTGCGATTGAAGTGGTTGATAGTTTCTCTGATACTTCTTCTGCAAGTGCCCAGCTCATTCTTCCTGTGGGTTATGCTCTCTACGACGCAAATGGCGTGAAGATTGAGGGAGAAACACTTATCGCAGCGGGTACGGCTTGTACGATTCTTGTTGATGAAGTTGCGAAGATAGGCGATACGCCTTATGGTACGCTGGATGCGGCACTCACTGCAGCTTCTGCTAACGGTGCTACCGTCACGTTGGCTCGCGATATTACCGCTGGAGTCGTATCTATCCCCGCAGGCGTAACTCTTGATCTTGGCAACTGCGCTCTGGAAGCTGAGAGCGTAGACGGTACCACTGGCGGTTACATCGTTGCCGGTGAAAACGGTACCCTTAAGGTTTCCGGTTCTTTCCTGCTTGATTCCGCAAACCCGCAGATCCCCGTTTATAACGGCGAAGCATACGTGTTCACGAAGCCTACCTTCAAGCACATGACCCCCGTAGTATCTGCTGACGGCAACAGCTTCACTTGGAAGTTCCGTCCGTACATGTCTACGGCTGCAGAGGCTCTCTTCGCAAGCGGTGCAGCTATGGAAGATGCAAAGCTTCAGGTTCGGCTGACCAGCGACAAGCTGTCTAAAAAGTATGTGATTCTTGAGTTCGGCTCCGAGACGTACAATGTAATCAAGAATGTATATGCTGATAGCAATCTTGCGTTCGTCCTTACTGTAAACGGTATCGCAGGTCTGGATGATCTGACGGCACAGGTTCAAATTGTTTCCGAAAGCGGCGTCATTACTGTCGGTAAGGTTTATGACATTGCAGCAGGAGCGGCTCCCGCTCCCGCTGCAACCTACGGTGTTGTAGCAAATAAGTCCAGCGTAGCAGTTGGCCAAGAAATCGAAGTGAGCGTAAAGATTCCTGCCATTGATGAGCTTCTCTCAGGTGTTACGATTGCCGTTGAGTTTGATAATACTGCGTTTGAAGTGATTGGGTTCAATCCGAAGGGATTTGTTGATGTAACGAAGGAATATTCCGCACCTGCCGTTGCAAACAGTGAAGGAAAGTTCTCAGTTACTTATGCTTCCGGCAGCAACATCATCGATTTCACCGAAGGCTATGAGCTGACAGCAACTCTGTGTGTGAAGGATACAGCTGCCGCTGGTGACGCAACGTTCACGATTGTTACTGACGGTTCCGAGAAAACTCTGACTATAGAGTCCACGGATGACTTGGGTAAGCCTATTTCCCGTATTCCGGATTTGGATAATACCTCTGTAACTGTAACCGTAGCTCCTTAAGGGCAGCAAGAACTGTATGAAATGAGGTGGAATAAATGAAAGCTAAATATGTAAAGCCTACCGTTGAGATGCTGTGCTTCCTCACGGAAGAGATCGCAACCGTTGACGACCCGACCATGGGCGGTTTGGATTCGTCGTTCATTGGCGATGGCGAATGGAATGAAGATCGCGTTGAAGGCTGATAAGGATGCTGTGCAGCATTTCTGATCTGCTTGTTGAGGTACCTGCAAAGGGAGGGCTTTCCTCCCTTTGCAGGGAATACCTTGCAGACGATTCACGTGTGCCGGATATCATTATTCGGCCCGAGGAGTATCGCTATCCAACCAAGATTACCGTTCCCGAGGAAACGGTAGCATACATGGAATCCGGTGTCCAGTTTTATCGCGGACTTCTTCAGTACGGCGGCATGATGCTTCACGCATCGGCTGTTGCGTACGGAGGAAAAGGTTTTCTTTTCTCCGGTCCGTGCGGTGTGGGGAAATCAACCCATACGAATCTTTGGAAAACGGTTTTCGGCGAGGATGCGGTGGTTTTCAACGATGACAAACCTGCTCTCCGAAGACTTGATGATAAGTGGTTTGCATATGGCACGCCCTGGAGCGGAAAGAATCACATAAACCAAAATATTAAAGTCCCTTTGGCCGGTATCTGCTTTTTGAAGCAAGGTGAAGCGAATCAGATCCGCAGACTTCCTTCTCTGGAAGCTTTGCAGCGGATACTTCCGCAGACACTGCGTAAACGGCTTTCGCCTGAAGAAGGATCGTTGCTTCTATGCCATATAGATCGGCTGATTCTTGAGGTTCCCGTTTTCGAGTTGGAAAACCGTCCGGAAGAGGCGGCAGTCCTTTTAAGTTATGAATCCATGCGCCGTGCGGCGGAAGATTTAGGAGTGTGAATTGCCCATGAAGATCAAAGACGGCTACGTTCTCCGAAAGGTTGCGGAGAACTGGGTAGTGCTTCCGGTAGGGAAGGCTTCCGTGAATTTGAACGGAATGCTCTCACTCAATGAATCCGGCGTGCTGCTTTGGCAGGCATTGAAAGAGGAAAGTGACCGCGAGTCGCTGGTGAATGCTCTGCTGTCTGCTTATGAAGTATCGCATGACGAAGCCGCTGCAGACGTGGACAGTTTTATTGCTTCTCTTGTGCAGTACGGTTGTGTAGACGCATGAGTCAGCACGCACTGCTTTACCTATCGCACGTGGTGTTTGCACCGCGTAATGTGCCGGATCATCCGACATGTTACGGAGTACAAACAACAGCCCATAGAATTTTAAATGGAGGCCACATTCAGTGAAGAAGATAATTGCTTTTCTTTTACTCGTCCTTATGCTCACACCTACCGTCAGTGCCTATACGGATCAGCAGGTGAATACAGCAGATGCGCTGAATCATCTTGGCCTTTTCCTTGGGAACGGCGTAGATTACGACCTGGACGGACATCTGACCCGCGCGCAGGGCGTTACGCTTCTTGTGCGCATGATCGGCATGGAAGATAAGGCAAACAGAATTACTTACACTGCACCTTTCACCGACGTACCCAGTTGGGCTGCCGGATACGTTAATTATGCGTGGATGCATAAGATTACCAACGGTATTTCGGATACGAAATTTGACCCGGATACACCTATGACGGATTATATGTTCCTGACGCTCGTTTTGCGCGTTCTTGGATACAAAGACAGCGGTGACAAACCGGATTTCCAGTGGGATGATCCGTATGCACTTGCAAAGTCCGTCGGCCTTGTTTCAACTGATGCGCCGGATGCTTCTTTCCGCCGCGGTGATGCTATCTCCGTTTTTTGGAACGCATTGACTTTGAACGATCAAGCCCTTGCGAAAGATCTCATCGAAAACGAAGTGTTTTCTGCTGATGAGTTTGCAGAAGCTGCTCGCATTGAAAAGCATGGCAGAGGCGAAGGTGCAGGCGTCCCCGTTGTGCCTTCCGATCCGGTTGTACCGGATACCCCCGGCACTGATTCTGATGATTCGGATGTTGTTGATCCCGATCCGTGGTGGCCGCCGTATATTCCCGGCGGAGATCCTACTCCGGATCCCGATCCCACACCTGATCCTACACCTGATCCTGATCCCACTCCGGATCCCGATCCTACCCCGGATCCTGATCCTACCCCGGATACGCCCCCCGTTTCTCATGACTATACGTATGAAGAATTTATGGCGCTTCCTTCCGCTGAGCGCGTGGCTATCAAAAACAGCTTCGGTTCTCACGATGCCTATATTGCTTGGCTGACCGCTGCTAAAAAAGAATATGAGGACAGCCAGAACAGAATTGAAATCGGCGGCGACGGTTCCGTTGATCTCGGAGATCTTACCGGCGGTAGCAACTGATAATGAACGATCCTCGGGCGTTAGACGTAGACATGTCGTCCGTCGTGCCGCTGATCAGGGAGATTCTCGCTGTGGGCGGAACAACGGAGCTTACCGTGTCCGGCAACAGTATGCGTCCTCTTTTCAAACATCGCGTCAGTCGAGTACGTTTGGCTGTAGCGGATACTTACGCTCCTGGGGATGTGGTGCTGTACCAGCGTGACAACGGTGCTTTCGTACTTCACCGTATTCTTCAGATAAAAGGCGGCCTGTTTGTAATGCGCGGCGATAATCAGTACCTTGCAGAAACGGGCATACGTCAGGATCAGATTCTGGCTGCGATGACGGCATTTACCCGTGACGGCGTGCATTGGCACAAAAGTGGCTGTATCCTGCATAGAATATATCGCACCTTTTGGGTACGCTCCTGTCCCGTGCGTCGCCGCTGTAAACGCATGTTCGACCGGCTCTTTTCAATGATTTATAAACGCAAGCGACCTTGACGGATAGTTGCCGCACGGTACTCACGCTTTAAGTGGACGTTGTCTATTGACATCAAATACGAAAGGAAAAATAATGAATAACCAGGCATCGAACGAAGTGATAGATAATAACGTAGTTGAGATTGATTTGCTTGACATGATCAAACTGTTATGGCACAATCTGTGGATTATTCTCGTTTCCATGGTTCTGTGTGGCAGTATCCTGTTTACGTCGGTCATGTTTCTCGTTACCCCTCAGTATACGGCAAGTGCTATGCTTTATGTTAATAACAGTTCCATTTCTGTGGGTAGTTCTTCTATCTCAATCAGTGCATCACAAATCTCTGCGGCAAGAAGTCTTCTCGACCTGTACGTGATCATTCTTGAGTCCAGAACAACGCTTGAGCAGGCGATTGAAAAGGCTGAGCTGCCCTATTCCTATGCTGAACTGCGTGACATTGTTTCCGCGAATGCAGTTAACGAAACGGAGATCTTCACCATTTCGGCTACCTGTGACAATGCTGATGATGCAAAACTGATCGTAGATACTCTCGTGGACATTCTGCCGGAGCGTATTTCCGATATCTTGGATGGCAGCTCCGTGCGTTTGGTTGACAGCGCCGTGCGCCCCGTGTCCCGTTCATCTCCCTCATATACCCGCTTTGGAATGATCGGTGTGATTTTGGGAGCCGTTGTCAGCTGTGCATTCATTATTATCCGTGACCTTATGAATAATGCAGTTGATGATGAGGATTATTTGCGTTCACGATACAATATTCCGCTTTTGGCGGTGATTCCCGATGCTTTCAATACGTCTGGAAAACCGTACGGTTATAGTACAAAAAAGAGCGCGAAGAATGGTTCTTCTTGGGGCTCGTACGAAGAAAGTTATGAGCGCGCGCGTAAAAAGCAGAACAATGATACAAATGGTGGCAATTGATGAGTATTTTTAATTGGAAAAAGAAAGATTCTTCCGCTGATCAGAAGAATGCCGAGGAAACAGAAGTATCTCAGATCTCTTCCATTATCGGAAACAAACGCTCGTTCTCATTGTCAGAAGCTCACAAGAGACTTCGAACCAATGTCTTGTTCAGTTTTGCCGATGAAAGCGAATGCCATGTGATCGGTGTTACAAGCTCCATGGCACACGAAGGGAAGAGCACTACTTCCATCAATCTTGCCTACGATATGATGAAAGTGGGAAAGAAGACGCTTTTGATAGACGCGGATATGCGTTTGTCTCACATAGCAAAGATTTTGAATATCTCCCGGTCTCCCGGACTCAGCAATATCCTCGTTGGTGACAATAACGGGCAGGACCTGGTACAGCATGCCCTTTCGCAGGAGGGGCTCCCCGTAATATCCTGCGGTGATATTCCGCCCAACCCCACGGAATTGCTTTCTTCCAAAAGATTTGCCCTTATGTTAGCAGCACTGAAGAAAGTGTACGAATATATTATTATCGACCTTCCGCCTGTATGTGAGGTGTCCGATGCGCTGATTGCATCTAAGTTGGTGGATGGAATGATCGTTGTGGTTCGGCAGAATTTCGTTGATAAACGGATGCTGAATGACGCCGTAAATCAGTTGGTGTCAAGCGAAGCGCATATTATCGGTTTTGTGTTGACCGGTGTTGAGCGCAGAAGCAAATACGGTAGTTATAAGTATAAGAAAAAATATGGCGGAAATTATTCCTACCGCTGTTACTCAAAAAAATATGGGTATTCTAGCCGTACGTAAGGCCTCTCTTTTCTGACTCCGTGCGGCGGCAGAATCAGTTCTGATTCGTATGCGGTTTGGGGATTTAAGAGGAGCGAATTTTCGTTTCCGTTTCTGCCGGAAAGGTATTTTTATCGAATGCTTTACGGCGGTGTACGGCTGTTAGATTTTCATTCACATATTCTTCCGCAGATGGATGACGGCAGTCAATCCGTAGCAGAAAGTGTGAGAATGCTCCAAACGTTGGCAGACGCTGACGTTGAGTACGTTGCACTGACGCCTCACTTCTACGCGGGTGTTGACAGTCCGGAGAGTTTTCTTTCCCGCAGGTGCAGTTCTTATGCGATGCTTGAAGAAGCCTTGCTCTCCTGCGAGAGCCGCAATATGCCTGCGCTGTTGCTCGGTGCGGAAGTTGAGTATTTTGAGGGGATTGCCGTTTTAGATGAACTTTCGTCTTTTCAGATTGGAGATTCCCGGTGCCTTCTTTTGGAGATGCCGCCCGGTCCCTGGACTTCCCGGATGGTTGATGATATCCTGGAGTTAAATAACCGTCCTGATTGTTGTGTAGTCTTGGCACATGTAGAGAGATATCTTGGCGATCAGTCAGATGAAACGCTGCAAAAATTGAAGCAAAGCGGCGTGACGATGCAGTCCAATACAGCTTTTTTCCTTAATCGCTGGACCGTATCCAAAGCGCTTCGCATGTATGACCATGGTTTGATTCACGTTCTTGGATCTGATTGTCATAATACTTCCACCAGACCGCCGGATATTGGCAGAGCCGCTGCCGTAGTTGCCCGACGGGCGGGACTGGAAACACTAAAACGTATGATGAATACGGCACGCAGTCTGCTGGTGTCCGAATGAAATGCCGTGCATGAATGAATATGGAGCAATCATAGTATGAAAAGGCGATATGTTTTCCTGCTGATAGGCGCACTCATTTGTGTAGGCCTGTGTATCGGACTTCAGTTAGTGTATCAGAATATGCTTGCCGATAACAGCGATCAGTTGGAGGCACTGCGTGATTCCATAAAAGAGTACGCTTCCAATCCGGATGCGCCCGTACCGCCGTCATTTACTGTTACGGCAACGGAGGATACGGAGCCCCCGGAGACTTCATCAATGGATACGGTGTATTCTGGCACAACGGCTGTGCCGGTCGAAACCACTTCTGAAGCTGCAGTAACTGAGCCGCCTGCCACGTCTGCTTCCGAGACGGTCCAGACAACGGTTCCTCCCCTGAAGAGTCCGACCACTGTTTCTTTAGATTTTGACCGTCTTCATGAGGTGAATCCGGAGATTCACGCTTGGCTGGAAATCAAAAATACATACGTGGATTATCCTGTGCTGCAAAGTGCAGATAATGATAAAAAATACCTGTCCACTGCATACAACGGCACTCCGTACGTTGGCGGTGCGATTTATACGGAGAAAACGTATAACGGTACGGATTTTAACGATCCGGTTACCCTTATTTACGGTCATACCATGCCGTGGGGAATCCTGTTCGGACAGCTGCAGCCGATTTATTCCGTTGCCTCAACCTTTGAACAGCACAGGAATATTACGCTGTATCTTCCTGGAGAGGTGCGCAATTACGTCGTATTTGCTGCCGTTCCCTACGAGAAGATCCACATTCTCCATACGTACGATTTTTCCAATGCGTATTGGTATGACAGTTTCTTTGATGGTGTACGCAATATCCGCGCTATCGGTGCCAATATTGCTGAAGATCGCTTTCCTGAATCGGATGATCGCGTGATTATCCTTTCGGTGTGTCTCAACGAAGATACAACCAGGCGGTTTTTGGTAATGGCGGTGCTGGACGAGGATCTTGCTGACAACATAAATTAATTCAGTAAAATATTTCCGATATTACGGAAGGAGTTAGTATCACCATGAAAAACATTCGCTTGCTCACTCTCATTTGCGCTGCCCTGTATCTGTTCACGTTTGTTGTGGGTGCTGTTGATTTCACCCCCAGCGTTGAACGCAAAGACGCCCCCGAAATTGTAGGAGAAACGGTAAACGTAGATCCTGAGGACAAATTGATCGTTACTCCGTTCTCCAAATTTGTCGAAGCTGCTCATGAAATTCATGAGGAGATCAAGACAATCTTCGAAGAAGTCGAGGAAGAACTGAAAGAGAACACCTACGAAGAGCTGATTCCCGAATTCGAAGAAGTTTGGGAAGAGGTAACTGGCGGTGCTCCTGTTGAGCATGCTGTTGTAAGTGACATTTTCGATGTTCGTCTGGAGAGCACTATTTCGAAGGATGAACCTAAAAAGGACAAGGAAGTTACCTTCAGCGTGAAGATCCAGGGCCTTACCAAGGATGACAAGTTCATCCTGATCGGACGTCCCGACGGTGCCAAGGATTGGATTGTTATCAAGCAGTACAATAAGGCTGCCGCTGCCCTGAGCAAGTATGCACAGGCTGCTACGCTGTCTGCTTCCGTTTCCGGTAACGGTTTCTCCTTTATGAACACTGAGACCACGGCCGCTCCCCAGACAGATGCGAACATTCAGTACACTATGGGTGAGGACGGCGTTCTGACCATCACCACCGATACCGCTTGCGTATTCGCCGTTGTTCGTGACAACGAGGCTCCGCCGGCTGTTGAGGCAGGTGCTCCCCAGTCTCCCCAGACTGCTGCCAACGCATGGTTCCTGCCCGCTATCGCTGGTGCCGTTATCTTTGCTGCAGTAGCATTCGTAGCTGCAAGAAAGCTCACCAAGCGTAACGCTGCATAAAATTTATTTAACCTTTTGTAAAAGGACACAGAGAATATGAGAGAACGAAAATCATTTAAAATCATTGTTGGTATTCTGTTTTTCCTCATCTTCTCTGTGTCCCTTGTCATTATTTTCCGGCTGACAGAGAAGATTATCGATTTCAAGAATCAGGCCGATTTTTCGGCCCATTACTCCAGTTCCGGAGAGGATCGCGTGTTTATGGACGGTTCCTGGTATACGCGCGATGAGGATCTGGAGAGCGTTTTGATTCTCGGTATTGATGCCGCCGGTACGCTGGACAGTACGAGGGCTGAGTCTGCACAGGCAGACTTTATCGCCGTTCTCGTCATTGATAAACTGAATAAATCATTCCGGGTTTTACACATAAACCGGGATACGATGACGGAGATCAATCAGTTGGATTCTGCCGACGTATCCTACGGTTCCTTTAAGGCGCAGCTTGCGCTGGCACACGCCTACGGTTCCACTGATACCGTACGATGCCGAAACGCCATAACAGCCGTGGAGAATTTACTCTATGGGATAGATATTCATCACTATTTTTCCATGACGATGGATGCCATTCCCGTTCTTAACGATGCAGTGGGCGGTGTGACGGTAACGCTTTCCGAGGATATGCCCGCTTTGGGGGAAGAGGCTCTGGCCGGCCGTGAGATGCACCTGCAGGGCAGTGATGCACTGACCTTCGTGCGTTGGCGAAGCGACGATCCCACCTCCAGCAACCTTAAGCGTATGGAAAGGCAGAGGACGTATCTTAACGCCATGGCCGCACAGTACGCCGATGCTTCCGTTGATTCTGCCGCTGATACCTTGCTTGAAATCAGCCAGTATTTTGTTTCTGACTATACGCTGAATCAGTTGTCCGTGCTGTTTGAACGGCTTCAAACGTATACGTATGAGGGAACCGCCTCCATTGCCGGTGAAGCCGTAAAAGGCGATACGTACGTGGAGTTTTACGCGGACGAACAGGCACTGCAGCGGACGGTTGTAGATCACTTCTATAAACCGGAAAAAGATTAAATCAGATGTGTGCAAAACAAACCTCCCGATTGTCATTTGATGCCGGGGAGGTTTTTTGTTGTCTCTGTTCTTATAAGATAGATTGGCCTTTGATGAGGAGAATACTAATCAATGCAAAGCAGAAAAACTTCCTGGAATCACAATTATGCTTATAATCATTGGGTTTCCCAAAAGGTTGAAAACCGAATCAGCATTCTTGATGTCGGCTGTGGAGATGGAACACTTGCTCAATATTTAAGAACGGATGAAAACAATATTCTTGGTATAGACGTATCCCACTCTGCCATACAAAAAGCCAACGAGAATAATACATATAGTAATGTGTCGTTCTTTCAAACATCTTTTGAAGATTTTCAGCCAAATAACGAAAAATACGATGCAATCGTTTTTGTGGCATCTATTCATCATATGGATATGGTGAATGCTATTGATAAAGCAAAAAAACTGTTAGCGGAGAATGGTGTGTTGGTTATAGTAGGACTTGCCAAACCCTCAAGTTTGTCTGACTGGATTTTGGAATTGATGCGAATTATTCCAAGCAGAATAGTTTCCTCCATTAAGAATAATACGACTTCGGAAGAATTTAATATTGACGTATCGTATGATTTCCCAACGATGAACGAAGTTCGTCAGATCATTAATGAACAGTTATGCGGGTATACGCTTAGATTCGGACTGCATTATAGATATTTGCTAACATGGATAAACAATTGAACAAAGTGCAAAATTTTCATTTGTTGAACTAAATCTATTGAAAGGGGCTGTCACGTTTAGATGTGACAGCCCCTATGTTTTGCACAAAAGGTGCATACCTTTGAAATTGCACGGGAATATGCGGCGATATTTTCGGATTTCTTGTCAGAAAAGATAAAAACGGCCGTCTCTCACGTACAGAGAACTGTTATCCAACAAACCGTATCGAAATACTGTCCGCACCGAACGGTGTGCAGTGATACTGATAATTGCTTTCGTCGGAAAGACCTGCGTTCAGACTGCAGTCATATTCTGCCACGCATTGCACGCCGTCCTTTGTATAGGCACGCAGCAGAAAATTGCAGTGATAATAACCACGCTGTATGTACTGCACAACCATCAGCCGCTCACCGTCAAAGGCCATTTTTGCATCGTATCCTACGTATTGCAGATCTATATCCACATCTTCCGGCCCTGCCGCCGTTGTAAAGCCGAATGCATACGATCCGTCTTTGTTTTCCGTAAGCAGTGTGATCTTCTCCCAGTCGTGGACGACCACAAGAAAATCCTCGCCGGTGTAGATCGGTGAAAAGCTTTCTACCGGCGTTGGCAGAATCTCCAGCCGCTGGATCGTTTCCATCGTGTCCGTGTCAATGACGGTCAGCACCGGGATTCCGTCTTCCAGCGTGTACAAATGAAGTGTTTCTTCATTCTCACCGAAGGAAAGGGATACGATCGACGAGGACGGTGACAGTGCGTAGGCCATGTGCAGCCGTTCCGGGAAGAGGACGGTTCCTGTCTCACTCGCTTCGTACGGCAGGACGTAGATGCCGTATCCGCCAGGAATCTGTGAGGTGTCTACCGTGTTTCCGTTGGCCGTTTCCGTTGTGAAGGTGAAATAGGCAGCGGATTTTCCAAGAACGCTCATCAGTGACATAAAGTAGGCATCACTGCCGCCGGCACCGGGGGTAATGCCGTAGCTTGTGGAGTAGCCGTTTGTGCTCCGGCTCAAAAACAGTTCCACCTGCTCGTTTTCCTGTACGGGAATTTTGAAAAATCCTTCCAGTGTTTGCAGCACCTCCCACGCGTTTTCTCTCACCGACGGAGTGTTGTAATAAAAATGATGCGTGGGGTAATCCGTACCCCAGGATGCGGAAAATTCCGGAAACTCCAGATGAAAGGTCCATGGATAATACGTGTAGTAATCCTTCAGATAAACCGTCTTGCTTTTTTCCTCGCCAGGCGCCGTTTCATCATACAATGCGTCAAAGGCAAGGGCAAGCCCGGTGCGTTCTTCTTCGGGGCGGTTTCGGTCGTGGGCCGAGCCGTAACTTGTTTGCATCTGTACGCCGGTGTAGTTGACATTTCGATGAGGAAGCTGTTGTGCATTGTAGACGGTGCAGACGGTGGATTCGGAATCCTCCTCGCCAGGGCGGAGGGTGGTATCCCAGTATAGCAGACGTTCCCACGTCATCTTTGTGTGGATCTCTGTCCCCTGAAAGGCGTTTCTGTCGCCGTACAGCACCGTTTCGTTAAAGGATACTTTGTCCCGTGTGTCGTATATTCGGGGGCACAGCGCGCTCACAGCGCCCGTGACGGCTACAAGGAGCGCCAGCGTTACGGCAAGAGCGGTTTTCATCGTGCATCCTCCTCGTCCGTCAGGGAAGAAAGGGTGCGGCTGACACGGTCTGCCCGGTAGCGGTACGTTTCTTTAATGTATCCTACCAGCGTTTGACCGTCCTCTTCCAGTTGTTCGGCGGTAATGTCTCCCACGATCTTTCCCGAATGGATCAGTACGGCACGGCCGATAAAATCGGAGACTTCCTCAATCAGATGTGTGGACAGCAGCACGGTTTCCTTTGGGGTGAGAATCCCCAGCAGTACCTTGTAAAAATCTTCCCGGTTGAAAATATCGTTGCCGGCAAAGGGTTCGTCCATGAGAATATACTCCGCCCCTTGACAGAGAGCGAGAATGACTTCAAACTGATTCTTCTGCCCGGTGGAAAAGGATTTGATCGGCTTATGGCGTGGCAGGGAGAAGAAATCCATAAGACCGTAAAAACGCTTTTCGTTGAAAGCGGGGAAGTGCATTTCGTAAAATTCCTTGTGTCCTTCGGCGGACAGATTGGGGAAAAATGAGTGCTCGCAGGTGGCGAAGGACAGCCGGTGAATATTTTTGCGGGAAATCGGCTCGCCGCTTAAAGTAACCGTGCCCTTGCAGGGCAAAAGCCCCAAAATACATTTCATCAGCGTGGTTTTTCCGGCACCGTTTTCGCCGAACAAGCCGATGATCTCCCCTTTGCGAATTTGCAGGGAGACGTTCTCCAGTGCTTTTTTACCGTTGTAGGATTTTGTCAAATTTTGTATTTCAAGCATAGGTGTTCCTGCCTTTCATGTTCGTTACAGAATCGACTGAATAAAGGAGAAGCTCTGTGCGGCCGGCAGACACTGTGCCGGGGTGAGCGAGACGTAGATTAAAGCATACGCATGCCACAGAAGATAGAGAAGAAGCACGGATGCAAGATAGGAGCAGATGGGAAGTACCGCCGTACGCCGCCACAGCTCTAAGCGATCCGGCAACCGCCGCATCAGATAAATACTGCGGCTCCCCTGGTAGAAGCTGACGTAATTCTGTATGATAAAATACAGTGCGACGACGGCCATGAGAAGCACGCCCGAAGAACAGTTGTCTGTCAGCTCAGCAAAGGGCACGATCATGACACCTTTCCGGAGGATTCGTTCTCCTCCCGTAACGGCATACAGCCTTGCCCGGGCGGAGGCGTAGTTTAGCAGAAAGATCAAGCTGTTGATAAGTGCAAGTGCCAGAGAAAGTACGTAAAGCGTCAGAAAGGCTTGCAGAGACGTGCCGGGGGGAAGAAGTCTTTGCAAATACGTTTTTGTTTTCTCACGATTCATTCTTCTGCCTCCTCCATAAATCCGGAAATGCGGAACAGGCTGACGCCGGCCACCACCAGAATCACAAGACATTCTATGACACTGGCACCGGGTTCACCCGCTTCCAGCTGAAAAGAGAAGAGCAGGAAGGAAACCGCCGCCAGCAGCTCACCGGCAAATAGGCCACGCCGCTGGAGATAGGGGAATGCGGCGGAGGTGATACCCAGACACAGGGCGTATACGACGTTGCGGATCCACAGTGCTGCATCGGCAAGGGGGATCAGGGTATGGAGAAATTCATTTCGGTACAGTGCCAGGAAAACGTTTTGTCCGGTCACAACGCTTGCGTCGGCGAACCGGCCGAAGATTGTACAGATCCCAAGGCAGATCAACGCCTCCGTGAGCCAGAACAAAAGATAAACGAGCCCGTTATAGAAAGCCTGCCAGAACCATACGGTGCGTGGCTTTACAGACAGCCGATCCAGTGTATAGCCGGTCTGTGCACCGAAATTACAGCCGGTGCGGCAGAGAATAAAGGTAAGAATTAGAAAGGCGAACGCGAAGAACCACGTTATGTGGGAACGGGGAACCAGCATTTCCAGACCGGCCATCGGAAGGCCTGCTTCAAAGGCGGTGACTGCTTGAGAAAAATACCACCAGAATACGCCAATCTGCAGGATAGCCATGGCGGCAAACAGAGGCAGTATTTTATGCAGTGAACTCCGTGCCATGAGGCACAGAACGGAAATATGCTTTTTCATGAACGTCCTCCTTCGTTTGTTTCGGCACTGTCCCAGTGCTTTTCGATCAGAGCCAGTGCATCGCCTTTGGTAAGTCCCATCTGCCTAAGGGTACGGACGATGCCGGCGGCGTCTGCCGCCAGCAGTTCCGAACGCAGCCGGGCAATGGTCTTGTCATCGGCAGCGATATAGCTTTTGGCACCCGTATGGGAAACGACCAGCCGTTCTTCCTCCAGCAGGCGGTAGGCTTTTTGGACTGTGTTTGGATTTACACCCAGAAGGGCGGACAGAACGCGGCGGGATGGCAGCTCGTCCCCGTCAAAAACGGTGCCCGCCACGATGCCCCGTTTAATATACGTAAGTATTTGCTGATAGATCGGTCCCGTATCCTCCATCGTAAACGATGCAAAGGAAACCATCGGATCGCCTCCTTTATTTCCAAACTGTATTATTTGCATAACACGGTTACAACTGTATTATATCAATAATACAGTTCCGTGTCAATAGGATACGGCAAAAAAATAAAAAAAAAGAACCGAGGTGCTCGGTTCTTTTTTTACGTGTGCGAAAGCAGAAGGGAATTACAGATTCATCTTCTTCAGAAGCAGGTTGGCACAGTCGATCTGATTGGGGATGTTGCCGTTCTCGTCACGGACGCGCCAGATATCCGGCGTGATCTCGTCAGCAATGTACATCTTACCCGTCTCGTCGTAACCGATCTCAATCTTGAAGTCGATGAGCGTCAGCCCCATAGGAGCCAGTTCTTTCTTCAGAACTTCACCGACGCGCACCAGGATGCCCAGTGCTTCATCGTACTGACCTTCCTTCAGCAGGCCTTTCATGATGCACAGACGCTCACTGATGAGGGGATCGCCCTGTGCGTCATCCTTCAGCGTAACCTCTGCGTACGGCGGATCGAAAGAGATGCCCTCGGGCAGGGTAAAGCGGCGGCACATACTACCGGCAGTGTAGTAGCGGAGAACAAACTCCAGCTTCGGCACGGTCAGCTTGCGTACCTGCATCAGTCCCTTGTCGATATCCGCATTGAGATAGTGGGTAGGAATGTTGTTCTTTTCCATCAGTTCAAAGAAGTACTTGGAGATGGCAAGACCGATCTTGCCCTTGCCGGCAACGCTGCCGCCAACGGTGTTGGAGCCGGGATCAAAGTTGCCGTTTTCGCCGGTCATATCATCCTTGAAGAAAAGATGGACGATGCCGTTTTCCTCGTCCAGAAGGACGTTTTTCGTTTTACCAGTGTACAGAGTTTTCATAGTTCAGCCTGCTTTCGTGAGATTTTGGGTATCTATTTCCTTTGATATTATATCATATCTTAGCGAAAAATGCAATAGGGAACTGCCATTTTCTGCCTATTTTATCCGTGAATGGTGACGATCAGAACAGACCGCTGATCACGCCGTCGTCGGATACGTCGATCCGTTCCGCGGCGGGAACCTTGGGCAGACCGGGCATGGTCATGATGTCGCCCGTAAGGATGACGAGGAATCCCGCACCGGCGGAAACCTTCACGTTTTTGACCGTCACGGTGAAATTCTCGGGAGCACCCAGCTTTGCCGGATCGTCGGAAAAGCTGTACTGGGTTTTTGCTACGCAGATAGGCAGATTGTCGAAGCCAAGAGCCGTCAGCTGGGCGATCTGCTTTTGTGCTGCCGGCAGAATGGACACGCCGGCACCGCGGTAGACACGCTTAACCAGCGTTTCGATCTTTTCCGCAATGGGCAGATCCAGATCGTAGCTGAAGCGGAAATCGGAGGGCTGTTCGCACAGACGTACTACCTCCTCTGCCAGTGCAATGCCGCCTTCGCCGCCCTTTGCCCATACGTCGGAGAGGACTACGTTTACGCCCAGTTCTTTGCATTTCTCAATGACCAGAGCCACCTCTGCATCTGTGTCAGTGGGGAAGCGGTTGACGGCAACGACGGCCGGCAGACCGTATACGTCGCGGATGTTGGAAACGTGACGGAGCAGGTTCGGAAGTCCCTTGCCCAGTGCGTCAAGGTTTTCCGCACCGAGTTCGGTTTTGGCTACGCCGCCGTGCATTTTCAGAGCACGAACGGTAGCAACAACCACAACGGCAGAGGGCGTAAGACCGGCATAGCGGCACTTGATGTCCAGGAATTTTTCTGCACCCAGATCCGCTCCGAATCCGGCCTCGGTAACGGCGTAATCGCCCAGCTTCATAGCCATCTTTGTGGCGATAACGGAGTTGCATCCGTGAGCGATGTTAGCAAACGGGCCGCCGTGTACAAAGGCAGGGGTGCCTTCCAGCGTCTGTACCAGGTTGGGCTTCAGCGCATCCTTCAGAAGGGCGGCCATGGCACCGTGTGCCTTCAGATCACCGGCAGTAACCGGCTTTTCGTCGTAGGTATATCCAACGATGATGCGGGAGAGTCGCTCTTTCAGATCATGGAGGGAGCTTGCAAGGCAAAGCACAGCCATGATCTCGGACGCCACGGTAATATCGTAGCTGTCCTCACGGGGGGTACCGTTCACGCGTCCGCCCAGACCGTCCACAACAAAGCGGAGCTGGCGGTCATTCATGTCTACGCAGCGGTGCCAGGTGATGCGGCGGGGATCAATATTCAGTGCGTTGCCCTGGTAGATGTGGTTATCCAGCATGGCGGCCAGCAGGTTGTTAGCCGCACCGATGGCGTGAAAGTCACCGGTGAAGTGCAGGTTGATGTCCTCCATGGGAACCACCTGGGCGTATCCGCCGCCGGCGGCACCGCCCTTTACGCCGAAGACCGGGCCAAGGGAGGGCTCACGGAGAGCAACCATTACGTTTTTGCCGATTTTGGCAAGACCGTCTGCAAGACCGATGGTGGTAGTGGTCTTGCCTTCGCCGGCAGGGGTAGGCGTAATAGCGGTAACGAGAATCAGTTTTCCCTCGGGACGGCTGGATTCCTTAAGGAGGGAAAGATCGATCTTTGCTTTGTATTTGCCGTAATGCTCCACGTACTTTTCATCCACGCCTGCCCTCTCGGCGATTTCGGAGATGGGACGCATCTCGATAGATTGAGCGATTTCGATATCAGAAAGATATGCCATGTTCAGCCTCCTGTGCTTTCAGCAATTTTTATTGAACATGCGGTTTTCCACCGCACCGGTTTCCAGATTTACGAAACGGACGTACAGGGAGATCTTGTTCTGTTCGTTCAGATTGTTCCAGATGGTGTTTGCGAAGGTATCGATATCCGAGGGGATGGCTACACGTTCCGGCTCACCGGTGAAGGTAGGAATCGGGTTTCCGTCGCAGTTGTAGGTGTGGATGAAGTGGCCGGTTCCTGCGATGGGGGCGTAGGTGAAAGCGTAACGGTTGCAGGCGGTGCCCTCCGCGTCGGCACTTTTCAGAATACTCATCTTATAGGTGAAAGCGTTTTTCTGGAAGGTGAGCATACCGCTGATGCGAGGGGTAAAGTTGGGGGCATCCGGCTCAAAGGCACGGGATTCCAGGGCGGTTTCGAAAGCCTTGCCGGCCTTCAGCCCTTCGTAAACCGTGTCCGTCTGGTCGCCGTTGGTGACGATCAGGTGGTTTTCGTACTTGCGGATGGGGGAGTAGATGATCAGGGAAGGATCCTGCACCTTGGAAGCGTCAAAGGGATGGATGATCACTTCGTCTCCGTTTTCGATGAAAACGCGGTTGCGGCTGTTTTCGCTGCGGCCCATGATGAAGTAAGCGATGGCGGCAGATTTTCCGTCTTCGGTTTTACCGATGACGATGCCGCGGCCGGGATAGGTGTTTTTTGCCAAAATGTCTGCCAGATTTTCGTTCTTGTAGATGCTCATAGTAACTACCTCCGATGTGGGATGATTTTCGTTATTTTCCGTTTGCGAGACGGACGATAAGGGGCATCAGCCATCCGCCGATGGCGTTTCCGATAACTACCAGGAGAATAAAGAGGAACATTTGGAGCGAGTATTCACCGGCACAGAAGAAATAGAACATATCCGCAATGGAGTGTTCAAATCCGGCCAAAATGAATACGGGAACACAGAAGAAAATACCGGCCATGGAAGATTTGTCCTTGTAGATCTGCACGGCGGTATACATGAGAATACCGCAGAAAATGCCGGCAACGATGGCGTACAGAGGCGTTTGCTGAAGTTTGGGTGCCACCAGAGCCTGAGCGGGAGCGATTACGGCAGGACGGCAGATCCGCACGCCTGCGGCGGCCAGCCAGCAGCCTACGCCGTTGCCGATAAGACCGGCGATAACGGAAAGAATATCCGTCTTCGTATGTGCGTTTACCAGATAGCCCACTTTACCTGTGAACAGATACAGTCCAAGAGTGCAGATGGACAAAAGGGCTACGGAAAAGAGTACGGAACCAACCGTGCGGTTTTCCAGCGACAGGAGGACCGTTCCGCCGATGCCGATGAAAATACCGGCGGCGATTGCCAAAAGGAACGCGCTGAGTACAGGTGAGATCGACGTTTTCGCTTTCGATTCAGTGGGGACAGGGAAGTCCGGGGAACGTACGGGATCTTGTACGGCTTGTTTCATGGGATGCTCCTTTCGTTTGGGGAAGATAACAAGAAAGGGCAATCCGGCATATATGCAGGATTGCCCAGGCGGTCGGCATAATACGGGCTGAACTGCACGTGGTTTTTCCACTAATCCGCCAGCAGTAACAGCTTCACTATCTTTGTACGTATTTAGTATACCATGAATGATGGGGGATTGTCAAGAATCATTGGCAAAATCGTCGAAAAACTTTCTGCATCGCATGCAACCCAGGGGAAATGCGAATAAACACTAATCTAAACCTCACCGTCGTGTGATCATTTTCGGATATATTCTGTCGCCAGCTGATTCCTGGAGGCGGCAACTTGCCGCTGGTGCCGGTGGCGGGGGAGCCCCCTGGTGGACTGCCCGAGTTGCGGGATGCAACTCGATAGGAGCTGTGGCAGGGAAAAACAGTCCATCGGATTGTTTTCTAAGACGCGCCCCTCGCCCCCGCTTCGGATAAAGAAAAGCAGCCAAACCTAAAGGTTTAACTGCTTTTCTTTGGTGCCGGTGGCGGGGGTCGAACCCGCACCCTGTTGCCAGGACTGGATTTTGAGTCCAGCACGTCTGCCAGTTCCATCACACCGGCATAATAACAACCAACGCTATTAGTATACCACAGTTGGAGGGAAATTGCAAGATTGAATAGAAAATTTTTTCACAAAAAAACAGCCGATGGTAAAACATCGGCTGTTTGATTTGCCAAAGCGGAATTATTCGGCGATCTGATTAAGGCGGTAGATGGACTGTGCCAGCTGTGCCTTATCAACGATACCGTCTGCGTTTACTTCCGTAGTGGTGATATCAAAGATGTAGTTAGCGGATGCCCATGCAAATGCTTCTCTTGCATCGGCGTCAATGTCGTTGTAATCCTTGTAGGTGCGCAGATCCAGCGTCTCGTACAGAGGCAGATCCAGTTCTTTTGCAACGTTGTAGAAAGCAACGGCAAGAGCTTCACGAGTCAGTTCCTTGTCAGCATCAGCTGCGGGAATGAGTTTCTTTTCGGTGAGTTTTTCCTTGGTGATGTCCAGATACTTGCAGAACAGATCGGCAAGATCGCCGTAGGTCATGGCTGCGTTTTTACCAAAGGAGCCGTCCTCGTTGCCGGGGAGCAGATCGTTTGTCAGTACGTAGGAAACACCGGCGTAGTAGTAGGAGTCACCGTAAATATCAGAGTAGACGTCATACCACTCCAGCTTGCCTTCTTTGGCCTTTTCGATATTGGCTTTCAGTTCAGCCAGTCTCTTGGCTTCTGCAGCTTCTTTTTCAAGCTTTTCTTTTTCTTCGGGAGTCAGCTCGGGAGCAGCAGGCTCAGTGGGAACCTTTTCTTCTTCCTTTGGCTCTTCCTTAACCTCGCTCTTCAGAACGGGAACCAGTGCGAGCGTCCACTTGCCGTCTGCAAATACGGGCTTATATACCAGCTCGTATTTGTTGGAATCAAAGCCGGTGATGAAGCCCCAGTTGTAGTTGAAGCCGGGGATAATGCCGCCGATGGTGCCGTAGCCGGGGATCGTTACGGTCCAGCCGCCGTTCAGACTGCCGCCATTGAGGCTGCCGCCGCCGATAATCGGGAACCAGGTGTTAGGGCGGGAAGGCGTGGGCAGAGTATCTACGACGTAGATCGTTACAGTTTTGGAGATGGAAGAATCCTTAATGGAGATCGTGATGTCGGTAGTGCCTTTTTTCAGGGCGGTGATCAGACCGGTGGACTCATCGAAGGAGATTACTTTTTCATCTGCAACGATGTACTCCAACTCATAGGGGAAGGAGTGCCAGGGGTAAGTAGCACCGTTAATGGTAACGTAAGCGTACAGGGTAGTGGACTGACCAACAAGGAGGCTGGAGCTGGCGATGCGGGTAGCAATCTCAAGGTTGGGGATCGCATCGGGATCCAGAGCCGTTACGGTTACGGTGATCAGTGCGAAGGTGCGGTACTCGTTGGAAACGGCGATCGTTGCCTCACCTGCAGCGCTGGCGTATACGTAGCCGTAAGCGTTTACGTTGGCAACGGCGGGATTGTTGGAGTAATAGGATACACCGGAGCCGAAGCCCAGATTGTGGGTGGTGAACTGATTCATCTCAACGTTTGCCTTGTAGATGGAAGCAAGGCCGGGGGTGAGAAGAACGTTGCCGGAGTAAGAAGGGTAGAGGTTATTCCAGTAGTAGTAGGAATACAGGGCCTTCTGCTCTTCGGGCGTGAGAGAATCGAAATCGGGCAGGAGGACTCCGCCGTAGGAGAAGTAAGGGTTATAAGAGGATACGGGGAATCCGGGTACCGGCGCGGCGGGAAGTGCATTGTCGGCTGCAGCAACCGCAGTAACAGCACCGGAGAGAAGCATCACCGTTGCAAAGAGGGCGGCAAGCAGTTTCGTGGATTTTTTCATAGTCAAACTCCTTAAATTAAATTCCATAGGAAAACCCTACGTTCATTCTACTATAATGAGGTCGGTTTGTCAAGTATTATCGCAAAATATGGAAAATACCGGACGTTTTTTTTGGATAGACGAGTGAGAAATGAATTTGTTCCCAAAGCGGGAAAATTTTGTTTATCTTTCTTTGCTATATACACGCGCGAAGAGCGCGAGAGGTCACGGCATAAGTAAATATTTTTCGGAAATCAACCTTCCCGTTCTTCTTCCAGTGTGGTGAACTTGGTATACTGGCCGAACCAGCCCATTTTTACGTTGCCGGTAGAGCCGTGGCGGTTTTTGGCAACGATGACTTCCGCCGTATTCTGTGGTTCTCCTTCGGATTTGTAATACTCATCCCGGTAAAGGAAGAGTACGATGTCCGCATCCTGCTCGATGGCACCGGAATCACGAAGGTCGGACAGCATCGGGCGTTTGTCGGTACGGGATTCCGGACCGCGGGAAAGCTGGGCACAGCAGATGACCGGCACCTGCAGTTCTTTGGCCAGCAGTTTGAGGGAGCGGGATATCTCCGAAACTTCCTGAACGCGGTTATCGATGCGTCGGTCGCTTTGCATAAGTCCCAGATAGTCGATAACGACGAGCCCCAGGTTTTTCACACGGCGAAGCTTTGCTTTCATGCCGGTAACGGTGATGCCGGGCGTATCGTCGATAAGGATCTGGCAGTCGGATAGGCGGGAAGAGGCGTGCGCCAGTTTGGTCCAGTCCTCGTCTGTCAGCTCGCCGCTGCGGAGATGATAACTGTCAATGAGCGCTTCGCTGGAGAGAACGCGGGAAACAAGCTGTTCCGCTGACATTTCCAGAGAGAAGATGGCCACGGCTTTTTTCGTGGACTGCGCAGCGGAGGTGGCTACGTTCATGGCGAAACTGGTTTTACCCATACCGGGTCGTGCCCCTACCAGCACCAGATCGGATTTGCCAAGACCTACGAGCACCCGGTCCAGCCCGGAAAAGCCGGTGGGCATGCCGAGGACCTCTGCCTTGTTTTCATTCAGCATGTGGAGCCGGTCATAGACCTGTACAAGCGCGTCACGAATATGGACGAAATTCTTGTTTTCATGCCCCTCGGCGATGGCAAAGATTTTCTGCTCCGCCATTTCAATCAGATGCGGTACGTCCTCCTGCTCGCTGTAAGCCGTCTCCGCCACTTCTTCACAGACGCCAATGAGGGAGCGGAGAATGCTTTTGTCCCGTACGATGGCGGCGTAATCCTTCACGTTGGCGGCACTGGGGACGATTTCGGAAATGAGACGTATGTAATCCTTGCCGCCGGCCTCGTCGTAGACGCCGTTTTTCACCAGTTCATCCAGCAGCGTGATTACGTCAATGGTGCGGGAACGGAGGTACATTCCCTGCATGGTGCGAAACAGTTCTGCGTGTTCCTCCAGCTGAAAGTCGTCTGCCGAGAGCAGACCGGCAAGCTGATCCATGCAGGTAGGATCGATCAGAATCGCACCGAGAACGGATTGCTCCGCTTCCAGGGAAAAAGGCATTCGCCTGCTGATTTCAGTGTTCATAGGTTATCAGGTGTCCGATACGACAACGTTGATCTTGCCGCTGACGTCAGCGTACAGCTTTACGTCCAGGGCATAAGAGCCAAACGCACGGATCGGACCGTCCATATCGATCTTACGCTTGTCAACTGTAATCCCGTGATCTTTTTCCAAAGCCTCTGCGATATCCTTGGCGGTTACGGAGCCGTAAAGACGCCCGTCCGCACCGGCAGTGGATTTCAGTTTTACAACCACGCCGGTGAGTTTTTCGGCAACGGCACGGGCAGCGGCCTTTTCTTCCTCAATTTTATGGAGGCGAGCCTCCTCTTTGGATTTCAGCTCGCTCATGATCTTTGCATCTGCCTCCACGGCGAGTCCTTTGGGAAAGAGAAAGTTGCGGGCATATCCGTCCGATACGTTGATCAGTTCACCTTTTTTGCCCTGTGCTTTTACGTCCTGCAGAAGTACGACTTTCATATTTTTTCACCTTGTTCCGTTTGGAAATCCTTTCAATGTTGTTGTGTTGTTGTGTTGTTGTATAGTTATAATATGCGGGTTTTATTTTTGTGAGTCAGCCTGGCCCGGCTTGTCCGTGCCGTCCAGATAGGCGTCGATGGCTCCTTTGAGCTGTACGAGTGCGTCGTGCAGGGTAGAGGTGACCTGAGCCGCTGCCATATCGAAATGGCCGCCGCCTTTCAGTTTTTCCAGAATCAGCTGTACGTTGATTACGTCACCGGAGCGTGCGGAGATGTGTACCACGTCGCCGATGCGGATCAGCGCAAAGGAGGCCTGCACGCCTTCCACCGTGAGAAGCTTGTCGGCGGCTTTGGCGGCGGCAATGCGGTCCCCCGCATCTCCTTCGCCTTCACCCAGTGCGATGGCCATAATGCCCCGGTAGATCACTACGTTGGAGCGGAACTTTGCCTCCCGTATGAAATCGTCCAGATCCGTCTTGAACAGATTCTGGGATTCAGCCGGAACCGCACCACGGTCTCTGAGATACAGTGCCGCGCTGAACGTACGGGTACCGGTGTTCTTGGTGAACTGCTTTGTGTCAAGCAGAATGCCGGCCATCATAAGATTGGCTTCGGCCGGGCGGAGAAGCGTTTCAGGGAGCACCTGCTCCAGCATTTCTGCCACCAGCTCACAGGCGGCAGACGCAGAAGGCTCGATGTAGGAGATCAGCGGATTCTTTTCGAATTCCGCCGTTTTTCTGTGATGGTCGATCACCACGACATTGTCGATGTTCCGGAACAGTTCGGGCGACTCCATTTTTTCCGGATTGTTTACGTCCACGACGATCAGCAGCGTCTGGGCGGAAACCAGATCCAAGGCGTCGCTCGTATCAATGAGAACATCCTCGTATTCGCTCACGCCCGAAAGCATTTGCCGGCATCCGGCCAGATTGGGATCTCTGAGATCGGTAACGATGTTTACCCGATTACCGCAGAAAAGAGCAAGCCGTGCCATGCCTACCGCCGCACCGAATGCGTCAAAGTCAGCGTACTTGTGTCCCATGATCAGCACGTTGGATGCACGGGAGAGATGGAGGATGAGCTCGTTGGCAATCACACGGGCACGCACCTTCGTGCGTTTCTGCATAGTCTTCGTACGGCCGCCGTAGAACTCGATGCCGGATTCGTTTTTTACAACTACCTGATCACCGCCCCGTTGCAGTGCCATATCCAAAGCGGCCGATGCGGCACGCTCTTTTTCGGCAAACTCACCGCGGACGTTGGCAACGCCTACGGAGATAGTGACGGGAACCTTGGCGTCTCCGATGCGGATATTGCGGATTTTATCCAGAATGTCAAATTTGCGGACGATAAAATCATCCAGATGCCGGGCTTCAAATACGAACAGGTAGCGGTCACGTTCGTATTCCTTCAGAACGCCCTCTGCCTCTGCTGCCCATTCACGGAGGACGTTTTCGATCTCCAGGGCCACGCTGCGGAATCTCTCCTGCTCGTACTGGAGCAGCTCCTCCAGATTGTCCATGAGAATATAGGCAACCACCGCTTCGCTTTGTGCCAGTTGCTTGTACAGCCGTTCCGTCTCGGTCACGTCAGTAAGTGAGACGATGCAGAATCCCTTTTCCTTGGCACGGAAGGTGTGAACACGTGCCCGGAAGGAGCGCTCGCCTACGGAAACGGCGGCACCGTCGGAGGCGTTTTCGGTGAGAATATCAACGACGCTCCGGCTGAGATATTCTTCTGCCCGGTGTCCGTATAACTGTACTTTGGTTTCCGTTACAGCGGCAAAGGCGCGGTTGTACCAGATGATCCGTTCTTCCGCTTCGTCACAGATGAATACGGGGGAAGAGAAGCGCATCACGGTATCAACCATGATATTTCCAAGAACGGGGGAGAGCGTCTGACTGTCGGCACCGTGGGCACCGGCCCGGTCGAAATAGTGATAGATGAAGAGCGCCGATGCGGCGATAAGGAGAAATGCACCAATGCAGAGAACGGCAAGGGGAATTTTTGTAAACGTCCCCAATATGGCCACGAGAGCCAGCCAAAAGGCCACAGCCGCTGCTGTCAGCGCGGCAGGGAAAGATATGCGGTCAGGCCAAAGGGAACGAGTGGATCGTTTTGACATGATGTCCTTCTTTCTTTCCGGGGGAAGGGCGCGTGCAGATTCACGAAGCCGCATTTTCCCGTCGGAATACGATATAGATGCCATAAAAAGCCGCAAACGTAAGAAACCAGTAGAGACCGGCGGCGGCAATCATAAGCGCCAGAAACAGCAGAGCCAGCCGGCTGGAAACACCGAGTGATTCGGATCTGCGGAATTGCGAAACCAATGTGGTAAGTCCCAGAATGGAGAGAGGCAGGAGAAAAATCAGGGAAAGATTATAACAGCCGTAGTACAGCGCCTGGGTGTCCTGCACGGCGGCAAATAAAAACGTGAAGATTTGTGAACCGATGTACAGTACGGTCATGCCCTTGGTAGGCATCATCCGCCAGCCGTCTTTGAAGAAAAATGTGTCAGCCTTCATACCGATCAGCATACGCCGGACGATGACGGTAGCAATATAGGAAACGAGAAACAGTGAGCACGCCGCAATGGCAGGAGCGAGCAACGTGGCGTAGGTAACGAGGGCGGCCGCACTTTCCTCTGTGAAAAGGGGCATTTCTCCCGCATCTGCCGTGACCACGGTAAACGAGGTCAGCGCTTCCGTCAGGGACGTACGCAGAGAGAGAAGAAAATCGGAGAGGGAGATCCGCTGCACGACCAGTAAAACGGCACCTGCGGCAGCAAGTACAAATCCTACCGAAACGGAAGTGATGGCAATAGCGGCCATGCGGCTCTTGCCAAGCCGGAGCGAGAAGGCGATGGAAACCCCGGCCGGTAAAAAGGCGAAGGCCGGAACGGCGGAAAGCACGTTCGGTGCCTGAAAGGCAATGAGTAAAGCACAGGCAAGGGGGATGAAAAGTGTGAGAATGGAACGGTGAAACAGAAGAAGCACAGCGAGAAAGGCACCGGATACGGCGGCGGTCAGGATAAAGAATCCGCCGACATGCACGGAGAGGCAGGAAAGGAGGAGAAGTGCTCCGAAAAGCAAGGCGGCTCCGGGCAGAGGAAGTGAAGGAAGCGCCGTATTGCGTGTCGTGCTGTTGATCACCGGATATACCTCACAAACATAACGATACATAATACATTATACCACATATTTTCTCCGATAGATGAAGTATTTGTAAAATTTCGCCCTTTCGGCACTTTTTCCTTTACAATATTTTACCGAAAAAGCAAAACATCTGTTGCATCCCGCCAAAAATGGTATATAATATATACAGTGAGGGAGAGCGGTGTCTTTCCCGGAATCCATCAGGTTACAGAGGTGCGTTCATTATGGCCATGCCGCAATTTCAAAATAAAACAGCCATCCTTTTGGGGGCGGGTGTATCCAATATGCCCCTGGCCGGCTTTCTCGTTTCCCACGGTGCGCTTGTTACGGCACGGGACAAGAAAACGGAAGAAGAATTGGGGGAGAATGCCGAAAAACTGCGTGCATTGGGCGTATCTATCGTGGGCGGGGAGAACTACCTTTGTGATCTGCACGCCGATTATATATTCCGCTCGCCCGGCTTCCGGCCGGATCTGCCGCCGCTTCGTGAGGCGGTGGAGAGAGGGGCTGTGCTCACCTCCGAAATGGAACTGTTTCTTGAAAACCGTCCCTGTACGGCTATCGGCATTACCGGCAGTGACGGCAAAACCACCACTACCACGCTTATATCCGAAATTCTCCGCTGCGCTGTAAAAGACAGCGGTGCGTCCGTGTTCCTGGGCGGCAATATAGGCGAGCCTATGCTGTACCGTATTGAGTCCATGACTGAGCGGGACTATGCGGTGGTGGAGCTGTCCAGCTTTCAGCTGATGACGGCAGACAGTGCCCCGGACGTGGCGGTGATCACCAATATCACCCCCAACCATCTGAACTGGCACACCGATATGGAGGAGTATATAGCCGCAAAGGCGAAAATTCTTTCCGGTTGCAGCCGGGCCGTTTTGAATTACGAAAACGAAATCACACGGAAACTTGCCGCCGACGCCCCGTGCCCGGTAACGCTGTTCTCACTCGATCCTATTCCCGATACGGCCCTGCGGCCGGAGGATTCCGCCGTTTACGAAAAGGACGGCAAGATCGTATTCCGCCTTGCCGGCGAGACGGAGGAATTCCCGATCCTTTCCGTGTCCGATATTATCCTTCCCGGGCGTCATAACGTGGAGAACTATATGGCGGCCATTGCCGCCGTTCGCGGATACGCCGCACCGGAGGACATTGCAGCCGTGGCTACGTCCTTCCGGGGTGTGAAGCACCGACTGGAGTTGGTGCACGAAACGGGCGGCGTTTCCTACTACAACAGTTCTATTGATTCCTCTCCTACCCGCACTGCGGCCGCACTCAGTGCTATGGGCAACCGTTCTCTCGTGGTAATCTGCGGCGGATACGATAAAAACCTCCCCTTTGAGCCTCTGGCGGAGGCATTGCTGCAACATGGGAATATCCGTGCGGTCGTTCTCACCGGTGCCACGGCGGAGAAGATTGCCGCCGCGATCAAGGCCCATCCCGATTTGTCATCGCGCTCCCTTTCTGTAGTGCATAAAGCGGATTTCACCGAGGCAGTGCTTGCGGCATCGGATGCCGCCAAAGAGGGCGACGCCGTGCTTCTTTCCCCGGCCTGTGCCAGTTTTGACGCTTTTGCTAATTTCGAAAAACGGGGCGAACGGTTCTGTGAGATCGTGCGTGCCATTCATCGCTGATAAACGTACAACCGAAAGGAGAAACTCTGACCATGCTGGCATCGGAATCTTTGCGCGACGGACGGGAACGGCAGGCGGCGGTATCGCTGGATTCGCTGATCCCCAAAGACCATATCATACGAAAAATCGACAACGCCATTGATTGGCAGGCCTGCTCGGAGCCCCTTCGTTCTTTTTACAGCGCAGAGCGGGGAAGACCGGCCTTTGAGCCGGAGATCCTTCTGGCGGTGGCACTCCTGCGGCACATCTATCATTTGGATTCTCTGCGTGCGGCGGCAGCCGAGATGCAGACGAATCTGGTGTACCGGTGGTTTATCGGGTGCCCGCTGCATCAGCCCGTGCCCCACTTTTCCACCATCAGCTCCAACATGCTGCACAGGATTCCGGCGGAGAAGTTTGATGAGGCATTTGCCAAGGCGATCTGCTGTATTATCGACGGGGGAGTGGCGCGTCCGGAGGATTTGATATACGAGTCTCCCTTCCTCAAAAAGGACGGCTGGTACGAGCAGTTGTGTACAAGGTATTTTCTGGCCGTGGATCAGCTGTCTTTCCCCGAGGAAGACGTGAACACGGCAGTGCCGTCCGGTACGGGACAGATCGGGTTCGGAATTTAATCTTCAAAAAGCGGGAATCTGCAAAGATTCCTGCTTTTTTTGTGAATCGGCTTGACTTGCTTTTTGAATCATCGTATAATGAATCCGTAGTTTTAAAAATCGAGAGGCAGTTATGGACAAACTCAAAAATATTGCGGAAATGAATATTAAAAAGCCGGTGCGGCCCATACGGATCGTGCAGTTCGGTGAGGGCAATTTTCTCCGTGCGTTTGCGGATCATATGATCGATATTGCTAACGAGAAAGGTGTCTTTGACGGATCGATCGTTATCGTGAAACCGAAGGCCGGCGGCTCTGTAAAACGGTTTCGGGAGCAGAACGCTTTTTATACCGTGGTGCTTCGGGGAAAGGAAAACGGTGAGACGGTCAATACCAACCGTGTAATCACTTCCGTTGCCCAGGTACTGGAGCCCGTGGCGGATAGTGCCGCGTACGAAGCGTTGGCAGAATGTCCTACGGTACGGTTCATTATCTCTAACACAACCGAGGCCGGTATCGTTCTGGATGAGACGGACACGCCGGACGGCCTGCCTCATACGTTTCCGGGAAAGATCACAAAATTCCTTTACGCTCGCTATCGTGCGTTTGCCGGTGCCAAGGAGAAGGGCGTGATCCTTCTGCCTACGGAGTTGATCGAACAGAACGGGCAAAAACTGAAGGAGTACGTTTTGCGTCTTGCTGAGATCTGGAATCTGCCGTCGGCCTTCTGCGGATGGGTTTCGGATGCCTGTGTTTTCTGCGATACGCTGGTAGACCGCATTGTTACCGGCTATCCCAAAGAGGAGGCCGAAAGCCTGTGGGAGGAACTTGGGTATAAAGATGAGCTTCTTGACATCGGCGAGCCGTTCGGGCTGTGGGTGATCGAAAGTGAAACGGATATAAGCCGGGAGTTTCCCCTGCATAAGGCCGGTTTGCCGATGGTCTTCACCAAAGATCTGAAGCCGTACAGAGAGTGTAAAGTGCGGATCTTGAACGGGGCACATACGTCCTCCGTTCTCATAGGGTATCTCTGCGGATTTGACATCGTGCGTGACTGTATGCAGGATGCCCGGATGGGCGCGTTTATACGCCGGGTCGTCCGGGAGGAGATTGCACCGCTGGTGCCGTTGCCGTCGGACCAAACAACTGCTTTTGCTGATGCCGTGTTCGAGCGGTTTGAGAATCCCTATATTGATCACGCCCTGTTATCCATTTCCTTGAATTCCGTGTCCAAATGGCGCGCACGCATTCTTCCGTCTCTTCGTGATTATGTGAACCAAAACGGTGCGCTGCCGCCTCTTCTGACATTTTCTTTTGCCGCACTTCTGGCGTTTTATTCCGGGGAGTCGCTTTCTGACGGTGTTCTTTCCGGAAAGCGTGCGGGCGGTGACAGCTATGCTGTCTGCGACGACGGGGAAGAGCTTCGCTTCTTTGCGGAAAACTGCTGCCTGCCCGATGCTGATTATGTAAGTAACGCGGCAGGCCGTGCGGACTTCTGGGGCGAGGATCTTCGGAAAATCACCGGCTTTGCCGAGGCGGTAACCGGATGGCTTACGGCGATCCGGAACGATCCCGCCGCTGCACTTCGTGACGTACTGGAGGAAAAGGAATGAGGGCGATCCGTATTCATCCTGACGATACGGTGGCGGTTGCACTGGAGATACTGCACCCCGGAGACACTGTACCGTTTGGGGATATGAGCGTTAAGGTGCAGTCGGAGATTCCTGCCGGACACAAATTTGCCGTGACATCTATGAAGGCCGGTGATCCGATCATAAAGTACGCTTTCCCTATCGGGCATGCGTCACAGGCGATCCCGGTGGGATGCCACGTCCATACGCACAATGTTTGTTCCAATCTGGGAGAACTTTTGTCTTACGAGTACACGCCCTCGTTTTTTGAATGTCCCACCCGTGCACCAGGCACGTTTATGGGATACAAACGCCCGGACGGAAAGGTTGGTATCCGCAACGAAGTGTGGATCGTGCCGACTGTAGGCTGTGTGAATACCGTGGTTCGTGAAATGGAGCGGTGTGCCGCTTCTTTTGTGACGCCCCGGATCGACGGCGTATTTGCCTATAATCATCCGTACGGCTGTTCACAGCTTGGCGACGATCAGAACAGGACTTTGAAGTATTTATGCGGGCTGATCCGCCATCCTAACGCTGCCGCCGTTTTGGTGGTGGGCCTTGGGTGCGAGAACGCCAATATTGATGAGTTGAAAGAGGTGCTGGGTGAGTACGACCCCCGCCGTGTCCGCTTCCTCGTCTGCCAGGACGCGGAGGACGAGATCGACGCCGGCGTGCAGATCCTTCGGGAGTTGTGTGCCTATGCAGATACGTTTACCCGTACGCCCTGTCCCACGTCCGAGTTGGTGATCGGGTTGAAATGCGGCGGATCGGACGGCTATTCCGGCATTACGGCCAATCCTCTTCTGGGGGCTTTCTCCGATCGCCTTATCGGAGAGGGCGGTTCAGCACTCCTTACGGAGGTGCCGGAGATGTTCGGGGCGGAAACGCTTCTCATGAGCCGATGCCGTTCCCGAAAGCAGTTTGACGATACGGTCGCCATGATCAACGGATTCAAACAATACTTTATGCGTTACGGGGAAAAAGTTAATGAAAATCCCTCGCCCGGCAACAAAGCCGGTGGGATCACAACACTGGAGGATAAAGCCCTTGGCTGCGTACAGAAGGGCGGTACGGCACCGGTGGAGGACGTGCTCGGGTACGGGGATCCCGTGCGTACGCACGGATTGTCTCTCGTTTACGCTCCGGGCAACGATCTTGTAGCATCCGGTGCACTGGCTGCTGCCGGTGCACAGATGATCTTGTTTACAACCGGTCGCGGCACCCCCTTCGGTGCACCGGTGCCGACTGTAAAGATCTCCAGCAATTCCGCCCTTGCGGAGAAAAAGAAAAGGTGGATCGATTTTGACGCAGGACGGCTTTTGCATGGAGAGAGCATGGCGTCCGTGTCCGATGCCTTTTACCAGTATGTGCTGTCGGTGGCTTCCGGGGAGATCCGTGCCGGCTCCGAGTCACTGGATAAGCATGAACTGGCGATTTTTAAAGACGGCGTAACGCTGTGACAGAGAAAAATTCCCGTTTCATACGGGAATTTTTCTCTGTTTCGGAATCCTTTTACAATTCTTTTGTCCCTTATTGACATTTATGAATTCCGTGATATAATTAGTCTGTATCGATGTGGATTTTTTGGTTCAGGAGAAATGACTATGCAGGAAAAACGGATTTTATGTTACGGGGATTCCAATACGTGGGGCTACATTCCCGGGGGCGCCGGCAGATTGGATGCGGATAAACGCTGGACCGGTATATGCCAGAAGGTGTTGGGAAAAGAATATACGGTAATCGAATGTGGGTTGAATGGACGGACTACTGTGTTTGGCGATTTGCAGTTTCGCAACGGTGCAGACGGCCTGGGGTACGCTTTGCTTGAGCAGATGCCGCTGGATCTGGCGGTTCTGATGCTGGGTACCAACGATACTGCTCATACTGATATCGACGGCGTTGTGTCCGGGGTGGAGAAACTGGTAGAAATGCTTCTCACTGCCAACGAATGGGCGGTGGGCTCGCAGAAGGTGTGGCCCCGTAACCGACCAAAGGTACTTCTCGTTTCTCCCGTCTATATTCATACGGACTATCCGCTCATCGCCGGGGCGGCTGCAAAAGCGGAGAGGGTAGAAATGTCCCATATGTTTGCCGAGCGTTTTGCACAGATCGCCGAAAAGTACGGCGTGGATTTTTTGGATGCGGCACAGTACGCCGCACCTTCTCACGTGGATGGAGTACATATCCGTCCCTCCGATCATCCGAATCTGGGACGAGCCGTGGCGAATAAGATCCTTTCAATTTTTGCGGAAGAGGAATAACCGGCATGGCTGAAAAACGGATTTTTTGTTACGGCGATTCCAATACATGGGGATATGCCGAGGGGGTTGGCAGGCTTCCGTCCGATGAGCGCTGGACCGGCGTGTGTCAGCGTGTGCTGGGGGATGATTACAAAATCCTGGAACACGGAATCATCGGCAGAACGGCGGTGATGGACGATCCGGCCGTGCCGTTTCTGAACGGGAAATCCGGTCTCGGATACGCACTTCGTGCCAATATCCCCATCGATCTTGCGGTCGTGATGCTGGGCACCAATGATCTCGTACGAACGGATGCGGCCGGATGTGCGGCAGGATGCAGGGAACTGGCAGAAATGCTTTTTACCGCAAAGGACTGGGTGCTCGGCCGCGTGTGGCGGAGTGAGCCGAAGGTGCTGATCCTCTCGCCTATTGTTTTTCATCCGAATTACGAGAAGATTAATCCGCTGTTTGTACGCCCCGGTCTTCCGCAGGAGTCAAGGCAGTTTGCGCCGCTGTATGAGGCAATGGCAAAGGAGATCGGTGCCTATTTTCTGGATGCCGCACAGTATGCCTCTCCCTGTGAGGAGGACGGCGTGCACATCCGACGGTCGGATCATCCCGTGCTTGGGAGATCCATAGCGGAAAAGATCAGGGAAATTCTTGAGTGAAAAAGGAACTGACCATGAATCATATGGAAACCGTGTCCGCAGACGAACTTCTGCGGACGGCACTGGACGTGGCGGAGCATACGCTTCGATGCGGCGGAGACGTGCGCCGGGTTGAGGAAACGGTCATCCGCATCTGCACCGCATTCGGTGCTGTTCATACGGAATCTTTTACGATCACCTCCGTCATCGTGGCCTCCGTATGGATGCCGGACGGCTCTCACTCCCAGCAGATGCGAAGAGTTTACGGATACTCCAACAATCTGGAAGCCTTTGAAACGTATAACAGCATCTCCCGCAGTCTCTGTGCCAAAACCATGACGCTTGCTGAAGCCCAAGAGGCGGTAAAGCAGGCTCGTCATAAGAAAACGTATCCCTTCTGGATCTACTATCTCGGTGCTGTCCTCGCCGCCGGCGGGTTTGCCGTCTTTTTCGGCGGATCCCTTGCGGACGGACTTGCCGCCGCTCTTTGCGGCATCGTGATCACTTTCGTTAACCGATACCTGGACAGCGGTGCCAACCAGTTTGCCGGTACGGTGCTCGGATCGTTTATTGCAGGCATTGCCGCCAGTTGTCTCGTGCTGCTTGGCGTGGGCGTCAACGTGGAAAAAGTGATGATCGGTGCCATCATGCTGCTGATTCCCGGCGTTGCTTTCAGCGTTTCTTTGCAGGATCTGTTTGGCGGAGACGTGCTTTCCGGCACGCTGCGATTCATTCAGGCGATCCTTCTGGCTTTGTCCATTGCTTTGGGCTTTTCCTTATCCCTGCTTGTTTTTCGCGGCGTCTTGCCGCCGGCGGAGCCGGTCGCGGCCGCAAACTGGGTGGTGCTTGTTACCGGTGTCATAGGTACGGTAGGATTCAGCCTGATTTTCAGTACCCGACTTTGCCACATTCCCTACGCGGCTCTGGGTGGTTTGATTTCCTGCCTGTTCTATCTTCTTGCATCCCAGTCTTTTGGACTGGATGCCTTTTGGGCCAATATGATCGGTGCCGCCGCCGGTGCCGTGTATTCCTACATATGTGCCACCGTGCGGAAAGCACCCAGGAACATTTTCCTCATTGCCTGCATGATTCCCCTGGTGCCCGGAAGCGGTTTGTATTATACCATGGACTCTCTTATATCTCACGAAACCTCTCTTGCGATGCAGTATTTGTCCCTCACTTTGCAAACGGCAGTCGGTATATCGGCCGGATTCGTCTTCGTGACGGCGTTCCAGCATGCCGTGGATCATATGCGGCATCGGCGTAAAATGTGATTTCAGTTTGATACAAATTTTTACGTATGCATAAAACAAAGGAGAACGAGTATGAAAGAATACACGATTGTCAAAAAAGGTGAAACGCTGGATTGGAGCCGTGTCCCGGCTTTGTCTATGGAAACCCAGGAGTGGAGCAAGGAAACGGATATTTCGGCGATTGCAAAGATTTGCTATGATGCGGAAAATCTGTACGTATATCTGGAAGCAAAAGAGAAGCACATCCGCGCGGTGGAAAAGATGCCCGCCGGGTCTCCCTGCCAGGACAGCTGTCTGGAATTTTTCTTCCGTCCGGATATCGAGGACGAACGGTACATGAATTTTGAGTTCAGCCCCACCACCTGTTATTACGTGGGCATTGGCCGGACGGTGGACAATCTGGTCCGTCTCGTCCCGGACGGCTGGGATCCCTTTGACGCAAAGCCCGTGTATACGGAGGACGGATGGTACATCACCTACCGTATTCCGCTTTCTTTTATCCGTATCTATTTTCCAAGCGTATCCTTTACATCCGGTAAGGAGATCCGTGCCAACTGCTACAAGTGCGGTGACTCCACTGAGGTGCCTCATTACATGGCATGGGCATCCGTTCCGTATGTGAATTCTGCCTTCCATCAGCCGAACTATTTCGGCGTGATGCGGTTTGAGTAATACGGAGGGACTTTCTCTTATGAAAATCACTTTTCTTTCTCCCATTGACGGAGACGTGCTGAACCGGTACGACGGCAGAGAAGAGGGCGGCAGCCTGTTCGTTCCCGTACGGATTTCGGCACCCGCCGAATCTGTTGTCACCGTGAACGGCACGCCCTGTACCTATGGTGATGGAGTGTATACAGCCGAGATTCGTCTGGACGGATACCGGAATACCGTTACCGCTGTTGCGGAGAAGGATAGCAAGCGGGCGGAAGCCTCCATTGCGTTGTACCGTTTCAAAAACGCCTTTATGAAATATAGGCTGGCCATCGACGATATTATCTGGTCGGTGGAGGAGTTGGCAAAAGACGATTACGCTTCTGTATTCGAGCATCCGTTTTTCGCTATTTTCAAACGTCTGCACGATGACTTCGGCACGAAAACACAGCTGAATCTGTATTACGAAACGGTGGACGGAAGCTTCAATCTGACGATGATGCCGGATCGGTATAAGGCGGAGTTTGAGGCGGCCTCCGATTGGCTGAAACTCACGTTTCACGCACGGCAGGATAAACCGGATCGGATCTACCGCTTTGCTCCGTATGAGGAACTGTACGAGGATTATAAGAAGGTCACGAGAGAGATCGTCCGTTTTGCCGGCGAGAACGCAGTAAGAACGGCAGTGAACGGTCTCCACTGGGCCGAAACAACCCGGGAAGGGGCAAGAGCTCTCCGTGCGTTGGGCATCCGCTGTCTCGTGGGGTATTATATTTTCGATGAAAAGGGCGATCCTCACGTGGCGTATTATCTGAATCATGACGAGACCGTGCACGCATCGGGGCGTGATTTCTGGGTGGATACCGCTGAGGATATTATCTTTTCCAAAGACAAAATCGTCATTGACGCTCATCCGCTGTCGGAAATCCGTCCGTATCTGGATGAGGTGAAGGCACGCCCGCACGAAGCCGGCACCATCAATCTGGTAACGCACGAGCAGTATTTTTACGAGCATTACGAAAACTACATGCCGGATTACGAGGAGAAGATCCGCACGGCGGTGCAGTGGGCACATGAGAACGGCTATACGCCGGCATTCCTGGACGAGGCAATCGCCGAGAAGATGCCGACAGCCTTTGCGTGACAGCGAAAAAACGAAAAAATCACAGAATTTTTTATACGCACTTTTCACAGTGCGTATTTTTTGCTATAATATGCAGAGAAAGATAATGAGAATGAGGACTGTATGCAAAAAACGGTTATCGGAATCCTGGCACACGTGGATGCTGGGAAAACAACGCTGGCAGAAGCCATTCTATACCAGACCGGAAAGATCCGGAAGGTGGGGCGAGTAGACCACGGTGACACGCTGATGGATACCCACGCTTTGGAGCGGGAACGGGGCATTACCATATTTGCGAGCCAGGCTGCCTTTTCTTTGGAAAATATGGAAGTCACACTTCTGGATACACCCGGGCACGTGGATTTTTCCGCCGAGACGGAACGGATGCTGCAGGTGCTGGACGGGGCTATACTCGTTATCAGCGGAACGGACGGGATACAGGCACATACCCGCACGCTGTGGAAGCTTTTGTCTCTGTATCGGGTGCCCACATTCGTGTTCGTAACGAAAATGGATTTTGCTCGTCGGGATAAAGCGGATATTCTGTCAGAGCTCCGGGAGGAGTTTGGCGAGGGATGCATCGATTTCAGTGAGGATGCCCGGGAGACGCGCATGGAACAGCTGGCCATGTGCCGGGAGGACATTCTGGATTCCTATTTTGCCGCAGGTTCAGTGGAGGATGGAGACGTAATTGAACTGATTCGGCAGCGGCTGGCGTTTCCCGTTTGTTTTGGCTCGGGGCTTAAACTCACCGGAATCGATCCCTTTCTCGATGTGTTATCCCGGTACGCTGTACCGGCGGAACGTCCGACAGCGTTTGGTGCCAAGGTGTTCAAAATCAGCCACGATCCCCAGGGAAACCGGCTGACGCATATGAAAATTACCGGCGGTACGCTTCATGTGCGTGACGTTTTAAGCGTAGGCGAAGCGGAGGAAAAGGTGGGACAGATCCGTGTGTATAACGGCGTAAAGTTCCAGACGGCGGAGCAGATGGAAGCGGGCGGTATATGTACGGTGCCCGGTCTGGAACTCACAAAAAACGGGCAGGGGCTGGGGATAGAAGCCGATACCGGCACCCCTATGCTGGAGCCCTGCATGAAATACCGGGTGAATCTGCCCCACGGATTTGACGCACAGACCATGCTGCCTAAGCTGCGGAAACTGGAGGAGGAGGATCCGCAGCTGCACGTGACGTATGCGGAGCATCTCGGTGAGATCCACGTGGAGATCATGGGTGCTGTGCAGGCAGAGATTTTGAAGAGCCTGATCGCCGAGCGTTTTCACGTGGACGTGGTGATCGATTCCGGGCGGATTCTGTATAAGGAAACGATTTCGGATACGGTAGAAGGAGTAGGGCATTACGAGCCGCTTCGCCACTATGCGGAGGTTCATCTGCTGATGGAGCCTTTGCCCCGGGGTGAAGGACTGGTTTTTGAAACCAAATGCTCCGAAAACGCCCTGGAGAGAAACTGGCAGCGGCTGATCCTTACGCATCTTGCGGAAAAACAGCATCTGGGCGTTTTGACCGGTGCTCCCATTACCGATATGAAAATCACGCTCATGGCAGGACGGGCTCACATCAAGCACACGGAGGGCGGTGATTTCCGTCAGGCAACCTACCGTGCCGTGCGGCAGGGGCTTATGCAGGCGAAATCGCAGATTCTGGAACCGTATTACGCTTTCCGCCTGGAGGTTCCCGCTGAGCAGATCGGCCGAGCGGTGAGCGACATCCGGGCACGGCACGGCACTTTTGATCCACCGGAGAATATCGGGACTATGGCACTTCTTCGCGGGCGTGCTCCCGTCTCTGCCATGAACGAATACGCCATGGAGGTGGCCTCCTACACGGGTGGACAGGGAAAACTGTTCTGTCAGGTGGACGGCTACGACGTCTGTCACAATCCGGCAGAGGTGATTGCCGATTTTGCCTATATGCCCGAGAGCGATCTTTCCAATACGCCGGATTCCGTCTTCTGTGCCCATGGTGCTGGATTTACCGTGAAATGGAATCAGGTTTCCGAATATATGCACCTGGAAAGCTGTCTTGGCCGAAAAGACCCGTCCATTTTGCCGAAGTTGAATCACCGGAATATAAGGCTGGATGAAAAAGAGCTGGAAGCGTTGATGCTGCGGGAGTTCGGTCCCATCAAACGCCCATCCTACCGTCCCCCGGCCATAGAGGCAGAGCCTCGCGGGACGGAGACGGCATCTGCCGTATCCCGTAAGGAATACCTGATCGTGGACGGCTACAACGTGATCTTTGCCTGGGAGGATCTTCGGGAGATTGCCAACGCCGATCTGGGCGCGGCACGTCAGCAGCTGACGGATATTCTCGTGAATTACCGTGCCTATACCAAATGCGAGGTGGTTCTCGTCTTTGATGCCTACAACGTGGCAGGTGCGGAAGAACGCCGCTTTGAGGTGAACGGCGTCCACGTGGTGTATACGAAAGAAAATGAAACGGGCGATACGTATATTGAAAAATTCATTGCCCGTATCGGAAAAAACGACCGTGTCCGTGTTGTAACCTCGGACGGTTTGATCCAGCTTTCTGCCATCCGTCTGGGAGTTTTGCGTATGCCTGCGTCGGAATTTCTGACCGAGGCGGATCGGGTGCACCGGGAGATCGGCGACGTTCTGGCGGAACTGAAGAAAGAACCCCTTGGCAATATCGGCGAGATTATGGAAAAGAAAGAAAAGAAAAACTGACAAAAGAGCCGTCACCCATGCGTGACGGCTCTTTTGTCCATATGTCATTCAAATATAAACGAGTACAGATCGCAGTCCTTCATTTCAAAGAGAAGCCGGACCGGTGTGTTTTCCAAAACAGACAGATCCTTTTCAAACAGTACTTTCCGTGACACGCTGTCGCCGAATACATTGCGGCTTCTGTATCCCGGAATGAGTGTGCCGGTTTCATCGCATACCGTCACGCACAGATTGCCCAGAGCGGAGGTAGCAACGTTCAGCTTCAGCTGGCTCCCCCGGAACGTGAACGGCTTTGTGAGCACCGTGCCGCCTTTGTAATCCGCACGCCAGGAGAAGAAACCGTCCAGTCGTACCGTATACCGGCGGAAGTTTACGTTTTTGATCCGGTAGCCCTCTCCCATATAGAAAGAAATCTCGTTGGGTGCGCCTTCCACGTCGGATTCCGTTTCAATCAGCCCGTGTGCGGGGAAACAGTTGCCGTACCACCAGTTGTCCCGTGCTTCGATCTCCGGCGTCAGATAAGCCTCGTCCCAGCGGTTGAAGCGGTATCCGTCCCGGGAGGTCATAATGGCACAGTCCGTAACCACCGTGCCTTCGCGGCCGTAGTGCTTGGTCATAAAAGCGTGCCGGTCCCCCAGCGGCATATCTTCAAAGACGTGTGCGTCGTCCCGGCGGTCAAAGTATCGGCTGGGGAATCCAATGTACATATCCCGTGCACGGTAGTATTTCGTAACCTGATTGGTATAAAGAGGCAGATCCTCCGCTTCCTCGCCGAAATCCAGAAGCCCCTTCACCTCAAACGTGATAAGATCCTCGGATACCGCCAGACGCACGTCGCGAATGTCTTTCGGATCGTCAATGGCGTATTCGCTGGTGTCCGTATTCTTATCTCCGAGAGGATGATTGCCACGATAGTAGATGTGGTAGAGACCGTCGTTTTTATCCCAGAAGAGCACGTTGTACGTGTCAAAAGCACCGGGGATGTCCAGATAACGGGAGAAGGTGAAGACGTAGCCGTCCTCACTCACGAACAGTGCCAGCTTGGGAAGACCGTCCACACCACGCAGGGAGAGTGCCTTGTACGCCTCTTCCTTTTTGCAGGCGGGATTCTCATCCTTGTAAACGGAGAAGTTGTCCACGTATCCGCCGGTGGTGTAAAAGATGTTGTTGTACCGCGTGCCGGCAAAATCATAGTGTCCCAGCTTTACTTTTTTGAAGGTGATTCCGTCTCGGCTTTCTGCCGCACAGTATACCACCGGACGGCCTACGTGCTTTCCGTCGGGGCCAATATAACTGTGCTGAGCCCGGTAATACATACGGTAGGTGTCATCCACCTTGATGATGCAGGCGTAGCCATTTACAACCCCGTCCCACTCGTCATTACAGGCGAGGGCAATATTCTGTTTTGTGGGCTTGTGCATGCGGATGCAGATGTCCTTTTTTTCATCAATGAAAAACTCATCCCAGCACAGCATGCGGTCGTTGTTCAAAGCGTAGATTTCCACAGTGTCGTATTCCTTTCCGTTGTTAAATGAATCTGAAGGAGTACAGAGAACTGTCCTTCAGCTGAATCTTCAGACGAATGGGTGTGCCTTGCAGATCACCTGCGTCCTTTTCAAAATCCACAATACGGTCGACGCTGTCGCCGAACAGGTTTCTGCTGTCATAGCCTTCCAGCTCTTTGCCGTTTTCGTCGCAGATCTGGATTCTCATGCCGCCATAGCAAGGGGGCGTGGCAAAATTGATCTCCAACTGACGGCCGGTAAAGGTAAACGGCTTTGTCAGAATTTCACCACCCTTATATTTGGCATACCAGGAGAAGAATCCGTCAAGTCGTACCGCATATCTGCGGAAGTTGCAGGTGTTCTTGGTTTTGTAATACTCATTCATAAAGAACGAAAGCTCGTTGGGAGCACCGAATTCGTCGCATTCCGTTTCAATGATGCCGTAAGCAGGGAAGCATTGGCCATACCACCAGTTATTCCGATCCTGCACGCCTGGGGTGATAAACGCTTCATCCCACCGATTAAAGCGGAAGCCGTCCCGGCTGGTCATAATCGCGCAGTCCGTAAGTGCAGTGCCTTCCCGGTTAAACAATTCCGTCACAACTTTTTTCCTGTCCGCAAGAGAGAAGCGTTCCAGATTGTGTGCGTCCTGCCACCGGTCGTGATAACGGGCGGGCAGGGCAATGAACATATTCTTTGCCCGATGATACCGCATAATATTATTGGTATAAAGCTGCATATCCTCCTTGTCTTCGCCGAAATCGAGCGGGCCTTTCAAATCAAAATGAATAAAGTCCGCCGTTTCTGCCAGACGCACGTCACGCAGATTATGCCGCTCGTTTTCAATACTGTGGGGGCCGGCGTCATAGCCTTCCTTGTAATGGAAGCCGCGATAATAGATATTGTACTTTTGGGTGTCTTTATTCCACAGGAGAATATTTTCGCTGTCAAAACCGCCGGGAAATTCCAGCTTCAGGGGCTCGCTGAAAACGATGCCGTCCTCGCTATGCTTCAGCGCGAGACAGTAACCCAGTTTATGCTTGGGACTAAGCACGGTCAGTGCTTTGTACTTTTCGCCGGGCAGGCAATCTGGATTTTCGTCAAGATAAGGCAATCCCCCGACAATATTGTTAAACCGCGAGCCGTTGAAAGCAAACTTGTTGACAGGGACACTCTTAAAATGCTTGCCGTCCACACTGGTTTTCAGGCAGATGTTCAATATCTCGCCGTCAGGGTTAACACCGTGGGAGATCGTACCGTTTGCATTATACATGGCGTGATAGGCCCGATAATAGAAGCGATACTGGCCGTCCACTTTGAAAACCCGGCCGGCACCGTTGCCGGCACCTTCCCATTCCTCATCCATGACGATGAGGTCGTCCGTTTTCCGTGGATGATGCATAATCACTTCCGCATCGACCATTTTGTCAACGAGGAACTCATCCCAGCACAGCATGCGGTCGTTGTTCAAAGCGTAGATTTCCATAAAAACCAGTCCTTTCCGAGGTTGTATTTTAGCGAAGGCATTTAGGCTGAACCCGCACGAGGGGCGGAATACAGACGGAACGTTTCGTATTGGGATCAATTACGATACCAAATGAGGCAAGCAAAGGATGTGAGTCCAATGCGTTCAGTGCGTCCTGCAGTGTTCCTCGGATGAATATGCAATCCATTGCACCGCGTTTTCTTGTATAGTTCCGGCAGGCCTCCGGCGAGGAGAAGATGGGAAAGTACAGTGTGTCACATGCAGGACGATGCAGTGCGTTTTCCTGCATGGTTCCCTGTGCATCTTGGAAAAAAGGCGTGGTGTAATAAAAAAACTGATCGGCGTTTTTGTTTGCGAACGCTTGCGGGGTGAGTTTCCCGTTCATGAAAGCACGGACAGAGCATCGCCATCGCAAGCGGCGAAACGGCAGAAAAGCAGGCATAGATCCCTCAAGTTTTTTCTCATTTTATCATATGTGATATGGACAGTCAAGGTATATTCGTGAAAAAAATATTGTATTTATATAAGACTTAACTTCCGAAAACAAAAATTGTCCGTGCTGCAGACACTTTGCGCTTTTTCACTGGAGCCTTCATCATGTACTCATCTTTTGTCACACCTTCCAAGAGAGGCATATCATATATCCCCCTTGGAAGGAGGTGATATCATGAGCTTATGGAACTTCAATAATAGAAATGACAGGCGATTCGAAAATGACAATAGGAATTGCAGTCAGAATGATTGTAATGACGATAGATGTGATTGTGACTGCGGCTGCCGGAAGGAGCCCTGCGAGGATGACCGCCCCTGTGAGTTTGATTGTTCTTTGTGTCCACCGGGACCGCGAGGCCCAGCCGGTCCTGTTGGACCCACTGGCCCGCAAGGCCCCATAGGTCCGCAAGGACCCGTTGGCGAAACCGGCCCCGTAGGTCCGCAGGGTCCTATCGGCGAAACCGGTCCCGTAGGATCGCAGGGTCCTATCGGTGAAACCGGCCCCGTAGGACCGCAGGGTCCTATCGGTGAAACCGGTCCCGTAGGTCCGCAAGGCCCTATCGGCGAAACCGGCCCCGTAGGTCCGCAAGGTCCTGCCGGAGGTGTGCTGAACTTTGCAGATTTTTATGCATTGATGCCGCCCGATAATGCGGCTACAGTGGCGCCCGGAACGGATGTCAGTTTCCCGCAGGACGGCCCGAACAGCGGAGCGGATATTTCCAGAACCGGCCCGGATTCATTTAATCTGGCACAGATCGGAACCTATCAGATTCTGTTTGAGGTGAGTGTGGATGAAGCCGGTCAGCTGATGCTGACTTTGAACGGCGAGGATCTGGCATACACTGTGGTCGGCAGAGCTACCGGTGCTTCGCAGATTGTGGGTATGTCGATTGTCTCGACCACTGTGATCAACTCGATTCTGACTGTCCGGAATCCTGCCGGCACTGCGGCTGCGCTTACCATTACACCGCTTGCAGGCGGAACACGTCCTGTCTCTGCGCATCTTGTGATTATGCAGATCGGTTGATTCTCTCAAAGGCACATTTCAAAAGAAATGTGCCTTTTCTGTTTTAGAGACACCAGTGCGGCATATAGGGCTTTATAACAAAAACACCATTGAGTCCGAACTTGAGGGTTCAGATTTCAATGGTGTCTTTATCGTTTTTTGTGATCGGATTTGAACTTTCGCAATGGCATGTTTAACCGTTCTTCTGTGATGCAACGATCATAAGTTCTAATATATCAGCCTCATTCATAAACGGCAAAAACACAGATGCCTCACTTATACCACCGTGTTCAAATGCTTCAAAAGCAAACGCTTTTATGGCGGATTCTCTTAAGAATGGCATGAACATGGTGATAGATTCGCCGTTTTCTGTTGCGATTCTCACCAATTCTTCAATTTTTTCATAATGAAGAAAAGGAAGAAGAACGGCAACACTTTTTCCATTTTTGATATGTTCATCGGTAATTTCTTCAATAGTTTTATCACTCAAAAAGGGGAGAACTGTTGATAAAACACGTGGATGATAGTCTGTGTTTATTAAAATGTCTTCAATCTGTGAAGGCTTTAAGAGGTATGCCGCCTCGGAAATATCTGCATCTGAATATTCATTGGCATTTGGTGATTGTGAAGAAATAACATCATGCAAAACCGTATTATTATGACCGATAATATCATCAATGGTTACACCGAATATTTCTGCAAGTTCAGGAAGTTTGGATATATCCGGCATAGAGTTTCCGCGTTCCCAATTTGATACAGCTTGAAAACTGATGGATAACTTGTCCGCGAGTTCGTACTGCGTCATATCCTTTGCTTTTCTAAATTCAGAAATCCTTTTCCCGATTTGTGTCGTGTCAAACATAAACTTCTTTCCTTTCCGCAGACTTGTTTTTGTCTTGCACAATCAGTATATTCTTTTCTTAAAAAAAGAACAGCAAGCGGTAATTGAATTATCGATAAATTGACTACAGCAATTATTGAATAATAAACCATATGGAAAACTCCCGAATGAATCTCATTCGGGAGTTTTTGGCGGAGGGTGTGGGATTCGAACCCACGTGGGATTGCTCCCAAACGGTTTTCAAGACCGCCTCGTTATGACCGCTTCGATAACCCTCCGAGTAACAGATATTATGATACCATAAAGGCAGGATTTTGTCAAGATTATTTTCATACTATCCGCCTTTTGCGGCATACTAAAGGCACGGACGAAAGAGAGGTGTTTTTATGAGCGATCCGACGAAAGAGTTGCTTCGAACAATTTATATCGGTGCCAAAAGCGGCTGTGAAGCGATAAACGGCATGCTGCCGAAAATCACCAGCAACCAGCTGCGGCAAGATACGGTTAATCAGCTGGAGGCGTATGCCGGCTACGCCAATCGGGCAGAACAACTGATGGAGGAAAAGGGAATCACCGGCATCACGTTTCCGCTGATGAACAAGCTGAGCGTGCGGGGCGGTGTGATGATGGAAACCATGGGCAGCGTTACTCAGGACGAGCTGGCACGGCTTCTGCGAGTCAGTTCACGGGAGAGTGCGAATCGCATGCGGAGTGCCATCGCCGATATGTCGTCAGCAGGCTGTGATCGGGACGTGCTTGCTCTTGGGCAGGATATGATGAGTTTTGAAATAGCCGAAGCCGAGCATCTGGGAACGACGAAATACGAATAAAAAGGAGGTGCTGCATTCTCAGCAGCACCTCCTCCGCGAGGATTCCCTTATCCGCAAAGGCGGCCATTTTTTGCCCGAAACGGGCAAAAAAACGGGAAACGTCGCCGCAAATTTCTGCGAAATTTCAAATATTTGCGTAAATGACGCAAATATTTGGGGCTGTTGCACGGAAATGCAGCAGCCCTTTTGCGTGTTTTATTCTGCAACAAACAGATAGGGATAAATATCCTGTCCGCCGTCGATGAAATAGACCTCGGAACGGGGGAATTCCTTCGTAAGATATTCCGTGAGCACCGCCGTGTCGCTTTCGGAAGCGTCTTTGCCCACGAAGACAGTCAGCATAAACTTCTCGGGAAGATTGAGCATCCGGGAAGCGAGACGTTCTGCAGCGGTGAGACATACCTCTTCGGAGAGAATGATTTCCTTCTCGATAACGCCGATCGTGTCACCTTTTTTGATTTTTACGCCGCCGATCTCCGCATCACGGATCGAAGGAGATACATAGCCGGCCGTGGCACGGCTCATTGCCTCTTTCATGGAGGATTCGATGGATTCGGGATCCTCCGCGGTCAGATCCGCCGTGGAGATGGCAACGTAACCGGAACCGATGCTCTTTGAGGGAATCACGTGAATGACTGCATCTTTGTAGAGCGTCGCTGCCTGCTGTGCGGCCATGAGAATATTTCCGTTATTGGGGAAAACGAAGATATGCTCCGCCGGAATCTTTGCGAAAGCGTCCAGAAAATCGTTGGTGGAGGGGTTCTGCGTTTGTCCGCCCGAGATGATCTGATCCACGCCCAACTCGGTAAAGAGATCGTCAATGCCGGGGCCGTTGGATACGGCCGCAATACCGTAGGGCTTTTTGACGGCGGGAACCGGCTGTGCAGGGGGCGCCGGCTGTTCTTCTTGGGATGCCGGTGCGGTTTCATCCGCCGGGGTGAGTTCTGTATGCTGCACGGACATGTTTTCGATTTTCACAGTGAGAAATTCACCGAACGTCAGACAGTGTGCCAGCACCTTATCCGGCGTGAATGTATGTACGTGAATCTTCACGATGCCGTCTGTAACGAAAGCCACGATGGAATCACCGATTTGAGCGAGGAAGGACTTCAAGGCGTCCACGTCGAAGTGATCGGGATCCGCCTTCCGCCGCGTGATCTGAACAAGCAGTTCGGTGCAGTAGCCGTAGGTCATTTCGCTGTCGGCGTTAAAGGCGAATACAGCAGGCTTTGCGGCAGGTTTTCCTGCAGCGGATACGGTATCGAGCGAAAGCTCTTCGCCGTTCAGCACCCGGTTGAATCCGTCCATGATATAGAGGAGACCGGCACCGCCGCTGTCAACCACACCTGCATCTTTCAGAACGGTGAGGATCTCCGGCGTACGGTCCAGGGAGGCGTGCATTTCCTTCACCAGATCAGCAAAGAACGTGCGGATGTTGCTCTCGGCGGTGATGTTGGAAACGGCGTATTCTACGGCTTCACGGGCAACGGTAAGGATCGTGCCCTCGGTTGGCGTCATTACGGAGCCGTACGCTTGCTGTACGCCGAGCTCCAGCGCATGGCCGAGGACGGTGGGATCGGCCGTTTCCTTGCCGATAAAGCCTTTGGCCGTTCCGGCAAAGAACTGAGAAAGGATAACGCCGGAGTTGCCGCGTGCACCGAGCAGCATGCCGTGGGAAAGGGCGTTCATGATTTCGCCGAGATCGTCGGAATCCATGTTTTCGATAGCGGCAATACCGCTTTCGATCGTCATACGCATGTTGTCGCCCGTATCACCGTCCGGAACGGGGAATACGTTCAGTCGGTTGACCTCATCCGCATTTTTGGAGAGAAGTGCGGCACCGCCGATCGCCATGCGGCAGAGCAGCTTTCCGCCCAGTGCCTTCAGATTGTTTTTGATACCGCCGGATTCTTTTTTTGCAGCTCTTTCTGCTTCTCGTTTTGCCTCGCGTTCCTGACGTTCAGCCTCGCGTTCGGCTTTGCGTTCTTCTTTTTCAAGACGGCGTTCCATTTGCAGCTTTTCAAACTCCGGATCTTTTTTTACTTTGATTTTCACAACGATGTGATAGCGGGGTGCAGGCGTGTCCGGACTGTCGGAGCCGTCTTTTGCATGAAAGTATCTCAGTGCCATGTTGTTATCTCTCCTTTCCAACGAAGAACAATGCCATCGTGCCGGGACCGGAATGTGCACCGATTACCGCACCGACGTGCGTGACCAGGTGCACCGTGACACCGTACTTTGTATCCAGCACGTTTTTCAAATAGGCAACGTCCTCATCGCAGTCTGCGTGAGAGATGAACACCGTGCCGCCTTTAGGATCCACGGCGGTTGTGCCCAGCTTATCGGCAAGTGCGTCAAGGGAAGCTTTTCTGCCGCGTACCTTTACGATCGGGATCAGTTTACCGGCGTCATCCACGTGCATGACCGGTTTAATACCCAGCATGCCGCCAACGAAAGCGGCGGTAGCGGAGACACGGCCGCCCCGTTTCAGATATACCAGATCGTCCACGGTAAACCAGTGACAAAGATGAGGACGGATCTCCTCGGCGTAAGCGGCGGCTTCCTCAATGGAAGCACCGGCTTTCCTTTTCTCGTTTACCAGATAAACGAAGAGTCCCTGACCGGCGGATGCACACAGGGTATCCACAGTCAGAATTTTTCTGTCGGGATACTTTTCTCTGAGCATTTCGGCTGCGATGCGGCCGGAATTGTACGTGGTGCTGAGACCGGAGGAAAAGCCGAGATAGAGGAGGTCATTGCCTTCTTTCAGAATCTCCTCAAAAGCGTTCATAAACGTGTCGGGGTTGATTGCGGCTGTCTTAGCCACGCCGCCTTCACGCATACGGTTGTAGAATGCAAGAATGTCCATATCGTCGCCGGTGTATTCCGTGTTGTCGCCTTCAAAGCGGAAGGTGAGGTTCAGATAGGGAACATCCCATTCTTTCAGTACGTCTGGCTTAATATCACAGCCGGAGTCGGTAAAAAGTACGAAGTTGCTCATGTTAGTCTCCTTTATGTATGATCATTTTGGGGGATGTCAGTTGTTTTCTGCACTGCAAAAACCGTTTTCTGCCATATCACGCAGATTATCCGTGATGGAACGCAGGGATTCGTAAAAGACGGTGCGATGTTCTTCGGAGAGGTCTTGCCCCGCAATTTCCACAGCCTGCGCGATGGTTTTTCTCATAGCGGCGGCAGCGGCAAGGCCTTTGTCTGTCAGACGAAGAACGGCCCGGTATTTGTTCTTTCCTGAACCCGATTTAGTAATAAGCTCTTGCTTCTCCATGATTGCCGTCATGCGGGAAACGTCAGATTTGTCACGACCGCATATTTCCGATATTGCGGTGGCCGTGATACCGTCGGGATGCTGGGCAAGGGTTAAAAGGTACATGGAGTGGCCGCCTTTCAGCCCGTATTTTTTCATTTCATCGGCAGCCAGCTTGTGCCAGTAACGGGTGATTTCCGAGAGTGCGAAAGAAAATTGCTCAAACCGTTGGAAGCGGTCTGTCATAGAAAAATCTCCTTTTGGCCTGTAGATTCGCCGTTTTACGGCAAAATGACTGAATATTTGAAGGAAGTTGCATTGTCAACAATTATTATAACATAAAAAGGGAGGAAATGTCAATGCGTTTTGCAATTAAAAAAGAAAGGACGGAAAAATCCGTCCTGATTCTATGGATGTATGCCGGGATCAGTTTGCCCTTGTACCAAGGAAAAGGCGTCGGAGTAAGGGGGAAAGATAGCGGGGCGATTTCACAACGACGATTTTCATAAAGCCTCCTCATGTGCTGCAAAGAATCTTTGCGTCTCGGTACAGTATATGAGGGAAGGGCGGCTATTGTGCACCGCTTTCAATGAGCAGAACGGGGGCACCGGAAACTTGAATTTCAGCGGCGTTGCCGGTGATCTCGTTGCTGACGGCAAACGGATTATCCCGGGTGAGAACGGCGTTTGTCAGCGGATACTTGCACCCGCGAACGGTGACGGTGCTGCGATCCAGGGAGAAAAGGGAAAAATAGAAAAAATGGGACGCAGGCAAAGTGCAGATCTCGTTGTGCAAAATCCGGATGCGGTTGGCACCGTCCGTGATGGTGGCTTTAACGCCCCGGGACTGCAGATTCTCCAAAAAGAATACGTTGGAAAAGGTGTGATCGGTGCGTCCGCCCGTCCCGCCGATAATGGACAGACTGTTTACCCCTCGCCCAATGGCCAGATTGCAGGCGAGCATGGTATCCGTGTCGTCTTTTTCGGCGGGAACGCGGATGATCTCGGCATCGGGTATATCGGGAATAGGGGAAGAATCAAAATCGCCGGCAATCACGGATGGGGTGATGCCGCAGGCTTTGGCGGTGAGCCAGCCGGAATCGGCGGCGATGATCAGATCACCGGAAAGATCTTCCGGCAAAAGCAGAGCAGCTTCGCAGTGACCGCCTGTAAAGATAACAGCACGTTTTTCAGATGTCATCGGCCTGATTCCTCCTGGCGCCGCTTCCAGTCCGGCTTTTTTTTCATTTCCGTAAAGATCTCCACGTAGCTTTCGTGCCGTCCCTTGGGGATGCATCCCTCAGATACGGCGGAAAGAATGGCACAGCCTTCTTCCTTCGTGTGGGTGCATTTCGTATAGCGGCAGTCTCCCAAATGGGGGCGGAACTCACGAAATGCATAGGGAAGCTCCGCCGGATCAAAGAAATTGAAGCGTGTGAAATCCAGAATCGAGAATCCGGGTGTATCGGCGATCAGACATACGTGGCCGTCGCTTTCAAACGGGAACAGCTCTACGTGCCGGGTGGTTTGCCGTCCCCGCTCCGCACGGCGGCTGATCTCGCCCGTCTTGAAAGATACGCCGGGAAAGAGCTTCGTCATCATAGTGGACTTGCCCGCACCGGAGGCGCCGGCAAAGGCAGCGGTTACGTTTTTATTCCCGTCGGACAGTGAGAAAAGGAATCGGTGAAGCGTCTGTACGTCCGCTTCCTCGTGGGCTGAAAGAGAAAAAGCAGTAAATCCTACCGAAGTATACAGGGCGGTGATCTCGTCGGCCTTTTGCGGATCCAGATCCCGTTTCGTCACCAGAACTACCGTTTCTATACCGGCCGCTTCCGCAATAGCGATCAGCTTGTCTGCCGTTTTCAGATCAGGGGCAGGGCGGGCGGCAGGAATTACCAGAAACAGGTGCGTCAGATTGGCAAGGGGCGGCCGGATCAGACTGTTTTTTCGCGGCAAAATCTCATCGATCACGAAAGCGGCGGTTTTTCCGTCGTTGGTGATGGGGGCGTCACTGTCCCGGCTGATGCAAACCGTGTCGCCGGGCAAGGGCGAGATCTTCTCATGTCGAAACACGCCGCGCGCCCGGCACAGAAGGATTTCCTCTCCCGGCACAAGCGGCAAAGGGCGGACTCCAAAAAGTCCGCCCACACCGCGTACGATAATGCCTGTTTTTATCGATTCGTCATGCATTGTTATTCATCCTGTCCGTGGTTCAGTTACCGCCGAATCCGTTCTGCCACCCCGGTACACCGGGAATCGTGGGCATCTGGGGAATGGGAGATGGGGTGTAGTCGTCATTATTGTTGGGCTTCGTCGTGTTTTGTGGCTTTTTATCCGTGTTATCCGCCGTGTCAGTTGTTTCTGCAGGCTCCGTTGTGGCTGCCGGCGGCTCTTCCGGCTGTTTTGTCGGATCCACGTAGCCCGGACCGCCGCTGACAACGAAATCGATGGCCGTATTGGCGTGAACGATCGTGGTGGCTTTGATACTCTGCGAGATAACGGTGCCTGCCGGATAGCCGGCTGCCTCGTACGTGACGGAACCAACTCGCAGACCGCAGTCGGAGAGTTTTTGGAGCGTTTGTGCCTCGGTAAGCTTTGAGAAATCCGGTACGGCTACCGAGCCGAGAGAGGGACCGATACTGGCGTAGATCGTTACCGTTTCGCCCAGTTTCATAATGGATCCGGCTTCCGGTTCGGTGCGGATCACGCGGCCTACTTCAAAGGTTTCGCTGTGCACGCGGGAGACGGTGGTTTTGAGTCCAAGGTTTTTGCAGATTCTTTCCGCTTCCCGGTAATCCTCGATGACAAGATCTGGAAGCACGGCTGTTTCGGCACCCTGGCTGATCACCAGTTTGAGATTGCATTTTTGCTCACCGGGAACGACCTTGCGCCTCTCTCCCTGTGCCGGTTCCTGCTGAATGATCACGCCTTTATCATATTTCGGGTCGTGTTTATATTCCGTTTTCAGCGTATAGTATTCGGATTTATCAAAAAATTGCTGCAGCTCATCCGTATAATAGGCGCCGACGAAGTTAGTGACCGTAATCGTTTCTGCGTTGGAATTGTCTGTGAAAATAAAGCGGCTCAGCATAACGTAACCGCTGATAAGGGCAACGATCAAAAAGGCAAAGACAACGCCCAGGATAATGGGAAGCATGGAGTGGCTTGCCTTGTGGGGCTTGCGTTTTTTGTTTTTTGCGGTATCTTTTTTGATTTCCTTGAAAACGACGTTGGGGTTTTCTTTCAGCCGATGGACCTGCCGCAGCATGACAGACGCTGCCTGATAGCGTTCGTCCGGCTCTTTTTCCATGGCCTTGACGATGATCTGTTCCAGACCGACGGGCAGGGCGGCGTTGATCTGCCGCGGGGGGATGGCGGCTTCGTTCACTTGCATCAATGCAACGGAAACCGGACTTTCCGCATCGAAGGGAAGCTGTCCGCATCCCATTTCATACATAAGAACGCCCAGCGAATACAGATCGCTCCGGGCGTCAATGGCACGTCCGCTTGCCTGCTCCGGGCTGATATAATACACCGTACCGATGGCCTTGTCCGTCATCGTTACTGTTTCGGCGTTGGGAAGCTTAGCGATGCCGAAGTCCATCACCTTGATCACGCCGTTTTTCAGCAGCATGATATTTTGTGGCTTGATGTCCCGGTGCACGATGCCCTTGGCATGTGCGTGTTCCAGGGCACTTAGGATCTGTTCCGTGTAGCTCAGGATCTCTTTCAGGCTGAGTACCCCGCGGCGTGTCATGTAATTCTTCAGCGTAATGCCTTCCACGAATTCCATAACGATATATTTGACGTTATCCCGTACGGATACGTCATAAATATTGACGATATTGGGGTGGGAAAGTATAGCAACGGCTTTCGATTCGTTGATAAACCGCTTTACGCTTTGCTGGTCAGCGGCAATTTCATCACGCAGCATTTTTACGGCAACGACACGACGCATGAGCAGATCGTGTGCTTTATACACCACGGCCATGCCGCCGATGCCGATGATCTTTTCTATTTTATATCGGTTGTCGAAAACGGCACCGACGTATCTTTCAAATCCATCCATCCGTATACATCCAGTTTCAATAGTATTTTGGTACGTACTTAAAGAGCGATGACGACGGCGGTAATGTTGTCCGATCCGCCAAGGTCATTGGCACGGCTGATGAGTTTTTTCGTTTTTTCCTCCACGGGAGCACTGTCGGTGAGTATCTCCCTCATTTCCGTGCTGTCCAGATGATTCGTGAGACCGTCGGAGCAGAGCAGAACGTAGGCAGGCTCTGACGTGGGATCGATTTCCGTAACGAATACGTCTGCGTCCACGTTGGATTCCGTGCCAACGGCCCGGGTGATGATGTTGCGGTTGGGAGCAGTTTGGGCCTCCTCCGGTGTCAGACGGCCGGTGTCTACCAGATACTGTACGTAGGAGTGATCGTGGGAGATCTGCTCCAAATTTTCCCCCTGGGCAACGTAAAGACGGCTGTCACCGATATTTGTGGTATAGAGTGTCGTTCCGATGAGCAGGGCAGAGACCAAGGTAGTGCCCATGCCACGGAGTGATTCGTTTTCCTCAGAACGGTGGAACACAGCTTTGTTGGAGGTGAAAGCGGCGTGCCGCAGTGCTCTGTGAATCTGGGAGTCGGTACATTCCAGGGTGTTCTGGGCAGTAATATAGGAGGCGACGAACGAATCCATGGTGCTTACAAAAGATTCAGCCGCCGTGGAACTTGCTTCCCAACCGCCGCGGGCACCGCCCATACCGTCACAGACGACGGCTAAAAGAATACCGGGGGCATATTCTTTTATAAGATAATTATCCTGATTTACGCTTCGTTTCATACCAACGTCCGTAATTCCGCTGTATTGCATAGGGAAAAACACCTCCAAACCGATTTCGGTGCAGCGTATTTGCGTATTTGAACTATTGTAACATATTCTTACGCATAAGTAAAGGCAGAGTTTTGTATTTCGTGTTAATTTTTCGCATCCTTTTCGCTGTGACGCAGTCGCAGCTGACCGCAGGACGCATTGATGTCGCTGCCGAGACGGCGGCGGATCGTGGCGTTTATCCCACGGCGTAAAAGCTGATCCCGGAAAGCCTCTGCGTTTTTTCTGGCAACGGTGGAAAGCCCTGTTTCCTTTACCTCGTTTAAAAGAATCAGATTCACGTGGCATACGGCGTGCATGCCGCTTTTCAGACGGGCAGCCAGAGCGTCAGCCTGGGCGATCGTATCATTCTTTCCGCCGATCAGCGTGTATTCAAAAGAAACGCGGCGTCCGGTGGCCGCAAAATAATCCCGGCAGGCGGCGAGCAGGGTGTCGATGGGATATTTCCGATTCACCGGCATAAGAGCATCACGTGTCGCATCGTCCGATGCGTGCAGAGAAATGGAAAGGGTGATGGGCAGATTTTCCTCTGCGAGCCTGCGGATCTGATCCACAAGTCCGCAGGTAGAAAGGGAAATGTGGCGAAGACCGATATTCAGCCCGTCAGGATGGCTGACCAGACGGAGAAAACGAACGGAATTGTCGTAGTTGTCCAGCGGCTCACCGATGCCCATCATGACCACGCCGCCAACACGTTCGCCCGTGTCACGCTGTGCCATGATGACCTGACCGAGGATTTCCGAGGCAGTCAGATCCCGGGTTTTCCCGTTCAGCGTAGAGGCGCAGAACCGGCAGCCCATCCGGCAGCCTGCCTGGGAGGAAACGCACAGGGAATTGCCGTGCTCGTAACGCATGAAGACGCTTTCCACACATTCTCCGTCAATGAGGGAGAACAGATATTTTACCGTGCCGTCCAGTTTGGAGACCAGCTTTTCTTCAATTTTGGGCAAACGGTACTCGGCGGTCTCTGATAGCTTCGTCCGCAGAGAGAGCGGCAGATTTGTCATTTCTTCAAAGGACGCGCCCTTCTGCATCCAATCGTACAGCTGCTTTGCACGGAAGTCTTTTTCCCCGATGGAACGGATAAACTCTTTCAGCTCATCCGGCGTCATGGAGAGAATGTCCGCTTTTGGTGCAGAGAGATTTATAGAATCTGTCATAGTATTTGGTTCCTTATTCGTTCCGAATCATTTTTGCGATAAAAAATCCGTCGCATCCGTCCTCGTGGGGGAAAAACGTCTTCATTCCGTCCGGGCAGATACCGGCGGTGCCCAAATCAAACGGGCGGAGCGAGAAGTCGGGATTTGCCTCCAAAAAACGCTGTACGACCTGTTCGTTTTCCGAAGGATTCAGCGTGCAGGTGGAGTAAACGAGAACGCCGCCCGGGCGTACGTACGCCGACGCACCGGTGAGAACCTCGTACTGTATCTGCGGCAGAGCGTTCACGGCGGACAGCGGCTTGTACTTGATGTCCGGCTTTTTGCCGATAACGCCAAGCCCGGAGCAGGGGGCGTCACACAGCACCCGATCTGCTTTTCCGATAAGGGAGGGCAGGGGCGTTTTTGCATTCTGTGCCTGTGCCGTCAGCATCGTGATGCCGAGAGCGGCCGCCGTTTTGCGGATCAGTGAAATCTTGTTTTCATGCAGATCAAAGGAATAAAGCGTACCCTGGTTCTGCATATCGATAGCGGCGGAAAAGGATTTTCCGCCCGGGGCGGCACAGGTGTCGATCACTGTCTCGCCCGGCTGTGGATCAAGGGCACGTACGCAAAGCCGGGATACAGGATCCTGCACGAAGTACAGCCCGTCCCGGATGCCCTCGGCCACGTGTGAGGCACGGGAAAGCGTAATCATATCTGCCGCAAAGGGGGAGGGGTGTGCACCGTCTTCCCTAAAACGGGCAAGCATTTCCTCCGCCGTTGTTTTCAGCGTATTGATCCGCAGAGTAACCGGCGGATGGGTGAGAAAAGCGGAAAGAAGCCGTGACGCCGTTTCCATGCCGTAATTGTCTGCAAAGAACCGGCAGAGCTCCAGCGGCGTGCCGGATTCTACGGAGAGGCGATGCAGCGGCGCATCTGTTCCCGGCAGGGGAATTTCGCATCCGCCCCGCTGAAAGGCACGGAGAATGGCGTTGGCAAATCCCCGGGATTTCTGCGGTGCCAGCTCCACCGTTTCTGAAACGGCGGCGTGGGCCGGAATGCGGTCCATAAAGGCAAGCTGATACAACCCCAGCCGCAGGGCACACCGCGTAGGCTCGTCAATGCTTGCAAAGGGACGGCTGGAAAGCGTTGCGATTGCGTAATCCAGCGTAACGGCACGTTCGATCACGCCGTATACCAGTGCCGTATACAGTGCACGGTCCGCCTCCGAAAGGGGCGAGTCGGTCAGCGTGGCGTTGATCTCCAGATTGGAGTACCGGCCCTTCTGCTCCCAGGCAAGGAGCGAGGTCATGGCGGCGGCACGCGGATTTTTCGTTTTCATCGGATTATTCATATAGCGGTGCGGTGAGAACGTCGCCTTCGGCGATGCCGCGGCCGTTCAGAAAAGCGGCAGCAGGCATTTTGCCTTTGCCCTCCGGCTGTACTTCCATAATGGCGATCACGCCGTCACGGCAGGCAACGGAAAGCACGCCGCCCTTTACGGATACGACCGTGCCGGGGGCTTTGTCCGTATGCAGATCCGTTTTCTTTGCCCTGATGATTTTCAGCGTCCGTCCGTCCGGCATGTTGGCAACGGCAAGGGGAACGGGGGAAAGGGCACGGATGTGATCGTATACCTCCGTGAGAGGACGGTCGAAGGATAGGGCACAGTCTTTGTTTTCGATTTTTGCGGCATAGGTGGAGAGAGCGTCGTCCTGGGGGGTGCGCGCAGCCGTACCGTTCTCCAGCGCGGACAGCGTGTCCAGCATCGCCTTGGCACCGGCCTCTGCCATTTTATCGTGGAGCGTGCCGAATGTGTCGTCCTCCGTGATGGGTACCTCGACTTTCAGAATCATATCGCCCGTATCCAGCCCCTGTGCCATATACATGGCCGTCACACCGGTGAGCGTATCACCGGCAAGAATGGCACGCTGAATAGGCGCTGCCCCCCGGTGACGGGGCAGAAGGGAGCCGTGGGCGTTGATGCAGCCGTATTTCGGATAGTCCAGAATATACGAGGGCAGAAGCTTGCCGTAAGCCGCCACTACGATCACTTCCGGATCAATGGCAGAAAGGGTATCGGCAAACGCCCCGTTTTTCATCGTCTCCGGCTGATAGACGGGAATACCGTGCTCTACGGCATAGGCTTTGACCGGAGGCGGCGTAAGAATACGTTTTCTGCCCTTTGGTTTGTCCGGCTGCGTGACGACGGCTGCGATCTCGTGCCCCGCATCGTGAAGGGCGGCAAGGATCGTTCGGGCAAAATCCGGCGTTCCCATAAATAATATTTTCATCGTTTGCTCCTCGTGCGGCTTTCTTTCAGTCAGCCGATTTGTTCTTCAATCTCTTCGGGGGTGAGCATGTGCACGGCGTTGTCTTTGAACAGTACACCGTCCAGATGGTCGATCTCATGGCAGAATGCCCGTGCCAAAAGTCCGGAGCCGGTGACGGTGTACGTTTCTCCTTTGCGGTTCATGGCACGCACGGTCACTTTCATGGGGCGATCCGTTACGCCCCACTGCTCGGGCACGGAGAGACAGCCTTCCAGTTCATTCTGCTTGCCTTCGCGGGCGATGATCTCCGGATTGATCAGCTCATATACCTGTCCGTCCACCACTTCCACCAGAGCAATGCGGCGAAGAATACCTACCTGCGGTGCGGCAAGACCGACACCGTTTGCATGGTGGAGCGTTTCCAGCATATCGTCCAGCAGCGTGAGAATGCGGGGCGTGATCTCTTCTACCGGGCGGCACGTTTTGCGGAGAACCTCGTCTCCCTCTTTTACTATATTCAGAATAGCCATGATTATATATCCTCTTTTTCGTATGTGGTATAATTATAAAGTGCTTGGGTTCAGATCGGCAGAAACGGTGAGCCGTTTGCCGGCTCCTTTGCCGAATTCGGTCAGTATGTCGGATATAAACTGCCGTGAGCGTTTATTCAGCCGGCACTTGATCACCATGCGGCTGCGGCAAACGCCCTGGATCTTATAAACCGGGGCTTCAAACGGCCCGAAAACGATCATTTTTACGTCGGCGTACGGACCGCAGACGGCGGACGCGATCCACTCCTTCAGCCGCACGGTGGCACCGGCAAGCAGAGCCTCGTCCCGGCTGGCAAGGGTAATCACCGCAATATCGCAGAAAGGCGGAAACACCAGCGATTCCCGTATACGGATCTCACGACGGTAAAATTCCGGATAGTCCTGGTTGGCGGCAAGCGTCAAAACGTCGTTTGCCGGATTGAACGTCTGTACGATGGCCGTACCGGGCTTGTCCGCCCGTCCGGCACGCCCGATCACCTGCGTCAGCATGGCAAAGGTACGCTCTGAGGCACGGTAGTCGTCCAGATACAGCGACGCATCCGCATTGACCACACCCACCAGCGTAACGGCGGGAAAATCGTGTCCCTTCGTTACCATCTGCGTGCCCAGGAGCACGTCGGCTTCACCGGCACGAAAGGCTCCAAGCAGATTCTCGTGAGAGAACTTCGTCTGCGTCGTGTCCATATCCATACGGATCACCCGCGGTGACGGCGAAAGCTTCTCAAGTTCGCTCTCCACCATCTGCGTGCCGTATCCCCGGAAATGAAAGTGCTCGCTTTTGCAGGCAGGGCATACGGCGGGAACACGGGTACGGTATCCGCAGTAGTGGCAGGTGAGAACGCCGCCCTCCGTCCGGATCTTCCGGTAGTCCTCAGGTGATTCACTGTCCCCAAGAGGCCGGAAAACGTGATAGGTGAGAGATACGGAGCAGTTTGGGCATTTCAGTGCATCGCCGCAATTGCGGCATGTGATAAAACTGTTGTATCCCCGGCGGTTGAGAAATACGATTGCCTGCTGACCGGCGGCAACGGTTTCCGCAAGATGCTCCTTCAGTGTGGTGCCCAGGGGCGATTGTAGGCCGCCTGCCGGCTCGCCACGCATGTCCGTGATCAGAACGTGGGGCAGCGTCGCCTTGCCGTAGCGGTTCTTCATTTCGATCAGTGTGTATTTGCCGGTCATTGCTTTATAATAGCTGGCAACGGAAGGCGTGGCGGACGCCAGCAGCATGAGTGCTTTATGCTGGCCGCAGCGGAACCGGGCAATGTCGTGTGCAAGATATTTCGGATTCGTGTCCGATTTGTAGGTGTGCTCCTGTTCTTCGTCGATAACGATAAGTCCGGGCTTCTGCAACGGTGCAAATACGGCGGAACGGGTGCCGATCACTACATCCGCAAGACCGTCCCGGATACGCCGCCAGGCATCGTACCGCTCACCGGCGGAAAGGGAAGAGTGAATGACCGCCACTTTGTCGCCGTACCGGGCAAGGAAGATACCTACCATCTGCGGCGTCAGCGAAATTTCCGGTACCAGAATGATGGCACCTTTTCCGTCTTTTCGTACCCGGTCGATCATAGACAGAATCACCCGGGTTTTTCCGCTGCCCGTGACTCCGTGCAGCAGAGCGGCCTTGGCTTCACCGGACTCATACAGCCCGTTCAGCGTGTCAAAAGCATGCTGCTGTTCCGGGGAGAGCGGACTTTCGCCTACGTCCGGCGGTGCCTCCCGATTGGCAAAGGGATTGCGGAAATCGTCCTCCAGACGTTCGCTGATCAGACCTTTTTTCAGTAAAGACGAGAGCTGTGCACGGGTTGTTCCCGTAACTGCCAGCAGATCCGCCTCAATCATTTCACCGTTTTCGAAAAGATGACGGAGAATTTCCGCCTGTGCCTTGGATCGCTGCTTTGCGAGAGCGGCTGAAAAATCTTTTTCATCCATCAGCGGGGGCACGAGAGCGTAAAAACGACGGTACCGCTCTGTTTTCTGCTCCCGGATCTCTGTTTCCCGGGTCAGAATACCGGCACGCACCATGGCGGAGAGCAGATCACTGCATTCCGCACCGAATTCCGCACGGAGCCTGGTACCGGATACCCGTTCCCGGGCGGCGATAAATGCGTACACGAAGGAGGCCTTGTTTACCAGCCTTTCCAGCTTTTTCTGCGGATTTTCTCCGCCCGAGGCACGGTAGTATTCGGAGATTTTGGAAATAGCCGCCGTGGGAACCACGGTGCGTACCGCATCGCCGAAGGAGCAAAGGGTATACTCCTTCATAAAATCGCACATGGCCAGCATCTCTTCCGACAGCACGGTGCCGTTTTCCGACAGGGACAGAATCGGCTTTACGTTTTCCCGTTCGGATGCCGTTTTCAGCTGAACGACGATCGCCGGTACCTTCCGATTGGATACACCGTAGGGAACGTTCACGAGCATGCCGCGGCAAACGGAGTCCCGGTGCTCGATAGGCACATAGTAATCGTAAGGGCGGTCTGCGTGATAGGGGACGTCCAGAATATGGACGGCGGCAAACAATTCGCTCATGAGACACTCCTTTCGGTAATCGGTAGGAATAGGGCGGGCAAAGGCGAAAAAAGCCATACCTGCCGTAGTCCGGCAGGCATGGTATTTTCATTACAGATTTTCTTCAGCCGGTGCTTCTTCGTCGGCGGGTGCTGCTTCTGCCGTTTCTTCCCCTTCAGCGGCGGCGTCATCGGCCGGCACGTCGTATTCCAATTCTTCCCCTTCGGCAAGAATAGCAAATTCACCTTCGTGCAGACGGTTGATAGCACTCTTTACGGCTTTTTCATCCCGGTATTCCCGTTTGATCATGGAGATCAGGCTTTTGTCCGTTTCCTTGTTGGCGATCAGCTTCTCTGCATATTCACGCTGCTTTACGTATTCATCTGTGAGCACGCGTGCACATTTGGAGGCGGCGATAACGAGCGTGTAGCGATTATATTTTCCGTTCTGGGACAAATCGCTGATAGACGGATAGATCATACTTTCCTCTTTCTCCCCGGTCGGGGTCTGTCAGATGTGTTTTTTTTGTTATGATTTAGTTTTCGGTATCAAAAAAGTGAGCGGTAACGTGCTTCATCCGTGCGGGGCGGTGATGTTCCGCAGTGAGGATTTTGGCAATCTCTTCGGCACAGGCTGCCGCACCGTCGTTTTCGTTGACCACTACGTAGTCGTATTTTTCAGAAAGTTCTACTTCTTCCCGGGCACGGGCAAGACGGTTGAGAATGACGTCCTCTGTCTCCGTTCCTCGTCCGCGCAGACGGGATTCCAGCGTTTTTCCGTCCGGCGGCAGGAGCATGATGGCAACCGCATCGGGAAATTGCCGTTTTACCTGCATGGCACCGTCCGTTTCAATTTCCAGAATCAGGTCGTGTCCGCCGGTAAGAACCCGGTCAGCCTCTGATTTCAGTGTGCCGTAATAATTCCCGCAGTATACGGTGTGTTCCAGAATTTCTCCGTGTGCCAGTGCTTCTTCAAAGTCGTCACGGGTCATGAAGTAATACTGCACGCCGTCTTCCTCGCCGGGACGGGGACCGCGGGTGGTAGCCGATACGGAAAACCCGATGTCGGGGAGCATTTCACGGAGCAGTTTTACTACCGTTCCTTTGCCGCTTCCGGCGGGTCCGGAGATAACGATCAGAAGTCCTTTTTTCAGTTCCACCATTATTTATCCTCACTGATTTCTTCAGATGTAATGCTTTCATCCGTTTCCGCAAGGCGTTCCGAAAGCGTTTCCGGCGGCAGGGCTGAGAGAATTACGTGATCGCTGTCCATAATTAGAACGGATTTCGTCTTTTTGCCGCAAGTGCAGTCAATCAGCCTGCCTGCCTCCGTGGACTGTCCGATCAGCCGTTTTACAGGGGCGGAATCCGGTGCCGCAAGGGCAACGATCCGCTGGGCAGAGATCATATTGGAAAAGCCGATGTTTATAAACTTCATACGGTACCGCCTTATTCGATATTCTGAATCTGTTCCCGAATCTTTTCCAGTTCGCTCTTCATATCCACAACCAGACGGGCGATGGCGGCGTTGTTTGCCTTGGACCCGATGGTGTTGGTTTCACGGTTCATTTCCTGGAGAAGGAAGTCCAGTTTTCTGCCTGCCGGCTCCGGACTGTCCAGAATCTCAGAAAGGGCAGAGAAGTGGGAGTTCAGCCGCACCAACTCCTCGTCGATGGCGGCACGGTCGGCAAAGATGGCAACCTCCGTCAGAATCCGCTGCTCGTCGATCTGGATGGTGTAATTTTCAAGAAGCTGATGGATCCGGGTATCGAGCTTCGTTTTGTAACCGTCGATGTCTGCCTCGGACAGCGTTTTTACCTGGGCGGCACATGCCTTGATCTTGTCAGCCTTGGCTAAAATATCCGCCTTCAGGTTTTCGCCTTCCCGCTCTCTTGCGGCAAGGAAAGAATCAATAGCAGCGGAGAGCACTGCACGGATATCCTCCCAGTCTCGCTCCATGTCGTCGTCCGGCTTCTTCACCAAAAACAGATCCCGGTTAGCGGCCACGGACATAACGGTAATATCATCTTTCAGTCCGAAACGGTCCCGAAGTGCGTACAGAGCGGTAAGGTAAGACTGTGCCAACGCACCGTCCAAGGCGATCTCCATGCCATCCTGTTCCAGTACGTCGATACCGATGTAAACTTCGATTTTGCCGCGGACGATGCCTCTCTCCGTCAGATACGCCTTGATCTTTTCCTCAAGAAAAGAATAGGCACGGGGAAGGCGGACGGTGCAGTCCAGAAAACGGCTGTTTACGCTTTTGATTTCCGCGGTGATATCCTTGGCACCGGATGCGGACACAGCACGTGCCCGGCCGAATGCAGTCATACTTTTCAGCATTTTTCGTATTCCTCCGTCAAGAGAATCCCTTTTGTAAAACGCAGATTCTACCGCATTTTATTTCTTTATTATATTATAGTCCATGTGTGCTGTCCTTGTCAACTTTTTCTGTGCATTTTTGGTATAAACGTAAAAAAAACAGGCGTGCTTCGCCTGTTTTTTGATATATTCGTGAGGGATCATTCCCGCAGACTTTTGATTCTCAGCCGCCGGCGGAATCGGACCAGGTATACGGTGATGCAGGCGGTCAGTGCGAAATCGTACATCACGAATACGACGTTGCCCAAGAGAAGTTCTAAAACTGCAAACGTATAGCCGGCACCGCTCAATCCAAGTATCTTCTGGGCAATGAGAATAAAGAGCAGCTGCAGCGTGTTGAACAGGGAGAGCTTCAGCGTCCATACGATCGCCGGATGATACTTTTCAAATCCTGCCTTAGCAATGGGATAAAACCCGCCCAGCAGATACAGAAACGCCGCCGTTTTGGACGGCAGAAGGAGAAAGCAAAGGAGAGCCGTTGCACCCCACACCAGCCACGCCCAGCGGATGCCGATCTCGATCACGGCAAAAACGATGCAGAGCGAGGCGAAGATCAGCATGGACAGATCGAGAATATCCGTCACGGCACCGATCAGCATGAAGACCACGCCCAAAGCGGAAAGCAGACTGCAGACCGCCACCCGCCGCGTGCGGAGACTGTTTTTGAATAACGGACTTTTTTTCATGAAAACCACCTCGTCAGCAGCAGCGGATCAGATCGCCGCCGCAGCATTCACATAGACAGTCCGCACAGATGAGGGAAGTGCAGATGTCCATCCCGGAGCAGCCGCCGGTGTATTGCCGGGTGGTGTAGGGAGAGCCGTATGAGGAGGCAGAGGAGCGCATACGCTGTTTTGCTGCACGGTATTCCGCATTGCCCGGATCCATGTAGCAGGCGGTCTCGATGTGTTTTTGTGCATCGAAGAAAAAGCCCCGCTGCATCAGAACGCAGCCCTTGAGAAAATTCCATTCCGCCCCCCGTTGGCTTTGCGGCGTGGCGTCCAGAATCAACTCCGCCTCGGCGAAATGCCCCATGTTGAATAACTGGCGCACCTTGGCAAAATCGCCGTTTTCGTATTGCTGACCAGAAAAACCGCTGCCGCCCGGATTGTAGTAAGTACTGCCGCTGTACGAGCCGCCGGCACGCTGTTTCTGAATGGCGTCGTACGCCTCGTTGACTTCCTTCATTTTTTCTTCTGCTACGTCGGCAAGATTGCTGTCGGCATAGTTATCCGGATGATACTTGCGTGCCAGTGCACGGTAGGCTTTCTTTATATCTTCATCCGTGGCGTCCCGTGCTACGCCAAGTACAGTGTATGGATCTTTCATAGAATCGTTTTGTAAAGTCGTCCTTTCGGTGATACTGCGTATATCTGCAGCCGGAAATGTAGTTCAGGAAAGTGCCAGCACCCGTTTGAGCTCGGCCGGCATGCCAAGATAAGCGATGTTTTTCACAATTTCGGCCGTTTCGCTTTGGCAGCGGGAAAAATCCAGCAGTTCCAGTGCGTTTTGAAGACGGAAAAGATCGTTCAGTGCGGCGACGTAAATTCCGTCTGCCACGTCCCGACGCAAGCAGAACTTTTCGAACGTACGGCCGCGTCGATCGGAAACCGCCCGTTTTTCCAAAAGCGGCCGATCCTCCGTATCCGTACCGTACAGTCGCAAAATGGGATTGTACGCACCGGACTTGCTGTCCTTGCCGGCATCGTCTGCGGCGTCAATTACGTAGATGAACCGTCCCACCGCATGCCCGACTTCCCGTGCGATCCTCGCTTCGGTGCCGGAAAGATCATAGGCGAATACGTCTCCCAAAAGCGTGCCGAAGGTGTCAGCCGTCATATCAAGCGAGGCACAGCCGGCCCGTTCCAGATCGGAAAGTGTCTGCAGGGAATCCCGTACGGCATCCTCCAGCGGATCCATGCCCACAGCCTTTTTCCGGATAGCCCGAGCGGCTGGAGTAAGCACCCGTGCCGCTGCCCGTTTCATTCCGGCCTCGTCCGCCAGATCGTCGGAGAGCTTTGCTTCGTTCAGAACGGCGGCGGCTCGGGCGGCATAGGCGAACACGTCGTTATCGGCTGCCATTATGCGTGGCTTCAATGGATGTACCATGCACCGATGGGTTTCCATCGTAAAGGAAGCACCCGTCAGTGCGGCACGGAAGGCACAGAGAAACACGAAATCGTAACTCAGCGTCATCCGGGAGGCACAGCCGGTATGCCGTCCCAAGGCACGGCAAAGACCGCAGTAGAGAGCGCGGTAGAATTCATTCTCGCACACACGCATCTCGCTTACCAGCGGCCGGATATAGCCAAACACAAACTGTCATCCCCTCGCACCCGTCGTTTCCATGAGACTATTATACAGTATGTTTTGCGGAATCTCATAAAATTACCATGGACAAACTGTAAACTCTTCGGAAGAATCCGTTCAAAAAACAGGGCAGGAGATATTTTTGCCCACATTTCAAAAAAAACTATTGACAAAAGGAAAACCTTGTGGTATTATATTTAGGCGATGTTGAAAAACGCCTATGCGGGTGTAGTTCAGTGGTAGAATTCCAGCCTTCCAAGCTGGTTATGTGGGTTCGATTCCCATCACCCGCTCCAGTATCTTCATACGGGCGGCACGCTCTTTTGTACCTTTAGCTCAGTTGGATAGAGCAACTGCCTTCTAAGCAGTAGGTCGAGGGTTCGAGTCCCCCAAGGTACGCCATATGGTGGATGTAGCTCAGTTGGTCAGTGCGCCAGGTTGTGGCCCTGGAGGTCGTGGGTTCGACCCCCATCATTCACCCCATGCGGCAAAGCCGCAGAAAGCACTCATACGAAAGTATGGGTGCTTTTGTTTTGCATAAAGAAAACACCCGCACCATACGGTGCGGGTGAAACTTTCTGGAAGTCAATCGTTGCAGGAGATGCCTTCCGCTTCAAGAACTTTTATGTAGTGGAGTTTTAGGAAAGAAGGTGATCCCGCTCCTGCGAATATGCACGCAAGGAGCAAAGTTAAAATTTGGCACATTATCTCACCTGTCAGCATGTCATAAACAGTATCAGGAATAAAAAAACGCCCCAGTATAACTCCAATTGCCGAGAACACCACCAAATTCGAATACAATGGGTTGTTCTTTTTACCGATGTACTTATTTGTTTTACACTTTATGTAGCACACCAACAGTGAGATTGCTGCCAAAACTATCGGCAGAACACAAATATATGTGGGAATAGGTGTTTGAAAGCTAACCGCGAAGCTCAAAAAATTCAAAGTAAATAAAACCGTTGAAAACGATGCGTTAACAGCATCAAACAGAACTCGCTTGTAAAAAGTCAAATTTCGAGATACAGCTATCATAATAACGAAATAACAAACAGCAATAATTTGAACACTTATGGAAAAATACATGGGTGCCGGACCTCTGAAAAGCCCCGGCACACTGCACAAGATCGACAGAAAACAAATCCCCGCCGCTCCCAATAATAATCGTTCTCTGGTGTTTTTCGTATTGGTTCCGAGTTTTACAAAAGAACGATAGTTTTCTGTATTCATAGTTCTCTCCTGACTTCACCAAGAATTTCTCATTTTTACTCCACCGTCTTGCAAGACACCAGATTTATGCCAGTCTCTATAAAATCCGCCGCGATCACTTCGCCCCGCTTTACGGGTGCTGTGACGCGGATCTTTTTGATTTCCTCCATGGCACGGAACATAGCTTCCTTCGGGATCGGCTTGTCCGTCTTTACGGGGAGACGGCGATCCGTGTTGGAATCGATGGCCACCGTGGTGGTCAGCGTCCGGACGGGGTGGGTAAGCTCTGCCTCGGCATACGTCTTTCCCCGGGGACAGGTGTTGCCGGTCACGCTTACGACCGCACCGGTATCGTCCTGCTCCACCGTCAGCTTACAGCCGGCGGGGCATACGACGCACGTCAGATTCGTGATTTTGCTCATACGCTTATTTACCCTCCACTTCTTCCAGATATACGGTGAGCTTTGCGGTACCGCTTTCACGGAGTGAGCGAACGGTTTCCGCAGGAATTTCCAGTTTTTCCATCTCTCCGGGTGCTACGGCAGCCTTCGTCCGCTTTACGAGAATGTTTCCTTTGTCATCAGCCAAAATGAGACGTACTTTCTTATACGGATTTCCCACGCGGAAGAAGATCCGCACCGCATCGGCGCCGTCCCGGAGATCCAGCCGCTGGGGCACCGTGTAGCGAACGCCGTATCCCGTTTCAACGGGCAGGGAAAGGAAAGTGCCATCCTCTTTTGAGAGGATCCGTGCCGCAGCCGCCTTGCCGGCGATTTCCGCTTCCTCGGATACAAAATCCACCAGATCGTGCACGTGGAGTGCGTTGCCGCAGGCGTAGATGCCCGGGGCGGAGGTTTCACGGTACTGGTTGACGGAGGCACCGCCGGTGACGGGATCGAGGGCAATATCAGCACCCCGTGTCAGCTCGTTTTCGGGGATCAGTCCTACGGAAAGGAGAAGCGTGTCACATTCGATATACTGCTCCGTGCCGGGGATGGGACGGCGTCCATTGTTCTCGTCCACGGCGGCGATGGTTACGCCTTCCACCCGTTCTTTGCCGTGAATTTCGGTGACAGTGTGGGAAAGGTGCAGCGGAATCCCGAAATCATCAAGACACTGTACGATATTCCGGGTAAGTCCGCCGGAATAGGGCATCAGCTCGCACACACACAGCACCTTGGCACCTTCCAGCGTCATACGCCGTGCCATGATCAGACCGATATCGCCGGAGCCGAGGATCACCGCCTTGCGGCCCGGCATATAGCCGTCCATATTTACGTATCTCTGGGCACATCCGGCGGTGTATACGCCTGCCGGGCGGGTGCCGGGGATGGAAAGGGCACCGCGGGTACGCTCACGGCATCCCATGGCGAGAATCACGGCGTCTGCCTCCGCCCGGACAAATCCGGTAGAGGGGGATACAAAGCTTACGTGCCGGTCGTCCGTCAAAGAAAGCACCATACAGTCTGTGGCAATGGGAATATTCCGTTCCCGTACCATGTCGATATACCGTCCGGCGTATTCCGGGCCGGAGAGTTCTTCCCCGAACCGGTGCAGACCGAATCCGGCGTGAATACACTGATTCAGAATACCGCCCGGCTCCGTGTCTCTTTCAAGAATTAGTATGTCCTCTGCCTTAACGCCTGCGTCAAAGGCAGAAACGGCTGCGGCAAGTCCGGCCGGACCGCCGCCGATAATAATCAGCTTCTTATGCATGTGAGGTATCCTCCTCCCGATCGTAAACGAGCCACGATCCTCCGCCGGTTTTGGTGATGCGGTCGAGGGTTGCGTTTTGCGTCTCTGCCAAAAGTGCCGCCGCACGTGGCGAGCAGAATCCGCCCTGACAGCGTCCCATGCCTGCCCGGCACCGCCGCTTCAGCATATCCAGATCCTTTGCCGGCAGGGGGGAGTGCATAGCCGTGAGAAGATCGCCTTCCGTTACCGTTTCGCACCGGCAGATGATCCGTCCGAAGGCGGGATCCTTGCGGATAGCCTCGGTGCGTTCTTCGTCCGTCATTTCCGCAAAGCGTTTTACGTTGCCGTCTTTCCGGCAGGTGGGAATATATCCATCTCTCGGCGTCAGCGTAAGTCCGTCCTCACGGAGCAGTTCTGTGATATATTCCGCTACGGCCGGCGAGGCGGCAAGGCCGGGGGATTCAACCCCCACCGCTTCAATCACGCCGCGGTTTGTGTCGGAGATCCGGATGCAGAAATCGTGCGTGTCCGGGGTAGGCCGCACACCGGCGAAGGACGTGATGGCGTTTCTTGTGTTCACGGAAGGAACGAGCCGTCTGGCACCTGCCGTGATCTCCGCAATTCCGTCGGCTGTGACGGAGGTATCCTCCGCCTCCACTTCGTTTGCGTTGGGCCCGATCAGCAGATTGCCGTCCACCGTTTGGGTGACGAGAATGCCCTTTCCCTTGGAGGAGGGAGCAGGGAACAGCGTGGATGTGACGGTGCCGCCCACGGCCTTGTCCATGACGATATACTCGCCCCGGCGGGGGATGATCCGCACGCCGAGATCCGTATCGCCAAGCAAGGACGCCACTTCTGCGGAATGAACGCCTGCCGCGTTTACGATGCGGCGGGCGCGGATTGTGTCTTTACCGTTCGTTACGCACCATACACCGTTTTCATATACGGCATCGGTCACTGCAAAGTCAAAGAAGAAATCGGTTCCGTTTGTTGCGGCATTTTCTGCGGCGGCAATGGCAAGTCCGTACGGGCATACGATGCCGGCGGAGGGAGCCCACAACGATCCTACCGCTTCCTCGGAGACGTGCGGCTCCATGGACCGCAGTTCCTCTTTCGTGAGTATCCGAAGATCCGGCACGCCGTTCACAACGCCACGGTCGTATAACGTGCGGAGCGTTTCCATGTCCTCCTCGTCGAACGCCACTACGTGCGAGCCGCAGTTTTTGTAGGATACGCTCAGCGTTTTGCAAATATCTGCCATCATGGCACAGCCTTTTACGTTCAGTTTTGCTTTCAGCGTGCCGGGGACGCAGTCGTAGCCGGCGTGCACGATGGCAGAATTGGCCTTGGTGGCACCGGATGCTACGTCTGCACCTGCTTCCGCCACTGCAACCGAGCAGGTATATCTGGCAAGATGCCGTGCCGTCATGGTGCCGGTGATGCCCGCACCGATGATCAGAACGTCATAAATCATAGATTATCATCTCCTGTGATGTAATTCAGCTTTACTTTATCAGTATAGCACATTTTTATATTTTTTACAAGAGAGAAAATTGTGTTTTAACCTGTATCGTCTCTTGAAAAAAGAGGGAATCTGTGCTATACTGAAAAAAACAGGAAAAACAAAGGAAGACGAAATGATGGAAAAATCAAGCGGAGCGGATCTTTCCTCCATCAGTGCCGCACAGCTAGCCTATCTGGGCGATGCGGTGCTGGAGGTGCAGGTGCGTGGCCGGATCGTGGCAGACGGCGTGCAGAAGCCAAGCGAAGCGGCCCTTTCCTACGTAACCGCCGCCGCACAGAGCGACGCTTTGGAGCGTATCCTGCCGCTGCTCACTGAAGAGGAGAATGACGTATATCACCGCGGCCGCAACTGCGTCCACGCCAACGTACCGAAACGGGCAACCATGGCACAGTACCGGCGCGCTACCGGCTTTGAGGCGGTTTTTGGCTATCTGTATCTTACGGGCGACACGGAGCGGATCCGTGTTCTGTTTGAGGCTGCCTATCCCAATGTGAATAATAACGAAACGGAGATTTGATATGACCACAACTGAAGCAAAAGAAAAACTGGCTCTGTATCTGCGTACTTCCGCCGCGCTGGGGCATGCATCCGGCCTCGTCTATTACGACGGCGATACGGTGGCACCGCCCAAAAGCGCCGCCGTCCGGGCAAACACCTTAAGCGAGTTGTCCCGTATCTCTTACGAGCTCACCTGTGCTCCCGAAACCATCGAAATGCTGGAGACGCTCCGTGCGGATCCTACGGGGCTTAGTAACGTGGAGAAGCGTACCGTATCGGAACTGTGGCGTGAGTACGACCGCACCCGGCGGATTCCAAAGGAGGAGTTTGTGGCCATGACACGCCTGTGCTCCGAAGCGGAGACAGTGTGGCACGACGCCAAGGAGAAAAACGACTACGCCTCTTTTGAACCGTATCTTGGCAAAATATTTGATATGACGAGGCGGATCGCCGGCTACACGGACCCTGATATGCATCCGTACGATGCGGCTCTGAATCAGTACGAAAGAGGACTGACACGGGCGGACTGCGACACGTTCTTTCAAAGTCTCCGCGAAAAGATCGTGCCGCTGATGCACCGCATTGCGGAAGTTGAGCAGATCGACGATTCACCCCTGCACGGCCATTTCCCCATTGAAAAGCAGCGTGCCTTTTCCGACTATCTTATGGACGTGATGTGCATGGACAGATCCGCCTCCGTGATCGGGGAGACCGAGCATCCGTTCACCATCAATTTTTCCAAGAACGACGTCCGCATCACTACCCATTATTATGAGGATAATCTGGCCTCTTCGCTGTACAGCGTGGTACACGAGGGCGGTCACGGACTGTATGAGCTGGGAACGGGGGACGAACTGCAGTTTACCGGCCTTGACAGCGGCGTTTCCATGGCGATCCACGAAAGCCAGTCCCGCTTCTATGAAAATATCATCGGCCGCAGCCGTTCATTCTGTGCGCTGATTTTGCCGTATCTGAAAAAATCGTTCCCCGAATCTCTAAACGACGTGAGCGAGGAGGCATTCTACCGGATGATCAACCGGGCAGAGCCGTCACTGGTCCGCACTGAGGCGGATGAACTGACCTATTCTCTCCACATTATGGTGCGGTACGAGCTGGAGCGTGCTATGCTTGACGGGGAACTTACGGCACACGATCTGCCCGACGCGTGGAACAAGCTGTACCGCCGCTACCTGGGCGTGGAAGTACCGGATGACCGGCGGGGCATTTTGCAGGACAGCCACTGGTCCGGCGGCAATATCGGCTATTTCCCCTCATACGCATTAGGTTCCGCCTACGGGGCACAGATTCTTTCCGTGATGCAGAAGGATTTCGACGTGTACGGATCCATTGCAAAGCACGGAAACCTGTCCGAGATCAACGAATGGAACCGTACCCACATCTGGACGCACGGATGCATGTACGATCCCACTGATCTGTTCCGTCGGGTGGCAGGGGATTTTTCGCCGGACTTCTACACGGACTATCTCACCAAAAAGTACGAAGAAATTTACAATCTGTGAGCGTTGTCAAAACGCACCGGGATGCATACTATAAATACAGCAGTATGAAACGAGGAGTGCTTGTATGGAATTTATGGACAAAGTAAACGAGATCACGAAAAAAGTATCGGACAAAGCGGGCGATCTTGTGGAAAAAGGGAAGATCCACGCAAAGATCCACAGTGAGAACGCCGACGTGGACGTGCTGAAAAAACAGATCGGCGAGATCTGCTTTGGCAAGTACAGATCCGGGGACGTGCTGGATCCGGAAGTGGAGAAACTCTGTGCGAAAATCGAAAAGCACAAGCAGAATATCGCCGAAAATCAGCGGAAACTCCAGCGGATGAGACAGAACGATCCCCGCACGGTGGATCCTGCCGCCGCCGGTGTATGCCCGTACTGCGGGGCGAATATGGGAAAAGGCGCAAAATTCTGTCCCCAGTGCGGCCAGCCAACGGGAGAATAAAAAAGAGGCTGTCACATAAGATGTGACAGCCTCTTTTTCTTTTTCGGCTTATTCCTCGTCCTCTGCCATGATTCCCTCAAGGAACGTGGCCAGCTTCTTGTTGGCGGCCTGTGCCTGTCCCTTATACATGGACTGATAGGACTTGCTCTGATTCTCCACGCAGTACCGCAGGATCTGTCCGGCGATCTCGCCGAAATGTCCCGAATACTCGCTGATGAAATCCTTATAGAGTGCATCCTTGATAATGTCGATACACTGGCCGGAGTAGGAGTCACGGGAGTATTTCATCTTCAGCGCGGATTCGTAGAACACTTCCACAACGGAGCGGTAGGATTCGGAGGCAAGTGCCTCGATCACGCCGCCGATACGGTCGTCCTGACAGGTCTTGGAAATCACAAGGAAGGTAGCGGAAGTGGTAATGGGTGCCACGTACTCCGTCTGCTTTTCGTCCACCAGCGGCAGGGGCAGAATACCGTAGTCGTCTTCCATGTTCCGCATGAAGTCCGACTGTACGCGGTCAAGAGAGTTTATGCAGAACAGCACGTTGCCCTCGGCAAAGTATTCGGCATCGTTCCCCCACTTGTTGAATTCGTTGTATATGCCGGGTGTCTCCCATATGAACTTATACATGGTCTCCAGCACTTCCATTCCCCGATCCGTGTCGTGATCCAGATACGGAAAGCCGTTTTCGTCACGGGAATACATCCGGAAACCCGCAGCTCTCTCCATAAACACCAGCACGGCGGGATTGACGAAATACAAACCGTAGGTATCGTCTTCGTCCCGCTTGCCGTCGCCGTTTACGTCGTCCAGTACCGCCTCGGACATTTCCATCAGATCGTCGTAGTACCATTCACCGGCGATGGCTTTCTTGTAAAGTTCGTCGGGATCGCCGAAGTTCTCTTCATAGATCCGTTTGTTGAAGAAGGAGGCGTACGCCCAGAAATAGGTGTTCATGGTAGCGTCGCCCATCATATAGCGGATGATCTCTCCGTTTACAGACACCTCTTCCATCGCTGTGGTTGCCCACCAGGGCTGGTCGAAATCCAGATAGGGGTTACCACTCACGTCCTGGAACAGGTGGTCATAGCCCAGACGGATAGATGCGTTACCGGCAGCAAGAATGATCGACCAGGTGTCGTCGCCCGCCATAACATTCTCCTCAATGGCTTTGCCGTAATCGTCGTACCCCAGATCCAGATCGGTCAGTTCGAATGTGAGGCCGAGGCGCTGCTGGACAGCTTCGGTACGGTTGAACACTGCCTGTGCCAGAACGTCCGACTCTACGGCGTCGCCGCCGTCCCAGTCGATCTGACGATAGGTATGCCGGGTGAGAACACCCACCGTTTCACCGTTCATGTTAAAATCGGCGGGGAGATTGTCTTTTGCGTTCTTTCTGTCGTTGGGATCCAGCGTTTCCGCAGGTTCCGTTTCTGCCGGAGCGGTAGTCCCCTCGGGATCATCGGTGTTTTTGTTGCAGGCGGCCATGGCGGGAAGCAGCATGAGCACCGCAAGCGTCAGAGCAAGAATCTTTTTCATGGTGAGTCTCCTTTATGAATATTTATTTTTTACTGCAAAAGAGTGAGTATATCACCGGTGCGTGAATGAGAGCTAACATATCCAGCTGTGTGTCCGGAGGCAAGTCCCCGGCGAAATAGGCAGAAGATTGGTAGGTTTTGCCGTTTTCTTTTTCTTTCTCTGTGCGGTATCACTGCAAAAAACTTATACGATTCCTTGGTTCAGACAATAGGTGCGGATTCTTTTAAGCATCGGTGAAATGTCGGAAAATGCATTTTTGGGCAGAGCGGCAAGCTCGGCTTTCAACGCTTCATATACGGGTGTCAGTTCCGACTGTTTCATGCCGGTTATATTCAGAATTTTGCTGTTGTCCATTACGCGGTCAAACAGACGGTCGTATTCGAGCTGCCAGCACGCGCTGACGTCCATGGCTCCGTCCGTGATGGCGCAGAGATATTCGTCTTTGTCAACCACAGCGTATTTCAATCCGAGAAGGTCTTTGTAGAAGCCGGCGATTGTTTCCCACGTGTTGTGTTCCGATGTGGCGGGGTGATAGATCTCACGCATCGCCTGTTTGTTAAACAGCAGCCGTGCGACCATCTTTGCAACGTCGCCTGCCCACGTCATGGTAGCCTGTTTCTGCATTGCCTGCCGGGGAAGCAAAAGCGTTAGTTCGTTCCTTGCCGCACCGATTACCGAATCCGCTTCCAGTGTAACAAGCTGGAAGCGCCGTTTTGAAAAGGTAACGGAGGGACGCAGAAAGGTCCAGTTCGTGTGCTTAGAGGCGATAACGGCGTTTTCTATCCGTGCTTTATAAAGGGAGTACTCATCGTCGCTGCGGATATACGAAGGATTCTTCATGACGTCCATTAACCGGGGCGAGCGCTCGGTGATCGGGTGCTCGCAGTCTGCATACACGCGATAGGTTGACAGACCGATGTAATGTCCGGTGCTTGTCATAAGTCTGTCCATTCGCTTCAAAAAGGGTGCCTCTTTATACAGCATAAAGTCAATGATGGCGTCGTAATCGTTTTGCAGAAACTGCTCCATTACACCGTTGTCGGAAAAATCCGCTTTGAAATAGCGAAGATCAGGATCGGCGGAGGCCGCGTCTTCCAGGGAAACTACGTCCACTTTGTATCCAAGCCTCCGAAGTTCAGGCACAAGATATGTGCCCATGGCACCGGTGCCGCCGGGAACGAGTATTTTTTTCATATGTCGGTATCTCCTTTACCGTTTTGTCATTCGTAATGTGGAGTTTTTAGTAAGGGCAAAAGCCGTTGTTAAGCAAAGCGGACAGCATCGCGGACTTCTTTGGCATTTTGCAGCAGCGGCTGCTCCGGGGTGTCCGTATAGCCGTGATAAGCCACGCAGAGGTACATACATACCCCGAAATGCGGGCCGATATAGCGGACGATCTGCCCCTTACCGCTTACGAGAAGAAGGAGTTTTTTGTCGGTCATTTCGGTAATTCGCTGAATTGCCGTAATGTTTTCCGGGATGCGTTTTTCGTCGTCAATACTGTTTACGATCTTGATTACGTCTGCACCCCGTTCAATGTGTGTTTTGGCGATCATCACCGACTCATCAGCACTGATATCTCGGAGCGTGTGGCTGGATATCAATACCTCGCCGCCCCGCTTGTGAATTTCATCGATAAGAAGTTTCTGCTTTTTTATCGCCGCGGGGCTGGATGCCAGTTCATAGTCCGCCCCCTTTTCGAACATATCGCCGAAAACATCCACGAGCGTAGCACCGGCATCCAGTGCAAGAAGCAAGCCTTCCGCACATTCCTCATCTGTTTTTCCTTCGTTATCCCCGTGACGGTAGTTCGTAGCGTAGATCGGTTTCCCTTCACAGGCGGTGAATATCTCGGTGAGTATTTCTTTCGTTCTGTATTCGTTTTTCAGCTTGCATAACTGAATTCCCAGTGCGTCCGCACCGCCGGCGATGGAGAGTTTGATCTTTTCAATGCATTCCGAGGGCGTGTGGCATTGTATCATGGCACAGAGCAAAGGTTTATCATGCTGTAAAAACGTCGTTTTCATTTTACCTGGAGTACCACCTTTCCAATATTTTCACCGCGCTGCAGAATAGCATGTGCGGCTTCCGCTTCCGTGATGGGGAGTATCTTATAAATGGAGGGCTTTATCATACCGGCCTCCACTTTTGGCCATACGTTCAGTACCAGCTCACGCAGCAGCTGTGCTTTCACTTCCGGTGTGCGTGAGCGAAGCGTGGAGCCGATGATCCGCACGTTTCGCACGTAAATGTTTTTCAGATCGATTTCCGTCGTTCTTCCTGCCAGTGCGGCAATCATGATCCAGCGTGCACCGTGGGAAAGATAGGGAAGACATTCACCCATTTTTTCACCGCCCAGACAGTCGATGGCAATATCCACGGGATGTCCGGCTTCCAGTTGTGTCTTGAGTACGACTGCAATATCTTCTTTCGCCGAATTGATAACGATGTCAGCCCCCAAAGGCTTTATTTTTTCGGCAATCTCATCGGAAAGAACGGTAGTGATAACACGCAGGCCAAACGCTTTTGCCATGGGAATCACAACGGAGGCAAGACCGCTGGCACCGGCGTGCATGAGAAGCGTGTCGCCTGGCTTCGCCTTTCCTTCTATGAAGAGATTGAGATAAGCCGTGGCGTAGGCTTCCGGCATGGCAGAAGCTTCCGCAAGTGTCCGGCCTTCCGGCACGGGCATGAGCATGTCATACTTTACGCTTGCATATTCAGCATATCCGCCGCCGCCGAGAAGGGCACAGACGGAATCGCCGACCTTCCAGGTGGATTTTTTCGATGCACCGTGGCCCATTTTCACGATCTTTCCGGCGATCTCCAGCCCCATCCACTCTGGGCTCCCGGGCGGCGGCGGATAATCGCCGGCCCTCTGCATGAGATCGGCACGGTTCAAAGCTGCAAAATGTATTTCAACAAGGACGTCTTCGTCTCCAAGTACGGGATCCGACACTTCGCTCCAGATAAGGGATTGGTCTGGGTTCACAAGAATTGCTTTCATAGGGATGCCTCCGTTTGTTCTATGGTAAAATTATTATACCATATTGCCTCCGGTGCGTAAATATGGTATAATGCAGAAGAAAGAAACAATCCTGCAGAAATCAGGGGGATATTTATGGAAAATCGTATTTATAAAAAGAAACTCTGCATGACAGAGTTTGGAATCAGCCGGATGCACTTCTGCTGTCCGCAGTATTTTGATGCACGGATGGGACAGAAGGATTCCGTTTTTATTTATGTGGTAAGCGGTCAGGTGTTGATAAGCTCACCGGGAATCCGCCTTTGCGGTGAAAAAGGAGATCTTTTGTATATTCCCGAGGGCTTGCGTTACAGTGCATCCTGGCGAGGTGATTCAGACATCGAATACTACGCTATGAGGATCATATCGGACAAGGTTACATTGGCAGAAACAGATAGTGTGATCGCCTTGCAGTGTGTGCATACGGAAGGGATTGCGGATATAGAACGACGGATTAACGATATATACACGCTGTTTGCCACCTGTGAGCGTGTGAACATGATCCGTGCACTCGGACAATATTACAGCCTGTATGCGGAAATTTTGCCCCGACTCGCCTTTTCCGACGTTCCGAAATACAGTGATGCGGTGATAACAGCCGCAAAATATATTGATACGCACTACACGGAGGATTTTTCCGTAACCGCCCTTGCCGCAGTTTGTCACGTCAGTGAATCTCTGCTGTATCATCTTTTCCGTGATGAGCTGGGCACTACACCGATAAAATACCGCAACGCGCTTCGTGTGGAGCATGCTGCCGCCGATTTACGGCTTACGAAAGATTCTCTTGCACAGATCGCAGAAAAGAACGGATTGCATTCCATTACATATTTCCGGGAGACGTTCAAAACGGAAACAGGGCTTACACCTACGGAATACCGGAAACTGGTGTAAAGGGCTTTACCGGCTGAAACAGAAAAGGACGGCTGCACATTTCTGTGCAGCCGTCCTTTTTCCGTAATTATTTCCCGAACAGTTTGCCGAGGCCTTTCAGTGCACCTTTGATGTCCTCCGCTTTGTCGGCGATATCATCGGCGGTGAGCTTCGCTTTGATCAACTCAATAACCTTTTCCACCTGTTCGTCCGGCAGATCCTTGCCGATGAGCTTTTCCAGCGTTTTTACCGGTTCATCCTGAAAGTTCTTAAGAAGATTCTTGTCCTCTTTCAGCATTTTTACGGCGTTTTCCACGATGTCGGAGATTTTTTCCTTGATATCCATGCTTTGTCCCTTTCTTTATGTTGCGGAGACATTACTCCACAAAATCAAACTCTATACCGCACAGATGCACGGTGTCGCCTTCTTCACAGCCGGCATCACGCAGCTTGTCGATGACGCCGCCCTGGATCAGCATACGCTGGAAGTACATGAGCGATTCTCTCTCGTCCAGATTTACCCGGTTGACCAGAGCCTCAAGCCACGCACCCTCGCAGATATAGGCACCGCTGTCGCCGCGGCGGATGCGGACGGCGTCGGCACCTTCCTTGTCCGTTTCCAGATCAACAGGCTGCAGCTCCGTTTCGAAGGTGATGGTGGGCGGCAGCTCGGCCAGTTGCCGTTCGATTTCATCTGTCAGCTCTTTCAGACCGAGCTTCGTGGCGGTGGAGATGAAGATCAGCTTATAGCCGAGGGCGTCGGCAATGTTCATAAGCTTCTTTACCTCTTCATCCGGCGTGCCGTCCGGCGGCAGAGTATCCGGATCCAGAAGATCGGATTTGTTGGCAGCCAGAATACGCGGTTTGTCAGCGAGCGTCTCGCTGAAGTTTTCGAGTTCTGCGGAAATGGTATTGAAGTCGTCCAGTGGAGAGCGTCCCTCCATGCCGGAAATATCGATGACCTGCACGATCAGCCGGCAGCGTTCAATGTGGCGCAGAAAATCATGTCCGAGACCGGCACCTTCCGAAGCACCTTCAATGAGACCGGGAATGTCCGCCATCACGAAGCCACGCTCCGGCCCGGTGGACACCACGCCCAGATTCGGCTCCAGTGTGGTGAAATGATAATCGGCGATCTTAGGCCGTGCGGCGGAAAGGGAAGCAAGCAGGGAAGACTTGCCTGCAGATGGCAAGCCGGCCAGCCCCACGTCGGCAATCAGCTTCAATTCCAGATGAACGTCCCGGGCTTCCCCCTCCCGTCCTTGTTTGGCAAAATGGGGCACCTGCCGGGTAGGCGTGGCAAAATGCTTGTTGCCCCAGCCGCCCTTGCCACCCCGGCAGAGGATGAAATCCTCTCCGTCGGACATATCCTTGATGATCTTGCCGGACGCAGGATCCTTGAGAAGGGTGCCTCTCGGTACCTTGATGATCACGTCCGCACCGTTTTGTCCGTGACGCTTGGCACCGCTGCCGTCGCCGCCGGGCTCTGCGGCGAATTTCCGCTTGTAGCGAAAGGCGAGAAGGGTGTTCATATGTGGGTCAATGCGGAACACCACGTTGCCGCCGTTGCCGCCGTCACCGCCGTCCGGGCCTCCCTTGGCCACGTATTTTTCCCGGCGGAAGGAAACGCATCCGTTGCCGCCATTGCCGGCACGCACGGAGATCTGTATGGTATCAATAAACATGATTTTACATCTTCCTGTAAATAGAGTGTGTGGCTTTACCCGATCATTTCCGCCGCCAGCTCGCCGATGATCTTGATACCCTTGCGAATATCGTCATCGGACGGGGTGGAATAATTCAGACGGAAGGACTGGGACGGTGCCTCCGTGTCGCAGTTGAAGGCTGTGCCGGGAACCACGGCCACCTTTTTCTGAATAGCGGCTTTTACGAAGGCGTTCATATCTACGCCGTCCGGCAGAGTGCACCAGATAAACAGACCGCCCTCGGGGCGTGTGTAACGCACGGCTTTCGGCATATACTGATCGAGACAGGAAAGCATTAGATTGCACTTGTCACGGTACAGAGCACGGATGTTTTCAATGTGTGCATCCAGATCCCGTTCCGTCATGAAGCGGTGGCAAAGCATCTGGAAGAACTGATTGGTGTGTACGTCCTCGCACTGCTTACCCACGGCCATTTTCTGTACGATAGCGTCGGGAGCACATACGAATCCCACACGCATGCCGGAGGAAAGGATCTTGGAGAAGGAGGAGCAGTAAATTACGATGCCTGCGTCGTCCATGGCCTTGATGGGCAGGATATCCTCGCCGGCAAAGCGGAGATCACCGTATGGATTGTCCTCCAAAATGATCACGCCGTGCTTTTTGGCAATTTCGTAGATAGCGGCACGCTTTTCCGCACTGGTGGTGGTTCCTGCTGGATTCTGGAACGTGGGGATCAGATAGATCATCTTCGTGTTGGGGTGGGCGATCAGAGCAGCTTCCAACTCAGAAGGATCAATGCCGTCCTCATGCAGCGGCACGCCTACCGTTTTGGCACCGATGGCACGGAACGCATTCAGTGCACCGATAAAACTGGGATTTTCGCAGAGCACCACGTCACCCGGATTGCACAGAACGCGGCAGGCAAGCTCCAGTCCCTGGTTGCCGCCGGAGGTGATGATCGTGGTGTCAAACTCCCGGCCGATATGGAATTTCGTCAGAAGACGCTCGGCAACAGCCTTGCGAAGCGGCGGAAAGCCTTCGGTAATGCCGTACTGCAGAGCCGTGCCGGCACTCTTTTCAAAGATGTCGGCTGAGATCTCCGCAAGATCCTTTGCCGGAAAGGACAAAGGTGAGGGATTGCCTGCGGCAAAGCTTATAATGGTAGGATCCGTCAGGCTTTTGAAGATCTCACGGATCGCCGAGGGCTTCAGCGAAGCCAGATTGTCAGAAAACTTGTATTCCATGGAGGTTCACTGCCGGTATACGTGCGGTATACCGTCCTTTCCGTATGATTCGCTTTGTTTCTTAACAGTATACCATATTTTTCACGGAATTGCAACAGGGTGTACGGCGAAAAATTATTTGCAGAGAAGAATAAATGTTTACGAAAAAAGGCGTTTTTTGCGGTCAACCACTTGATTTTTTGCATATAATGTATTAAAATATTCGGGTGGACAGAAATATATTCTGATGACGACGAAGGAGTATGGAAATTATGGAAAAGAAATTTAAAAGAATCGGCGTTCTGACCTCCGGCGGCGATGCTCCCGGTATGAATGCGGCTGTACGTGCCGTTACCCGTGCGGCTCTGGCACGGGGTGTGGAGGTAATGGGCATCTACGGCGGATACAGCGGTTTGATTCACGATAAAATGATCAATTTGAGTGCACGCAACGTGTCCAATATCATCAGCCGCGGCGGTACGTTTCTGTATTCCGACCGCTGTGTTGAGTTCAAAACCGAAGAGGGCATGCAGAAGGCCGTTGAGACCTGTAAGAAAAACGGTATCGACGGTATCGTTGCCATCGGCGGTGACGGCACGTTCCGCGGTGCTACCGATCTGTCTGTGAGAGGAATCCCCACCATCGGTATTCCCGGTACCATTGACAACGATATTACCGCTACGGAAAACACTATCGGCTTTGACACGGCTATGAACACCGTTCTCGCCATGTGTGACCGCCTGCGTGATACCTGCGAATCCCACGCCCGCTGCAACGTAGTGGAGGTAATGGGACGGGGTGCGGGCGACATCGCACTGAATACCGCTATGGCACTGGGTGCCGTGGCTGTCGTTATTCCTGAGGTTGCCTTTGACGAGGCCGCCTGCATGGAAAAGATCCGCCGCCTCCGTGCGGACGGAAAACGCAGCTTCCTCGTAATCGTTTCCGAGGGCGTGGAGAACTTCTCCGAGGGCCTTACCGACCGGATTCAGGCAGAAACCGGTGTGGAATCCAGATTTGTACGTCTGTCACACGTTGTACGCGGCGGTGATCCCACCCTTGCTGACCGTATGTTGGCTACAAAACTGGGCGTGGCTGCCGTGGATCATCTGCTTGCCGGTGAGAGCAATCTGGTAATGTGCCAGCAGAAGAGCGAGATCGTTGCCGTGGATATTCTGTACTCCCAGTGCCTGGACCGCTACTATAAGGGCACCTTGAAGGACGGCATGCTTGAGAAATACTCCCAGCAGGAGATTGCCGCCATGGATAAGGTGATTGCGGAGAAGAAGGAAGAATTCCGCAAGTACTACAACATGGTCAACGAGATTGCCCTTTGATTCCACGAAAAAAGGCCGTGCCGCTGGCACGGCTTTTTTAGATTCTTTCTAAAAAAGTGTTGACAAGCCATATTTTTGGTAATATAATAATATGATAAGGCAAAATAGCGTTCCGCCTTGTCAAAATCCATTTTTTTAGGAGGAAATCTATGCTGGAACTGCAAAACGTCGGCTTTAACGTCGGCGGTGAGCGGGAAATACTTCATGACGTAAATCTCGTAATTAACGACCGCTTTGTTGCCATCACAGGTCCCAACGGCGGCGGAAAATCCACCCTCGCGAAAATTATAGCCGGCATATATCAGCCCACCTCCGGCAAAATTCTGCTGGACGGTGTGGATATTACAAATAAATCCATCACAGAACGTGCCAAACTGGGCATCAGCTACGCTTTTCAGCAGCCCGTGCGTTTTAAGGGACTGCGTGTTAAGGATCTTTTAAGCCTTGCGGCAGGGAAGAAAACGGACGTGGATACGGCATGTGCCCTTCTTTCCGAAGTAGGACTCTGTGCCCGTGATTACATCGATCGTGAATTGAATGCCAGCCTGTCCGGCGGCGAGCTGAAGCGGATCGAAATCGCCATGATCCTGGCCCGGGGTACGAAGCTGTCCATCTTTGACGAGCCGGAGGCAGGCATCGATCTGTGGAGCTTTCAAAATCTCATCCGTGTGTTTGAAAAAATGCACGAGCAGACGAAAGGCAACATTCTGATCATCAGCCATCAGGAGCGTATTCTCAATATTGCGGATACCATCGTGGTGATCAAAAACGGAGAGGTTGCCGCCGTCGGTCCCCGTACAGAGCTTCTGCCGGGACTTCTTTCCGGCACGGAAAGCGGCACGTGCAGCGTGCTCGCCGATAAGGTAGAGGGGGTGCGTGCGTAATGGATGCAATCAAGAAGCGTCTTCTTAAAGAGGTTGCCGAGCTTGATTCTTTGCCGGTGGGTGCTTACAACATCCGTGAAAACGGTAAGGCAGGCGGCAGAAATACCACGGCCAACATTGACATTCAGACCAAAACGGACAAGCCCGGTATTGATATTATCATAAAGCCCGGCACCAAGAACGAAAGCGTCCACATTCCCGTAGTTATCAGTGAAGCGGGACTGAAAGATTTAGTTTACAACGATTTCTTCATCGGCGACGATGCGGACGTGGTGATCATTGCCGGGTGCGGCATCCATAACGCCGGATGCGGCGATTCCGCCCACGACGGTATCCATACGTTCCATCTGGGCAAGAACGCCCGCCTGCGTTACGTGGAGAAGCATTACGGCGAGGGCGAGGGAAGCGGCAAACGGCTTATGAATCCCACCACCGTGGTGCATCTGGACGAAGGCGCGCACATGGAGATGGAGACCACCCAAATCGGCGGTATCGACGATACTACCCGTGTGACAAACGGGGATCTTGCTGCAGGGGCTTCGCTTGTTGTGCATGAGAAGATCATGACCGTGGGCGATCAGCACGCCGTGACCGATTTTACCGTGGATATGAACGGGGAAGGTTCCTCCGTGAATGTAATTTCTCGCAGCGTGGCTAAAGGAAACAGCCGACAGGAATTTGTCAGCCGGCTGAACGGCAACACCGCCTGCGCCGGCCATACGGAGTGCGACGCCATCATCATGGATGATGCCTGCGTTCTTGCCAGCCCCCAGATCACGGCAAATCACGTGGATGCCTCGCTGATTCACGAGGCCGCCATCGGCAAGATCGCCGGTGAGCAGCTGATCAAGCTGATGACGCTCGGCCTTTCCGAGGCGGAAGCCGAAGAGCAGATCGTTAACGGATTTTTGGCATAAATACCCGTGCCGGGCAGTGGAGATCCCATTGCCCGGCATATCATTGAAAGGAGAGGTGAACATGATCCTTATCATTGCGGAAAAACCGTCGCTTGCCCGGAACATTGCAGACGGAATCGCAGCGGCCACCAATGCACGGATGTCCCGTCGTGATGGCTATATCGAGGGCGGAGGCTATCTTGTTACGTGGGCCTTCGGACATCTGTTCTCTCTCTGCGATATCGAAACCTACCGTCCCAATCCGGACGGAAATCGGTGGAGCATCAAAAATATCCCCTGCTTTCCGGAGGAGTTTCGGTTTGAACTTCGCAAAAATGCGGACGGCTCCCGCGATGCTGGCATCGTAAAACAGTTTGAAACGATCCGCACGCTGTGCAACCGCCCGGACGTGGATCGAATCGTAAACGCCGGAGACGCCGACCGTGAAGGGGAGATCATCGTCCGCCTCTGTATCCGGCACGCACTGGAAAACAAAAAAGAACTCTGCCGGCTTTGGCTGCCGGATCAGACGCCGGAGACGGTGGCGGAGGCACTTTCCGGCATGAAACCGGAAACGGAGTATGAGAATCTGGCAAACGAAGGCTACGCACGCACCTATATCGACTGGCTGTACGGCGTGAATCTCACTCGGTACGCTACCTTGAAAACGGGTACGCTGCTTCGGGTTGGGCGGGTGATCGTGCCTATCGTCCGTGCCATCTACGATCGGGATATGGCGATCCGGAACTTTGTGCCGGAGCCGTATTATGCTGTGTTCAGCCGTGCCGAGACGAACGGCGAAAAGGTGGAACTTACCAGCAAGCAGAAGTTTGATAAAGCACATCTGGCGGATGCCCAGCGTCTGTGCGTGCGATATAACGCCGCCAATACGGTGGTTACGTCGGTGCGTCACAAGAAGGACAAGCTGGCACCGGGCAAGCTGTATTCGCTGTCCAAATTGCAGAACGTCCTCAGCAAAAAATACAAAATGTCCATGACGGAATCCCTGGAAATCGTGCAGGGACTGTATGAAAAGGGATATCTGACCTATCCACGTACCAATTCCGAGTATCTTGCCACGGCGGAGAAGGACAAAATCAAAAAGATCATTGAAAACGCAAAGAAACTGGGCTATCCCCTCGTTTTCAAGGACAGCAAAACCATATTCGACGATTCCAAGATCGAATCCCACTCCGCTCTTACGCCTACCTATAAGATCCCGCAGAAGAATCATCTGTCGGAGAGAGAAATGCAGGTGTATTCCACCGTGTTCCGAAGGTTTGCCGCCGTGTTCTGTGCGGAGGATTGCCTCGTTGACCGGACGGAGATCAAGATCGCCGTCATGGAGGGCGATACGGTTCTGGAGGAGTTCACGCTGAAGGGAACGGTGATTCTGGAGCGCGGCTGGATGAAATACGACGACACCACGCAGAAGGATAAAATCCTGCCGCCGCTGAAAAAAGGCGACACAGTGGTTACCGATTTCCAGCCAACGGAGAAAGAGACCACGCCGCCGAAGCACTATACGGTGGAAACGCTGAACAATTATCTGAAGAATCCGTTTCGTGAAGAAAAAGCGGCTGCGTCTGAACGCACGGAGGAGGATGGCGACGATGCGGAGGAGTACCGTGCCATGTTTGAAGGTCTGGAACTGGGCACGGAGGCCACCCGTACCGGCATTATCGATAACGCACGGAAATCCGGCTATATTGAACTGAAAAAAGACGTGTATACCATCCTTCCGGACGGTGAGTTTCTGATTGAATCCCTGTCCCAGATGGGAATCGGCATGGATAAATATAAAACCGCCGAAGTGGGGCGCGCCCTGAAGCGTGTGTTCCGCGGGGAATCCACCGTGCAGGAAAGCGTTTCCATTGCCGTTTCCGAGATAGCGGCGGTGTTTGCCAAAAAGGAAGTGCCGCCGGCTCAGGATACCGATACGGGCTATTTCGGCGATATCGTGGGAAAATGCCCTCTGTGCGGCAATGACGTTCGCCGCACACGGCGGGGATACGGCTGTGCAGGATATAAGGAGAACGGCTGTAAGTTCAGCCTGTTTTCGCCCCTTTGCGGCCGGGTGATTCCCAAAGCCGCCGTGGAGCAGCTGCTCACCGCAGGCAGGACGGAGCCTATCAGCGGATTTGTATCGAAGCGTACCGGCAAATCCTTTGACGCCCGGCTGAAACTGGAAAACGGAAAAGCCGTGTTCGATTTTGAAGCGTGATTCTATAAGCATAAATCAACCGCAGGTTGTGTGCTCGAAATTCGCACAGCGTGCGGTTGATTTTGTCAATGTAGCCTCCATTGAAAACAACCTGATGTTGTGTTATAATACATACAACGAAAGGCCTTTCGAAATTATTACGAAAAGGAGATTTTCATGGATATTACAAAAATCGGAACACAGATTGCGGCGTTCAGAAAAGAGAAGGGTGTGAAACAGGAGGAGCTGGCAAGCGCCGTGGGTGTCACGCCGCAGGCGGTGTCCAAATGGGAAAACGGCGGCGTGCCGGATACGGAGCTGATCCCAAAAATTGCGGATTATTTCGGCATATCCACCGATAAACTGTTTGGCAGAAGTTTGTCTGATTACGGTAATCTACACGCCGCATTGATTAAAAAAATTCTGGATACACCGGACGAAGAGCAGTTCAAGACAATTTTTGAATTTTGCTGGGATATGGAGCGGGCGATGCTTGGCGAATTCCCCAGGGATGGCAGTGTTGCCGATTATGAAAAAGATTTGGGGAAAACTGAGCAGCGTTATTCCAGTATACTCAGCGATCACGGCTTTACGCGCATGGGCATTGCCAATCGATTGCAGTATTTTCTGCTGGTGCCCGATATAAAGGATGCGGAGACAGCATTTTTCAAAGGGATTGACTATCCGGCGTTCTTTAAGGATTTTGCCGAGAAGGAAGTGTTTGAAGCGTGCGTTTTTCTCCACAAAAGAGAAGGGAATAAAGCGTTCACGTCGGGATTTTTGATGAAAAACATGGGTGTTTCAGCGGAGCGGGCAGCCGAAATTATTGATATTCTGAAAAAATACAAACTAATTTCCACGACACAGATCGAGTTGGATGACGAAACGCAGCAGGTCTATACATTCCGTCCAACGCCCTCGTTTGTAGCGATGCTGATCTTTGTACGGGAAATGATTGATTCGCCGGGGAGTTTCTCTTACTATTCTGTCGATCGTGCAAAGCCGTATCTTAAGTAACCGAAAAGAGCACATCCGGTACGGATGTGCTCTTTTTTTGCGTAATTTTACTTCGTGGGAATCAGCTTTTCCTTGCCGCCCATGTAGGGACGGAGTGCCACGGGGATGTTCACCGAGCCGTCGGCGTTCAGGTTATTCTCCAGGAACGCGATCAGCATACGGGGCGGTGCTACCACCGTGTTGTTCAGCGTGTGTGCCAGATACTTGCCGTTCTCGCCGTTTACACGGATGCGGAGACGGCGTGCCTGTGCCTCGCCCAGGTTGGAGCAGCTGCCTACCTCGAAATACTTCTTCTGACGGGGAGACCATGCCTCTACGTCACAGGATTTTACCTTCAGATCCGCAAGATCACCGGAGCAGCATTCCAGCGTACGTACCGGGATATCCAGCGAACGGAACAAATCGACGGTGTTCTGCCACAGCTTGTCGTACCACATCATGGAATCTTCCGGTTTGCAGACCACGATCATTTCCTGTTTCTCGAACTGGTGGATACGGTACACGCCACGCTCCTCAATACCGTGCGCACCCTTTTCCTTACGGAAGCAGGGTGAGTAGCTGGTGAGCGTGTAGGGAAGCTCTGACTCGGGGATGATCTGATCGATGAACTTACCGATCATGGAATGCTCACTGGTTCCGATGAGGTAGAGATCCTCTCCCTCGATCTTGTACATCATGGCTTCCATTTCAGCGAAAGACATAACGCCGGTCACAACGTCGGAGCGGATCATAAACGGCGGGATGCAGTAAGTGAAGCCCCGGTCGATCATAAAATCACGGGCGTAGGAGATAACGGCGGAGTGAACCCGTGCGATGTCGCCCATCAGGTAGTAGAAGCCGTTGCCGGCAACCCGGCGTGCGGAATCCAGATCGATACCGGCAAAGCGTTCCATAATATCGGTGTGATACGGAATCTCAAAATCCGGAACCACCGGCTCGCCGTATTTCTGGATCTCTACGTTTTCGCTGTCGTCTTTACCGATCGGAACGGAGGGATCGATGATGTTCGGGATGATCATCATGATCTTTTTGATCTTCTCGTCCAGTTCTTTCTCCAGTGCCTCGTCAGCGGCCAGTTTATTGGCGTTTTCGGTAACAAGACGCTTCATCTCTTCGGCTTCTTCGCGCTTGCCCTGTGCCATCAGCGCGCCGATCTGTTTGGAGTATTTATTACGGCTGCCGCGAAGCTCGTCTGCCTCGCGGATCACACGGCGGCGTTCCGTATCCAGCTCGATCACTTCGTCCACAAGGGGAAGCTTTGCGTCCTGGAATTTGTTTTTGATGTTCTGCTTTACAACGTCGGGATTTTCTCTGAGAAATTTGATGTCCAGCATGGGTGCATGCCTCCTGAAATCGGAAAAATCTTGGATAATAATGATATTATACCGCTTTATATGAGAAAATGCAAGGGAAAAGTGAAAAAAGAAAAGAATCGGAAAACTTTTTGGCGTTTTCCGATTCTTTTTTGTTTTACGAGACGGTCAGCTCCGTTCCGTTGAAATCTGCGGTGAGGACGGTATCCGGCTCCGGATCGTCCCTGAGAATCTTCCGTGCGATCTTCGTTTCCAGATGAGTCTGCAGATACCGCTTCAGCGGACGGGCGCCGTATATGGGATCGTAGCCGGCATCCGCAATATGCGTTTTTGCCGCATCGGTAACGACGAGAGACAGACGCCGATCAGAGAGTCGTTTTGCAAGATCGCAAAGAAGCAGATCCACAATGCCGCGAATATTTTCTTTGGTAAGCGGCTTGTAGAACACGATCTCGTCCATCCGGTTCAGAAACTCCGGGCGGAAGCTCCGCTTCAGAAGGGCGTGTACGCTGTCCCGGGCTTCCTCGCTGATCTCACCCGATTCCGTGATGCCGTCCAGGATCCGGTCCGATCCCAGGTTGCTGGTCATAATGATGATGGTGTTCTTGAAATCCACCGTCCGTCCCTGGCTGTCTGTAATCCGACCGTCATCCAGTACCTGCAGAAGAACGTTGAACACGTCCGGGTGTGCCTTCTCCACTTCGTCGAAAAGAACAACGGCGTAGGGACGGCGGCGTACCGCCTCGGTAAGCTGACCGCCTTCGTCGTATCCCACGTATCCGGGAGGCGCGCCGATGAGCCGGGAGGTGGAGTATTTCTCCATGTACTCACTCATGTCGATACGGATCATGCTGTGCTCGTCGTCGAACAACGCCTCCGCCAGTGCTTTTGCCAGCTCCGTCTTGCCCACGCCGGTGGGGCCGAGGAACAAAAACGATCCGATGGGGCGGCGCGGATCCCGGATACCGGCACGGGAACGGAGAATGGCGTCCGATACCCGGGAGACGGCTTCTTCCTGACCAATCACCCGGCGGTGCAGGGTGTCATCCAGATGAAGCAACTTTTCTCTTTCGCCCTCCATCAGCTTGGAGAGCGGAATTCCCGTCCAGCGGGAGATGATCCGGGCAATTTCTTCCTCTGTTACCGTATCCCGAAGCAGAGTGTTTTTGTTGCTGTCCACCGCCTGGGATTCCGCTTCTTCCAGTTCTTTCTGCAGAGCCGGCAGCTTGCCGAATTTCAGCTCGGCGGCCTTGGCGAGATCGTATTCGTTCTGTGCGCGCTCGATGGCGGCGTTTACGGCATCGATCTCCTCCCGCAGCTTCTGTACGCGACCTATGGATTGCTTTTCGTTTTCCAGGCGGGCTTTCATCTGTGAGAAGGAGTCACGCAGAGCTGCCAGCTCTTCCCGGATGCCGGAAAGACGCTCCGCAGACAGTTTATCCGTTTCCTTGGAGAGTGCCGCCTCCTCGATTTCAAGCTGCATGATTTTACGGGAGATCTCGTCCATTTCCGTGGGCATAGAGTTCATTTCCGTTTTGATCAGTGCACACGCTTCGTCTACGAGATCAATGGCTTTGTCTGGCAAAAAGCGGTCGGAAATATACCGCCCGGATAGGGAAGCCGCCGTGACCAGTGCCTGATCCTGAATCTTTACGCCGTGGAAGACCTCGTATTTTTCTTTCAGTCCACGCAGAATGGTGATCGTATCCGCAACGGTGGGCTCATCCACCAGTACAGGCTGGAAACGGCGTTCCAGTGCCGCGTCTTTTTCGATGTACTGTCTGTATTCGTTCAGTGTAGTGGCGCCGATGCAGTGAAGCTCTCCCCGTGCCAGCATGGGTTTGAGCAGATTGCCCGCATCCATGGCACCGTCTGTTTTTCCCGCACCTACAATGGTATGCAGTTCGTCGATAAACAGAATAATTTGTCCGGCGCTTTCCTTTACCTCTTGAAGGACTGCCTTCAGCCGTTCCTCAAATTCGCCCCGGAATTTTGCCCCGGCGATCAGTGCTCCCATATCCAGGGAGAACAGCATCCGGTTTTTCAGATTGTCCGGCACGTCACCCCGGACGATGCGCTGTGCAAGTCCCTCGGCGATAGCGGTTTTTCCCACGCCAGGTTCACCGATGAGACAGGGATTGTTCTTCGTCTTGCGGGACAGGATGCGGATCACGTTCCGGATCTCGTCGTCCCGGCCGATGACCGGATCAAGTTTTTGCTGGCGTGCCATTTCCACCAGATCCGATCCGTATTTTTTCAGCACGTCGTACGTCCCCTCCGGCTGATCGCTGGTAACACGCCTCGTGCCCCGGACGTTCTTCAAAACGGCAAGAAATTTCTGCCGGGTAATGCCGTGTGCGGAAAACAGCTCCTTCACTATTCTTTCCGGCTTTTCCAAAATACCGAGGAACAGGTGCTCCACGGACACGTATTCATCCTGCATTGCGGCCGCTTCTTTCTCCGCCGCAGTGAGCGCGGCGTTCAGTTCAGTCGAAAGATAGATGCGGTCAGCGTCTACGTCGCCGCTGACTTTTGGCAGATTGTTTACAAGTGTGCTAACTTCGCTGCCAATCTGTGTGAGCGATACGTCCATGGTGCGGAGCATTTCACCGATCAGTCCTTCCGGCTGAGAGAGCAGGGCGGACAGAAGGTGTGCTTCCGTCATCTGCTGATTGCCGTTTTCTGCGGCAATATCCCGCGCGGTCTGCAGGGATTCCAGGCTTTTTTGCGTCAGCTTCTGCATATTCATATTTCATACGCGCGGCGTGTCTGTGCGTTTTTCGGGGGGGGGCGGAACGCCGCTTCTCCTAACTGTATGTACTTTCCCCGTTACGGATAGTATGATACAGCAGAAATATGAATATGAATAGAAAGAAATATGTCCGAAGTGTAAATTGTTAGCGCTCTGTTATTGTGAGTGCTAAATTTGAGCAATGATCCGTGCGATTCCGTTTACGGCAGCGCAGGTGAACACCCCCAGCAGCGTTGGCAGAAGAAAGCCGGCTGCCGTCCATTTGAGGCTTCCGCTTTCTTTATGCAGTGTGAGGAGCGTGGTGGAGCAGGGCCAGTGCATCAGAGAGAACAGCACGACGCAGAGAACGGTAACGGGCGTCCAGCCGTTTTCCAGAAAAAGCAAATGCAGTGCGGACAGAGATTCGTATTCTGAAAGCGTGCCCGTCGCCATATACCCCATCATCATAATCGGGATGACCGTTTCATTGGCGGGAAACCCCAGGATGAACGCAGTCAGTATTACGCCGTCCATCCCAATAAAACGTCCAAGGGGATCCAGCGCGCGTGTTACGTGTGCAAACAGAGAGAGACCGCCGGCGTCAACGTTGGCAAGCAGCCAGATAAGCATGCCTGCAGGTGCCGCAACGGCGGCAGCCCGCCCCAGCACGAAGACAGTCCGATCCAAAACGGAGCGAACGAGCACGGAAAAAATGGCAGGCCGACGATAGGGAGGAAGCTCCAGTGTAAACGAGGAGGGAACGCCTCGGAGCCACGTGGCGGATAAAAGCAAAGAGACAAGCAGTGTGACGAGAACGGAGAAAACGATGATCAGTGAAAGAAATACGGCCCCGTAAAAAGAAGTAAGACCGCCGCCCGTCGGCAAAAGTAAAAAGGAAGTCATGGCAATCAGCAGGGGAAAGCGGCCGTTGCAGGGAACAAAGCTGTTAGTCAGCATGGCAATAAGCCGTTCCCTGGGTGAATCAATGATCCGACAGCCGGCCACACCTACCGCATTACAGCCGAATCCCATGCACATCGTCAGTGCCTGTTTGCCGCACGTGCCGCATTTATGAAAGCACCGATCCAGATTGTACGCAATGCGGGGCAGATAGCCCACGTCTTCAAGAAGTGTAAACAGCGGAAAAAAGATGGCCATGGGCGGAAGCATAACGGAGACAACCCAGGCAAGAACACGGTATACGCCGTATACCAGCATCTCCTTGAAAAATACAGGGAGTCCGAGGGCGGAAAGTCCCCGGTAAAGCGGTGCTTCAAAGGAAAAGAGAAGATGGGAAAGAAAGGCAGAGGGATAATTTGCCCCTTCCACAGTGATCCAGAATATAAAAAGTAAGAGGAGCATCATGACGGGGTACGCCATGATCCGCCCGGTCAGTACCGCATCGATCCGCTTTTCACGCCGATGGGCTGCCGGGGAAGTGCAGATCACGTTCGCTGCTATTTCTTCAGCTTGCCTGACCGTGGCGGTTACGATGCTGTCGGAGACGGCAGACGGCTTGTGGGTGGCGTGGAAGTCTGCGAGGACGTCCAGAGCCTCTGGCGGTAACTTGATTGCTTGTGGAGTGTTCGTGCCCTCCAGGAGCCGCAGAGCGTGCCAGCGGGTGCACCCGGTGTGCCGCTGCAGTGTCTGTGTCGCCGTTTCGATTTCT
>JAZPZY010000072.1:0-78973 GCA_045544955.1 Eubacteriales bacterium
ATACCAAAACAGTACCAAGCGGGCTGAGAACACAGAGAATACAGAGAAAAACGAAGCAAAACGAGAGAAATCTCACGGAAATTAGCCCAGAATAAGGCGAAAAGTAACTGTGGGAAAGAACTCGTAAGCGAGTGGGAATAAAACTTCACTGAATTATACATTATCTCACCGCTTGCCGAGTCCGTCGATGGCGAACTCGGCAAAAGTCTTGCAAAAAAACAGCGGGAACAAAAAACGAAAACACAACTATCAAGAAAGGTCTCTGTCATGATTTACGGTGTAGCAATCCTTGCCGCTTGTATGTTTCTCGGTACTACGATCGGCGAAATCATCGGTCTTTTGACCGGCATTAACTCGGACGTGGGCGGCGTTGGCTTCTCCATGCTTCTGCTGCTTCTCATTACCAACTGCAAAAAGATCACAAATCTCCTGCCCACCGGCTGGGAAAAAGGCATCCAGTTCTGGTCTGCCATGTTTTTGCCCGTAATTATCGCCATGTCCGCTTCCCAGAACGTATACAGTGCCCTCTCCGGCGGCGTCGTTGCACTGGTCGCCGGTCTGGCGGTGGTAGTCGCCGCATTCATCTGCCTTGTTCTTCTGAACACGCTGGCCGGAAAGATTGATGCGAAGAAAGCCGGGAAGGAGACGGAGAAATGAACCAGATCCTTGATATTATCGTAACGTTCTGTACGAAGAACGCATTTATCGCCTCGTTTATCGTGGTCGGTCTCCTCTGCCTGATATCTGATTTCATTTCAAAAAAAATCACGAAGGGCAGAATTCATTCTTCCGCCATCGCCATTTTCATCGGTCTCATCCTGGCATACATAAGCGGTGCTGTCATGAATGCCGGCCTTGCCCCGGAGGAAGGTGTCAAATACACGAAGGGGTTGGCGGACGTTGCCATGTTTACCGGCGTTGGTTTCCTCGGCAGCTCCATGTTCCGTGATTTCACCATCGTTTCCACCGCCTTCGGTGCGAAGATCTCCGAAATCAAGAAGTGCGGCGTTGTAGCCATCGCGGCACTTTTCCTCGGCATCGTTTCCTCTTTTGTAGTAGGCGGCATCGTCGCCTATGCTTTCGGATATACCGATGCGAAAGACGTGGCAACCATCGGTGCCGGTGCGGTAACGTTCGTCGTCGGTCCCGTTACGGGCGAAGCTTTGGGTGCATCCGCTGAAGCGATCACCCTCTCCATTGCGGCCGGCGTTGTCAAATCCGTTGCTGTAATGATCGCGACGCCCGTCGTAGCAAAGAAAGTCGGTTTGACCACGCCCCGTGCCGCCATGATCTTCGGCGGTCTCATGGGTACTACCAGCGGCACAAGTGCAGGATTGGCCGCAACAGATCCGGCTCTCGTACCTTACGGTGCAATGACTGCTACATTTTATACCGGACTTGGCTGTCTGCTCTGCCCGTCCGTACTGTACGCCCTGACCGAGTTGATTCTGTAAAATTCTCAAATAAAAAACGCTGCACAGAGCGCGTGCAAAATTAGCGGTAAAATCGAATAGCCTTCCCCAGTGGGGGAAGGGGGGCCGCGTTAGCGGTGGATGAGGTGTTTGAAACAAACGCAAAGTACTCCTCATCCGTCAGCCTTCGGCTGCCACCTTCTCCCACAGGAGAAGGCTTTTTTGATATGCAGAAAACAAAGAAAAGCCCCGCGCGAGGCGGGGCGAGCGTTTATTCTGCGAGCAATGTTTCAATTTCTTTTCGTTGTTCGTTTGTGTACTCATAAACGGTAGATTTGAACCATTTGGTTTCAACAAAATCTTCCTCAAAAGCATCCATTACTTTTAGTGCAATCCTAAATTGCGAATTGGCTTTTTCAAGTTCACCATTTTCTTTTAAGTGCTTACCCGTGACAATCAGCATATCAATCAGATCCTCAGCAGAAATGTTTTTCTGCTTTTGTGCCGCCTCATAGCTGTCTTCTCCATCTAAAAGAGATGCCATCAGCTCTAATTTAGAAAAATAAATTTCGGGAATTATTTCAATGGTAGGCTTGACCAAATCATTCTGACCGTTTTCTTTATAGCACGATGCAAGAATGCGGCAGGCGTCATATTTTACGGAATCATCCTTCGTAGACTCAATGAGAGTTTTGCAAAGAGTGATTACCTCATCTGCTCTCGTCTGATAATCCAACGTATATAGCAGATTATTCAATATGATGTCATTCCCGGGGAATCTCTGCAATCCTTCGCGCAAAATACGTTCAGATTCTGCTCCATCGGTGAAACGATATTTATATGCCTCATGACAGATTGCCTCAACCTGCTTTTCTATCTCAAATAGATTAAAATCAAACAGCTCGTCTGTTGAAACACCGAAGAAGGAGGCGATTGCGGGGATCATAGTCACATCTGGCATTGTGTTACCGTTTTCCCATTTTGAAACAGCTTGAAAAGACACACCAAGATAGTTAGCAAAAACCTCTTGGGATATGTTTTTCTGTTTTCTTAATGATTTTATTTTTTCTCCAAGTTTAATCATTGTTGTTTCTCCAAGATGTTTTGGATCAGCGCTTATCCTACTACTATTATAGCACATTTATTCTTGAAAACAATAACTCGTTTGGAGAGAATTTTTCTAACACAGGTTGAACTCCCATTTTTCCTTTCCAATGTTTGTCTCTGGGGTAAGCATAGTGCATGACAGTCCACGCACCATCGGGCAGAAGCCCGAACAAGAACGGCGCATATAAGTCTCCCTTGTGCAAAGGGAGCTGTCACCGAAGGTGACTGAGGGATTGTTTTGTGGTATAATCTTGCTTTTACAATCCCTCCACCTCCCTTTACACAAGGGAGGCTTTGCTTAGCCGTCGCCAACAAAAACACCACCAAAGAAAAATCCTTGGTGGTGTTCGTGTTTTCTCCGCTAAGAATACAGAGGCGATGTGCAGCGTTTTTTGTTTCTCTTCACTCCACGCCGAATTTCTCTTTGCAGATCTCACGAAGATCCGGCTCCGGGAAGGATTTGTTCAAGCCTTCGCTGAGTCCCAGATCCTGGGGCATGCGGTAATCGGGCAGGTTATCCCGGAAGGAGAGTTCCTCACGAACCGCCTGCAGATAGCGGAAGCCAAACTCATGGCTGGGGGCGATGAAATGCCCCTCATCCCACTCGTTCCAGTTATCAATCATGAAGATCCGTTTTCCCCACGCACCGTCCGGCAAAGCGTCCGTCGTCTCCTTCATCCGGCGGAGCACCGTACGGAAGCCGTCCGGCGTGGCATACCAGGTTTTCGTCAGATGGAAGGTGTATCCCAGATCGATCCAGTGCTTGCTGTGCCGGGGCGATGCATCCCAGAAGCAGCTGGCCGTAGGCAAAAACCGCATGGGATCCGCGGAAACCCGTTCCGAAAACGTATCGCACTGTCCGTCGATTACTTCTTCCTCCGGCGGGTAGTTATCCTTCGGTCTGTAAAGCGTAGTGTAGCCAAAGCCGAAATCGTATCCACGGGTCATAAACGTATCGTACCGTTCCATGGGGATTCCCGTATTGCACACACCGAAGATCATGCCGTCAAAGCCCTGCGTCTTTGCGTATTCCCGGCAGGCGTCAAAGGCCGCCGCCTGGTCCTTGGGATCGGGCCACACCTCTTCCAGCCGTCCGGCACCGAAGATAAACAGCACCGGCTTATTATCGATGACAAGATAATTTTCCCGGCTGAAATAGTTTTCGCACCAAAAGGGCATGAGGTTTTCCACGATGTCTCTGGAATCCGTAGTGCCCCAGCGGGGGCTGTTTTCAAACATGATGGCAAACTTCATCATATTGCCGTACCGGGCGTTGAACAGTGCCTCGTGGATGCCGTGTGCACAGCGAAGATCCTTCACCGTCACCGGCTTGCCCATGTTCTCCGGTTTTCTGTACCAGCAGTGGATAAAGCAGTTGATGCCGTGCTCCAGTGCCCATTTGATCTCCCAGTCACAGTACTGGGGATTTTCCTCGTCGTAGTATCCCGCAAGGGGCGTACGCTCCGGAAATCCGTGCAGATCGTTAAAGGAGTCGTGCAGACCGGCGGCACCTTTTTTCCATGCGGGATAATAGTGGGCCGCCACGATGCGGTCTGTGGTGGCGGGCACCGGTTTGGGAACGTAATTTTCCAGTTTGATATTATACATACTCTTCTCCTTACATGTTCCTGTTGTATGCGATTTTACAAAAGCATTTCCCGGATATTTTCCGGCTCAAGGATCGGCTCTTCTCCCTCTTTCAGCACACGGTACAGATTATCTGCGGCGTGCCGGGCAATGGTGATAAATCCCTTTTCGTTTATGTGCTGATTGGTGAAGCCGAAAAAGCTGTCCCGGCAGTTCTGATATTCCTCCGCCGGCGTTTCCACAAACCATTCCGACTCGTCCCGCCCGGCGTAGGGAAAATAGGACGCCGCCCGGGTCAGCATATACGCATCATTATGCCGTGCGGCAAAATCCTCCTGGGCACCCATAATACGTACGATTTTCGGATTTCCAAAATAGTCCACGCGGATACAGAAGAAATGGGTAAAGCCGATCTCTTTCAGTTTTTCCCACAGAACATCCATCTTCGTACCGTATTCCACGGGATGGGAGCCGGCGTCTCCCTCCCCCTGGAGCCAGAAGAAGCCCCGCACACCGGAAAGGGATTCGGGGAAAGCGTCCTCAGCATCCGCAAAGAAATCCCTGCATTTTTGGAAACAGTAATCGGCGGCACCCGGCATCCGCTGGGGTTCGGGAATCTCCGCCGGGAAAGCCGTGCCGTTTGCCTCGTTGTACGCACGTATCCGTTTCGTATATTCCCGAGCCATTTCATCATTCAGATAATGGGCAATACAGACGCCGCCTTTCGCGATATGGGCGTAGGCACATGTGCCGCCTTTTTTCTCCCATTCCACAGCGAGGAACAGCGGCAGAGACGCCCCCAGAGATGCGGTAGCCTCCGAAAAAGAATCAAAGGGGAACTGGGTTTTCTCCGCATCCGAGTTCAGCGAGGACATGGCCGGGCAGAAATAGGTATTCTTGCTGTACACCGCAAGATCGCTCTCCCCCCGTTCGTTCACCCGTTCGGATGCGTAGGCGGCGGTGAGATCCGCATAGGAAAATTCACCGGTAGGATAGGCGGCGGGAACGAACGCCCCTTTTGCCTCGCCCAGCCGCCGGGGCTTATGCTTATATTCAAGCGAATCCACAACGGTACACGGCACCTTGGGCGGATACACGCCGGCACCCATCATATTGGACTGCCCGGCAAACACAAAGAGATCCCGTTTCATACGTTTACCTCACGATGACGGCCGGAATACCCAGAACGTCCGCAATCTTTTTCAGCGTTTCGGCACGGTGTCCGATACCCAGGGCAAAGTGATGCGTCGGGCCTTCCATGCACCATTTCTTGATAAACGTTTTGGTATCGGGAGCAAAATAGGCTCTCGTATTGGTGTTGCCAGTCGGCGGAATGGGGCCCTGCTTTGACTCCCCTTCCCCAATGACGAACTTACATTTTCCGTTTGCATCCGTGGTGATGCCCAGCATGGTAATGGGACCTTCCTTGATCTTGAATTCCACGGAGGCCCCCCGTCCCGGCTTGCCGTGATACTTCTTCAGACTGCGGAGCACCGGCTTTCCTTCCGCAATGCGAAGATGATGGGGACCGTCGTGTCCGATCAGAATAAAGTTTTCGTTGAAATCAAAGGGATGCAGCTCCGCAAAACTGCCGCCCATATCCAGCTGATCCATGATATACATGGCAATACAGGTCTTGAGATCGTACTCACCGCACATGGGGAAGCCCTGGGCGGCAAGGATAGAGTTGCCGGCGATAAGCGTGGTGGCGGTAAGCCGGGTATGGCTTCCCTCCATTCCCTCGTAATAGTACGCCAGACCGTTCAGGCGGTGTTTCTTCACAAAGCGGTCAAGAGCACAGGCAGTTTTGGCGGCGTTTACGAGATCTTCCTCCGTCAGTTTTTCCGTTACGGGATCGGATTTTGGGTCGGGTGTATCAAATTCACCAAGGATAAACGCCTTTTTCGCTTCGATCTCCTCTGCCGTCACCGTCTCACGGATGGCGGCCAGATCGTCCATCTCAAGCAGCGGCACGTGCAGGCCGAACGCCGCCGATATGGCCGTAGGATCGGCGTGCATATCGTACATGGATTCCAGAACGTGTCCCATGAGCCCGATGCGGGCACCCCGCAGAGCGTGCAGTACCTTGGCGATCTCACACCATTCGCGTATCTCACCCTCCGCCGCACCGTCTCCGTCCAGCGTGCCGATCACTGCATCGGTGATGGGATTGCCCAGCCGGATGGCAACGCCCGTAAACTCCGGCACGGAGCAGATGTTATCGTTCTGCAGCTGCAAGAAGGTGGAGGCCTTGGTGTAATCCAGCGCATACCGGGGCTGCAGTGCCAAAAGGATGACCGGGGCGATCTTTTCCCGCAGAATGGGGGCAACGACGGAAGAGGTCGCGTAGGTGATCATATTGCAGAAGATCAGATCGGGATTCACTCCTTTGATCTTCTCTGCCGCCTCGTATGCTTTTTCGCTGCTGTCGATCATGCCGAAATCCACGATTTCCACCCCGTTCGGGCGGATCTTTTCAATCAGCTGTGCATGATAGGCAAGAAGGCTGTCAAGCAGTCCGTCAAACTGCCCCCAGTAGGTGGCGTGTCCTACGCAGAACATGGCAATACGTGCCTTGCGGGGATAGATGCGTTCAATCATATTTTCTCTTTCCTTTTTTCTTTTTTCTTGATTATAGCAAAGAATTATGCTATAATACATACGAAAAACAAATCTGTTTTTGTAAAAAACAAAGATAATGGAGATAATGCAGGTGTTGCAGATCAATCCTTACGTACGGTTCGCCAGAGTGCATACGAAACCGCTTCAGCGCCAGCCGGTAACTGCCCTGGACCACCGTATTTTTTACTGCACGGACGGCGTGGGCGAAATCACGGTACGAGACCGGGCGTACTCCATGAAGCCCGGTGCCTTTCTCTTTATCCGAAGCGGTATTCCCTATCACAACACGTCCTCCGCAGACGGCATGGTGCTTTTGGCGTACAACTTTGATTTTCTGTGCCGAAAGGAAACCATGGGCGAGCCGATTCCCTTTGTAAAGGCGGAGGATTTCCGTCCGGAAATGTATCTGGAGCCTCATTTGCCGGAGGAAGCGGACGGGCTATTCGACGTTCTGTATTTTTCGGAATTTTATAAAAAAGGAACTTTTGAAGAGATCGTGGAGGAATACAACCGCAGGGCTGCCTATTATACGGAGCGGTGCAGCACGCTGCTGAAAGACGTTCTGCTCTGTGCCGCACGGATGAAGCAGGAGGAAAACGCCTCCGTTCAAAAAAGCAAAGGGACAGCCATCGTCTCATACGTAAAAGAGCATTTTGCCGAACCGCTGACCAACGAATCCGTATCCCGGCACTTTTCCTATCACAAAAATTACGTAAACCGGATCTTCAAAAATGAAACGGGACAGACGCTCCATCAGTTTCTGCTTGCGTACCGGATGCAGACCGCCGTCTCTCTCCTTTTGTCCGGGGAATATACCGTTGCCGAGGTAGGCGAACAGGTCGGCTTTTCCGAAACCTCTCATTTCTCCAAATGCTTCAAAAAAATCACGGGACACGTGCCCAGGTTCTATATTCCGAAAGCGATTCGCCAGCCGCCCGTTCCCCATTCAGAAACGGAATAAAGATTCTGCCCGCCGCCGCATTGACAATTACGGAAAGTTGCGGTATAATGTATAGAACACTTGTAAAGCAAAGGATCTGACACATATGTATAAGGATAAAAAAGTAGTATTTTCCGGCGTACAGCCCTCCGGTATGCTGACTATCGGCAACTATCTGGGTGCCATTCATAATTTCCCGTCTTTTTCCGAGCAGTATCGCTGCTATTACTGCGTGGTGGATCTGCACGCTATCACCGTGCGGCAGAACCCGGCAGAGCTTCGCCGCCGCACTTATGAAACGCTGGCGTTGTATATGGCGTGCGGCCTGGATCCGGAGAAAAACGTACTCTTTGCCCAGAGCCACGTTTCCGCCCATGCGGAGCTTGGCTGGATTCTGGACTGCTACACCATGTTCGGTGAGCTTTCCCGCATGACCCAGTTCAAGGACAAGAGTGCCAAGAACGCCGATAACATCAACGCCGGTCTTTTCACCTATCCGGCACTGATGGCGGCGGACATTCTTCTGTACCAGACGGAGCTTGTCCCGGTGGGCAGTGACCAGAAACAGCATCTGGAGCTGGCACGGGATATTGCCGAACGGTTCAACGGCATTTACGGCGACACCTTCGTCGTACCGGAAGGATTCATCCCCCAGGCGGCGGCACGGGTCATGTCTTTGGCCGATCCCACCAAAAAGATGAGCAAATCCGACGAGAATGAATACGCCGTGGTCCGTATTCTGGACCCGAAAGACGTGATCCTCAAAAAGTTCAAGCGTGCCGTTACCGACTCCGGCTGTGAAGTACGACGCGGCGAAGGCAAGGCGGCCATCGAGAACCTCATGTCCATTTACGGTGCGTTCGCCGGCAAGAGCATGGAAGAGATCGAGCGGGAATTCGACGGCAAGGGCTACGGCGATTTCAAGGCCGCTGTCGGCGAGGCCTGTGCCGATGCACTGGCTCCCATTCAGGCGGAATTCAACCGTCTGATGGCAGACAAGGCCTATCTGGAATCCGTCATGGCAAAGGGCGCGGCAGAAGCGGCACACGACACGCTCCGCACCATGTCTAAGGTCCGCCGCAAGATCGGCTTCACCGAAATCAAACGCTAAATCGACATATAAAATCGGCTTGAGACGACGTGCATCTCAAGCCGATTGATTTTTCTTTTTGGGTCAAAGCCAGTTTCGGAGTGTTTCCGCATCTCGTCGGAACTGATCCTCCGTTCCGTCGCACACAAACTCAAGAAGCAGGGCGTGCTCTCTGCCGGAGTCGGCAAGAGCATCCAGATACTGCCGCCAATCCTTCTCTCCGTGGGACAGGGGGAACTTCTGCGATCCTTCCCAGGCGAAAACGTGCACGTTTGAAATATACGGAAGCACCGTACGAATGGACTGCACGTTGTATGCGGCATCCATATCCTGATTGGGCTGCCAGTAGAGGTGCAGGTTTTCGTTTGCCACCTCTTCCATCAGACGCCGGGCGGAATCGGGTGTATCGGTAAGGGTTCTCCGATGAAACTCCAGGGAAACGGTGATATTTTCCCGTGCGGCCTCCTCGGTGATCCTGCGAAGAGAGTCCACCACCATTCGGCGGCCATCCTCCTCGGCACTTCCCTTTTTGCCTGCCCACACACGGATGTTCGGTGCACCCAGTGCTTTGGCACCGGCGATCAGATCGCCGAAATTCTCCTCCGAATAGCCGGCGTAATAATAGGCGCCGTAGGAAATATTCGAAAGTCCCCGCTCCCGGGTGTATGCACCCACGGCGGCAGCATTTTCGAGATCCTCGGGACGCACGTGCACGTCCGCCCCCCACTCGATGCCGCAAAGCATCGCCTCGGCGGTCAGATCGGTGATCACCGCCGGCGTCAGATTCCGGAAGGTGACGGATACAAGTCCTGTTTTGAACATAGTTTTTCCCCGCTTTACACGTTACCGTCCGCAATCATGTCGGACATGGTATACAGTCCCGGACGTTTTACTCCGGCAAGATACAACGCGGCACGAACCGCACCGGTGGCAAACACGTCCCGGCTGTACGCGCTGTGGGACAGGCGGATCACCTCGTCCGGCCCGGCGAAGATCACCTCGTGCTCGCCAACGATGGTGCCGCCTCGTACGCTGTGGATACCGATTTCCGTCTCTCCGCGTTCACGGCGTACCGCATGGCGGTCGTACACGTATTCGCTGTCCTCACGGACGGTCTTTGCCGCATCTGCCAGCATCAGTGCAGTGCCGCTGGGTGCGTCCAGTTTCTTATTGTGATGCTGTTCCACAATTTCGATATTATAGTCCAGCCCCAAAGCCGCCGTCGTCCGCTTCACAAGATCCAAAAGCAGATTGATACCCAGGGACATATTCCGGGAATACATCACGGGAATCACTTCTGCCGCCGCTTTGATAGCGTCGATCTCCTCCTCCGTGTGACCGGTAGTGCAGATCACGGCCGGGATATGATTGGCTTTGGCATAATCCAAAAGCGGAATAACCGCCGTGTGGTGGGAGCAGTCAATGATAACGTCCGCCCGCTCGGTGACGGCTTCGGGTGCGTCATATACGGGATAGGAAGCCGTGACATTGTTTACCTCCACGCCGGCGGCCACGGCACAGTCGTCCCGTGCGTCGATCCGTTCGGTAATGGCCCGTCCGAGACGGCCGCCGCATCCGGAAAGCAGAATTTTTCTCATGCTGTTATTTTTCACGGGAAACCTTTGGTGAAAAGGTTTCCCGCATCCTTCCTGAAACGTTTTTAAATATGTTTTCGTATCCGGCCGGGATCAGATAAGGCCGGCCTGCTTCATGGCCTCTGCCAGAACGGCACGGTTGGCGTCCTCCATCTCACAAAGGGGAAGACGCATATCCTCGGCACAGAGTCCCATCATACCGCAGGCAGTCTTTACCGGAATCGGATTCACTTCGATAAACAAAGCGTTGATCAGCCGCAGCAGTCTGAGCTGAAGATCAGCCGCCGATTTGTAATCGCCGCTGAGGCAGTACCGGCACATATCGTGGGTTTCCTTCGGCATTACGTTGGACAGAACGGAGATAACGCCGCTGCCGCCCAGAGACATGATCGGCACGATCTGGTCGTCGTTGCCGCTGTATACGGCAAGGGTATCGGCAAGCTCCGCACGCAATTCTGCAATGGCACTGAGATTGCCGGAGGCCTCTTTGGTAGCCACGATCCGTTCGTGCTTTGCCAGCTCCTTATACACCTTCAGCGGAATATTCACACCGGTACGGGACGGCACGTTGTAAAGGATGATCGGTTTATCGGTGGCATCCGCCACGGCAAGGAAGCTCTTTACAAGTCCCTTGGGCGTTGCCTTATTGTAATAAGGAGACACGAGGAGCAGTGCGTCACAGCCTACCTCGCACGCATAACGGGAAAGAGAAACGGCGTAGTCCGTATCGTTGGAGCCGGTACCGGCAATGATCGGCACACGTCCTGCCGTACGCTCTACGCTGTAACGGAGCACCTCCCGGTGCTCTTCGTCCGTCAGAGTGGAGCCCTCACCGGTGGTACCGGCAATAACCAGAGCGTCAATACCGCCGGCGATCTGCCAATCGATCAGTCGCCCGAAGGTATCGTAATCCACCGTACCGTTTTTAAACGGCGTCACGAGTGCGGTAGCCGCACCCTCAAAAACAAGATTTTTCTGAAAATTTCCCATAATATACCTCTGAAAAAAGAAAATTTTTCGTCAAGCCTTCATGGTATAACAAAAACCGGTTGAAAACCGGCTTTCTGTGTACTATAATATAAGCATGGATAAACCACGATACTGCACACAGATAGCACCCCACAACAGCCTTGGCTGAAGTGACAGTACAGCCGCTTTCGCCAGCTGTCCCGGAACAAGCGGCATCCGTACCGTTTGAACCTCGGCATCTCTCGCCTTTCCCGTCGGATCGGTGGCAACGGACTTGCCTTCCCGCCGGTACTGATCGTAGACGCGCCTCTATCTTCATTTTATGTACGAACGCTTCGTTTCTGTACAAGGATATAGTAACATATTTTCTATCGCCTGTCAAGTAGTACGGAAAATATCCGTGAAATTTTCCCCGAAAGGAACATAAAAACCGCATGATAACAAACAAGCTGCCTAAAACCGATCTCACCCTTTCCGATTTCGATTATGAGCTTCCGGAATCTTACATCGCCCAGACACCGCTGGAGCCCCGGGATTCCTCCCGGCTTATGGTGATCGACCGTGCCGCCGACACCCTTACACACACCGTCTTTTCCCAGATCATTGACTACGTTCAGCCCGGCGACGTGCTGGTGATAAACGACACTCGCGTGCTTCCGGCACGCATCATCGGCCGCCGTATCGTAAAGATGACCGCCGACGGCGCGGCCGTGCCCACGGACAGCACGGCCCCGGTGGAGCTTCTCCTTCTGAAGCAGAAAGAAAACGACGTATGGGAAGCATTGGCAGGCCCGGGCAAGCGTGCCCGCCCCGGCGACGTGCTGTCCTTCGGCGAGGGGATCCTCAAGGCCACCGTCGAAGGGATCGGCGACGAGGGCTGCCGCATCGTACGCTTTTCGGCCGATAAAGCCCAGTGCGAGACGGTATACGAGGCTTTGCACCGGGTAGGCTCCATGCCCCTGCCGCCCTACATCACGGCACAGTTGGAAAATCCGGAACGGTATCAGACCGTATATTCCCGGCACGAAGGCTCTGCCGCCGCCCCCACGGCGGGTTTGCACTTTACGCCGGAGCTGCTGGATCGGATCCGGGCAAAGGGCTGTGCCGTAGTACCCGTGCTTCTGCACGTGGGTCTGGGCACATTCCGTCCCGTAAAGGAGGAAAAGCTGGCCGATCATGAAATGCATTCCGAATTTATTTCCGTCACGGAGGAGGCCGCACGGATCGTGAACGAACGGCGTGCCGCCGGCGGCCGGGTGATCGCCGTTGGCACCACGTCCTGCCGGACGCTGGAAAGTGCCGCCGACGAAAACGGTATTCTGCATCCCATCTCCGGCGACACGGGCATCTTCATTTATCCCGGCTACAAATTCAAGATCACCGACGCGCTGATCACCAATTTCCACCTGCCCAAGAGCACCCTGCTCATGCTGGTATCGGCACTGGCCGGCCGGGAACGGATGCTTCACGCCTACCGCACCGCAGTGGAGGAAAAATACCGGTTCTTCTCCTTCGGCGACGCGATGCTGATAGTATAAAAGATTTATTCTATCAGCAGAGAAGAGATAAGAGAGAAAAGATAAGAGAAAATGAAGCTTTTTTGCTTTGGCAAAAAGCAACCATTTCTTTTCACTCTTCACTTTTATCTTTTCACTCATCGAAGTTTTGCATCTTATATGCTGTAAACTTCGATGACGCGATGTTTATAGTATAAAGGACGATGTCCTTTATACAGTGAAGAGATCATAGTGAAAAGTGAAAAGGTAATGAGAATTTCGACAAATTTTGCGGGACGTGTTGCTTTTTCGCAGTTTCTTTGATATAATAACCAGTGGTATTCTTATTTATAACCAAGGAGCTGCGGAATTTCTCCGCCCGTGTTCTCTATGATTCGATGGATCTGTCGGATTCTGACGGGGCTGCTCACCGGCGTGTTTTTCACCGTCAGCGTGTGTGCCGCAGAATCTTCCCTTACGCAGTTTATCGGCTATCTGCCGCCGAATGACCTGCTGCTTTCCGCTGCCGCGGCCTGCGCCGCACTGGCCATGACCTTTTCCCGCAAACCGTAAAACCGTGGATGCGTCCTCTGGGACACACCGCGGTTTTTCTTTATCCGCTTCCGTCTAAAACGCCTCGTCCCCTGTCCCCGAACGAATAGCCGGGATTCCAAACTCTGCTGGGATCCAGAACCGGCATCCTCCCGCCCCTTTCCGCCAAAAGACGCAGATAAGAGGCGGAATAAATACTGTGCCCCCCGTACCGTCCCCTGAGAGAATCCATTACGCCGTCCAGTTGACTTTCCCGCACCGTATCGGCCGTATCCCGCAGCAGACTCATCTGCACGGGGGCATTGCTGTCCGTGAGTTTGAATACGCCCACGGAAACGGAGCGAACCGGCCCCCCCCAGCGGTAATTCTGCCGATAGAGCCGGATCGCCGTATCGGCAATGGTTTCCGTATGGGTGGTAGGCGTGGAAAGAGACGTTTGAAAATCCCGGGTACACAGATTCGTATCCCGCACCGAAACACGCACGCCGGCGGCCGTCATGCCGTATTTCCGAAGCCGCTGGCCCACCTCCTGCGAAAGCTCCCTTATAAATGCCGTCATTTCCTCGTCCGTCATCAAATCCCGCCGGGGCGTCATCCCGTGGGATATGCTCTGGATCGGTGCCGCTTTTTCAAAAGGAATCACCGGTGCATCGTCCAGCCCGTTGGCGTACCGCCAAAGCTGCTCTCCGTTTTTGCCAAGCCAGGCGTGCAGATACTGTGGCGGTGTGATCGCCAGTTGACCCACCGTCCGCACGCATCGCTTTTCCAATGCCCGGGACGCCGCCGCCCCTACGCCAAGCAGTACCTGGACGGACAGAGGCCACACGATATCCCGAAAATTGCTTCTGAAAATCGGCGTTACCGCATCCGGCTTTTTCAGATCGCTGCCCAATTTGGCGAAGATCTTGTTGAAAGAAACACCCACGGAAATGGTGAGTCCGGTTTCCTTTTTTACCGTTTCCCGGATCCTGTTGGCAATGGTAAGCCCATCCCCAAAAAGGAGCGTACTGCCGGTCACGTCCAGCCAACTTTCGTCACAGCCGAACGGCTCGATCATATCGGTGAACCTGGCGTAAATTTTATTCACCGCCCGGGAATACCGCTCGTATTCCCCGTACCGGGGCGGTGCGATCACCACCTCCGGACATTTCCGCCGCACTGTCGCCACCGTATCCCCGGTACGCACGCCGGCCGCCTTGGCCAATTCATTTTTTGCAAGGCAGATCCCGTGCCGCTCCTCCACCGATCCGCAGATCGCCACGGGAATACCCTTCAGCTCTGGCCGGCAAACGCACTCCACCGACGCAAAAAAATTATTCAGATCACAGTGTAAAATAATTCTGTCCATGGCATCCCACCACACAAACAAATGTTCTTTTTTAAGTATACAGAACAAGTGTTCGTTTGTCAAGAGGTCTATCAAAATATCTTTGGCGGAAATTTTCGGAATCTGTTTTTTATTTGAAAAAAATTAAAAAATCCCCTTGACAAGCATATGAAGATATGTTATAATGTTTGAGCGTTCAGGGAACGCGCCTCATATGCGGGCATGGCGGAATTGGCAGACGCGCTAGATTCAGGTTCTAGTCGAAGCAATTCGGTGGAGGTTCAAGTCCTCTTGCCCGCACCAAAAAGAGAGAGTATGCAATGCATACTCTCTCTTTTTATTTGAGATGGGCCAAGTCCCGTTTTCCGATCGGCGAGTTTTTCTCCCGCAAATACAGTGAAAATCTGCATCTTTACGAACGGCTGGTGATCCAATACACAGGCCACACCTTCCGGGAGGAGCTTACTGCCCGGAGAATCAGTGCGGCAAATCATCTTTTGCACACCACGGCGATGCCCCTCACAGAGGTTGCACGTTACGTGGGATACCATTCGTATGCCGGCTTCTGAAAGCGATGCGGCATTCTACGTAACCAACGCTCGCTTATCAACGGCGGATACACGGCAATCAAAAACTGCATACCGCTGTATAACGAAACAGCCGAGAGGCAAGATGCTTCGCGGCTGTTTTTTTGCTATATCAGATAAACGGACGGCGGTCCAGCACGGGCCGCAAAGGCTTTGTACTCACGTATTCGCCGGGCAGGGCGATCTGCAGCTCCGCTATACAGCAAAGTGCACCGAAGAGACGGTGCAGATCGTTGATGCCGTCGTGCGAAGAAAAATCCAGCGATTCCAGATAGCCGATGTACGCGTCCGCAAATCTCCTGAGACGATCCTTCGCCTCAAAGAACCGGTGAGGCGTTTCCCGGGCGGCGCGGTTGAGAGCGTATACCCAATCCACCTCCGCAAAGCCGATACTCCTGCCAAATGTCTCACCCAGCAGATTTTCGTCATACATCCGGATACACGTATCCACCAGCTTATCGGGATACCGGAGAGGACGCCGGGCGTACTGCATATTGAACATATAGTGGAACCAGCCGTACAGGTGATGATACAGCGGAATGAGCGTTTCATCCACCGTGCCTGCCCGGGTCATCCCAAGAACAGGATCGGTGTTTTCGTACAGATACTCAAAATAGAAATTCTGCCATTCAAGATCCACGTTCTCCGTCAGCACGCCTACCACGTACGCCCCTGCCCCTTCATGGGAATCCCGCCAGGGCGCCGTCTGCCAGCGCAGTCCGTCCAAAAGCGTCTTTATGCCGTCCTTCGTAAAATACGGAAGCATCCGTTTCTGCGGATACAGCGGTTTTGCGTCAAACAGTTCAATTGCCGCAATACAGTGAGCGGTCGTATGGATGAAATGATGGGTCGCTTCTTCAAACAGACCGGTTTCCTCTTTCTGAAGAGAGCGGAGGGCGCAGAGCGCTGCCTCCCGTTCTTCACCCTGTGGGAAATCGTTCAGCATATAAAGAATATTCATGGCATCGGCACAGCCGTATTCGTTAATGCCCATTTTTCGGTCGTTCTTTTCATTCTGCCAAAGATAACGTGCATAGGCACCGTTTCCAAGATAATGATTTTTTACAACGGCATGCACTTTGTCAAGAAGCGCGTCCCAATTTTTCATTCTTTCCTCCTAAAACATAGTTGTTTTTCATTATAGCACAAAGGAAACAAAATGTAAACACAAACCTTTTTATGAACGGGGGCCCCCGACATACGGGAAATATCCCCCGCTTTTTTCGCCGCAGCTCTTGACATATTTTCACAAATGGTGTATACTATTCCTGTATGTTAAATCACCCACAAAAAGGAGTATTACAATGAAAAGAATTGTTACCGTAAAGACCCGTGATCTGAAGGATTCCGCAAAGAACGGCGGCTGCGGCGAGTGCCAGACCTCCTGCCAGTCCGCTTGCAAGACCTCCTGCGGCGTTGCTAACCAGACCTGCGAGAACAACAAGTAATTTTTAACGGAACCAATCAGAGGGGGTGCTGCGCACAACGGTGCAGCACCCCACTTCCGTATATAAGGAGTATTTTATGATCCATCAGTATAAACTGAACGGCTATAACATCGTTCTGGACACCTTCAGCGGTGCCGTCCACGTAGTGGACGAAGTGGCCTACGATATTATCGCCATGTATGAATCCGCCTCTCACGAGGAGATCGTGGCAGTCATGCTGGAGAAATACGGACACCTGCCGGACGTGAACGAAGACGAGATCCGGGAATGCATCGGGGACGTAGAAACGCTGATCGCAGAGAAAAAGCTGTTTTCCCCCGACGCATACGAAAACATTGCCAAGACCTACCGTCCCACCCATTTCACCATCAAAGCCCTGTGTCTGCACGTGGCACACACCTGCAATCTGAACTGCACCTACTGCTTTGCCAGCCAGGGCAAGTACCACGGAGAGAGGGCCATCATGTCTCTGGAAACGGGCAAGCGTGCCATCGATTTCCTGATTGAAAACTCCGGCACCCACGTGAATCTGGACGTAGACTTCTTCGGCGGCGAGCCGCTGATGAACTGGGACGTGGTAAAGGGTATCGTGGCATACGGACGCGAGGAAGAAAAGAAGCACGGAAAAAACATCCGCTTCACGCTGACCACCAACGGCGTACTGCTGGATGACGAGGTCATCGATTTCTGCAACCGGGAAATGCACAACGTGGTGCTCAGTCTGGACGGACGGCGGGAAGTCCACGACCGGTTCCGCAAAAACTACGCCGGCGAGGGCAGTTACGAAACCATCGTACCCAAATTCCAGAACTTCGTGGAGAAGCGTGGCACAGGCAGTTATTACGTCCGCGGCACGTACACCCATCACAACACCGATTTTCTCGCTGACATCCTCCACATGGCGGATCTGGGCTTTACGGAACTGAGCATGGAGCCGGTAGTCTGTGCGCCGGGCGATCCCTGCGAGCTGACGAAAGAGGACATGTCCATCCTCTTCGATCAGTATGAGAAACTGGCAGTGGAAATGATCCGCCGCAAGAAGGAGGGTCGCCCCTTCACCTTCTATCACTACATGATCAGCCTGGACGGCGGTCCCTGCATCTATAAGCGTGTCTCTGGCTGCGGCTCGGGTACGGAGTATATGGCTGTCACCCCCTGGGGTGAGCTGTTCCCGTGCCATCAGTTCGTGGGTGATGATGCGTACAGCATGGGCGACATCTGGAAGGGCGTGACAAACACCGCCATGCGGGATCGGTTTGCCCGGTGCAACGCCTACTCACGCCCGGACTGTGAAAACTGCTGGGCGAAGCTGTACTGCGCCGGCGGCTGTGCCGCCCACGCCTATCACGCCACCGGTGACATTGCCGGAGTATACGGTTACGGCTGTGAACTGTTCAAAAAACGGATCGAGTGTGCACTCATGGTAAAAATTGCGGAATCGGAAGACGACGCAAACGCATAATTCCGGCACTCATTTTAAGATAGAGCAAGGAGATTCCCTATGACCACGCTTACAAAAGCCGTTCTTTCCGTCCGCACCGCAGAGCTGTGCGGTACCTCCTCCCTGCCGATCCTGTACGACGTGCAAAAGCCGGATCCGGACGGTGAAGGGACCGTCACCGATCTCTCCGAAGACGACGGACTGTGGGTGGACTATGCTCCCGTGCTCTCCGCCTTTCCCTACAAGGCACAGGATCAGTACACCCGGGAACTCACCGGAGACGGCATGGACTGTTACGTTCTGGAAAATGAGTTTCTGAAAGCCACGTTCGTTCCCGAAGCCGGCGGCAAGCTCTGGTCTCTGTACGACAAATCCGCCGGGAAGGAGCTGCTGTTTGCCAACCACGTATTCCGTCCCGCCTATCTGGCGCTGCGGAACGCATGGACGTCCGGCGGTGTAGAATGGAACTGCGGTGCACGGCCGGGGCATCATCCCTATACCTGCTCTCCCCTTTTCACGGCGGTACTGTCCCCGGAGGAATCGGGATTAGGCTGTCCGGTGCTCCGCTTTTACTCCTACGAGCGTATCCGGGAGATCACCCATCAGATGGACTTCTATCTGCCCGAGGATGCGCACTTTCTCCACTGCCGCATGCGGATAGTGAACGACAATTACCGTGCGGCGGGTGTGTACTGGTGGTCCAATATCGCCGTTCCCACCAATGAAAAAGCGAGGTGCGTGGTACCGGCCGATTACGCCTACACGCCGGTGGACGGCAAGATCTCCTGCGTGCCCGTACAGAAATTTAACGGCATCGATGACGTAACGTATCCTACCCGCAGCCCCATTGCGGTGGATTATTTCTTCAAAACTTACGAGAATCACCGCCACTACACGTCTCATCTGGATGAAAACGGATATGGACTGGTGCAGACATCCACCGCCCGCCTCAAGGGAAGAAAACTCTTCGTATGGGGACAGGGCCAGGGCGGCGAGAGATGGCAGGAGCTTCTCTCAGGTGACGACGGCCAGGGCAGGTACCAGGACGGCAAATACTGCGAGATCCAGTGCGGCCTTGCCAATTCCCAATATGAAATTCTCCCCATGCCGCCCAAAACTGCCTGGGAATGGATCGAATACTACGGCCCCATGACGGCAGATCCGAAAAAGATCCACGGTGCGTGGAAGGACGCACAGGCGGAGCTGGAGGCACGGCTTGACAAAGCCGCCCCTCTTTCCGCAATGGAAGAAGAACTCACCGCCACACGCACGATGGCACACACCGCCGCAAAGCCCGTTTTGTACGGCGAGGGCTGGGCGGCACTTGAAAACATGCGTCGTGCCGCGAAAAGTCTGCCGCCCATCTGTCCCCATCTGGATTTCGGCACGCCGGGGGAAGAACAGCGTATGTGGGAGCATCTGCTTCATACCGGCTCTCTGAAAGACGGAAGCAACGACAATGAAGCCCCCCTGTCCTACCAGAAAAGCAGCCCGTGGCTCCGGCTTTTGGAAAAGGCCGCCGCCGGCGTGGATGCAGACTATTGGAAAACCCACTACATGCTTGGCTGTGCCTATCTTTCTGACGGGGAAACAGAACGTGCGAAAATAGCGGCCGACAACTCCCTTCGCTGTGAGGTCAATGCATGGAACACCTATCTTATGGCGGAGATTTACCGGGCAGAAGGAAAGAAGACGGAAGCGGCCGGGGCGGCACTCACCGCCGCACGGCTTCAGCCGGGAAACACCGATCTGTGCCGCCGTGCCGCCGCCATGCTGATTGACGCCGGCATGTGGCAGGACGTACTTTCCTTTGCCGATTTCCTACCGGAGACGATCCGGGATCTGCCCCGTCTGCGGCTCTGCCGTGCTATTGCGGCGGAAAAGACGGACGATCTCCCCCTTGCCGCCGCCCTTCTTTACGGCGAGGACGGAACGGATCCGTTGGTAATACCCGACATTCAGGAAGGCGAAGTCGCCATCACGTCTCTTTGGTTTGACCTGGAGGAAAAACGTGCCCGGGCAGAGGGACGCCCCTTTGACCGGAATACGGAAAAACCGCCCAAGAATTTTGACTTCCGCATGAACAGTGCGGAATAAAAAAACACTGCCGCACTTGGCGTGATACTCTTATCGGAGAATTTATAAGCACAAAATTTCGGCAGAGGGATGGCTTTCTCTGCCGATTTGTGTTATAATGGGGGCTAACGAAAAGCCTCCCTCCGAGAGGGAGGGGGACCGCGATAGCGGTGGAAGGAGACTGCGTGACTTTTAGTTAAGATTGACTCATTGTAACGCGCTCTCCCTCAGTCGCCTACGGCGCCAGCTCCCTCCCGGAGGGAGCCTTAAGATACGCGAAACCTTAGGGGTATGGGCTTTGCCCGAAGCCCGCGTTGCAAGCAACGCCGTAATACAAAGGCGAAACTGGCGAAAAAGGAGATAGATGTATGATACAATCGGTAAACAATAACAATATAAAAGAATGTGTTGATGTCATTAAAGAAAGTTTTTTGACTGTCGCCAATGAGTTTGGTTTTACAATAGAAAATGCTCCTCGCTTTACGGCTTTCGCCACAACAGAACAACGCCTATCTTGGCAATTAAGCAACGAAAAAAGACCCATGTACGCTTTTATTGTTGATGGGAAAATTGTCGGTTATTATTCTTTGGCATTACAAGATAATAAGGAATGTGAACTGAATAATTTATGCGTTTTGCCTCAGTTCAGACATCAAGGCATAGGAGAAAAACTTTTATTGCATTCATTCCATACAGCTAAAGGTTTAGGATGCTTAAAAATGAATATCGGAATTGTTGAAGAAAATCAAGTTCTGAAGTTATGGTATGAATCTTTTGGATTTAAGCATATCAAAACCCAAAAATTTGACTTCTTTCCGTTTACTTGCGGATATATGGAGTTAAAGCTTACATAAATGACGATACCCCGACAGACTTTCAAATCTGTCGGGGCTAATTATTTGTTTCCTGCGGATTAAATAAGGCAACCGAATTTGTGATTTCTCCGATAAGGACATCACACATTCCCGTGCGGCAGTGTTTTTTTATTATTCATTTACAGCCGTTCCGTACTGCAGGATGGCATCCACTTTATCAGAAGACACCGTATACACTACGTCGGAGCCGGAGAGCATATAGTATACGCTGTCCCCCACCGTATTGCCGAACGTCACCGTATATTCGGCCGGGATGCGGGTGGTGTTGGTGTTGCCGCTCTCATCACTGATAGTCACGGCACGCTTGTAACTCACCGTCATGGTCAGCGAACCGATACCGTAGGCGGCCTTTTCCGCCTCATCCGCATACCAGTCTGCGTACTGCGTAGGTACCAGTGCCGTAAACAATCCGTAGAGTGCCGTGCAGTCTTCATTTTCGGCAAATGTCTTTTCGCTGTCCGCTGTATGCAGCACAACCGAAGTGATATACGAGGGTTCCATATCTGTGGGAAGCGTATCGTAGGTAAACAGATCCGGAAGCGTATAATCAAAATACTGCATAAGTGCAGCGGAGATGACATACACCTTATCCGTAGAAAGATCCTTGAAATACCGATTGCCGGTAATCTTATTCAGATCGCCCACAGCGTACTCACAAGTGAGCCCGTCCGTATATTTCACCGAAACGGTCAGCGCCGGTACATCAAATCCGTATTCCCCCTGGTCGCCTTCCTCCAACTCCCGGAACACGCCGATCTGGCAGATGGCAGCGGCCATGTTTGCTGCCGTCGTCTGATTCAGCGGAAACCGGGGATCCTCCTTGTACGTCCACGTACCGGCGGCAGGATCGCACACGAAGCCGTACGTCACCCCGTCGGCGGTATAGGCGATCTGTGCCACCTCCGCAGGTGTACGCTGTATCAGCATGATCACGTCCGACGCCGTATCCCCCGTTTCATCCGACGGTTGTGCTGTTTGTGCCGACAGGATTCTGTAAACGGCGAACAAGCCCACAACCGCCAGAAGAAGAAGGAGCAGCGAGACGGCTTTTCCGTTTTTCTTTTTCTTTTTCATAACTGTACTCATTTCTGTACCGCTTTCCTGATTATCCGATCATCTGCGTCGGCGGGTATACCATACGGCAAATCCGCCGCCCAGAATGGCAAGAGGCAGAATACCGATCAGCAGGGTTCCCCACATGACGGAGGCACCTTCCGGCACCACCAGGGCCTGTACCTGCATGGTTTTTGCCATGATGGACACGGCCACCGCCTTTTCGCACATCCAGTTTACGGAGGACATAAACAGCGTGGAGTTGCCGCCGTTCACGTAGTAGTCCATCTCATCGCTTAGGATATAAGGGGTAGCGTACCAGACGAACTTGCCCCCGTTCCGCTCTGCGTGGGCGGCAACGGCAAAGGAACCTTCCACGTCGCCCTCTTCTTTTTCATAAGTGGTAATGTTGGCACCTGCTTTTTTCACAAAAGAGGCAGTGGTTGTCTTCAAAAGTGCCGCAGCCTGTGCATCCCCTTCCCCGGTGAGAACGATACCGTGTGCGTTGGGCATCATGGTATACATATTGGTGGAGGAAAGCAGCGTGGCCGGGCCGGAATTGCTCAGCACCGGCAAAAGCATGGTGGGATATCCGTTATAGTTGGAGCGGTTTCCTTCCACCAGGATACCGTCCTCCGCTTTCATTCCCATAAGAGCGGCCAACGCGGCAAGATTAGGCATTTTCGCGTCGGAATAATGCCGGTAATCCGTAATGAGAATCATATTGCCACCGTTTTGCAGATACTCGGTGAGGAGCTCGGCCTCATAGGCACTCACGTCCGTTTTGGGATTGTTTACAAGGATAGCAGAACAGTCTGACGGAATCTTATCCGCAGAAAGCAGGCCAAGCTCGGCCGTTACGATATTATTGGTGGTCAGCGTAGCCGTTACGGTATTGGACAAAGCGTCCTCGCTGTGTCCGCTCAGGATATATACCGTGGGGATCATGGGAGAGGTAACGTAATCAAGGGCAGAGGAGAGCATCAGCTCGCCGTAGAAGTAGGGCGTTCCCGTGGGCTGGATACCGTAATACAGGTAGTTATAGTAGTCTTCCTCGGTCATATTATCGTAGGAAACTACGTAGATCTCGTTGTAATCCACCACGTACGAACGACGCTCGCTTACTGCGATCACGCTGTTCAGGGAAAGCGAATCGTCCGTATAGGCGGAGGTAAATCCGGGATTGGTGTCGGGATCCACCGTTTTCACGGTGATAAGCGGGGACAGATCCTCATACCGCCGGAGAAGTTCCAGAATCGTTTCATCCTCCTGCCCTCTCCGTGCGATGAGATACATGGTTACCGGCGTATCGATGCCGGCGGCGATGGCTTTTGTTTCTTCACCGATTTCCAAAAGGCCAACGGTGCTTGCATCCAGTTTTGTATACGCCGAAGGGAGTGCCGTGACGATCAGATTTACAACGATCACCAGTGCCAGCACCACGGCCGAGATCACAAGGCTGTACGAGCCGCTTTTAAGCGCACGCATGTTGATCGGTTTCTTTTCCGTATTCTTATCCATTGTTTCCATACCGTCCTTTCTCCGTCACGCCCAGCGTTTCTTTTCCATGGACTGCACCGTGAAGAACACAAACAGCACGGAAACGGAAATATAGTATACGAGAGAGGTAATATCGAAAATACCGTTGCCGAAAGAATTAAACCGATCGAACAGTGCCACGGCCTCCAGAAGACGGGGGAAGGCACCCTCAAACAGAGAGGCATTCACCAGATATACGGAAGAGATGCCGCACACCAGCACGCCGCCGGTAACCGCAGAGATAACCACGTTTTTCGTCAAAAGATACAGGATTGCACCAACGCACGCCGCCAGTACCAGAAAGCCAACGAGCGACGCCCGTGCCGTAACCGGCATCATGGGGGCAAGTCCCGGCATCAGATACGTAAGAATAAACGCACCGAACGTAAGCACCGCTGCGATCACCTGGCTCTCGGTGAGCGAGGACAGGAACAGACCGATGGAGATCAGTGCCGCCCCCAAAAGGAAGAAGCCGAGGAGTGCCCCGTAGGCAGCCCTGTAGTTGATCTCGCCGTAAAAAGAGAGGATCACGGGATACACGCACATGATCGCCATAGGAACGGCGAGAACGGTGAGAAGGGCAAAATACTTGGCCAACACCACGGACGAAAGCTTCATAGGCAGGGAGTACAGAAGCTGATCCGTACGGGCGTGCAGTTCCTCCGAAAAAGAACGCATGGTGATAATGGGAACTATCAGCAGAAAGACGAATACAACGCCGGAGATCGCATACTCAAAGCTGGGATATGTACCGTCCAGATTGTAGACCTTCATGTATATGCCGATCATAACGAGGAGGAACGCCGCAAAAATCGCACCGGTCATGCCGCTGAAATAGGTTTTCAGCTCTCTTTTGAAAATAGCAAACATACCGTGGTTCACTCCTTTCCGCCGAAGAGCGGTTTATACTCGTCGGCACTCTGTTTTTTCTTCTTTTTATCCGTGTCGCCATAGTAAGGAGAATCTTCTTTGTCTTCCGGATCGTCCGTGCCCTCCGCTTCCTCGGTGTCCCCGGGATCCCTATCAGCTTCTTCCGGCTCGCCGTCCGCATCGGCATCCGTATCCTCCACAGCGTCATCGGCCGTCAGCCGCAAGAATACGTCTTCCAGGCTCACGTCGTTCGTGGACATTTCCACGATAGGCATATCCAGTCTGGCAAACAGACGGAAAATATCGTCTCTGAGATCCTGATCGGCCTTCGTTTCCACCGTCACCCGGATACAGCCGCCAAGGCCATGGGTAACGGTAGTGCTGACCGCATCGGTAAGAGCAGACACAGCCTCCGTAACGGCGGCAAGATCGCCACGCACGTCCAGCGTCACGATCCGTCTGCCGTCCGCCGAGGCGGTGAGATGCTCGATCGTATCGCTTGCCACGATCTGCCCGTGGGAAATGATAATGAGATAATCGCAGACCGCACTGATCTCGGAGAGAATATGGCTGGAGAGGATCACCGTGTGGGTCTCTCCCAACTCTTTGATAAGATCGCGGATCTCGATGATCTGCAAGGGATCAAGACCTACCGTAGGCTCATCCAGAATAATAATTTCCGGATCTCCCAGAATCGCCTGGGCAATGCCCACACGCTGGCGGTAGCCTTTAGAAAGGTTTTTGATCAGCCGGTTCCGCACGGCGGAAAGGGCAGTCTTCTCGATTACCCGCTCCACTTCCCGATCGATCTGCTCCGGGGCGACGCCCTTGGCCTCTGCCACGAACAGCAGATATTCCTCCGGCGTCATGTCGGTATAAAGGGGCGGAATCTCCGGCAGATAGCCGATACACCTTTTTGCCTCCACCGGATCCTCGTAAATATCGTAGCCGCCCACCAAAATTTCGCCGGACGTAGCGGCAAGGCAGCCGGTTATCATATTCATCGTGGTGGATTTTCCGGCACCGTTGGGACCGAGAAAACCGTAAATCCTACCCTTCTCCACGGTAAAGCTGATATTTTTCACTGCGGTGAAGGAGCCGTATTTCTTGGTCAGATTTTTCACTTCAATCAAAGCTGTATTCCTCCGATTCGCTTGATGGGACGTTCTCGTCCCGGATACGCTTACCATTATACCACAAAAATAAAACGAAATGTTGAACTTTCTCGTAATATTCTCTGATTCTCCGGTGATAATTTTCACAAAAACATCACAAAGCGGAAATTTCATCCACAAAAAAGCCGAAAAAAACAAATAATACGGAGAAATTCTCCGTTCCGCATTGCAAAACACGAAAAAATCCGTTATAATAATTGTGTATGGATATTTCCGATCAGGATCGGCAGAAATACACGGAATTACACACGGAAGCGGTGATATTATAGAATGTTCATGAATAAAGATATCGGTATCGATCTGGGAACGGCATCGGTACTTGTATACGTAAAAGGAAAAGGAATCGTAGTCTCGGAGCCGTCTGTGGTGGCCATTGATACAAACACGGATCGGATCCTGAAGGTTGGCCGGGAGGCACAGCAGATGCTGGGACGTACGCCGGGCAACATTACGGCCATCCGTCCCCTCAGAGACGGCGTGATCAGCCAGTACGACGTGACCCTTCGTATGCTGCAGCATTTTATCCGCCGTGCCTGCGGCTCAGTTTTCTTTAAACCCCGGGTCATCATCTGCGTGCCCAGCGGTATTACGGAGGTGGAGGAACGCGCCGTGGTGGACGCCGCCACCCAGGCAGGCGCACGCCGCACCTACCTCATCGAAGAGCCGGTAGCCGCCGCTATCGGTGCGGGCATTGACATTTCCATGCCCAACGGAAACATGGTGGTTGACATCGGCGGCGGTACCACGGACATTGCCGTTATCTCTCTGGGCGGCGTGGTTGTGTCCGAATCCATCAAGGTTGCCGGAGATAAATTTGACGAAGCCATCATCCGCTACGTGCGCCGCAAGCATAACGTGCTGATCGGTGAACGCACGGCAGAGCAGATCAAAATGAAGGTCGGCTGTGCATGGCAGCGGGAAGAACCCCGGGTGATCGAGGTAAAGGGACGCTGTCTCGTGCAGGGTCTGCCCCGGGTGGTCCGCATCAGTTCGCTGGAAATGCCCGATGCTTTGGAAGAGCCCATCACGGCCATCGTGGAATCGGTCTGCAACGTCATTGAGCGTACTCCGCCGGAGCTGATCGGCGATATTCTCTACAACGGTATCGTTATGACCGGCGGCGGCAGTCTGCTCTACGGTCTGGATCGACTGATCGCCAACGTAACCGGCATCAAAACGCGCGTGGCAGATAAACCGGTAGCCTGCGTGGCCATCGGCACGGGCAAATCCCTGGATCATATTTCCGTTATTCCTGAGGGAGCCATCAACATCTCCCGTCAGCGCCAGCAAAGATTTTAATTTTTTACAACAGGAGGTCTTTCATGAAATTTGCAGATGATTTCCGAGCCGCCGCACGGGCCGCCCTTGCCGGAAACTGGGGACTGGCCGTGGTAGCAGGCATTATCGTCTCCCTGCTCAGCGGAGGTATCTCCAGCGGAGTTAATTTCAACTTCAATTTTGCTTCTCCTTCCGCCGATACGAAAACACTGCTGGACATGGCCCAGCGGGAAGAAGTGCTCGCCGGTATCCTTGCCGCCGGTGCCATTCTTCTTCTGATGATTCCCCTTGTAGTCGTAATTTCCGCCGCTGCCTTTGTGCTCGGCAGTATTATCGAGGTGGGATACGCCCGGTTCAATCTGCACCTGATCGACACGAGATGTGCGGATCTTGCCCATCTTTTCGCCTATTTCCGCCACTGGGGAAAGGTGGCTCTCGCCATTCTCCTTCGCAGCGTTTACACTGCCCTTTGGACGATGCTCTTTATCATCCCCGGTATTATCGCCTCGTACAGCTACGCCATGGTTCCCTATCTGATGGCGGAGACGCCTACGCTGTCCGCCGGCGAAGCGGTCCGCCGTTCCAAAGAGCTGATGCAGGGCAACAAGTTCCGTCTGTTCTGACTGGAGTTCAGTTTTATCGGCTGGGGTCTGCTCTGTATTCTTTCGCTTGGTATCGGCTTTCTGTGGCTCGTACCGTATCAGAAAGCGGCCTACGCTGACTTCTACCGGGAAATTTCCGGCACACGCCCCGTAATCGCCGGGGATGCCGAACCTGCCCCCGAAGCATAAAACGACGAAAATCCTGCAGGCCTGGACCTGCGGGATTTTTTATTGCTTCAGTCAAACGAGCCTTTGCCCCGGTGGACAGCGTACAGCTTCGATACGTCGTAGTAGTCAAACACGCCGTCGCCGTTCACGTCAGTGACGGTATCCGCCTCCGGCACGGCCTTCCCCCTATGAAAAGCGTACAGCCTTGCCACGTCGTAATAATCGAACACGCCGTCCCCGTTCACATCGCCCGGAACGCCGTCTGTCTCCTCACCTGCCCCGGTATCGGGAAAATCCACGGTAAGCTTAGCGGTGTAGTAGGCGGTCGTGCCGGTGTTCCTTACATAGAGAACGTATTTATCCGGCAGTCGGGTCACGTTCTCCACAAAAAGCCACAGCGTCTTCACGGCGTCGGCGTGCCCGGAATCCGCATAGGAATGACTCCACAGCGTATTACCTTCCTTGGGTGTCCCGTACAGCCGATCGGTGCGGAAGGGGATCTCGTTGCCATACGCATCCACCAGTGAAAGATCACCGATCCAGGATGCAAGATCGTAGGTAACCGAAAGATACAGTCTGTCCGTTCCCGCATCGTAATGATAAGCCGCCTGCCCCGTCTTGCCGAAGCGTGTATACAGAGAGGGATTTTCTGCCTTATTGACGGTCAGTGCCGCCGCCCAGGCGGCATCCGTCACGGGAAACGGGAGCAGTTCCGCACGGGCCTCTACCGTCAGTGCCGCCGCCGTATCGCAGGCGGGAATCTGCATCATGGGAACACTGACAGCCGATGTCACCGGCAGGCTGCCGGCACCGTCCACACGCACGGGCTGGGTGCTCATCATCAAAAGCGGATAGGAGAAATGATACCACTTCCTCATAAGAGTGGCGTTATTCATGTTTTTGAACATGGCGTCCGTTCCGGCCCAGTTGAAAGTGAACACGCCGTCTGCCCCGGCTTCGTAAAAATCGTACACGCGGAGCATAATATCCACGTCCGATACGCGCTCGCCCTTCGGGATGGTACCGCCGGCCTTCAGGATCTCCTCCTCCTCTTTGGTCAGATCGTGGCCGGAAAGAGTGGCGTTTACGCCCAGATAGAATTCCACCTCCGGATAATCCTCAAAAAAGGCAATATAGTCGGAGAACTCAAAAAACGTTTCATGTGTCTGACAGGAGATATACACCCGATCCACCCAGCCGTTCTTCACCCAACTCTGGTAATCAAGCCCCCACTGGGTGGCCTTTTCGTAGATGGGATCCAGAACGCGAACTGTCAGTTTTTTGCCCGCAGGCAGATCGTCGTGCACGCTCTTTACAAAATCGTTCATAATGGCGGTACGTCTTGAAAGATTCGTCAGCTCCGAGCCGAATATGTAGTAATACCGACCGAAATCCATAAGAATACCGGTAACGTTCGTCGGCTGTGCCATCTCTACGAGAATATCGTGCAGATAATTCCGATACTCCTCATAATAGTAGCTTGCCTGCACACCGCCGCCCCGAACCCATTCGGGATGGAGATGGTAGAGGGTACCGGTCTGGAAGGAGTAAGCGCCCACGTTGTAGTGGGACATGCGTAGAGAAACGTAAAACTCGCCGCCCTCGATCTGTGCCGCCATCATATTGGAAAGCACCTCGTGGGGGTAGCCGATCTGGTTCAGTGCCCGCATATTTTCATACGCGATCTTGTCGATATCACGCATCAAATGATCGTAATTCACGTGGTTGCCGTTTACGTCCACGTGGTCAAGGAAATCCGCCGGCCAGTTCTCCTCGGGGATATTCAGCTCTTTCAGCCGTTTCGTTGTATACTCCCACCATACCGCACTGTCGTAATTCAAAATGGAGGTGGAAAACGTACACCAGATAAACTGCCGCTGGTCTATGGTATTGGTCCGCTTCAGGAAATCCTGATAGAACAGCGTATTGTAATTGCCCTTCCCTTCATACACGAGGGTGGAGTAGCCGTCGTTATCCGTGATAAAGGTGTGCGAATCGTCCTCGGCCACGGCAATGGCGTACTGTTCATCGGAGAGAGATACGAACTTCACGTAGGCAATCTGTGCGGCGTTGTGATGCGTATTGGAAAGGGTGATCTGCCCGTTCTGCAGATCCACCGCCGCAGCAAATGTCTCCCGAATGGAGGACACCGTGCTGCTCACTTTGGGAAGGATCACGTCCGTTCCGTTCACGGTGATGCGAGACGATCCGTCCAGATAGCCGATATACACGGCGTATTTGCCGGTCAGCGTGACCGGCATGACGGCAATCGAGCCCGCATCCGCAGAAGGGACGCAGAGAGCCGTATACTTTCCGGCTGCCGTTTCGTATTCCAGCGGATACCAGTCGTGTATTCCGGGCGGCGGTATCAGCCCGGGATTCCGGTACACATACACCCGGCCGGGCTCTTCCGCCTGCACTGTGGTGCCGGCCTCTACCGTTTCACAGGAACGGTAGATATACGTGTCGAACTCATACGCCCGGGCACCGGGATAGCTTACGGAAACGGTGCACGCCCCGGTAAAGGGGAGATTTGCAAGCGTACCGGAGGACACCGTGCCCGTAGGCCGGTAGCAGCCGGTCACCGCCCGATGCTTTTCCCCTTGCGGGTACACCGTCACGAACAGATCCCTGTCGGTGAGAAACGGCTCCACACTGACGGAAACGGTAAACCGCTCCGCACTGGCTTCCGGCGATACTGCCACGGATTTGATCCGGCACGTATCGTAGGAGACGCCCTCGGTCAGCCTGATGCTGTCGAAGGTAACGGAATTGGCCGTGGATCCGCCGGCCATATTGATCATCACGTTTTTGAACTGCAGAAGGCCCGCTGCCGACGTGTGGGGCACGTTCACGTCTGCAAATTCTCTTATCACCTGGCCGTCAATCGCCAAAAACAGTTTGCTCACGCCGTCGTAACGGAGCATCCACCGATGGAACGCACCGTCCGCGGGGATAGAAATCCGCTCGGCATAGCCGTCATCCCCGGCACGTTCCGTTTTGGACACCCGGATCGTTGCGTTGTTTCCGTTTGCATCCGGCGTGCCCATATCCTGCAGAACAATATAAATCATTTTGTTGTCCGGGAGTGCAAACTCCATAACGAACCCGCGATACGTGGGATACGCCGTAGGCGTCATGAGTGCATCCACCTTCATATCCATCTCCAGTGTAAAGGCGGCACTCTCCATGGCGGCCGCACTGATCGCCATGGTGGCATAGCCGGCAGCCGCACCGTCACCGCCCATATGCACAGTTCCCGCCGCCACGCCCGCCGTTTTGGAATCGGCGAAATAGTAGTGCGGATACTGGTTCTGATTCACGGAAACACCGGCCGCGGTAAGGCTGTCGCAGTTCCAGTCTACGAGAACCTTCTCCTCCGCCGCACAAGCGGGATGCACAAGTCCGGCAAAGGCACTGAGCGTCATCCCAAACGCCATAAGAAAGGCACAGAGTCTTTTTTTCATATGGGATACTCCTTTCAAAAACTATCGTCTGAAACGCGGTGTTTTTCTCTATTATTTTTGCTTTGCCAGCCACTCGTTCAGATACTCGTCGGACACCGTCTCGTTTTTGAGAAATTTGATGACGCCGCAAAGCCGCTTCACCGAATATTCCACCATGGCACGGGCGATGCGGTCGTTCATGCCTTCGTGCCCGTCGCCGGCGTAGGAATTGGGATAATTGGCCATCCAGGAGAACGGCGTATCGATTCCCATGGCGGAAAAATCGTCAAACCGGTGGGTGCTGCTGCCGCTTTCCTGGAACATCTTATCCAGCCGCACCGTCTCGGGGCGGACGCCGTAGATCCAGCCGGTTTCGATAAAGCAAGCGTGGCCGAATCGCTTCTTTTCATCCACGTAGGCCTGCAGGATCTTCCGATCCTCTTTGGTTAGATAGTCAAACTGCCCGGCGAGGAGTTTTTTCGGCGTAGGAAAATCCGATCCCAGTGCATAGGAAAAGGTAAGAAACTCGTGTTTTTCCTGAAGGAGGCTTCGCATGAGCTGGGACAGCATGGCCGTATTGCCGCCGTGCCCGTTGAAAAACAGAATTTTGGTAAAGCCGTTCCGGTGGATCTCAAGGCAGATCTCCCGGAGCAGATCCATGCGGAGTCTCTCGCTCAGCATGACCGTGCCGTAAAACTCTCCCGCACCGGTCTTCTCCCCGAAATACAGGGACGGAAACACGCAGGCGGATTCCGTCTCGGCGGCCATACGGGCGATCTCCGCGGTCTGGATCACGTCCGTGCCCACGGGCAGGTGCTGTCCGTGCTTTTCCAGACACCCGACGGGCACGATGCACAGTCCTTTTGATTTACGGATCGCGTCGGGAAATTCTTCTTCCCGCAGATTCTCCCAAAGCATAATTGTTTTCCGTCCTTTCCTGTCTATTAAAGATAAGCGGGCAGACGCCCGCTTATCTTGTGAATTATCTCGCAATTATCTTCTGCGCCCCGCAGACTGTGTTCAAAAGCAGTAAACTGGAGATCACATAATATCATCCGTGAATACTTCCGGTACCCCTTGTGTGACAAGTGATACTCTTTGTTCTTCCGTCAACGGATTTTTATGATATTCCCCGTCTGTTTCGTATACTCCGTCTTCAATCTCAGCATATAAATTCCCCACGAAGTCCAGCCAATTTGAGGCATACTTCTCCGCATCTGTTACTTTAAAGAAGTCATAGCCTCCGGCAAGATAAAATACATTGATGGCTTCGTGCAGCTTGCTGTTTTGATTGAGCTGCAGTTTTTGGGGTAGTACAAATCCGGGGTTATCCCATTCTGCATAACAAACTTTATCGAAGGTTTCTTTCATAACTGTACCTCAACAACATTCTTGTTAACCAAACACGTTATCATAGTTCGGAAGCATAAAGCTGAATTGGGGCTCATCTATTACCGAATCACTCAAAATCCACGGATACTTCCGTCACACGGGGCGTGCCGCAGCCGCATTTAGCGGTCAGCGCCAGACGGTACTGCATATATCCGTTCAGCACCAGATGACCCATGGAATCGCCGTTTTCCAGATTGCCCTGCCAGGGAGAGTTTTCCAGTCCCTCGGGCGATGCGGCACAGCGCACCTGCATAGTCACCGTATTGGTGGGACCCAGCTCTGCCACCCAGGAGGCCGTGGTGGGCTTCATGCCCTCGGGAATCTTGTACGGTTCGGAGTAGTAGTACTCCGCGTCGCTTCTGTCCATGATATTGCCGATATCCACGGAGCACATGCCGTGAGGACCGCGGCTGGGCAGACGGGTGCACCGCTGCTCGTTTATGCCGTCGGGACCGCCCCAGAAGATGAAGGATTCTGCCACGTGATGGCCTTCCTTCTTGTGGCTTGCCACGGCGAGATCGATATAGCCGTCGCCGTTGAAGTCGCCGGCAAGACAGCCGCAGCCGGAGTTGTTGGAGATCTTCTGCTTATCCTCAAAATGGAACACGCCCTCGGGAGAGCCGAAGAACATATAGGAATCCAAATCGCGTTTTCTGCCGTTGCTGTACGCCGTTCCGTAAATATCCAGAATACCGTCACCGTTGAAGTCCTGGATAGTCAGTGCGTTGCAGGCGGAATCGGTAAGCAGTTCCGTCTTGCGGTTTTCCGCATAGCCGTCGGGACCGCCCCAGTAGATCACGTAGCCGCCCCGTTCGCTGGCGTGGGAATGCTTCAGTGCCAGATGGATGGGAAGCACCAGATCCAGGTATCCGTTTCCATTCAGATCGGCGGCGTTGGCACCGGCGGCACCGTTTACTGCCAGGGTCTGCTTGCGGTCGATGCTGAATCCGTCGGGACCGCCCCACAGAATGTAGGAACGGGATCCGGTGATCTCCGAAACGAACACGTCCAGCCAGCCGTCGCCGTTGAAGTCAGCGGAAAGCATCCAGCGTCCCTGTCCGTATTCGCCCATCAGGCCGGCATCTTCCTCTGCCCAGAAGGTATCGCTGTCCTCACCCTCCCAGGGGAACGGATGGAACTTCTCCGGATCAGGGCCGAAGGTAAAGCGTTTGGGCTCCTCGGGCCATCCGTCGGGACCGCCCTCAAAGAGATAGACCTGCCGGTTCTGAATACCGGTGAACATCAGATCAAGATACCCGCACTTGCGGAAGTCGCCGATGGCACAGCCATGTCCCAGAAGGGATTTGATCACCGTGCGGTTGTCCTTTTTGAATCCGTCTTTTCCGTTCCAGTAGATAAAGGAACCGATGCACAGATGGGGTGCGTTCTCACCGCAGTTCACTACCATAATATCCGGTTTGCCGTCGTCGTTGAAGTCACAGGGGATGCAGTCCACAGCCGCAAGACCGGGCAGTTTTACGCTGCGGTGCGGGCCGTAGTCACCGTCCGGGCCGCCCAGGAAAAACTCTATCTCCTCAAGGCCCTGAGACGTCTCGCCCTCGTGGTTAACCGCCACGATCTGCATTCTGCCGTCCGTATAGGTTTTGCCGGTGAGTATGCGGGTTGCACCCAGCGTCATCAGATTATATTCATTTTTGGGCGTGCCGTTTTTATCAAAGCTGAACACGGCGGAGGTCACGTTGTAATCGTTCCGCGTGTCGCCCTGTCCCACGAAGAGATAATTCTTGCCGCCCTTTTCCGCCGGTGCGATGGTCAGCGTCCGTGCGTTGCGGATCGGGATCCGGGTGGCCTTTTCCATGGAGTAGCCTTCACTCTGCCAGAGGATCACCAGATCCTCTATCGCACGGGGATCGGTAGACATGGCGATCACGATATCCGTATCGCCGCAGCTCTTCAGATCTCCGGCCGTCAGATAGGTGATGCCGCCGTAGGCGTACTTGTTTCTCTCGTGCTTGATGTCAGCGGGATCGTATACGGTGAAGCGATACTCCTCCACCGGCTGTCTGTCTTTGCCGAAGCTTTCCAGAACGGCGATGTTTTCCGTTTCCACGCGGAACGTCATGGGTTTTCCGTCCACGTTTACGATACCGCACCGCCACGGGATCCAGCGGATGCCTTTTCTGCCTGCCGTGGTAGAAGAAGCGCGCGAATCCTTCAAAGGAAGCGGCAGACCGAATTCCGTCTTTCTCTCCGCACTTATGCCGTCCGCACCGCCCCAGTACACGGCAAGGGTAGCCGAGCCCTGATGCATCACGTACAGATCGTCGTATCCGTCTCCGTCCAGATCCCCGGCGGCAACGGAAAGAGCGGAAATCTCAATTTCGGTAAACTTATCAGCCTCAATGCCCAATTCCGTCTGGGAAAACAGACGAACTTTGCCGGAGCTGAGGAAAGCCAAAGAAATCTTGCCGCTTCCGTCAAAATTACCGGCCGCCACGCCCACGGAATTGGGGGCACGGAGCGTGGTTTTATATTTTTCAGTAAGGCCCATTTCACTGCCGAAATAGATTACGGCGGAGGTTTCGCTGTGCACGCCGTTGTGCTGGCAGGCAACGATCAGATCCTCCGTGCCGTCGCCGTTCAGATCCGCAAAAATGGCGTCAAACGTACCCTCCGACGGCAGCTCCAGCGGTTTTTGCTGGGAAAGACTGTCCAGCACGTAGAGCGGCGGTCTTTCATCCATACTGTGGCTGTTGGCAATGGGGATATCCGGATATCCGTCTCCGTTGATATCAAAGTTGAAAATTCGCTGAAGAACGCCGGCACGGGATACGTAAATATTCTGTCCGCTGTTGCCGAACGTACCTTTGGAAAATCCTTCAAAGCCGGATTTTTTCCACTGCATACCCATATTGTACTCCTGTCTGCCCGCAATCGGGGCAAAAAAATATTTGCATTTTTCTGTGTTTGGCGGAACTGTGACACAGCAATGCCGCATAGGTTAACTATACCATTTTACCGACCGGTTGTCAAGGCATTTTGGTAAACTGTCCCCGACGGATAGGATACCGTCCCGCGGTCACCGGAGAACGGCAATATACCCGGGCATTCTGCCCCGGGTGCTGTGCCACTCCGTTTGTTTATCCTCTGCCATCCGGCAAAGGAACGCCCCGCTGATCTCCTCTCCCGGCACAAGCACGGGAATCCCCGGCGGATACGCCCACACGTACTCCACCGCGATCCGTCCCGCCGCCTTATCCGCCTCGACCCATTCAAAGGGGGATTCCAGTGCCGCCTCCGGTGAGAGACGGATGTTGGGCAGATTACCGGCCAAGTCCGGCAGAGGGGGCGGTGTACTCGGCTCACATGCGGCGTCAATATCCAGCAGTGCCTTTGCCAGAGCCGCCAGCGACTCTTTCGTATCGCCCATGCCGGTCATGGCAAGAACGCCTAAGGGGGAGGTCATTTCCGGCTCGATCCCCCGCTTTCGCAATGCGGCGGTCAATTCCGGGCCGGTCACGGACGTGCCCCGGACGGAAATATAAATCTTGCTTCGGTCGTAGGCGAACGCATCGGTCAGCCCGGCACCGCCGTGATAGGGAATCCGCAGATACCGAAGCCCGGCGATCGCCCCGTCAAACGAATCAAGAGCCTCCCACCATTCCGCAAACAGGGACGGATTCGCACAAAGCGTCTGCACGCATCCGTCAATGGAAGCCATCAGAAGATAGGACGGACTGCTTGTTTCGAATACGGACAGCTGATGAGAAAGCCTGTCCATATCCACGAAAGCACCACCCGCGTGCAGAACGGCTGTCTGCGTGAGAGAGGGCAGAGTTTTGTGCACGCTCTGTACCACCACGTCCGCACCGGCCCGCACGGCTCCGCCGCCAAAATAGGTCGACAGGGATAAATGGGCACCGTGTGCCTCATCCACAAACAGAGGAACATCTGCACCGTGTGCCACGGCCGCAATGGAAGCTATATCGGAAATCACGCCCTCGTAGGTGGGGGAGGTAAGGATCACCAACCGCACCTCCGGGTGCTCTGCCAGTGCTTTTTTCACGGAATCGGGCGAAACCGAGCCGAAAAGCCCCGTCTCCCCGTCCGTCGGCGGCATCAGGTACACCGGGTGCAGACCGCACAGCTCCACGGCGTGATACACCGATTTATGTGCCGCCCGTGTCATAAGCACCGTATCACCCCGCTTTGTCAGCGAGCGGATGCCGGCAAGAATACCGCCGCTCGAACCGTTCACCAGAAAAAAGGAGCGTTCCGCACCCCACAGTGCGGCGGCTTTATCCATGGCCGACCGAAGGATTCCCTCAGCACCGTGGAGATTGTCAAAACCGTCGATCTCGGTAATATCCTCCAAAAGCGAAAGGGAGGAAAGAAAAGGAGCCTTCCCGGGATTCCGCTTGTGCCCCGGCATGTGCATGGGAAGACGTCCCTCTGCCGCATTTTCCCGAAGAAGCGATAGAAGCAGCGGGAGTTTTTCGTTTTCGTTCATCTTCATATACTTCTCTCCTTCTGAAGCCGGGCGTGGTGCTTTTTGCCCAACAAAATCCGATTATTTCGAAAAAATTTGCCGTTCTGCACAAAAATTGACAAATTTCCTCTTTACAAATCGGTCAATATAGTGTATAATAAATCCATCAATCAATCAGACGCAGTCTGTCACAGGAGGTTGCCTTATGAACAAAATCATCACCATTGCCCGTCAGTACGGAAGCGGCGGTCACAAAGTTGCCCAGAAACTTGCCGAAATGCTGGGTGTCAAATGCTATGACCAGGATCTCATCACCATGGCGGCGGAAAAAAGCGGTCTCAGCAAGGAAGCGCTCGGCCACGTAGACGAAAAGGCAGCCAGCAGCCTTCTGTATACGCTGGTAATGGGTTCCAATATGTATCACAGCACGGTGGACCAGTTCAACGTACCGATCAATGACAAGTTGTTCTGCCTGCAGTCGGAGATCATCCGTGAAATTGCCGAAAAGGAATCCTGCATTTTCGTAGGCCGCTGTGCGGACTACGTGCTGGCAGAGAACAAAGCCTGCACCAAAGTGTTCGTGTACGCCGATTTCGATCACCGGGTAGCGACGGTCTGCCAGAGACAGAGCGTAAGCGAGGGTGAAGCAAGGGATCTGATCGTGAAAAACGACAAACGCCGTGCCAACTACTACAACTACTACACCGGACACAAATGGGGACGTATGGAAAACTACGATCTTTCCGTATCCACCGACATCATCGGTATCGACGGTGCCGCAAAGCTGATTGCCGATTTCGCTGAAATCGCTTTCGCAAAGCTCTGATGCGGTGCCGCATACGAAAATAAAGAAAAACGGACGCCGTGCGGTGTCCGTTATTTTTTTCCTTTGAGTTTATACAGCCACGTACCGAAATAGAATTTCGGCAGACGCATCATGCGACCGATGCGGCGGGGCTCTTTCAAAAGGCGGTAGAACCATTCAAGTCCCAGCCTTATAAAGATCCGTGGGGCACGCTTTACCGTGCCGGCGTATACGTCCAGCGAACCGCCGAGGCCGAGGAAGATGCGGACACCTGGCATCCGCGCCCGATTCTCAACGATCCATTTTTCCTGTGCCGGGGCACCCAGGCACACGAAAAGAATCTTCGCACCCGAGGCGTTTACGGCAGCGACGGCTGCGTCGTTTTCCGCACCCGTTTTCTGAAAATAGCCGTCCTGCATACCGGCGACGGACAGCGAAGGCATCTCCTCCTGCAGTTTTTGGGCGGCGGTCTGTGCGACTCCCGGTTTTCCGCCGAGAAAGTACACGGGGATCCCGTCCTGTGCCGCAAAAGAGAGGACTTCTCTGCCAAGCTCCACGCCGGCAACTTTTCCCTTAAGGGGCGTACCGAGGATCCGTGCCGCTTTTACCACGCCGATACCGTCGGGAATGGTAAGCGTTGCGGCGTTCACCACCGGATACAGGGCCGGATCGTCAATACAGGACTGTACGATTTCGGAATTAGGCGTAAAAACGGTCTCCGTCAAATCGGCAGCCACCGATGCCCGAAGGCGATCGGCGGCTTCCGTTAACGTCACGTTATCAAAATATACGCCGCGGATACTGATTCTTGCCGCGGTATCTGCTTTCATAAATTATACGTCAGCCTTGAATTATACGTCAGCCTTGGTGCTGAGGAAATCCACGATATCGCCTACGGTCACGAACTTGTGAATTTCGTCGTCCGTGATCTCAATATCGAACTTCTCCTCGCAGAGCAGGACCAGATCAGCAAGTTCCAGCGAGTTTACACCCAGATCGTTTACCAACTCCGCAGAGAGGGTAATGTCATCGGGATTTACGGAAAGTTCTTCCACCAGCAGATTTTTTACCTTATCAAACATACAATACTCCTTCTGCCGCAGGCGTGCGGCACGTTTATTTCAAAAAAGCGGGGCATCCGGCGGCACTGCTGCCGATGCAAACACACTATTATTATAAGAGCCGCGGCAATATTTGTCAAGGATTTTTTATTTTTTTGGTACATCCCCTCTTTTTCTGCTTTTCTGCTTGCAAATACCGTACGAATCGTTTATAATGACCGTATAGGAAAACAAAACGATCACCGTGCGGAATCCGCACGCAATAAAGGAGAACTATGCATATGAAACTCAGCGTTACCTCGTACAGCTTCGGAAAGTATATAGAAAAGGATCGGCTCGGCTATCTGGGCATCATCGACAAGGCGGCGGAAATGGGATTTGACGGCATCGAATTCAGCCAGGGCGACTGGATGAAAGAGCCGGATGCCGCAAAGCGGATCCGGGAGCGTGCCGCAGAACGGAATATTGAGTTGATCTCCCTTTGCGTGGGTGCGGATTTTATCAACAACCCCGATGCGGTTGCCGAAACGAAGGCAAGAGTGGATTTTGCGGCCGAAATGGGCGTGAAACGGATGCGGCACGACATCACCGGCGGCTTTAAGGACAGAAAGATCTGCCGGGGCTACGACGACGCTTTAGAGATCGTCGTTCCCGCCGTACGGGAAATTGCCGATTACGCCCAGCAGAAGGGCGTGGGCACCATGACGGAAAACCACGGTTTCTTTTCGCAGGACGCCCTTCGTGTGGAAAAACTGATCAACACCGTGGCACACGAAAACTTCGGTGCCCTTCTGGATCTGGGCAACTTTATGTGTGCGGATGAGGATCCTGCCCTCTCCGTTTCCATTCTGGCACCGTACGCCGTGCACGTGCACGCAAAGGATTTCTTCCTTCGTTCCGGCATGCTCCCAAACCCGGGCAAGGGCTGGTTTACGACCCGGGGCGGCAACTACATCAGGGGCACCATCATCGGACACGGCGACGCCAAGATCGCCCAGAGCATCGGTATTCTGAAAAAATGCGGCTACGACGGATACGTAACGGTGGAATTCGAAGGCATGGAAGACAATCTTCTGGGCATCGAATACGGCCGGGACAATCTGCGTGCCATGCTGGGATAAGGGAATCAATGTATGAAACAAACAGCCGACAAAAACAGAAACCGCCGGCGGATGGGGATCGCCGTCTGTATCGTACTGCTGCTGGGGGCGGTCAGTGCCGCCCTGCTCAGCCATCCGGAATGGTTCGTTTATAAAGGGAAAGACGATGCCCCCGCCACCATGTATTCCGACACGGTGCGTAGCTTTTCCTTCTACGAGCCGGATTACGATTTGAACGTGGAAGAGGACGAGTACTATATGGGGCTGGACCGCTACATCCACATCCAGCGGGGCGGCGAAAACATCGCCGTTACCGACGGTGACTTTGCCGCATGGGGAGCCCCCATTGAGTTTTTCCACCGCTATTTTACCGCCGCCATTTACGCGGACGTGGAAACGTATAATTCCCTGTTCACGGAAAAATATTATCTTACAGCAAACCCGTACGAATTTTTTGCCCCTCAGCGGATCTTTGGTATTACGGTAGAGCAGCTCAGTGCAGAGAACACGGCCGCCGGCACGAAGTACGTCTACAACGTAACGTACGCCATCCATAAAAACGACGGCACCTTCCGCAACGATATTGACAGCGACGCCTTCAAAACGCTGATCTTCACCCTGGTTCCCGACGGCGACACCCTGAAGATTGACGCCATTGATTACTACCGGCAGAAATAACGCCCCGCTCACAGGTACAAATGCATAAAACGCCTCCCCTTTGCACATACTGCACTGTATACTGCAAGGGAGGCTTTTTTATGCAAATCGCCATGCTGGATCTGATGCCGCTGCTCTGGGGGCTCTGTCTCGTGCTCTCGGCTGTTCTGTTTTTCTACCGGGATTACGCTGCCCCGGCCCGCACGGTCCCCGCCGCCGCCTTTGCCCTGCTCCTTTATTTTTGGGGAAAGCCGCCCCGGATGCAGGTGCTTGTGTTTGCGGTGCTTTACGCCCTGTGTGCCGCCGTGTACGCCGTTCTGCTCCGATTTTCCGCCTCCGAAAAAAAACTGAAAAAATTTCGCAAAAAACTCTTGACACGGCACACGACCGGTGGTATAATCGTTACCAACAACCGAATAACAGGCTGTGACGAAGACGGCAGAAAAGAGTTCCCCACAGAGAGTCGGTGGCTGGTGAAAACCGACGGTTCGATTTTCAAACGCTTATCCCTTCCGAGCCGGAAGCCCGAACGCAAAAAAAGCAAGTAGACGCTTCCCGTGTATGCTGCGTCAGTGCATAGGACTTGTTTGAGTCCGAGAGTGGCACCGTTTCCGGTGCAATTTGAGTGGTACCGCGGATTTTGTTTTTACAATCCGTCTCAAAGGCAACTTTGAGACGGATTTTTTATTTTCCGATTTACATATCGGTTTTACAGGAGGCTGTTATGCAGGCATCTACCATGAACAAACTTACTGAAATCGGCACACGTATCCGGGAGATGCGTGAGATCGCAGGCTATTCCGTTGACGAAATGGCACAAAAAGCGGAAGTTTCCCTTGCGGAGTATCTCCGATACGAAGCGGGAGAGACGGATTTCCCCTTTACGTTTTTGCATAAATGTGCACAGATCTTTGATCTGGAGATCACCGATATTCTGGAAGGACGTTCGGCGAATCTTTCTTCCTACACCGTAACCCGCAAGGGCCAGGGTGCACGGACCGCCAAGGAAGACGGCATCGAGATCGCCGACCTTGCCCCTATGTTCCGGGACAAGCTGGCAGAGCCCTACTGGGTACGGTACGAGTATGCGGAAAACCTCCAGAATGCCCCGATCCACTGTGTAAAGCACGCCGGTCAGGAATTTGACCTGGTGCTCAGCGGTAAGCTGAAGATCCAGGTTGGCTCCCACACGGAGGTTCTGGAAGAGGGCGACAGCATCTTCTACAACTCCTCCACGCCCCACGGTATGATCGCAGTTGGCGGCGAGGATTGCGTATTCCTGGCCATGGTCATGAGCGGTGAAGCCAGCACCGACAACGTGATCCATCCCGGCTACATCTCCGCACCCAAGGCGGAGAAGCTGGTAATCGAGGATTTCATCAAAACCACGGAAGATGAAAACGGTCTTCTCAAAAAGATCGATTTTGTAAACGAAGACAAATTCAATTTCGCCTTTGACGTGGTGGACGCACTGGGCAGACAGAAGCCGGACGCTCTTGCCATGATCCATCTGGACAAGAACAAAACGGAACGCCGCTTCACATTTGCCGACATCAAGCGTGCCTCCTCCCAGTGTGCCAACTACTTTACTTCTCTGGGCATCAAACGGGGCGACCGTGTTATGGTGGTACTGAAACGGCACTATCAGTTCTGGTTTGCTATTCTGGGACTGCACAAGCTGGGTGCCATCGCAATCCCGGCCACCAATCAGCTCCATGAGCACGACTTCACCTACCGATTTGACGCTGCCGGCGTTTCCGCTATTCTCTGCACCGCAGACGGAGATACGGCTGCGGAAGTAGACAAGGCGGCTCTTCAGTGCCCCTCCGTTACCACAAAGATCCTGGTAGGCGGAAAACGGGAAGGCTGGCACGATTTTGACGCCGAGTACAATCTCTTCTCCGGCAAATTCGAACGCACGGAGAACGCGCCGGCAGGCGACGATTCCATGCTGATGTTCTTCACCTCCGGCACTACCGGCTATCCGAAGATCGCCGAGCATTCCTACAAATATCCTCTCGGGCACTACATCACCGCACGCTACTGGCACAACATCCATCCGGGCGGACTGCATCTGACCATCTCCGATACGGGCTGGGGCAAAGCACTCTGGGGCAAACTGTACGGCCAGTGGATGTGCGAGGCCGGTGTATTCACCTACGACTTTGACCGTTTCAACGCCGCAGAAATCCTGCCTCTGTTCAAGCAGTACAACATCACCACCTTCTGCGCACCGCCCACCATGTACCGTATGCTGATCAAGGAGGATATCTCCAAGTACGATCTCTCCTCCATCCGCTACGCCACCACTGCCGGCGAGGCCTTGAACCCCGAAGTGTTCAAGCAGTTCCAGCAGCAGACCGGTCTTTGCATCATGGAAGGATTCGGTCAGACGGAAACTACCCTGTCCATCGCCAACCTGGTGGGTGATACCTCCAAGATCGGCTCCATGGGCAAGCCCACGCCCCTTTACGATATCGATCTGGTGGATGCGGACGGCAATCCCGTACCGGACGGTGAAAACGGCGAGATCGTCATCCGTACGAGCGGTGACAAGCTGCCTGTTGGTCTGTTCAAGGGATATTACAGAGAGCCGGAAAAGACCGCCGAGGTATGGCACGACGGACTGTATCACACCCGGGATCTGGCGTGGCGTGATGAGGACGGCTTCCTCTGGTACGTGGGCCGTGCAGACGACGTGATCAAATCCTCCGGCTACCGCATCGGGCCCTTTGAGATCGAATCGGTCATCATGGAGCTGCCCTACGTTCTGGAATGCGGTGTTTCCGCCGCACCGGATGAGGTCCGGGGACAGGTGGTCAAAGCCAGCATCGTGCTTACCAAGGGCACCGTTCCCACGGAAGAACTGAAAAAAGAAATCCAGGACTACGTAAAGAAGCAGACCGCCCCGTACAAATACCCCCGCATCGTCGTCTTCCGCGACGAGCTTCCCAAAACCATCAGCGGCAAAATCCAGCGTAACAAGCTGTAATATATTCCGTAAAAGAAGGGGGGAGGATGCGCTCTCCCCTTCTCCGTTTTCACGACTTGATTCCATACCGTTACGAATTTGTGAATTTTCTGAAAAATCCCGCAAAATCCATTGACTTTTACCTTAGGTCATAAGCTAAAATTCTTGTATCACAGGCAGCCGTGTGCTATACTGTTATATAGATGGAAGAGGTGATCCGGGTGAAGGTTTCTCTGTGGTACGTTCTGCGGGAATTCCGCAGCCGTCCGAAACGGTTTCTGTCTCTTGTGGCGGTCAGTGCCGCCATCCTTTCCGTAATGATTCTGGTGGTCTTATGGGAAGAGGCCGCATGGCGTGCCGACGTTATGCCGGCACGGGAGGAAAACTATCATTTCTCCTTTTACAACCTGACGGAGGCGGACAAAACCTTTATAAAACGGCAGGCGTGGGTGAAAGAGACCTACGATCTGTACCGCAGTGCGGAGGATCCCGCCTACGCCAATACGTTCCGCGTGCGTGTCCGGGAGGAATACTGGAGCAACGCCATTGGCTGTGCCCGGGAGATCCTTATTTCCCGGAATCTTCTGAACCGCGCTCCTTACAAGGAGATCTACGGCACCGAATACAAGAGTCAGTATAAAAAGCTCTTTGACAGATGGTACGGCATGACGGTAAAAAACGGCGTCCGCATTGAAGACGCCGCCGCTCTGAATGCCCGCAATTTCGTTCTCATCCAATACGTGCAGAACACTGGCTATACCATGCGGACGCAGAACGGATACATCATGCAGCCGGGATTTCTCTCCTTTCTCTTCGTATTGGCGCTGTTTCTGGGCTCGGCCATTCTGATTCTGGCACTGGAGATGTACCGTTCCAACTTCAGAGAATACGGCAGTCTCAGGGCGTTGGGGCTAAGAAAAGAGCAGATCTTCTTTATCAATCTGTGGGAAAGCCTCTTTATCAACGCCGCGGCGATTCCCGTCGCCGGTCTCGGCACCTACGGAGCGGTACGGCTGTACTATTTGCTTACAGATGAATACACCGCCCAGGCAAACGACGTGTATTTCACCATCACAAACTATGTTCCTATGCCCGTTCTGGCACTGCTTGCCCTGTACCTGCTCGCAACGGCACTGGGCAGCACGGCCCTCTGCTGCTTTATGTATCGCAAAAGCAGCATTATGTCTCTTCTTCGCGGGGAGAATACGTTCAAAATCCCCTTCGTGGCAAAGACCTCTCCTCAATTTGAGACAGCCCGGGACATCCGTGTATACGGCCGTCTGTACGGCGTACGTGCCCGGGCAACCCTTACACGATTCACGCTGATCGTGGCCATCATGCTGCCGCTGCCTACCTCCTATCTCATGCAGGGCGTGGGTATGCTCACCATGCTGGATACCCCCTCTCATATCGTAGAGGCGATCTATTCCGCCTTTCAAATTGCGGCCGTACTGATCACCACCCTTTCTGTAACCTACTCCGCCTCCCGGATGCTGGCACAATCCCGTGCCGGGGAGCTGGCGGTTATCCGTGCACTGGGCGGCAGCCGCCGCCATATCCGCCTTGTGACCTATCCCACGGCCGCCGCACAGGCAGGCGTGATCCTGCTTCTCTCCCTGTTCGTGAACGCCTTCATCAGCAAGATCTTCTCCACCGGCAACTACATCGGCTCCACGGAAGGGGCCCGTGCCATCAGCGAGCTTGTGAGCGTTGTCATCGTTTACGCGGTGAGCACTGCCTTTTTCGTGATTCCCTCCGCCTTCAGCGGACTGCTCACGTTTTTGTTCGGATTTTTCCGGCGTCCGATCATTACATCCATACGGGAAACGGAATAACGGAACGAGAGAGAAAGGAGAACACGTATGAGAAAAAGCAGAAGCACCGAAAAGGTAGTAATTCCCGAGGAAAACGTACTGGTGTGCCGGGCACTCACCAAATCCTATTTTCAGGGCGATACTCATATCAAAGCGGTCAACGACTGCTATATGACCGTAAAGCGGGGCGAATTCGTCTCCATCATCGGCACGTCCGGCTCGGGTAAATCCACCCTGCTTCATATGCTGGCCGGTCTGGACGAGCCGACCAGCGGCAAGGTATATCTGGCGGGCCGGGATCTTTTCGATATGCCGGACCGGGAGCTTTCCGATTACCGCAACCGGCGGATCGGTTTCATTTTTCAATCGTTCAATCTTCTGCCGGTGCTGACCGCCAAGGAAAACATTCTGCTGGTGCAGAAGATCGCCGGCGGTACCCATTATCCCGGCTATCTGGACACGCTGGCACGTCTTCTCAAAATTGACGACCGCCTGCATCATCTGCCCGGCGAGCTGTCCGGCGGACAGCAGCAGCGCGTTGCCGTAGCCCGTGCACTGATCAACCGTCCGGACATCGTATTTGCGGACGAACCCACGGGAAATCTGGACGAAGAATCCGCCGGGGAGCTGATCCGTCTTCTGCTTGCAACCCGGGCAGAACTGGGGCAGACGCTGGTGATGGTCACTCACGACAAAAACATCGCCCGAATGGCAGACCGTGTCTACTCCATGCAAAACGGCATACTGAAAGAACTGTAACCCTTTTTTTCTGTAAATACGACAAAAAATATGCGGTTAATTCACTGTAATCTCTTGACACAAACCGCGATATATGGTATAATCCTTGGAGAAAGGCGATGACGAAGAGGATCGGTCGATTCGTCTGCACAGAGAAGTGGCGGTCGGTGCAAGCCACGGCAGATGTCCTCCGTATTTGTAGCTTCTGAGCCGGGAAGAAGAAAGCGTTTCGCAAGTAGAACTTCCACGTGATTGCCGCGTCAGTGCATAGGACTTGCTTGAGTCCAAGAGTGGTACCGTTTTTTACGGTGCAATTTGAGTGGTACCGCGGGTGAATTGATTTTTCGCTCGTCTCAAGGATTACATCTTGGGACGGGCTTTTTTCGTCCCGGTAATGAGGAGATCACATGAAACAGGGAATCAAAGGACTGGACTACAAGATCCTGGAGATGGCGGGGCGTATCCGCGATCTGAGGGAAATTGAAGGACTCACTACTGCCGAAATGGCAAAAAAGACCGATATCTCCGAGGCGGAGTATATCGCCTGCGAAAACGGTCAGAGCGAATTCACCTTTGCCTTTATCTATCGCTGTGCACTGGCGTTCAACGTAGACGTTACCGATATTATCGAAGGTAAGAGCCCTACGCTGAAGACCTACACGCTCACCCGCAAAGGAGGCGGCCAGCAGATCGAGGAAGCCCACGGCATGGTGTACTACAACCTTGCCTCTTCCTTCAAAAACCGAATCGCCGAGCCTCTGTACGTACGTCTCGCATACGACGAAGAGGCAACCCACCGGGATATCGAAATGACCACCCACGAGGGACAGGAGTGCGATATCGTCCTGAGCGGCACGTTGAAAATCCAGATTGGCGGCCATAAGGAGATCCTCCACGCCGGCGACAGCATCTACTACGACTCCTCCATCCCCCACGGCATGATCGCCGCTGACGGGGAGGACTGTCTGTTCTACGCGATCGTTTTGAATCCATCCGGCGCGGAGATTGAGGAATTCTCCATCGCCGCCAAGGTACAGGCCGCAGAGCCGAAACGGGTGGACGAGCAGAGTGCCGAGCGTATTTACAACCGTTTCATCGACGTTGCGGAGGACGAAAACGGCACGCCCACGTCCATCACCTTCAAAAACACGGAAAACTTCAACTTTGCCTTCGATATCGTGGATGCACTGGGCAAAGCAAAGCCGGATAAGACTGCCATGTACTATCTCTCCGGCGATAAATCCTTTGAGCATCGCTTTACCTTCTCCGAAATGGCGAAGGAATCCGCCCGGTGCGCCAACTATTTCAAATCTTTGGGCATTAAGCGGGGCGACCGGGTACTGCTCATTCTGAAACGCCATTATCAGTTCTGGATGGCTATGCTGGGACTGAACAAGCTGGGTGCGGTTGCGATTCTCGGCTCCAATCAGCTTTTGGAGCACGATCTGGAGTACCGCTTCACCCTCTCCGGCGCCACCACGGTCATCTGCACCGCCGACGGCGACGTGGCCCACCAGGTAGATCTGGCGGCAGCCAAATGCCCCTCCGTTGTAAATAAGATTCTCGTGAACGGCACGCGGGACGGCTGGCGCTCCTTTGATGAAGAATACACTATGTATTCCAGCCATTACGACCGGACGCCCGACGCCCCCGGCGGGGACGATCCCCTGCTTGCCTTCTTCACATCCGGCACTACCGGCTATCCGAAGATGGCGGTACATAACCACAAATATCCCCTGGGACATTTCCACACGGCCAAATACTGGCACTGCGTGAATCCCGAGGGACTCCACTTCACCATTTCCGACACCGGCTGGGCAAAAGCCATGTGGGGCAAGCTGTACGGTCAGTGGCTCTGCGAGGGTGCTACCTTCGTATACGATTTCGACCGGTTCGACGCCGCACAGATCCTGCCCCTCTTTGAGCAGTACGGCATCACCACCTACTGTGCACCGCCCACCATGTACCGCATGCTGATCAAGGAAGATCTGACCAAATACAACTACTCTACCCTGGAGCACGCCTCCACCGCCGGTGAAGCGCTGAACCCCGAGGTATTCAAGCAGTTTGAATCCGCCACGGGCCTTCGCATCATGGAGGGCTTTGGCCAGACGGAAACCACCTGTCTTCTCGGCAATCTGGCCGGCTCCGGCCACAAGGTGGGCTCCATGGGCAAGCCCTGCCCCATCTACGACGTTCATCTGCTTGACGCTGACGGCAACGACGTGGGCGACGGCGAAACGGGTGAGATCTGCATCCGCGTGGCAGACGGCGCTCCGTGCGGTCTGTTCACCGGATACTACAACGATCCCGACAAGACCGCCGAGGTATGGCACGACGGCTACTATCACACCTGCGATCTGGCATGGCGTGACGAGGACGGCTTCTACTGGTACGTGAGCCGCATCGACGACGTTATCAAGTCCTCCGGCTACCGCATCGGGCCGTTTGAGATCGAATCGGTTATTATGGAGCTGCCCTACGTTCTGGAATGCGGCGTATCCGCCGAGCCGGATGAGGTCCGCGGTCAGGTAGTCAAGGCCAGCATCGTGCTCACCAAGGGCACGGAGGGCACGGACGAGCTGAAGAAGGAAATTCAGAACTACGTCAAAGCACACACCGCACCGTACAAATATCCCCGTATCGTGGTATTCAAGGATGAACTGCCCAAGACCACCAGCGGCAAGATCATCCGTGCAAAACTGTAAGGTTCTCACGCAAAAAGCATATGCTTTTTGCGTGGCTGGCATCGTTCTCTCGCGCCAGCGCGCACGCCCTCCGGGCGCACACTTGCGATGCCGTAATGTGTTTTTCATCCCGGTACATGCCCGGGATAAAAAACAGAGTTTATTGAATTTTCAAATGTAAACGCTGTAAAAAACTATGGAACATAAACGAATCACACTGTTTGCCGGGCATTACGGCTCCGGCAAGACGAATATTGCCGTAAACTACGCACTCCGTCTGCGTGCATCCGGTTTGCCCGTGTGCATCGCCGATTTGGATATCGTCAACCCCTATTTCCGCACCAAGGACAGTGCACAGCAGCTTGCCGACGCGGGCATCCGGCTGATCTCCTCCCAATTTGCCAACTCCAACGTGGATACTCCCGCTCTGCCGGGTGAGATCTACGCCGTCACCGACGACCGCACTACCTGTGCCGTTATGGACATCGGCGGCGACGATCGGGGTGCTTTGGCGCTGGGACGTTACGCCCCCGCTATTCTTGAGGAGAACGATTACGAGATGCTTTTCGTGGCAAACGCCTACCGTCCGCTGACCAGAACGCCCGCCGAGGCTTTGGAGGTCATGCGTGAGGTAGAAGCGGCCGGCAAAGTCCCCTTCACTGCCCTTGTAAACAACGCTAACATCGGTGCGGAAACCACCCCGGAGGACGTACTTCGTACCGTTCCCTTTATGGAGGAGCTGTCCCGGCTGTCGGGCCTCCCCGTAAAGATGACCGCAGTGCGTGCCGATCTTGCGGATGCTCTGTCGGGAAAGATCGAAAATCTTTTCCCGCTTACGCTCCAGAAAAAATACACCTGGACCCCATAAAACTCAGTGATTCATACTCAATAAGGAGGAAAACATATGGCAAAGCTGACCTTCAAAACCGATCTCTGCAAGGGCTGCGGACTGTGCGTGAACGCCTGCCCGAAGAAGCTCTTGGTGATCGCCAAGGACAAGATCAACAAAAAAGGATATCATCCGGCAGAGATGACCGATGCCGAAAAGTGCATCGCCTGTGCATTCTGTGCCACCATGTGCCCGGACTGCATTATCACCATCGAAAAATAATTTTTACATTTCATATCGAGAGGAGAACATCCGCATACCTTTTGCGGATCGTATGAAACTATGGCAGAAAAAGTTCTTATGAAGGGAAATGAAGCCATTGCGGAAGCGGCTATCCTTGCCGGATGCCGTCACTACTTCGGCTATCCCATCACGCCGCAGACGGAAGTGGCTGCCTACATGGCAAAGCGTATGCCTAAGATCGGCGGTACGTTTTTGCAGGCGGAAAGCGAAGTGGCCGCTATCAATATGGTAATGGGCGTGGCCGCCACCGGCCGCCGCACCATGACCTCTTCCTCCAGCCCCGGAATCTCTCTGAAGGCAGAAGGACTCTCCTATCTTGCCGGCTGTGACCTTCCCGCCCTCGTCGTAAACGTAGAACGCGGCGGCCCCGGTCTGGGCGGCATCCAGCCCTCCCAGTCCGATTATTTCCAGGCTACCCGCGGCGGCGGCCACGGCGACTACCGTATGATCGTTCTGGCACCTGCCTCCGTGCAGGAGATGGCTGATCTCACCATGCACGGCTTTGATCTTGCCGACAAATACCGCATGACCAGTATGATCCTGGCCGACGGTACCATGGGCCAGATGATGGAGCCCGTTTCTCTCGAAGCCCCCGCCGTTTCCGATTACGACAAATCCTGGGCTGTGACGGGCACCGACTGCAAGCGTCCCCATAACATCGTAAATTCCCTCTACCTCGTTCCCGAGGATCTGGAGAAAACCAACTTCGAACGGTACGAGCGTTATCGCACCATTGAAGAAAACGAAGTCATGTACGAGGAGTTCATGATGGACGACGCGGAGATCTGCATCGCCGCCTTCGGCGTTGCCGCCCGCGTATCCAAGAACGCCATCATGGCCGCCCGTGCCGAAGGCATCAAGGTGGGCATGATCCGTCCCATCACCCTGTGGCCCTTCCCGAAAGCCGTATTCAAAAAGGCCGCTGAGCACGTGAAATCCTTTATTTCCGTTGAGCTCTCCATGGGTCAGATGATCGAAGACGTACAGCTGGCAACCGAATGCACCCGTCCCGTTGTTCTGTGCAACCGTGCCGGCGGTATGATCCCCGCCCCCGAGGAAGTCCTCGCAAAGATCAAAGAAGTGAATGGAGGAATCGTGAAATGATCGTCTTTGATAAACCGAAATCTCTTACCGATGCACCGCTGCATTACTGTCCCGGCTGCACCCACGGTATTATCCACCGCCTCGTGGCAGAAGCCATCGACGAGTTGGGCATCGAAGGCCGCACCATCGGCATCGCCCCCGTCGGCTGCTCCGTTATGGCGTACAACTACTTCACCGTTGATATGGTACAGGCCGCACACGGCCGTGCACCGGCTGTGGCCACCGGCGTAAAGCGTGCCGATCCCTCCAAGATCGTATTCACCTACCAGGGTGACGGCGACCTTGCCTCCATCGGCACCTGCGAAACGGTGCACGCCGCCGCCCGTGGTGAGAACATCACCATCATCTTCGTCAACAACGCCATCTACGGCATGACCGGCGGTCAGATGGCCCCCACTTCCCTGCCCGGACAGATCACCCAGACCTCTCCCTACGGCCGTGACGTGAACACCCAGGGCTATCCCGTAAAGGTATGCGAGATGCTGTCTCAGCTGGACGGCGCCGGCTATCTGGAGCGCGTTGCCGTCAACAACGTGAAGAACATAAAGAACGCCAAGAAAGCCATCCTCAAGGCGTTCAAAAACCAGGTAGAGGGCAAGGGCTTCTCTCTCATCGAGGTAGTATCCACCTGTCCTACCAACTGGGGTCTTACCCCCGAGAAGGCACTGGAGTGGCTGAATGATAATATGCTGCCCTACTATCCGCTGGGCGTATACAAAGATAAATTCGCAGAGGAGGACGCAAAATGACGACGCAGATTCTGATTGCAGGCTTCGGCGGACAGGGCGTTCTGTTCTCCGGTAAGTTTCTGGCGTACAAAGCCATGATGGAGGAGCACGAGGTCAGCTGGCTTCCCTCTTACGGTCCCGAAATGCGCGGCGGCACGGCCAACTGCAGTGTCATCGTTTCCGACGATCCGGTAGGCTCTCCCATCGTAACCAACCCGGACGTGCTCATCGCTATGAACCTGCCTTCTCTTGATAAATACGAGGATGCAGTGGTTCCCGGCGGTATCATCATCGTGGACTCCACGCTGATCGCCCGGAAGGTAAACCGCACCGACGTAAAGGTGTACTACATTCCTGCCACACAGATGGCATCGGACGAGGGCATCACCACCCTTGCCAACATGATCATCCTCGGTCAGCTGATCCGCGTTTGTGACGCAGTAACCGGCGACAATCTGGAAGCCTCCCTCAAGAAGGTCGTTTCCGCCCGCCGCGCAGACATGCTGGAACTGAACAAAAAAGCCATCGAACTCGGCTTCAACTATGCCGGATAAACCGAAAGGACGCAACGATATGCTGGATATCAAAATTACAAAAACCGAAACGCCTGCCCAGAAGCCCGCAAAAGGCGCGGCTCTCGGCTTCGGTAAGATCTTCACCGATCACATGTTTATTATGGAGTACAACCGCAAGGATGGCTGGCATGATGCCCGCATCGTTCCCTTCGGCCGTCTCTCCATGCATCCTGCCGCTACCGTATTCCACTACGGCTCCGAAATTTTCGAGGGTCTGAAGGCGTACCGCCGTCCCGACGGCGGCGTACAGCTGTTCCGCCCCATCGAAAACATCCGCCGCATGAACAATTCCGCCGAGCGTATCCGCCTGCCTCAGTTTGACGAGGAACTGGGTATGCACATTCTGGAGACCTTCGTGAAGGTAGAGGAGGATTGGGTTCCCTCCGAGCCCGGTACGTCCCTGTATCTCCGTCCCTTCCTCTTCGGCAACGACGAGACGCTGGGCGTACACTCCATCAACAACGCCATGTTCGTGCTGATCGCTTCTCCCGTAGGCAGCTACTACGCAGAGGGCATCAACCCCGTTAAGATCATGATCGAGGCAGACGACGTACGTGCCGTTCGCGGCGGTACGGGCTACGCCAAGTGCGGCGGCAACTACGCCGCCTCCAACCGTGCCGGCGAAAACGCCGAGAAACTGGGCTTCTCCCAGGTACTCTGGCTGGATGGCGTAGAGCGCAAGTATATCGAAGAAGTGGGCGCAATGAACGTGATGTTCCGCTTCGGCGACGAGATCGCCACGCCCATGCTCACCGGCTCCATTCTGCCCGGCATCACCCGCAAATCCTGCATCGAGTTGCTTCGCAGCGAGGGCTGGACGGTGAACGAGCGCCTCATCAGCATTGACGAGCTGGCAGAATCCATGAAGAACGGCACCCTCACCGAGGCTTGGGGCTGCGGCACCGCTGCCGTAGTATCTCCTATCGGTCAACTCTTCTACAAGGGCGAGGGATATACCGTGGGCAACGGCGGCATCGGCGAGGTTACCCAGAAGCTGTACGACACCCTCACCGGTATTCAGTGGGGCAAGACCGCCGATCCCTTCGGCTGGACCCACAAGATCTGAGCGGCAAATGTATTGCAAAAAAATCGCGTATCCTTTCGGATACGTGATTTTTTATTTTTTCACTGCCGGCGTGTCCACTGAATGGCTTCGTCTATCCACTGGGCAACCTCCGGGTATTCTACCGGATTTCCCTGATTGGTTTGCTCATTTGCCAGCGAAAATCCGTGCGGTCCACGGGGGAAAACATGTGCTTCGAAGGGAATGCCGTGCTCTGCCAACGCCTCGATAAACATAAGCGTGTTCTGTACCGGCACAGCTTTATCCGTAAAGGTATGACAAATATACGCCGGTGCCGTCTTTTCGTCCACGTGCTCTTCCAGCGAATACAGATGCGTCTGCTCCTCCGTATACTCCGGCGTGCCGCTGAGATTGGCAATAGAGCCGCGGTGGGCAAAAGGTCCTGCGGTGATGACCGGGTACACGAGAATCATACCGTTCGGGCGGTTCATGCCGTACTCCATATCGGGAGACGCCTTAGCGTACTCCTCATGCCACAGCGTACCGATAGATGCCGCCAGATGTCCGCCGGCAGAAAAGCCCACAACGAAAATCTTGTCGGGATCGATATGATACTCTTCCGCATGACTGCGGATATGGACGATCGCACGGGAGGCATCTACCAGAGGACGGTGATCCACTGCGTCCTCGTTGAGGGAATAATCCACTACGAACGCATTGAATCCGGCAGCAAGGAACTGCATAGCAATAGGCTCATTTTCCCGCTTGGAGCAGAAGCCGTAGCCGCCGCCGGGACAAACCAGAATGGCCGGACGGGGCGGCATATTCAATTCGGGTCCGTCATAGGAAATATACGTGGTCAGCGTGACTTTCTCTCCCTCATCGGGGCGAAGAAGAATTCTTTCCGTAATCATACTTCTCTTTCCTTTCCCGTTTATTCTGCCGTCGTCTCAAGACGGAGCGCCCATGCGATGGCTTCGTCGATCCACTGCTCAACCTCGGGGCAGATGAGGGCGGGATTGTTCCGCCAGGTCTGCTTGTTGGCAAGGGACAGACCGTGCACGCCGTTCTGGAAGATATGCATTTCGAAAGGCACTTTTGCCGCCGCCATCTTATTGGCGTAGTGAAGAGAATGAAGCACCGTCACGCCGGTATCCCCAAAGGTGTGCCAGATGTACGAGGGACAGGTCCTCTCATCCACGTGATCGGCCGGGGAACAGGCACGCAACTCGTCAATCGTGCCCTTTCCGCCGTATACGCGCTCAAACAGGCCGAGATTCGCTCCCGTATCCACACTGAGACAGCCATAGGACAGAATGGAACCATCGGGGCGATTGGCACCGGGTGTCATGCCGTAAAATGCCGCTTCGGGACGATGCCACATGGTAGAAAGGGATGCCGCCAGATGGGCACCGGCAGAAAAGCCGATCACGAAAATGCGGGCGGGGTCTATATTGTACTCCTGTGCATGCGATCGCACATGGGCCACCGCCATGGAAGCCTCCTCCAAGGGGCGGGGGAATTTTGCCTTTTCACCGAGAGAATAATAGAGAATAAATACGTTGAATCCCGCCGCGAAGAAATGCTTCATAATGGGTTCGGATTCCCGGGGCGTGCAGTTGATATACGCACCGCCGGGGAAAATAACGAGTGCCGGACGGGGCGGCATCTCCAGTACCGGCTCGTCCTCGGAAATATAGGTTGCCATGTATACGCTCGGATCGTCCGGGCGGAAATAAATTTTCTCGTGTCTCATAAAAACCTCCGTTTTTACCGTTTTCATCATTATAGCACGGTCACGGGCAAATTGCAATAATCAGCCCGTTTTTTTAGGAAAACAAATGATGCCGCCGAAATCGGTGAGCGTATCCCCGGAAAGGGCAAGGCAGTCGATCTCCTTTGCATCAAGCGTACGGCGGATCAAAGCGGCGTCCGGGTGAGTTTCGGGATCGCCGAAGAAAATCGCCGTGCCGGCACAATAGCCGGACGCACCGCCGATAAATCCGCAGTCGTAGCCGGGCAGATGGATGCCGCCCAGCCGGAGAGGAACCACAGACGCTCCTGCGGACATCAAAGCCTTTTGGAGCGACGGATCGGCCGTCATCACAAAATCGCCGCAGGAGAGAGCACAGCAGCCCGCATAGCCCTGTCGGACGTGACAGAGGGAAATCCCCTGCTCTGCCGCCGATATAGCGGCTGTGCCGTCCAGCACGTCCGTACGGCAGTACAGCCGTCCGCCGTAACAGAGGACGTTATACGCCACGTCCCCGGGATAGGGAGAGGCAGGCACGGTCTGCCCCAGCCTGAGCGTACAGAGTCCGGCAATCGCCTCTGCAATCCCCGGAAACGACTCGGCATAGCTTGCCGGCATAACCGATGTCTGTCCAACACGGGCAAGCAGCATATCGGGATGGGACGCCACCGGTTCAGAAAGGCGGCAGAACGGCGGCAGAAGGATCACGTCGGCAAAATAACGCCCCAGCGTATCAGCAAAGGCGGCGGCACCGGCACCGATCACCGCCACGTACTGCGACAAGTCCGAAAGCATAAAACTCCTCCAAAAAAATATGGTAGAAAAAGCAAAAAATCCCACCGAAGGCGGGATTTTGACGCTCACGGATAACCGTGTTACTGCGGATGAATCAAGCGCGGGTTACCTTGCCGGAACGCAGGCAGCGGGAGCATACGGCTACCGTTTTGTGCGTGCCATTGACAACAACCTTTACTTTTCTGATGTTCGGTTTCCAAGTTCTGTTGGTAGAACGGTGAGAGTGGGAAACCTGTGCGCCGAATACAACGCCTTTTCCGCAAATGCTGCACTTAGCCATTTCCGAATACCTCCGTTTATATCTATTGATTGCATTCAATCCAAATTCAGCAAGCATTATTATAACACAATCTTTGGCAGATTGCAAGTGTTTTTTCGATTTTTGTTTTATTTTCGCAGAGTTTTCGTGAATTTTTCGATTCCGCTCAGTGCTTTTGAGATATGCTGCACCGAATATGCGTAGGAAATCCGGGCAAATCCCTCGCCGGATTCACCGAACGCGTTGCCGGGAACGATGGCCACGTTCTGCTCCTCAAGCAGCCGGCGGCAGAACTCCTCACTGCTGATACCGAATCCGGAAATCTCCGGGAACACGTAGAACGCCCCTTCCGGCTCAAAGCACGGGATGCCCATACCTCTGAGACCTGCCGTAAGATAGCGGCGGCGGCGGTTGTACTCCTCCCGCATCATCTCCACGTCCGCGTCGCCGTTTTTCATAGCTTCAATGGCGGCAAACTGGGCCGTGGTAGGTGCACACATGATGGCGTACTGATGCAGCTTCAGCATCTGTTTGCACAGGGGGGCCGGTGCACAGAGATAGCCGAGACGCCAGCCGGTCATGGCAAACGCCTTGGAAAATCCGCTGACGAGGATCGTTCTCTCCGTAAGTCCGGGCACGGCGGCACAGGAGCAGTGCTCCCGGCCGTAGGTCAATTCCCCGTAGATCTCGTCGGACAGGATCAGAATATCCGTGCCTTCCAGAACCTCCGCAATAGCCGTAAGATCCTCCCGTGTCATAATGGCACCGGTGGGATTATTGGGATAGGGCAAAACCAGCAACTTGGTGCGGGGCGTGACAGCGGCACGCAATTCCTCCGGCGTCAGCTTGAAGTTGTTCTCCGCTTTCGTCGGGATAATTACCGGCGTGCCGCCTGCAAGTGCAGCCAACGGCTCGTAGCAAACGAATGCCGGCTGGGGAATGATTACCTCATCCCCGGGGGAAAGCAGTGCACGGAAGGTAATATCGATGGCTTCGCTGCCGCCCACGGTCACGACCACCTCTTTCAAGGGATCGTAGTGCACGTCAAACCGGCGTGCCAGATAGGCGGCGATCTCCTCGCGGAGCTTTATCATACCGCTGTTGGCGGTATAGTAGGTTTTTCCACCCTCCAGGCTCTCGATGCCGGCGGTACGGATATGCCACGGCGTGACAAAATCCGGCTCGCCCACCGTCAGGGAGATCACATCCTTCCGCTCACTCACAAGATCAAAGAACTTGCGGATGCCGGAAGGCTTTATTTCCTTTACGTGGGAGGGGATCAGGGATTCGTAGTCAATCATCCGCAATAGTTCCCTCTTTCATCCACAGTTTCCGCACCGTAAATCACGCCTTTGTCCTTGTATTTCCGAAGGACGAAATGGGTGGCGGTGGAGATCACGTCCTCAATGGGAGCCAGTTTCATTGCCACGAAATACGCTACCTCTTTCATGGTCTTCCCTTCGATCAGAACGGCAAGGTCAAATCCGCCGGACATGAGGTAAAGGCTCTCCACCTCCGGGTAGTTATAGATCTTCTCCGCTACGCGGTCAAATCCCCGGTCACGCTGGGGGGTGATCTTCACTTCGATCAGTGCGGTAACGCACTCTCTGTCCGTTTTATCCCAGTCGATGATGGCCTTGTAGCCAAGGATCACCTTTTCTTCCTCGTATTTTTCGATCATCGCACGGATGTCGCCCTCGTCTTTCGCTACCATCATGGCAAGCTGTGCGTCGGTAAGGCGGCAGTTATCTTCCATGATCTTCAGAAGTTCATTCATACAATCGCTCCCTTTCGGAAAATTTATTCTTTATTCTTTTCGATCTTCGAAAGAATCTTATCAAAGGACAGGCCGTATTTCTCCGCAATATCCCGGGCGTAGCTCTTGCCGTCGGGACGGGCACGGCGAACCTTGAAGGAACGGGTTCCCTCGTCAATGGCGGCCACCATATTATCGATCTTCACGCCGCCTCTCGGCAGACAATCCCCATTGATACGGTCCACCGAAGCGGCAAGATCGTGCAGGTGCGTGGAGAAGATGCAGCGGCACCGTGCCATACTGAATCCGGCCAGCACCTCGCTGGCAATATAGGATGCCTCGTAGGAGCCGGTGGAGGACAGAGATTCATCCAGCAGCACCAGGCTGTTCTCCGTCAGCGTATCGAAGATCGCATCCAGACGGGCACATTCCTCGCCCAGACGCCCCTTGTCGATGGTATCCTCCGACCCCGTGGGAAAGTGGGTATAAATGCAGTCGCAGGGACTGATCGTCGCGCTTTCCGCCGGCACGTACAAGCCAAGCTGTGCCAGAACGAAGGCAAGGCCCACCCCGCAGGTGGTAACGGACTTGCCGCCCCGGTTGGGACCGGTAATGACGAAAATCATTCCCTCCTCGTCAAAGACGAAATCATTGGGAATTACGTCTCCGTCGATCTTCATGGCCACCACCGGATTACGCAGTCCGGTAACGGCAAACGCCTTTTCCGAAACCGGCCGGATTTCCGGACGGCAAAGCGGTACGCCCTTTTCGGCGAGACGTGTCATCAGCTCCGACGCTTTCACCACGAACTCGATCTCCGGCATCATGCGGATGAGGAAATCGGTGTTTTCCAAAACGTACAGCTGCACCACCTTTTTCCAGGAACGGATGGAGGTTTTGAACACCTCGTTGATGGCGGAGTTGAATGCGTAGGACAGAGCCAGCTGCTGATTCTCGCTCTGATTTTTCCGAAACGGCACCAACGATGCGATGCAGGTATATTCGTTTTCCTTGAAATCCAGGCGGAGGATCCGGTCCAGCAGCTCGCCGGATTTGAAATATTCGTTATTAACCGACAAAACGCCGGCGTGCTCCGGGCGAAGCTGGGCGTCCAGATTCACCCCTACGGTGATGCTCTTGATCTCCCGGACACGCTTCGTCAGCTCGTTCAGCTTCCGGTTCAATTCCGTATAGTATTCACTCTCGGTCAGAAGCGAGATCCGCTCCGCAAGGGCTCGGAAGGCCCGGCTCTGCAGCTTATCCTTCAGCGGCAGGATCCCCTTTTTCAGATGCTCCATGAGAGAGATATACAGCTCCACCTCGGTAATGCTGTACAGATAGGATTCCGTAGAGGCACCGGTATCCGCCCCCATCCGCCGCAGCTCCGTAATATCGGAAAGAAGCGGCAGCATTTTCAAAAGCGTTCTGGCAATCTCCGGATTTTCCGTCATATCGGCAAAGGTTTCCTGCCGGTAGCGGATCGTCTCCGGATCGGCAGTAAAGAAACTGCCGATGTCACTGCTTTTTAGATCGATCAGATAATACAGTTCCAACTGCTCTGCGGTAACTGCCGGCAATGCGGCACCGCTTTCACCGGCACCGGCACGCCGCATGGTCTCGCTGTCCGGGTACAGAAGGCTGATATCGGAAAGTTCATTCAGCTGTATAGTTTCCTGTTGGGACATGATATTCACCTCAAATTATGGTAATGGTTGGCACCGCCGGATTCACAAAAGCACAACGGCACGCGGTCCGCCTTGGGCAGGGATCAAAACCTCCGTAAAGCCAATGGCGGAAAGCCGGGCATAGGCTTCGGGAATCATCACGCCGATCTCCTCCGCCCTGTGTGCGTCGGAACCGCAGGTAACACGCCGGCCGCCTGCGTCGTACCAGAGACGGAATACGTACTCCTCCGCCTCAAAGGGTTCCCCGCCGGTACGGAGTGCTTTCATATTCAGCTCCAACGCCGTGCCGGTCTCCCGCATGATGCCGAAAAGTGTGCGGAAATCCGATTCAAATTCGCAAAGATCCAGCGTACGGCCGCCCCGGAGAATGTAGCGAAGCGGATAAATGGGATGGGCAATGGTGTGCACACCGGGAAACCGTGCCGTTTTCTGCAGCTGGAGAAGAGACTGCCGGAACAGATATTTTATCTGATTCTCCGGCATATCGTCAAACCGGATAAAATAGAAATCGGGCACACCGGGCAGATTGTGGCAGGAACCGATCACAAAATCAAAGGCATTCTCCCGGAGAAAGGACGCAGCCTCCGCCGGACAGAGATCCGGCTGGCCCAGTTCAATCCCCCGGATGATCTCCACTTGCCCTGCATACGCTTCTGCCGCCTTTTCAACGGCACGGCGGGCACCCAGCACGTCATAATCGGGATACAGTCCCGCAAGTATGTAATCCACGTCGTAATGATCGGTCACGGCAAAAGCGGAAACGCCCGTCTTCACTGCGGCTTCACACATCTCACAGGGGGTGGGATGTCCGTCAAAGGAATACAAAGAGTGGGTATGGCTGTCTGCAAGGATCATATCGGTTTCCTCTCACAAAAACGGGTGCAAGATATATACGGATAGTATACCACAAATCTGTCCGTTTGAAAAGGACTTTTTTGTAACTTTTCCAAAACTGACTCCAACTGCGTAAAATTTTCCTTCTGTTTTTTCTCTGTTCAAAAAATACTGCGGATTTCGTGACATGTATGGGGTATAATAAAGGAGGATGTACGCAGAAAATCCATGCGAAGACTATGCGTCCATCGGACATCTGTGCACAAGCGAAAGGCTCTCGTCCTACCATGAAAAAACACGCCGCAGAAAAATCGGCCCGCTCCGTTACGATGGCATACTGGTTCACACTAGTCAGTTTTCTGATTCCCATCGTGTATCTTACCGTGCAGCTTTTCCTGAAGGATCCTACTGCTTTTTACGAACAGGCACACCGCACGAAAGCGGATTACGTGCTGATGATCGTTCAATGCTGTTTGGGCATTATCGTCCTGCATCTCCCAGGTCTTCTCTCCCGGCGATTCCATTTTGACGTGCCGTACCGCCTGTATATCCTGTATATTCTGTTTTTATACTGCGCTATCTTTCTGGGCGAAGTGCGGAATTTCTACTACGTAATCCCCCACTGGGATACGATCCTTCACGGATTCAGCAGTATAATGACCGGATTGTTCGGATTTATGGTAGTATCCATCCTGAATCAGAGCACGAAAACCGCCGTAACGCTGTCACCCCTCTTCGTGGCACTGTTCGCTTTTTGTTTTTCTGCCACCGTCGGTTCGCTGTGGGAGATCTATGAGTTTGTTTTTGACGGCATGCTTGGCATGAATATGCAGAAATTCCTTTTGGAAGACGGCTCATCCCTTTTAGGACGTGCCGCCCTTTCCGACACTATGGAAGACATCCTTGTAGACTGTGCCGGTGCTTTTATCGCCTCTCTTTACGGCTATCTCTCACTGAAATACCGCCGCGGCTGGATACACGCCTATTTTATCGAAAAACGTCGATAATTTTTTTAGAATGCTTCTAAAAAACTATTGACAAATGCAAATTTTCGTGTATAATATATTTAGAACGATTCCAAATCTAAATTCTACACGGGAAGGAGCGCAGAGATGACCAAGCAGCGTGCCCTGATTCTTGCAATCGTTCAGTCTACAACGGAGCATCTCACGGCGGAACAAATCTTTTTGGAAGCAAAAAAGCAGATGCCCACCATTGCGCTTGCCACGGTATACAACAGTCTGAACTACCTTTGTGAAAATCATTTGATTGAAAAGATCGGCTTCACCGGGCAAACGGATCGGTATGACAAAATGCTTGTCCGCCACGACCATAAGCTTTGTGAGCGATGCGGTGCCATCAGTGATGTCGTCATCGACGGACTGAAAGAATATATTGAAAAGAAAAACGGTGACGGTATTCTTTCCTACGATCTCACCGTACATCATCTTTGTTCATCCTGCCGCAAGGCGGCAAAATCATAAAATTTTTTATTTATTATAAAGGAGATTACCACATGGAACTCAAAGGATCCAAGACCGAGAAAAATCTGCAGGCTGCTTTTGCCGGCGAATCCCAGGCAAGAAACAAGTACACCTATTTTGCATCCGTAGCAAAGAAGGAAGGCTTTGAGCAGATCGCCGCTATTTTTGAAGCCACCGCCAACAACGAAAAAGAGCACGCAAAGATGTGGTTCAAGGAGCTGGGTGCACTGGGCGATACCGCTGCTAACCTGAAGGCTGCTGCTGAGGGCGAGAACTAGGAGTGGACCGACATGTACGCAACCTTCGCAAAGGAAGCAGAGGAAGAGGGCTTCACCGCTATCGCTGCTAAGTTCCGTCTGGTAGCCAAGATCGAGAAGTCCCACGAGGAGCGTTACCTGGCTCTGCTCAACAACGTAGAGATGCAGAAGGTATTTGAGAAGGCTGAGGAGACCATGTGGGAGTGCCGCAACTGCGGTCACCTGGTAATCGGTAAGAAGGCTCCCCAGATCTGCCCCGTCTGCGCACATCCTCAGGCTTACTTTGAAGTACGCAAAGAGAACTACTGATTTTCCGGAATTCACAAAAGGCTGATAAAAAGCAATGCTCTGCCTAAAAAGCAGGGCATTGTTTTTGTTACGATATAGTGTAAATATCGCCCGACATTCAAACAAACGAACTATCTTTTATTCCCATAAAAATCCAAAACCTCGCATCCACGCTTGACAAACGAGAGCCGCTGTGTTACAATACATCTCGTAAGGCATACGGAAAATATTTACGCTGCGTTACGGCGGCAGAACGGAGACTAACATGAAGTGGGAATATCTGAGAGAAGAAGAATTTGAAGGTGCCATTAAGCGTTCGGGCGGTCTTTGCGTCATGTGCCTTGGCTGTCTTGAAAAGCACGGTCAGCACCTGCCCGTTGGTACGGATTCCCTCAAGGGTGATAAAATCGTAGAGCTTGCGGCAGAAAAAGCCGACGTTGTAATGTTTCCCACCACCATGTGGTTGGGCGACATACTGGCAAGCCACTCAATGGACGATCCCAAATCCCTGAACAAGCGTGGATTTATCGGCATGAATCCCCATACCCTGCTCACCGTTCTGGAGGAGCTTTGCGACGAGATCGCACGGAACGGATTCACGAAGATTCTGCTGTGCAATTCCCACGGCGGAAACACCGGACTTCTCACCTATTTCATGCGCGCCCAGTGCTATAAGAAAAAAGGGTACGCCACCATGTTCTGCCGGGCGTACGACTTTGCAAAGCAGTTAGCTCCTGCCAATATGCTGGAAATGGCAAAAAAAGATCCCGAATATTTCTCTATGCTGACGGATGAGGATCTCAAGGTGCTTGAAAGATTTTCCTCTCCCGACGTAAGCTTCGGTCACGGCTGCTTCAAGGAAACCATGCTTGTATACGGCACGTATCCCGAGCTGGTTGCCCCGGAGCGGTTTGAGGCAGAAAACGGCATCTCCAACCACAGAGCGGATTATCTGACCGAGCTTGGCGTAAACTTCGGCTATACGTGGATCTCCAACTACCCCGATTCCTACGCAGGCACCGCACCCGTAGGATGCTCTAAAACCATCGGCGAGGCAGCTGTGAAGCTGTCCGTTGACAGACTTGCCGATATTTTCACCGCCATCAAAAACGATGAAGAATGCGTCAAGATGGCAAAAGAGGGCAAGCCCTGCTAAATTACATCCGAAACAGAAAAAGGCTGTCGCCGCGGCGCCTACCTTTTTTTATCAGTTTCCTTTTTTCGCTCTTGCTTCTGCTTTCAGGCGAAGCTCCGTATTGAGGATCTTTTTTCTGAGACGGATGCTTTTCGGTGTAACCTCGATCAGCTCGTCGTCGGCAATATACTCAATCGCCTGCTCCAGAGAGAGGATCTTCGGCGGCGTCAGAATCAGCGCCTCGTCCGCACCCTTGGAGCGGATGGAGGTGAGGTGCTTTTTCTTGCACACGTTCAGGGCAATGTCCTCCTGCTTCGGACACTCGCCCACGATCATGCCCTCATACACCGGCGTCTGCACGCCGATGAACATAGCACCACGGTCCTGGGAGTTGAACAGGCCGTAAGAGGTGGCCTCGCCGTCCTCGGAGGCGATGAGCGAGCCGGTATAGCGGGTAGTTACCTCGCCCTTATAGGGCTGATAACCATCGAACAGCGTATTGATAACGCCTTCACCCTTGGTATCGGTCATGAACTCGCTGCGGTATCCGAACAGGCACCGGGACGGGATGGAATACTCAATGCGGGTACGGGAGCCCACCTTGCCCATTTCCAGAAGCTCACCCTTACGGGCACCCAGCTTCTGCATAACGCTGCCCACCGCATCGTCCGGCACGTCAATGGATACTTTCTCCATAGGCTCACAGAGCACGCCGTCGATTTCCTTATACAGCACGTGAGGCATGGAGCAGCAAAGCTCAAAATTCTCCCGACGCATGGTTTCAATAAGAATGGAGAGGTGCATTTCGCCCCGTCCTGCCACCTTGAAGGAATCGGTGGTATCGCCGTCCGTAACCCGGAGAGACACATCCTTCAGCGTTTCCTTATACAGCCGGTCGCGGATCTGGCGGGAGGTAACGTATTTGCCTTCCTTGCCGGCGAAGGGACTGTCGTTTACGGAGAAGGTCATTTCCATAGTAGGCTCGGACACCTTGACGAACTCCAACGGATCGGGGTTGGAAGGCGCGGCAACCGTATCGCCGATAGAAATATCGGAAGCACCGGCAAAGCACACGATATCGCCCATCTTGGCCGATTCCACAGAAACGCGGTCCAGACCGCTGAACTGGTATACGGAAACGATCTTCGCCCGACGCTTTGCCTCGGGATCGTGATAGTTGCAAAGAACTACTTCCTGATTCTGCCGGAGCGTACCGCGCTCAATGCGTCCGATACCGATCCGCCCTACGTAGTCGTTGTAGTCGATGGAGGAAACAAGCACCTGCAGATCCCCGTCCGGATCGCCCTCGGGTGCGGGAATATACTCAAGGATCGTGTCAAACAGAGGCGTAAGATCCGTGCCCTCCTCATCGGGGGACAGAGAAGCGGTACCGGTGCGGCCGCAGCAGAACAGCATGGGGGAATCCAGCTGCTCGTCCGTAGCGTTCAGATCCAACAGCAACTCCAGCGTCTCATCGATCACCTCGGGAATCCGGGCATCGGGACGGTCGATCTTATTGACCACCACGATAATGCGGTGATTCAGTTCCATGGCACGCTGCAGAACGAAGCGTGTCTGGGGCATGGGGCCCTCGGCGGCATCCACCAGAAGGATAACGCCGTTTACCATTTTCAGAATACGCTCCACCTCGCCGCCGAAATCCGCATGGCCGGGGGTGTCCACGATATTGATCTTTACTCCCTTATACTGCACAGCAGTATTCTTTGCCAGAATGGTGATGCCGCGCTCCTTCTCGATGGCGCCGGAGTCCATGGCGCGCTCCACCACTGCCTGGTTTTCATGATACGCACCGCCCTGCTTCAGCATACCGTCGACCAGGGTAGTTTTACCGTGGTCAACGTGGGCGATGATAGCTACGTTACGCAAATCTTCTCTAATCAAAATATTTCCGACCCTTCAAAATAGAATAAAAATTCTCTAACCTAAATAGTATACCACAAATATTGACGGAAGAAAACAGAAATCCCGAATTTTTCTGAATTTCGGCACATACCACAAAAACCGGAACGGCAAAAAGAGGCTGTTGCTTCAAAACAACAGCCTCTTTTCGCATTATTGTCCTCTTACCGTTTTCCGATAGGCGGACGGTGACATATTTTCCGCCTGCATAAATATTTTGGAAAAATAACTGGACGTGCCGAATCCGCACTCCTGCGCAATGTGGGAAACACTTTCATCCGTCCCCCAAAGCATCCGCTTGGCGGCGGTCAGTTTCAACTCCGTTTTATATTCCACAACGGTAATGCCGGTGTATTTTTTGAACTGATGCATCATGTAGTACAGACTGACGCCGATCTTCTCCGCCATCTCCTTCACGGAAATTTCTCCCGTGGGATCAGAGAGAAGAAGAGCCTTCACTGCATCCACCACCGGGGAAGAGCCGGGGAGATCCGCCTTCGATACCGAGCGGATCAACGCGATGATCTCTATGACAGTTTTTTCTTTTGCCGCCGGATCCTCCGTTTCCTCCAGTTTTTCCGCCAGAGCATCCAGTGACCGGTTTTCCGCCCGCCCCATATTGACGCAGTTCACCGGATAATATTCAAAGATCCGACCTACCGCATTGTCGGGGGCTTCCGCTAAAACACGGCGGGCAAGTTCTTCGTCCGAGCACCGATCCGGTTCTCCGTACGGATTGGATGCCTCGTCCGCATATTTACCCAATTTGGATACGATCTGCTTCGTCTTACTTCCCGGAGAAATGATCTTTCCCGCCAGGATATCCTCTTCGGTGAATTTCGCCAGCAGAATCTCCCTCGCCCGAGCGTACGCCGCCGAAAGGGATCCGCTGCCGCCACGTTCTCTGTCGTATACCACGTAAATACTGCCGTCCGGGCCCACGGCGGCATCCGGGTAAGACACCCAGTCCCGCTCGTCCAGCAGCAGCTTGTACGGCCAGGTTTTGCCATCGTCTTCCGACAGATATGCAGTCAGATTCACACGCCGTGTCTTACGCCCCGGCTGTTCTTCGTGATTGATAAGGAGCAGTCTCCCCGAGGCAAGGCGGCGGATATGAAACCGGGATTCCGCACCGCCGTATCCCGTATCCGTTCCCTTTGACCAGGTTTTGCCCCGGTCGTAGGAATAGGAAACGCCGATACCGGCGGCAGTACGTACGTAGTTTGCCAACCGCTGATCACGGAGCTCCACTACCATATGCTCGTCAAAATCCCGACCGGGTACGTCCGCACCGCCCAGACGCTGAAAGGTTTTCCCCTGATCCACCGTTTTGTATACGTAGGCACCGGGCGTTTTCGTTTCGTCATAGGCAGGGGCATAGATGCGGCGTATATCCCGCATCCACACCGCGATGGGGAAAAGCCACTCGCCAGTGGAAAGGACGATTGGCTTGTTCATCATAATATCTTCTCCTACCCGGAACACGTCACTCCAGGAAAGTTCCTCCGCATCCGGATCGTCGCAGACGGCGGCGTAGGTGGCATCATCGGGCATTTCCGCCCAGGTAAACCACAGCCGCCCGAGAGGATCGATCCACAGGCACGGATCAAAGCACCGGTGGGCATCCTTATACGCCACGGCGATGGGCTCGGTGAAGGTTACCCCGTCCTCCGATTTCACCACCATGGCGAAATTACCGACACGCTCTCCCCGTTCTCCGGAATAAAACGTAACGAAAATCCTGCCGCCCTTCGTGATCTCCACGCTGGGAATCCCCTGCCAGAGACGGTACTCCGTTCTGTATTTTGTAAGTTCGTTTTTATCGGTTATCAGCATATGTCCTCCGTATTCCCTTTGGAATCGAATTCTGCTGTTTTGATTATACACTGCACTCGACGCAAAATGATATAAGAATCCTGCTTTTTATTCTACTCCCACTTCTCCCAAAACCGCTCCAGAATGGCAGAAAGCGAATACGCATCGCCCGTATACTGCATCCGGTGCCAGTGGGCGGGAAACAGCCTCCGTATGCCCGGATCGGCGTATCGGTCGTCAATCAGCACCACCACGCCCCGATCCTCTTCACTGCGGATCACGCGCCCTGCCGCCTGCAGGATCTTGTTCATGGCCGGATAGGTATAGGCGTACTCTTTGCCGCTTTCCCTTACGGCGTCGTAGTACTCCGTCAGAATGTTCAGCTCGCTGGACAAGCCAGGCAGCCCGATCCCCACGATGATGGAGCCGATCAGTTTTTCTCCCCGCAGATCGATGCCCTCGGCGAAAATACCGCCCAGCACGCAGAACGCCACCAGCGGCTCGCCCCGTGCCTCCGCACGGGCAAAGGCTTTGAGAAAGCGGTCCCGCTCACTAAGTGACATTCCCTGCTTCTGCATAATGGTACTGCCGCCGGGGGACAGGCGGAGATACTGGCGCAAAACGGCGGTCATATAGGAATAGGACGGGAAATACACGATATAGTTCCCTGCCCGGCTCTCCGTTACAGCGGCGATCAGCTCGGCCACCTGGGCGGCCGAGGCCTTCCGCTGGGAATAGCGTGTCCCTACGGAATCCACCGTTATAAGGCAAAGATTCTCTTCTTCATACGGCGAAGGAAGTTCCAGCCGCCCCGCATCTGCCATGCCACACACGTCGGCGTAATACTCCATGGGCGAAAGTGTGGCGGAAAACATCACCGCTAAGACACCCTTCGAAAGAGCCGCATCCAGCATAGCCGACGGATCCAGGCACATGATCCGGATCACCGTCTCCCCGCCCGATGACTCCGCGTAGAAGCGGAAGTGTTCATCCATCAGCAGAACCCCATCCGCCAGTCGGTGCAAGGTATTGTGCATATCGCCGAACAGGGGCTTGGCGTTATCGTAATCCGCACGGAGATAGGCGTCGCAAACCGCACGGAGGCGTGCCGCCGCCTGGGGAACAAAATCCGGCACATCTTTTTCCAGAATACAGCCGTACGTACCGCCCTCCTCATCCCGCACCTCGGCGTTTTCACCGCAGAGTCCGTCGATGCCGTCAAACATAGCGCGCACCGCATCGCAGGCGTCATGCAAAGGCGTATCGTCCGGCAGTGCCGCCTCCGCATCGGCGGCAAATTTTTCAAAAGCGGTACGGGAAAGGGATGCGGAATACATCTCCCGTGCACGGTCCGGCAGATTGTGTGCCTCGTCAATGAGAAACACGTACCGCTCCCCTCTTGCAGCATCGGCAAAATACCGGCGGAACATAACGACGGAATCAAACAGATAGCCGTAATCGCACACGATCATCTCGCAGTATTCGCTGAGATCCAGAGACAGCTCGTAGGGACACAGGTGGTACGCCTCGGCAGTCTTTTCAATATCCGTCGTATCGTAAACCCGCCCGTTCGTAAGCAGGTGCAGGAGCGCCCTGTCCCTTCGTTCCTCGTAAGAAACGCCGTCAAAAAAACCGCAGTGAGAGCAACGGCGGCAGTTTGTCACCGCATCGGCCTCCATCCGGCGAACAGGACAAACCCGTTCCTTGGCCGTAATGCGGATGCAGCGAAGATGCTCCGCCTGCCCGCCAAGAGTCCGGACCGCATCCAGAGCAGCATTGCCCGTTACGGTCTTTGCCGTAAAATAGAACACACGGTCCGCCCGGTCAGCGCCCAACGCACGGAGAGACGGATAGACGGAGGACATGGTTTTGCCGATTCCCGTAGGTGCACTGACCATCAAACGCCGGCGGGTACGGATACAGCGGAACACTTCTTCCATAAAATCCCGCTGTCCCTCCCGGACGGCAGAATAGGGAAAACGCAGGGCGGCAAGTGCCCGACGCCCCGCCGTCTGCCGCGTGCCCTCAATTTCCGCAAACGGTGCAGCACGGGACCAAAGCTCGTCAAACACACGCACGAGAAGGGGGCGGGCAAAACGGCTTTCAAATACGGCACTCTCGCCGGATTTCTCATGCAGAAACCGCACGCGTACCGTAATGCTGTCACACGCCTCCGCTTCTGCCGCAAGACTGGCGTTCACCATGGCCATCGCCAGAAAGGCCGGATCCTCCAAAAGGCGTACGCGGGCAGGCGGACGGCGAAGCTTCTTCTCCGTCTCCACCACCAGCGTTCCGTCACGGAAAAACACGGCGGAGGCCACCCCTTCTATCCGGCAGGAAAAATCGCCCGCATTCCGAACGGCAATGTACGGCACGTCGTGTCGGGTGCCGTATGCCTCCGAGGCCCCGTCGTCAATCACGCTGACGAATCCAAAGGGCACGGCATCCGTATTCTTCTGCCGTGCAAAATCGGCAACGCTCTTTGCCGATATACAAAGTTCTTCTTTTCTCCCGTCTTCGGTTTTTGCAACGGTCAGCTGCATACGGACCCCTCCCTCTAAAAAACACTAATTCCCGCAAAAAACCGCCCCGCAGGGCATTTTTGCTGATAAATTCCACCCTTGTCCTCTATTAACATTTTAAGCGGTTGACATAAAATGAGTACAGGTGGTATAATAACAAGAGAGCATCTTGAATATATATGACAGATAGGATGAATCTTATGATACTGAATCAGAAACAGACCACGGTAGCGTACCGCTGTCCCCACTGCGGCTCTATCGTTTTGAGCCTCGTGGGTGCTTTCGCCCTGAGTGCCGATATGATCCGGCTGAAATGCCCCTGCGGCGAAAGCGATCTTACCGCCGTATACACAAAGGATAAAAAGGTACGTCTGTCCGTTCCCTGCTTTCTCTGCCCTACGCCCCACACCTTTACCGTCTCCTCGCAGATGTTTTTCGATGCAAAGCTGATTACGTTCCCCTGCCCCTACTCCGGCCTTGGCATCTGCTTTGTGGGTCCCGAGGCACGGGTAAGCGAAGCCACGGCAGCGGCGGAAGCAGAGCTTCGTGAGCTGCTCGGCGAAACGGAGTTTTCCGATCTTGCGGCACACCGGGGACACGCCGGCACCTTCACTGATCCGCAGATCATGGATATCGTCATGTACGTTATACACGATCTGCAGGCAGAGGGAGAGATCACCTGCAACTGCCCCGACCGCCACGGCGATTATCTGGTGGAAATTCTGGATGAGTGCGTACGCATCACCTGCAAAAACTGCCGTGCCACTAAAGATATTCCCACGGACAGCCTGGCCGATGCCAACGCTTTTCTCCACTGTACACACATAGACCTTATATGATTTTTTTCGCACAGCAGTAGCAACCAGTCACCTTCGTCATACAATAATATCAGAGAGGCGGAAAGCCCGGCAAACCCTCTCGAAAACGGCTGCAACGCCGTAATATGACAGAAAAGGAATTGTGAATATGAACTGCATCTGCGAACTTTTTGAGAATGAAACCCTGTGGCTGATTATCCTCACGCTGCTCGTTTTGACTCTCCTGTGCGGGAACGGCAACGGCTACGGCTGTGGCTGCGGTACTGCCTACACAAACAACGGCTGCGGCTGCCACTGATCACCCTTAAATAAACGGAAAACAGGGGGAATGCCCAAGGGCGTTCCCCCTTCTTTTTTATTTTCCCTCTTTCAGTTTCTGAGCACGCACGTCTTTTCCCGAAAACAGCAGCGGACGGAATTCACCGAACAGCCGGCTGGTAATGCGGTCCGCATAACGGTCACGCAGCTCGCCCCCGGTCAGATTCGTATTGATCACCGTAGACAGACACCGGTTCACACGGGTATTGACGATATTGTAAAGGCAGGAGATGGTGAACTGATTGGTCATCTCCGTGCCAAGGTCGTCGATAATCAAAAGATCGCAGTCAAAATACCGCTCGGCCGTATCCTTTGCCCCTTCCTCGTGACCGAACCGCTGTGCTTCAAATACGGAAAAGACGCCCTGTGCCGTATCGTACACCACGTCAAAACCGCCATCAATCACAACCCGTGCAACGGAGGTGGACAGGTGCGTTTTACCAAGGCCGGTAGGGCCGATCAGCAAAAAGTTCTCTCCTCTGCGAACTGCAAAATCCCGGGCAAACGACGAAAGAACGTCCGCGTTCCGCCGCATATTCTCCCGATCCGTGCCGGCATAGTAATCCAGCGTAAAGGAATCAAAGCTTTGCCGCTCCAGCAAGGCACCGATGCCGGAGCTTTCGTATCCGGCCTGAATCAGTGCACGGCGCATACAGGCACACATTTTCGTTCCCAAAAATCCGGTATCCTGGCACGTATCACACGCATAGTGACGGTCAGAATAATCGGCCGGATAGCCGGCGGCAAGCAAAAGCTGTGCCCGGCGGGCACGCAGTGCATCATGCTCCTTATGCATCTGCTCTATGCCGCTCTGCACGTCTCCGCCCTGCAGTGCCAACTTCATAACACGCATGCCCACGGAAGAGATCTCACGATCCATTTCCCTAAGGCCGGGAATTACCCGGTGCAGTTCCTCCTTGCGGCGTTCACACTCCGCTTCGGCATTTTTTCGGCGTGCAATAAATTCTTCCCGCACACGGCTTACATTTTCCCGGCTGAATGACATGATGACATTCCCTCCGTTTTCGTTTCGTTATTTTTCACCGTACGACCGCTGCAGTGCGGCCTCAAAGAAATCGTCCGTATCAAAGCTTGCGCCTGTCGGCACGCCTGCCCCGGCAGGACGGCGTTCCGCCTCAAAGCGCTCCACGTCCTCCACGGTGCGGAGCCCCTCCGCATGCCATTTTTCCAGAATGGCGTTGGTATAGGGGATCGAAGGCTCCTTCGTGCGGCTGACGGCAATTTCGTACGCCCGGGCGATCACCTCCACGGGCATTTCCCATTCCGCCGTCCAGCGGAAGAATGCCTCTTTTTCCCGTTTGATAAGGGCACGCTTTCCGATGCCGAACATCTGCCTGAGCTCCGCTTCCGCATCGTCCGCCGCATCCTGCCGCTTCAGATGCACCTCCAGCTGCTCGTAGGTAAGAACGCCCATATCGTGGAGCGAAATCGCCGTTTTTTCTATGTACCTGAGAGATCGCTTGCCCCGTTTGGCAGAATGGGCACACAGGAGCAGCACGTACTCCGGGTCCAGCGAAAGATAGTCCAGAAGGCCGATAATGATCTCCGCCTCGGACGTGTTGAAAATCTTGCCAAGCTCCTGCTGACAGCAGTCAATGAGACCGGCCGCATTGGGGTGCCGCGTCAAGAACTGTGCCGTTTCCCCAGTGGTATAGTGGGGCAGCTGTGCCGCACGCTCCGGCAAAGCTGCTGCCGCCGTATCCGCCGGCACGGGAAGCACGGCTTCGTTTTTTATTTCCGCCATTTTAAGAATGCCCTTTTCCTGCCAAAAGGCGATAGCTTCATCGATCTGTGCCCGGGTAGCGCCGGTTCTCTCGGACAGGGTGAAATAAGAGGTTTCCGGCTCGGCCATCAGGGAAATAAGGACGGAAAGCTGTTCCCGGGTTGCACTGCGAAGGCAGTCGCATTCCGTCTGCACGGGAACCACCGCCACCCGGGATCCGTACTGCGGAACAATTTTTATATTCGTCGTATGCATAACATCAACCTGATTCTTTTGGATTCAAAAAGGGGTGGACTCCCCTCCGATTTCGAGAAAATTTTTGGGATTTCCAACACGTTCCGGAAATGATTTTTCCAAAAGCAAGCCTGGAATCCCGGCGGTTTTCCGCATTTCAGCCGGGAGTTTTCCACAACCTGTGGAAAACCCTGTGGAAAATTAGGCGTTTGCAAACCGAAAACGCCATTTTCGACAAACGCAAATCACAAAAAGATTTACACAAACGCCGCATTTTCGTCGGATGCGTAGGCATTCAGCGAAGAATCGGCAAAATTCCCGTTCAGTGCTTCAAAATACGCCTGTGCACCGATCATAACGGCATTGTCACCGCACAGAGACAAGGGCGGCACGGTAAGACGCACCGAAAGCTCCTCTGCCGTTTGCGATACTGCCGCACGAAGATGCGAATTGGCAGCCACGCCGCCGGCCAGCACCAGATCCCGGATGCCCGTTTCTCTCACAGCACAACGGAGCTTCTGACAGATTCCCTCCGTCACCACCCGGGTGAAGGAAGCGGCAATGCCCTCCCGTATATCCTCCGGCAGGGATTCATTATCGGAAAGCCCCAGCTTCTGCCGGATGGTATGCATCTGATTGATCACAGCAGTCTTCAGACCGCTGAAGGAGTAGTCAAAGGTATCGTCCGGCACGGCCGGTGACGGAAAGGAAAACATCTCGCCACGTCCGTTTGCAAAGCCCTGTGCCGCCAGCCGATCCATGGCCGCACCGCCCGGATACGGAAGGCCCATCACCCGGCCCACCTTATCAAAGGCTTCCCCGGCAGCGTCGTCCCGCGTACCGCCGATCTCCACAAAGGAAGTGGGCGTGCGAACGTCATACAGCGACGTATGTCCGCCGGAAACCACCAGTGCACAGAACGGTGCCTGCAGTTCCTTATTCACAAGATACGCCGCGGCGGCGTGCCCTTTAATGTGATTCACCGGCACCAACGGCTTTTTATAAGTGAACGCAAGACCTTTGGCAAAGCTGACGCCCACCAACAAAGAGCCGATCAAGCCGGGTGCGTAGGTTACCCCCACCGTATCGATCTCTTCCATGGTAAGAGACGCTTCCCGAAGCGCACGGTCAACCACGCCGTGGATCGCTTCAATATGGGCACGGCTGGCAATCTCGGGAACGACCCCGCCGTACAGTGCGTGCACGTCCACCTGCGAGGCGACTACGGACGAGTGCACCGCACGCACGGTATCACTCATCTCCACCACAGCCGCCGCCGTTTCATCACAGGAGCTTTCTATGGCCAGAATCCGCATGGGATCTCCCCTTTCTGTTCATTCTCAATTTTCATTCCAACGTTCCGCCGAAAGCACGGTACATCAGCACCGCGTCCTCCCGGGGAGAAGAATAGTAATTCTTCCGCACGCCGCATCGCTGAAACGACAGCGATTCGTACAAAGCAATGGCCGGAACATTGGAAGCACGCACCTCCAAAAAAACGGACTGCACATTCCGCTGTCGGGCATCCGAAAGCACCGCCTCCATCAGCAGCCGGGCAATCCCCTGCCGGCGAAAGGCAGGCAGAACCGCCATCTCAATAATATCCGCCTGATCGGCAGCGGCACAGTAGCCGGCACAGCCCACCACGGCACCGTCTTTTACGGCACAGAAATACCGGTTCGCCTCATTTACAAGACCGGCTGTCACAGCATCCTCGCCCACACCGCCGGGGAAGCACGTCACAAGCAGAGTCGCCGAGGCGGATACCCATTCCGGCCGCATCGGAAAAACGGTCACGCTCATTCCGTCAGCGTCCCCAGATAAGCGTCCAGCAGATCCCCTGTCTCCACGCACCGCTTGGTGCCCCGGTCATAGAGGAAATTTCCCTCGGGAAAGACGCCGTAAATCAGATTGATATAGATCTCCGGCCAATCGGCAGAAGAAAACTTCATATCGTAGGTTACTTCCGCCCCGGTTACCGGCCAGTCTGCCTTTTCTCCGTTCAAGAAGCAATCCACAACCGCACCGATAGTGGCCGCATCGTCGATGGTACATACTTCAAACACCAGATTCTCCGAAATGCACACGTGGATGGTGTCCGCACCGAAATCAGCCAGCGTGGGCAGCGTGATAGTATCGCTGTAAAACACTGTAGTTGCCGCACCGGCGTAGGATTCCGTCAGCCAAAGCTTCGGATCGCTTTTGCCGATGGCGTACATGGTGATATCACCTTTTTTGTAATAAGCATAAGGCTCTCCTACGTAGGTAGGCTCGTAGGACACCGGTGCCGGAACGTAGGACAGTTTTTTCGCATTGTTAACAAACTTTCCGTCCTCGTAAGACAGAGACACCAGCCCGTCACCGCAGGCGGCAAGCATACCGCCCAGTATGAGAACGGTGAGAAATGCCGCCCAAAGCCGGCGTTGTGATCTGGAAATTTTCATACGCACCTCAATACCCGAACGTGCCGCTGAGACTGTCGTCGTTTTCGATCCAGTCTGCCACGTTGTATACCGTATAGTTTTCTTTATCTTCCCGCACGATCACCGTTTCGATACCGGCATTGATCACCAGCCGCTTGCACATGGAGCAGGAGCAGGTGCCGGTGTACAGTTCCTTCGTCATGGGATTCACGCAGCAGAGATAGAGCGTAGAGCCAAGCATCTGATCCCGCGGTGCGGCAATAATGGCGTTTGCCTCCGCATGGACGGCACGGCACAGCTCGTACCGCTCGCCCCGGGGAATCTTAAGCTCTTCCCGCATACAGTATCCCAGATCCATGCAGTTCTTTCTCCCGCGGGGAGCACCGTTGTAGCCGGTGGAAATGATACTGTCGTTCTTCACGATGATCGCACCGAAGGCACGGCGAAGGCAGGTGCTTCGCTCCGCCACAGTTTCGGCAATATCCAGATAATAATTCGTTTTGGAAACGCGGTCCATATGTAGTCTCCCTCTCAGCGTATTCGTATTCACAAACGGCGAAATCGGCACAATTCCGCATTTTCACCTATACTAATATTGTACCAATTTCCGCACAAAATTGCAAGAGGTTCTATAAGATTTGCAAAATTCTCCGAGGAATAGTCCGTCACGCCGGCACATAAAATGGGATAGGATCCACTTTTGAAAAGCGAGGAACGATACATGCGCGGCACCCGGCTGTTTTTTCTGAATGCGGCAATGCTTGCCGCCGCCAATATTCTGATGCGGCTCATTTCCGTTTCCTTCAACGCCTACGTATCGGGAAAGGTGGGGGCGGAAGGCATGGGGCTTCTGACGCTGGTCATGAGCGTGTACGGTCTTTCCGTTACGGTGGCCGCCTCCGGCGTGCATCTTGCCGCCGTCCGACTGACAGCACAGGCGTTGGCAAACGGAGAAAACGGCCGACGGATCATGGGCAGCTGTATTCTATACAGTCTTCTGTTCGGCAGCTTTGCCGGCACGGCCCTCCTTGCCCTGTCCGCGCCCATCGGCACCCATCTTCTGGGAGACGTCCGCACTATCCCTTCCCTTCGGGTGCTGGCATGCAGCCTGCCGGCCATCTCGCTGTCCACCGCCCTTGCCGGCTATTTCACCGGCGTACGGCGCGTATACAAAAACGTGATCGTCACCGCCTTTGAACAGTTGGTGAAGATCACGCTTACCTCCGCCCTGCTTCTTCTGATCGCACCGGCCGGGATCGAATACGCCTGTCTTGCCGTAGTAGCAGGCTCCGCCATTGCGGAAGGAGCCTCTTTCGCCGGCGGTCTGCTCCTTTTTCTCACCGACAAAAAGAGCGGCACCGCCTCGCCGGACGCATCGCTTTTCGCCCGGCTCGCACGGGTGTTTGCCATTGGATTTCCCATTGCCGTGGGCAGTTACGCCCGGCAGGGACTGCTGACGGCTGAGCATCTGGCTATTCCCTGGGGACTGCGGAAAAGCGGCGCCACCGCCTCGGCGGCACTTGCCTCCTACGGCGTTCTCCACGGCATGGTCTTTCCGCTGATTCTATTTCCGTCAGCCGTTTTAAGTGCCTTTGCCGGTCTTCTCGTGCCGGAATTCACACAGGCACACGAACAGGGCAACGCGGACCGCATCCGTTCCATGGCGATAAAAGTCTTTCGTGTTTCCCTGCTTTTCTCTTTAGGCGTTACGGGAATCTTCCTCAGCTTCGCCCACGAGATCGGCTCATCTCTGTATCCCGGCACGGATGCGGGTGCCCAGCTTGCCAGGATCGCACCGCTGATTCCGGTAATGTATCTGGATTCCGCCGTGGATGCCATGCTGAAAGGGCTTGGGCAGCAGGTACACTCCATGAAAATCAACATCGCGGATTCGGCGGTAAGCCTTGTGCTGGTCCTGCTCCTTCTGCCCCGGCTCGGCATGGACGGATACGTGATCGTTTTATACGTCTGCGAACTGCTGAACGCAGCCCTCAGCATCAGCCGGCTTCTTGCCGTCACGGGGCTTACCGTATCCGTCCGCCGCTGGATTCTGAAACCGATCGTCAGTGTGATCCTTGCCACGGCGGCGGTACGGTTTCTTGCCGGATACGGTGCCGTACCGCTGATCGGAGCAGGAGGCTCCGTCGGCTGGCGGATCGCCGGCACGGCGATTCTCTACACGTTCCTGCTCGCACTGACCGGTGCGGTAGGACGGGACGACGCACGATGGGCCAAACGGGTTTTTGCCTGACAAAAGAAAGACGGAGGTACTGCCGATCCGGCAGTATCTCCGTTTTCGTATGTTTACTTTGCGAAATAATCGTACTTGCATCTTGGGCACTTTGGATAATCGAAATCGTGCACCGTTCCGCACGCCGGGCAGGTCTTCTGGGGTAGTTCCTCCTCGGAATCGGACTCGGATTCATCCGCGTAAAACTCCAGCTTACGGCAGGCGGGGCAAACGTAGATGCTCACGTCCAAAGCCCCGGCAAGCAGATTGGGCAGATCGCCCAGCACCCAGCCGGTCTTGCCCAGCTGCAGACGCTCCCGTGCATAAAACTGCATCGTCCCGCCGCAGCGAAGACAGGTAAAATCACGCATATGGTACCTCTTAATGTTTCTTATGGATAACCTTAACGTTTTTCTGTATTGTACCATAGATGGGGCGTTTTGTCAAGGCGAGGATGCGGGTGCTCTCTGTAATTCCCCTGCAGATCAAAAACAAAAGCACCACTTACGCTCCTTCTCATAAGGATATTTTCGGAACACGGTAGGGGCGAACTGTGTTCGCCCGCGGGAGACCGCAGGTCTCCCCTACGGATACACATATAAATTTCGGCAGAGATGTTGTTTCCTCTGCCGATTTGTGTTATAATGAGGCTAACGAAAAGCCTTCCCCCGAGAGGAAGGTGGCACGGCGCAGCCGTTACGGAAGGAGCCTGCGTGACTTTAAGTTTGTGCTAACTTCATTGTAACGTGCTCTCCCTCACCCGACTCCGTCGGGAGTTCCCTCCTGGAGGGAGCCTTTGGATAGTGCAACCTGAGGGGTATGGGCTTTGCTTGAGGCCTTTGTAATACAAATGCGAAACTGGCGATAAAACAGAACGATAAATTCCAAGGAGCATAATATGAGTAAAATAGACGAGCTGGAGCAAAAAATCATCAAGCAAGGTATGACAGAGGAAGATTTTGCCGAATACCAAAAAATATTAAAAAGAGTGCGTGGGAATTTTTTGAAGCGACAACATTGCTACACAACCGCCATTCAATTCCCGCCTGAGTATGCAGATCAAGCGATTAAACTAATTAAATACGGTCTTGAAAACTTTGAAGATGATTGGTTTTCTACATACACATCATATCTTTATATCGGGCATATATATGAAAAAACAAGCGATTTTAAGAACGCGTTTGCATCATATCAAATGGCCAAAGAATCA
>JAZPZY010000073.1:0-7281 GCA_045544955.1 Eubacteriales bacterium
CTGTATTATAAAAAAAGCATCTGTTCCCGGGGATCTTTCTTTACCCTTTGAAGAGATGGAGAGGGACGGCGTGCTGATCGAGGACAGCGATAACTGGAATTGTTAGTGATCAATGCGTTGTGAAGTGGTCTGTGTGCTGGATAAAAAACGAAATATAACGAAATCACGGCGGTGAAAAAATGAACAACAAAAATAACGTATTTATCATGGGCGACAGCTATTCCACCTACGAGGGATATATTCCCGACGGATGCCTTTTTCATATTGCAGTGGCGGCGGAACATACCTTGCGTAAACGATAAAACGGAAACGAAACGGAGGAAAAGCATGGATCCGGTATGGGAAAAGATGTACGCGGCGGCTAAAGCCGTTCGCTTTGAGAGGAAAATTTCGGAATACGTAACCGCCGGCGAGGTGGCCGCTGCGATTCTGTCCAAATCCGGGAAGATCTATACGGGCGTGTGCATAGATACCTGCTGCACTTTGGGCGTCTGTGCGGAACGAAACGCTATTTTCAGTATGATTACCGCCGGGGAGACGGAGATCGACAAGGTGCTGTGCATTATGCCGGACGGATCAAGCGGAGCCCCCTGCGGTGCCTGCCGGGAGCTGATGGTACAGCTGATGCCCGGCAGATACCACGGCATTGAGATCATGCTGGACTATGAAGCCGGCCGCACGGTGAAACTGGGCGATATAACGCCGGAATGGTGGATAAAATAATTTATATCGGTTAAGGAGTTACGTATGCCTGTTCAATTTTTCGAGGAAAATAATACGTTCAAGCTGGATACCGCCGCATCCTCCTACGTGATCCGGATTTATGACGAGGGGTACCTGCTCTGTCCCTATTACGGTGCAAAATTGCCCGATACGGATTTTGACAGCCTGATCTACCGGGGGCCTTTCGTATCCGTGTCGCCGCGGAATCCGCACATTGACAACGCGTTTTTCTCCCCCGACGTGGCACCTATGGAATATTCCGGCTTCGGCACGGGAGATTTCCGGAAAACCGCCGTGGCAATCCGGAATGCGGACGGCAACGACTGCACCGATTTCCGTTACGTGCGCCACAGAATCTATAAGGGGAAACCCGCCCTTGCGGGACTGCCGGCGACTTACGCCAATACCGATGAAGAATGCGAAACGCTGGAGATATATACCCGGGACAATGTGACCGGGGCGGCGGCAATCCTTTTCTATACCGTGTTCGAAACGTGCGGTGCCATGACGAAATCCGTCCGCATCGTAAACGAATCGGACAAGCCGATGGAGATCGAAAAGGCGTACAGTGCCAGCGTGTCCCTAAACGACAGGGATTACGATTTCCTCCATCTGTACGGCAGTCATCTGGCGGAGCGGAACGTGGTTCGCACGCCTCTTGAGCCGGGGCACGTGTCCGTGTCTTCCTCCCGGGGCGTATCCTCCCACCAGCACAATCCCTTTGCGGCACTGGTGCGGCACGGGACAGGGGAGGAAACGGGCGAGGTGTACGGTTTCAGCCTGGTTTACAGCGGCAATTTTGACATCACCGCCGACGTGGATTACTACGAGACTACCCGTGTGAATATCGGCATCAATCCCGACGGGTTCACCTGGCATCTTGCCCCCGGCGAAGCCTTCCAGACGCCGGAGGCGGTACTGGTATATACGAATGGGGGATTGGGCGAAATGTCCCGTACGTTCCATCGGCTGTACCGGGACAATCTGATCCGGGGCCGGTGGAAAACGGAAAAACGTCCCCTGGTGATCAACAGCTGGGAAGCGGCCCGTTTTGATTTCACTACGGAAAAACTGGTTTCCTTTGCGGAGCACGCCAAAGAGTTGGGGATTGAAATGCTGGTCATGGACGACGGCTGGTTCGGAAAACGGAACGACGATACCTGTGCCCTCGGGGACTGGTTCGTGAATGAGGAAAAACTGCCCGGCGGTCTGTCCGTGCTGATTGATAAGATCAACGCACTGGGACTGAAATTCGGCATCTGGTACGAGCCGGAGATGATCTCCCCCGATTCCGATCTGTACCGTGCCCATCCGGACTGGTGCCTCCACGTGCCGGGAAGGGAATTGTCCATTGCCCGGGATCAGTACGTGATCGATATGACGAGAGAGGACGTGCGGGAATACATTTACGCACAGATGAAAGAGCTGCTCACCCGCTACCGGATCGACTATCTGAAATGGGACTGCAACCGCAATCTCACCGAGGCGGGCAGTGCCCTTTTGGGGGCGGAGCACGGGGAGGAGATCTTCCACCGGTTCGTTCTCGGTACCTACGATTTGATGGAGCGGCTGAACCGGGATTTCCCCGATCTGCTTATCGAAAACTGCTCCGGCGGCGGCGGCCGGTTTGATCCCGGCATGCTGTACTATTCGCCCCAGATCTGGGCGTCCGACAATACGGATCCCATCGAACGGGTGGCGATCCAGTTCGGTACGTCCCTTTGCTATCCCGCCTCCACCATGGGTGCACACGTGTCCAAAAATCCCCGTACCGGATATGCTACCAAGGGAAACGTGGCCATGTGGGGCACCTTCGGTTACGAACTGGATCCCCGGACGCTGACGGCGGAGGATCGGCGGCTTGTGAAGGAGCAGGTGCGTGATTACCACCGGTACTACGATCTGATCCACTATGGGGATCTGTACCGTATCGTCAGTCCCTGGGACAACGGATACTACGCGGCGTGGGCGATGGTCTCCCCCGATAAGACGGAGATGCTCTTTACCCTTGTGAATATGCGGTATTATCACTGCCATAAACGGATCATCCGGCTGGCAGGCCTTGACGAAAAGAAGCTTTACAAACGGGAAGATACCGGTGAGGTGTATTCCGGCGCGTTCCTTATGCATGCCGGCATCAACGTAACGGGAATGCCCGACGCCACCGGTGACAGCTTTACTTTGTATTTTACATCGATTGAGTGAAAAGGAGAACGCATCATGATAAAGTGCGGCTTTTGCGAGACGGATATTACCCCTGCTTTGGGGATGCAGATTCCCGGCTATTTTTCGGAAAGACTGGCCGACGGGATCCTGGAGCGGCTGTATGCCTGTGCGGTGTATTTTGAAAACGGCGACGGCGAAAAGGTCGTGATGGTCAGCACCGATTCCATCATCGTGCCGAACGGTGCGGTGGATCATATGCGGGAGAGTATTGCAGAGCGGCTGTCCCTGCCCGAATCCTCGGTGATGATCTGCGCCACCCACGCTCACACTGCCGGACCGGTGGATACGCTGGGTGAGTTTTACGTGCCGAATGAGATGTACGTGAATTTTTATGCTTCCCGCGTGATTGACGCCGCTTTTCTGGCGGCAAAAGATGCCAGAGAGGTTACGCTCCGCTTTGCCGTGGAGCAGGAAAATACCGTGGCGCACTACCGTACGATGGTGAATGTGATGGGCGGCAAACGTACTCTTGCCCCCGATGAGGAGATCCGTCCCTACGGCACTATCGATCCGGATGTGTCCGTTCTGCGCGTGGACAACGCGGACGGCACCCCTTACGGAGCGATCATCAATTACTCCTGCCACTGTGACAGCGTGGGCGGCACGAAAATCTCCGCCGATTATCCCGGTGAGGTGCGTGAGACCATGCGGAAAATCTACGGTGCGGATTTCCACCCCCTGTTCATCAACGGATTCTGCGGCAATATCGCGCACCGGGATCCCCGGAAAGCGCAAAGCGGCAAGGTCCCCGGATACTATAAGGTCATGGGCAGGCGGGTTGCTGCCGTTGCCGCCCACGCCTTTGAGACGGGTGCGCCCATGGAGAATCATACGGTGGCCGGGGCGGACACCCGGCTTATCATGCCCACGCGAGAACCTACCGACGAGCAGCGTGCCTGGGCGGAAAAAACGATTCAGGCGGGCACCGCCTCCGAAACGGATCTCTTTCTGGCCGGAGAGATCCGCCGCTTTGACGAGGTTGGCGTGCGGTATCTGCCGGTGATTCTGCAGGTGCTTCGCGTGGGGGCTCTGTTCCTTTACTGCCTGCCCGGGGAGATTTTTGTGGAATTCGGCAAAATGCTGAAGCAGCGTTCTCCCGGAAAATACAATATCATGGCCAATCTGGCCAACGGGAGCGTGGGATATATCCCGATTAAAGAGCTGTTTTACGATCATGTGTATGAGGCACGCCCCTGTACCCATAACAGCCAGATGGAAAAGACGGCCGGCTACGAGATGGTGGATATGCTTCTCGCTCTCGCGGAGACGGTTCTCTGAATAATGAAAAAAGATCGGCGGAAACGGAAAAAGTTTCCGCCGATTCTTGACAAACGGGCATAAGTGTGCTATACTTACACCGTGCCCAAAGGGCATATATAGGCAGGGGTGCGTCGGCGAGAGCCGAAGCTGAGACGGAGCGATCCGAACCCTATAACCTGATACGGGTAATACCGGCGTAGGGAGCTGTTGGTTGTTTCGCATTTTCAAGACAAGGCGTTGATTTGTGCGATCCGGCGTGCGGTACCGAAACCGTGCGGCGGATTTTTTCTTTTGAGATCGCCGTGCGTATTTCCCTTTATGTGCTGCCTATACGGCAGGAAAGGAAACGTTTATGAATAACGAAAAGAAAACACAAATCAGACAAAGCAAAACAAGGATCCTTGCAGAATGTGCCATTATGGTGGGGCTTGCCACGGTGCTCAGCCTCGTTAAGGTGTGGGAGATGCCCCTGGGCGGCTCCATCACCCTGCTCAGTATGCTGCCCATTATGCTGATCGCTCTCAGACACGGCACGGCGATCGGCGTGGGCACGGCGTTCGTCTATGCGTGCGGACAGCTGTTTTTGGGGCTCTCCTCTCTCATGAGCTGGGGCATGACGCCCACCATGTGGGTAGGCTCCGTGGTGTTCGATTACCTGTTGGCGTTCACTGTGCTGGGTCTTGCCGGCGTGTTCAGAAGATACAGATTCCCCGGTGCCGTTTTCGGCATCGTGCTTGCGTGTGCACTCCGCTTCGTCAGCCACTTTATCTCCGGTGCCATCTTCTTTGACGTGTGGTGCCCCGAGGGATGGAACGTGCTGTTCTATTCTCTTTGCTACAACGGCGGATATATGCTGCCGGAAATGATCCTCACCGTGGCGGGCGCGTCTTTGCTCTTTTCCTCCGGGGCGATCCGCCGCCTTGTGAAGATTGCGTGATTTTGTAAAATCAGCCGATCCTGCCTTGGGATCGGCTTTTTTTATTGCTTTCTTTTTGCCGGGATGGTATAATAAGTTATACTGTACTTATGATGAGGTGTTCGCCGTGTTTGCTTTTGCCGCCGTTCTTCTCTCTGCCGCTGCCATAGCGGTGACCGTTCTGCCGTACGTTTTCCATTCCCGCCGCTGGCTTGCGGTTCTGCTGTGTGTAAATCTGCTGCTTTGTATTGCCGGGATCGGCTGTCTTGCCGGCTCCGTCTTTCTCTCCCGGCAGACGCTTGCGGGGGCGGGATCGGATGCAGAGTTTTGCGGTTGGGCGTCGGATATGCTGTCCGTATGGCGGTATACGGGCGGTACGTTTGCCGCCGCAGTGGGCGGGATCACGCTGCTGGCGGCCCTTATCCGCCACCGGATGCGTTGGGTGCGCAGTGCGGTGATGGCGGCGGTGTCCGTTCTGCTGTGGTTTTTGGGCGGCGCATACGCGTTGACCTGTGAAACGCCGCTTGCAGATCTCGTAACGCCCGTGCATCTGTGGACGGCCGGCTGTGCTCTTGTGATTTTGGCCGGTGCCGCCGTGGATGCCGCCCGTGCTTTGTACGGGGCAAAGAAAAAATAAGCGGCGTGTAATATTACCGAAAGAAATCCGTGTTATCCGTGAAAGAGGGAGTGAGTATGGAGGATCGTCGGATCGTAGAGCTTTTCCTCGCCCGTGCCGAGGAAGCGATTGGCGCACTGAATCAAAAATACGGCCGGCTGTGCCGCCGTATCGCCATGAATATTTTGGGAAACGAATCGGATGCGGAGGAGTGCGAGGCGGATACGGCCCTGGCCGTGTGGAATACCGTTCCGCCCCAGGAGCCGGATCCGCTGATGCCTTACGTATGCCGCATTGCCCGGAATCTGGCGCTGGACCGGTATCGGTATAACCACGCCGTAAGGCGCGGCGGCGGTGCGGAGGTGCTGCTTTCCGAGATTGGGGAGATCGTATCCGATACCGCCGGTGCGGAGGACGAGGCCATGGCGTCCGTGACGGCGGCCGCCGTTTCCGATTTTCTCAGAGGACAAAAGAAAGAAGACCGGCGGCTGTTTATTCGCCGGTACTGGTACGGCGACAGCGTGGAGACCGTCGCCCGTGATACAGGCATTACGCCAAACGCCGCATCCGTGAAACTGCACCGCATGCGGGCACGTCTGCGTACGTTTTTGAAGGAAAGGGGAATCGACGTATGAAACGGGAGTTTTTTCTCCGTGCACTCGGCGGAATCGAGGGTGATCTGTTGATTGAGGCAAATGTCGAAAAAGACGGAAATAAGGCGGTTGCCGAAAATAAACCGTTGATTTTGCCGATTCGCATTGCCGGAACCGCCGCCGCGTGCCTAATTCTCCTTGTGGGTGTGTGGGCATTTCTCCAAAGCGGATTTGCAAAATCGGCTGTGGATAACGCCGCACCGGAAGCCGAGATCTTCGACGCACAGTCGCCCATGGAGGATGCCGTGATCGGTGGGGCTGCCGCCGACGGCGGACACGGTGCTGATAATAAAGCGGAGTCGGCCGGTTCCACGGCGGATACGGAGCTGCACGTGAAAATCGTGGTGAACGACTGGCTGCTTGATATGGGCAGTACGGTGCAGTGCAGTATGGTTACTCTGGAAAAGACGAAAAGCGGGCAGATCGTCTCCCTTACGCTGACCGGGGATCCCGGGGCGGATGCGGTTTCAAATCTGGTGCTTGCCGTGTGCGGCGTTACACAGGCGGAACTGGTGCAGATTCTTTTGCCCGACGGAACGGTGGTGACCGTGCCCGGAAACGCGAATTCATAAACGCAGGAAAAGCCGTGCGGGGATAGGGTTGTACTCTAAAGGATAGTTTTCAAAATACGGTGTATCTCGAAAGAGGTATGCCGTATTTTGCTTTTGTGTCTACAAAAGCAGTGCTTGTCAGTAAAATTGACAAGTTATAGGTGAACTAAAAAAGGCTCCCTTGTGTAAAGGGAGCTGTCAGCGAAGCTGACTGAGGGATTGCTCTACGAGGTGATCAATATATTCGCAAACACCCCGAAAATTCTTATGTATTTCCGTATTAGGTATTCTGATAACTGTCAAACCGTATTCCTGAAGAAAAGCAGTTCTTTCTTC
>JAZPZY010000074.1:0-16010 GCA_045544955.1 Eubacteriales bacterium
TGGTAGAGCAGGGGACTGAAAATCCCCGTGTCGTTGGTTCGATTCCGACCGGAGGCACCATATGCGGATTTAGCTCATTTGGTAGAGCGCCACCTTGCCAAGGTGGAGGTGGCGGGTTCGAGCCCCGTAATCCGCTCCAAAAATCCCGCTTCGATCGAGGCGGGATTTTCTTTTTGTATTTTCACAAATATCGCATCAGGAGTACGGTATGAAAAAGTTTAATTTTCACCGGGGAATGTGGGATACGTCAGCGCTCCGCATGACCTATACCCCCATGTGCAAGGACTACACGGAGATCCGGCAGGAGGAGGACGCCATTGCCAACGCCTTCAACGAAAAGATCGACGATTACGATTATATCGGCCTTGCCATGACGGAGCCGGTTACGGGCGACTGTACCGTTTCTGCCCGGTGTTCCTTTGCATCGTACGGGGCACCGCTGATCGTTTTGTCAGATGAGGTGCGTACGGACAGCGAGGGACGCCGCCGCTACGGTGCGTTCTACGAGATCGTTTCGTATCACGCCGGCTGCAACGTGTGGCGTGTGGTACCGGACAGGCCCGATCCGGCCGTGCCGGGCAGATCGTATTCCGTTTTCAACGTTACCCGGCAGTATTTTCCCGTGCCGGAGGGGACGGTGTTTGAGATTTCCGTCCGCGTTCGGGGAAAATCGGCGGAGATCACCGTGAACGGCAATGCGTTCTTTGTGGATCTGCCCGATCTGCCCGAGACGTACTACGTGGGAATCACTGCCTGCGAGGGCTTGGACCGCTTTTACGAATTGACCGTAGACGGAGAAATTGGAAAGGAAGCAACTGTATGAAAAATACGGAATTTTTGTGGCGTGCCGAGGACTTTGATCTTGGCGAAACCGGCGTGGATTTTTCCTGTGCCGACGAGAAGCTGAAAGCCGTTTTCGACGACTGCGAACGGCTGTCGAAAGAGAATATCAAATCCTTCGGTGATTACGACGTGCTCATCGAGGGGGCAAAGTATAACGGCGTCTGGCTGGAGACCCAGCCCATGGGCGGCGAAATGTACGCCAAACGGGATATGCGGATCGCCCTCAATAATATCCTTATTTTTCTCCGCTATCAGCGGCGGGACGGTAAACTCCCCGGCATGATCTCCCATCGGAACGAATGGCTGGGCGTGGCTGCCCATTACGACTGGATGCAGGGAATGTTTCTGCCATATCCTGCACTGAAAATGTATTATCTCATCGGCAAGGACGAAACGTACCTCCGTATGCTTTATCAGGCTCTGTCCGAGTTTGATGCGTACCTGTGGAGCTGCCGGGATTCAAACGGTGACGGATGCCTTGAGAGCTTCTGTATCTGGGACGTGGGCGAGGACAACTGCACCGTGCATATGCTGCACGGACTCCGCCAGCCGGATCACGGTGCCTGGGGCAAGTCCACGCCGCCGGAGAATTACAAGAATTTCCCCCACGATTCGCCCCAGTATATGGGCTATTCCTACGCCTGCCGCATGACGCTTGCAAAGATTTCCGCTCTGCTCCAAAATGGGGAGGAGGACGTGTGGGAAGAACGTGCCAAAGCGGTGCAGAAGCGTGCCGCCGAGCGGCTGTGGGACAAAGATCGGCATGCCTTTTTCCTGCGGGACAGAAGCGGCGAGTTCGTGCCTGCCCTCACACAGGAAAATATCAAATGCATGTACTGCGGCCTGTTTACAAAGGAGATGGCGGATCAGTTCATAGACGAGCATCTTCTGAACGAGGAGGAGTTCTGGACGCCCTATCCTCTGCCGGCTATCGCCGCTAATGATCCCTATTTCCACGTGGACAGCCAGTATTCCAACTGTGCCGATCGTCTCAAGGAGCTGGGAACGGCGGCACACGATATCGACAACAATTCTTGGTCCGGTCCCTTGAACGGACTGATCTGGCAGCGGAGCATCGAGGCACTTCTCAACTACGACCGCCATGCGGAAACGGTTCGCCTGGGCAAAAAGATTCTGGGACTTCTCTGCGAAAAGCGGACGTATGTGCAGAACTACCATCCCTTCACCGGCGAGCCGGCACCCGGGATGGACGGATACGGCCCCACCATGCTGTCTGCCCTTGAATATATCAGCATCCTGTGCGGCGTGAATATCCGGTACGATACCGTTCTGTGGAGCTGTGCCGAGGGCATGGGTGCCTTCTGCTATACGCAAAATTTGCGTGGGCGTCGCTACACCCTTTCCTCGGACGGAAAAACGGTGCAGGGCTGCATCGACGAACGGTGCATGTTTACTGCTGTCCCGGGCGTACGGATCGAAACGGATATGGAGGGCAATCTTGCCGCCGTATACGGCATCAGTGCAGAACCGGCGGACGTAGTGCTGGCATACGGCGGAAAAACGAAATCCTGCCGTCTTGCGCCCAATGAGGCGATTACGGAATTCTGAAACAGAAGCGACCGACACAAATAACATGTGAAATGAGGCTGCATATATGAGGAAAAATTTTTCTTCCAAAAGAAAAGGTCCGCTCCTGTATCCCCAGCCGGTGTTTATTATTGCCGCGTACAATGAAGACGATATCCCCAATGCCATGAACGTGGCGTGGGGCGGGGTCAGTGCGCCGGATGAGGTGACCGTGTGTGTGGATGCAAATCACAAAACAACGAAAAACATCCTTCTGCGCGGTGCGTTTACCGTCAGCATGGCAGATGCCGACCACGTGGCTGCCTGTGATTATATAGGTATCGTTTCGGGCAATGACGTGCCGGATAAAATGGAGAGAGCCGGCTTTCACTGCGTGCGGGGCTCGTTTGCGGATGCCCCCATCATTGAAGAATTGCCGATGACGCTGGAGTGCGTCCTGCAGTCTTTCGACCCGGAAACGGAACGTCTGGTCGGAAAGATCGTCAACGTCAGTGCAGACGAACGGATTCTGACGGAGGATGGAAAAATCGATCCCGCAAAATTGCGTCCGATTACATACGATTCCATGAATCAGGCGTATCTGGTGCTCGGCGGTAAGGTAGGAAATGCGTTTCGCGACGGTCTGCAGCTGAAATAATTGCTTTTCTCCCTGCAGCTTGTGTTTGTTTACACAAAAGGGGCGTTTTTGGAAACGTATCTTGACTATTGCCGCCGATTGCGGTAATATTATGAGAGATTTCTCAAAACGCGGAAATTCCGACAAAACAAAGCGTGGAGGCTTTTATGGCACGAAGCGAAGCGGTATGCACAGCCGATGCACAACCGGTATCCGTAAGTGAAAAAACAAAACGGCATTGGAGTACCATCCTCATTTTTTCCTGTTGGGCGGTCTATACCGCGTCCATTATCTCAAAAAACGTATACGCCGTGGAACTGGTGGAGATTTTAAAGGTCCTCGGTATTACCAAGGCGGAGGGCGGCGTGCCTACCACCTGCTACTACGTTTTTTACGGCATTGCACAGATCGTGTTTGCCATGGTGGTGCAGAAGATCAATCTGAAAGTGGTATACAGCGTCTGTGCCGCCGGCTCTGCCGTGTGCATGACGCTCGTGGCGTTCTGCTCCGACCTTTCGCAGATCGTGGTACTGTTCGGACTGAACGGTATTCTGCAGTGCTGTATCTGGGCAGGCTCTATCTATCTGATCACGCTGTACGTGCCGGCAGAACGGCACAGCTACGCCATCAGCGTGATGAGCACCGGCTTTTCCGTGGGAAATCTGATGGCGTATCTGATCGCCTATCTTTCCGTGCAGATGGGGAACTGGCAGTACGCATTTTTGATTTCCGGTGTGCTTCTGTTCGGGGCGGCAGGCTTTCTGTTCATCGTGGTGGGACGGGCAGATAAGGTGCTGGAAAAGCGCGCCGCTGCCAGCGGAAATGCACTGCCCGCCAAGGAGAAGAAGCCGAAGCATCATAAGTATTCCCGGCAGTTTATCGTCTCTCTTTGCACTTCTGTGATCGGTGCGTTTGCCTGCATGTTCCTCTATTATGCCGCGGCCAATAATCTTCCGCTTCTGCTTTTCGATGTTTACAACGTACCTTCCAAGTATTCGATCCTGCTTTCCACCCTTACGCCGTTGGTGACTACCGTCGGACCGCTGGTCTTTACGGCCGCCTGCTCCCATCGGCATATCTCCTTTATTAAAATGTCGAATTTGTTTATGATCGCTTCGATGATCTTCCCTGTAACGCTGCTGTTTACGTATAGGGTAAACGTCGTGTTGGTGATCGCTATGACGGCAATTTTCGCGCTCATTATCAAGGGCGTGTCCACCGGCTACGGCTCTATCGCGTCGCTGCAGATGGAAAAAGAGATGAACGCCGGATCTATTTCCGCCATTACCAACGTAGGTGCCACCGTCGGTGCGGCACTGGCACCGGTGCTTTTCGGTTATCTTCTGGATACAGCAGGCTGGACTGCCAGCTACGTGGTACTGATCTCCATGGGGGCCGGTTTGATTTTGGTGAACGTCCTGGCACTGGCTTTGATCGGCAGACCGAAGCACGTGGGCAGAAAATCCGCCCACAAACAGCTTCTTCGGTAAAATGCCCGGCGATCCCGCATTTTCCGATGAGACCTCGACCTTTCTGCCCGTGACGATTGACAACCGTTTTGTCTTTATGATATAATTATGGAAAGAAACTGGACCGATGCGGAGGACTTGCGTATGCAAAAGATCGTACTGATTCCCGATTCCTTCAAGGGAACGATCACCTCCGCCGGCGTGTGCTCCGTGATGGCGGATGCCATCCGTGCCCGCTATCCCCGCTGTACTGTTCTGTCCGTGCCCGTAGCGGACGGCGGCGAGGGAAGCGTGGACGCCTTTCTCACCGCTCTCGGCGGAGAACGCATTGCCGTTTCCGTAAGCGGCCCGTTTTTTGAAAAAACGGAGGCGTTCTACGGCCTTATCGACGGCGGAAAAACGGCCGTCATCGAAATGGCGGCGGCCGCGGGACTTCCCAAGGTTGCCGGCCGGGAGGATCCCCGGATAACAACGACCTACGGCGTGGGTGAGCTGATTCTGCACGCCGCCGCGCGAGGCGTGAAAAAGATCATCGTGGGCCTGGGAGGCAGCTGTACCAACGACGGCGGATGCGGGGCGGCAGCGGCCGCAGGCGTTCGATTTCTGAACCGTGCCGGCAAGTCTTTTGTGCCCACGGGCGGCACGCTTTGTGAGATAGACCGTATTGACGTGTCGGAACGATCGCCTCTTCTTTCCAACGTGGAGATCGTCACCATGTGTGACATCGATAATCCCATGTACGGCGAGCGCGGTGCGGCGTACGTTTTTGCCCCGCAGAAGGGAGCCGATCCGGATACCGTCCGAAAGTTGGACGACGGTCTGCGGCATCTCGCCCGTGCGATAGGGGACAGCCTCGGCAACGACGTGGCCGATCTGCCCGGCGGCGGTGCGGCCGGCGCCATGGGTGCCGGAATGGCGGTGTTTTTCCATTCCGCCTTGCGGATGGGCATTGAAACGGTGCTGGACACGGTGCAGTTTGACCGGATCATCGCGGATGCGGATCTCATCTTCACCGGGGAAGGGAAGATCGATTCCCAAAGCCTTTCCGGTAAAGTGGTCATCGGCGTTGCACGCCGGGCAAAGAAACAGAACAAACCGGTCATCGCCGTGGTGGGCGGTGCGGAGGGGGATCTTTCCCCGGCCTATGAGGAGGGCGTGACGGCGGTGTTTACCGTTAACCGTCTGCCCGTACCTCTGTCCGAAAGCCGCCACTATACCAAAGAAAATCTGGCGTTCGCTATGGATAATATCCTTCGCGCGCTGTCCGTTTTCCATACCCCTTGAAACAATATCCAAAGGAGTTAATTATATGAGCAACTGCTGCAAGAGAGAGGGCATTGCCCTGGCCGGCAACATCATCGCCGATTCCATGAAAATGGTGGACGTGTACCCCAAGGAGGGTATGCTGTGCAACATCCTGTCCGTTTCCCAGGCAGTGGGCGGATGCGTGCCCAATACCGGCATCGACCTTGCCAAGATCGATCCCAGCCTGCCCCTGTACGCCTACGGCCGCGTGGGCAACGACGGCGAGGGCCGCTTCCTTACCGGGGAACTGGAGAAATACGGCTTTGACGTAAGCGGCGTCCGCATTTCTGATACCAAAGGCACGTCCTTTGACGATAACATCACCGTGGCAAGCACCGGTGCACGCACCTTCTTCCATTACGGCGGTGCGGATGCGGAATTCTGCCCGGCGGATATTGACGTGGCTTCTCTCCGCTGCCGGATGCTCCATATCGGTTACATCCTGCTGCTGGACGAGTTCGACAAACCGGATCCGGAGTACGGCACCGTAATGGCACGCTTCCTCAAATCCGTGCAGGAGGCCGGTATTCTCACCTCCATCGACGTGGTCAGCGACAGCACGGGCAAATTCGCCGAAAAGGTGCTTCCCGCCCTCAAATACACGGATAACGCCATCATGAACGAGATCGAGTGCTGCACCACCGCAGGGCTTGAGGCCCGGGACGAGAACGGCAAGCTGATCGTTCCCAATATCCGTAAGGCCATGGAGCATCTGATGAAAGCCGGTATCCGTCAGCGCCTTATCGTGCACTGCCCCGAGGCCGGATTCATCCTGAACAATAAGGACGAGTTCACCGTGGCTCCCTCCGTGTTTATCAAGAAGAGCGATATCGTGGGTGCCGTTGGTGCCGGTGATGCATTCTGTGCCGGATGCCTGTACGCCATCTACAACGGATACTCTGATCTTGAGATTTTGGATTTCGCCTCTGCCGCCGCTATCTGCAACCTTACCGCCGAGGATTCCATCAGCGGCATGAAGCCGAAGGAATATATCTGGGATCTGGTGAAGAACACCGGCCGGGAAGAAAGCCCCGTATAACACAGTCGTATGCGAAGAATCGGGGATCGGGTGCACGCCCGGTCCCCGCCATCTTTGTTTCCGGGAGATTTGTCGAAGAATTTTTTGAGTAAATCGCAAAACCCCCTTGACAAGTGCGAGAAAATTTGGTATCATATCATAGTCCAAAGCGGACGAAAGAAATACGGCGTCATAGCCAAGTGGTAAGGCACGGGTCTGCAAAACCCTTATCCCCCGGTTCAAATCCGGGTGACGCCTCCAATGCGTCTTGACAAAAAAGATGCCAACCGAAAAACCCGAGATTTTCTCGGGTTTTCTTCGTTTTTTTCCGTTTTCCTCACTTTTTTGAAATTCGGATTTTAGTGAAAATAAAAAGATGCCAGTCGGCATTTTCGAGCTAAGGACCGGAAATGAACCTTTCCCATGCCTTTTTAGGGGAGATATTTGTGATTTTTTAATTGCTGATATCTCTATTTTTTATTAAAAACATCATGAACAATTTGTGTTTGAAATTTTTGGTTCGATTTACCTTTTTTATATTTTAAAGGTGTTTCTCCGAATTTCTTTTTGAAAAGAACGATGAAATGCGAGCAGTCCGAAAAGCCCGAGCGCATACACGCTTCGGTTACAGAATATCCGTTTGAAAGTAGAACCACAGCGTTTGAAAGCCTTACCGATTCGAGGTATTCTCTCGGAGATATATGGAGGTATTTTCTGAACCATCGCGTTAGGGTGGCGGAGCTTAAAAAGTGAGAAGTTAATATATCGTTGACACTGCGTATCTCAGCGAAATTCTCGTGAATATCATCAAGTACCTTTTGAAGCGTTTCGGGAATTTTGACTTGTACGGTTTCATTGGACGTTTTCTTTTCAAATACCGTTAAAATTCGGAGCAAATATGATAATTTTTCAAGCTCTGAGCCTCCCTTTTCGCATGTGTCAAATAGCGATAAAGCAAGAGAATGTAATTTCTTTTTTGTTTTCTCGTCAAAGGAGAATGAAGGACAAAAGTCCTCCTTGCGCAAAAAAGAAAATATTGGAGTAGTGAAATTCGCGTCAACCCAGATGCATATATGCTCATGCACGGAGGACTGGTGGAAAATGCCCATGTGTATATCACCGGGACAAGATATTACCGCGTTTCCCGCAGAAACTGAATATAGGTTGTTATTTACACAAAAGGATATATCGCTTGAAATGTTAAGAAAAATTTCAAGATAGTTATGAACGTGCAACGGATCGGCGTCGGGGTCGTCAATTTTTCGATATTTATTATTGTAAACAACAGAAAAACTCATACCGGGAAAAGTGCTTATTTTCTCGGTCAATCGCGGCAGATATTTCGGCTCGTACATATTTTTCTCCTGATGAGTGAAATTTCATATAAAATGAAAGATAATGCATATAAATGTGATAATTCAAGTGATATAATATCACATAAAGAGTTGTTTGTCAACCAAAATTTCACGTAAAGGGAATAGCATATGAAAAAAAATTACGAAAATCAAGAAGCAACCGCTAAATACCGTTTACTTTCTTCCAATCTATCCGATATGCCGTTTTCGTTTACTTATGACGGTACAGAATATAACGGCTTTTCCTCTGAGTATTTTGCTCTTATCAGCAAGGATATTGTATGCTCAGGTGAGAAAGAAACACAAAATATAAAGTTTAAGTTTTTACAAACGCTTGATGTCACGCTGATACTTACACATTATTTTTCTCATGGTGTTACCGAGTGGACGGTATGGTTTGAAAACACCTCGGAAAAGAACAGCGGTGTGATAGAAGATTTAAAAACAGAACTTAAGTTTGACGGTAAGTATCCTGTTTTGAAAGGAATTTTAGGAGATCACGTCAATCAGTATAGTCCGTACAGTATCGACCTTAAAAATAATATGATAGAGTTTTCATCGGACTCCGGACGTGCGACGCACATAAAATTTCCTTATTTCAATCTGGAATACGGTGAGAGAGGCGTGATGCTTGCGATTGGTTGGGCAGGAACATGGAACGCTCGTTTTTCTTCAAAAAGCGACGTCAGTACATATACCGCAACCTCGGTCAACGGTCTAAAAGCCTATCTGAAGCCCGGTGAAAAAATACGAACAGCTCTTTTTGTACTCGCTCCTTATATAGAGAGAAACGAGCATTACGCTACCAATTTATGGCGTGATTGGTTTATTAAATATAATTTGCCGAAGGCAGATAAAACGGGCGCTTCTCTTGAGCCATTCTCCACCTGCTGTCTTTCAAATGATACGGGGCTACCAAATTCAGACGGAAGCATATCGGAGTGCCACACCACATGGAAGCCTTCTATTGAAAAGATGATTGCGGAAAACGCAAAGGTTGATTACAGATGGGTTGACGCGGGGTGGTATGTGTGCCCCGACGGGACAAGCGCACAGCCCTTTGTAAAAGGTCACGATTGGTGGGATACGGTAGGAACATGGGAACTTGATCCCCAAAAATGGCCCGAAAAAAGTTTTCTTGAATCTACGGATTTTGCGCGTGAGCACGGTATGAAAACGCTTGTTTGGTTTGAGCCCGAGCGTGTAACCGATCCCGAAAATCTTGCAAAGAACTACGGTTACAACACAGATTGGGCAATTCGTGTAGAGGGAGGAAAAACGATCTCCAACAATATTGGAAATCCCGAGTGTCTTAAGTGGACGACAGAGCGTATATGTAAATTGCTTCGTGAAAACAAGGTGGAGATGTACCGAGAAGATAATAACTGTAACGCATCAAAGCTGTGGAAACACCTTGACGACTTGGAGGGTGAGAACAGACACGGTATCACAGAATCCAAATTTATTATCGGTCACTATAAAATGTGGGACGATATTATCGATTGTACGCTTTCCTATGGCGGTTGCGGTTTTGTTGATTCCTGCGCATCGGGCGGTGGCAGAAACGATCTTGAATCCATGCGCCGAGGCGTTCCGCTCCTTCGAAGCGACAGCGACAGAACGACTGCCGCGCTCCGACTTTCGATGACCACTGCATTTAACAAATGGATTCCCTTCTGTGGAGCAAACACAAAGGAAAAAGCATCAGAGCTTGCTCTTACAGGTGTGAGTGATCCTTATGTTTGGCGCGCATCCTATCTCCCCTCATTGAACGTGGATCAACAGTTCGTATATGACGCAGAGCAAAATTTTGATATGCTCCGTTTTGGACTTGGAGAATGGAAGAGGATAAAGCCATATCTGCTCAAAGAGTTTTACACCCTGACGCCATGGCATAAAGAGAAGGATAACACGGATTTCACAGCCTTCTGCTACTATGATCCGGAAAAAGAAGAGGGCGTTATATTGGCATTCCGTCAAGAAGAGTGTGCAAGAGAAACTCTACGCATATCGCTTCCTTTCGTTGACAACGGAGACGGATATATCATTACGGACGAGGACAGTCATGAAGAAAGAACGACAGACGGGATCATAACGCTTCATTTTGATGCGCCACGCACTGCCAAGCTTTTATGGGTGAAGAAGATATGAATATAACGATTACACTGATCTTATCTCTTTCCGCGGCTCTCGGCGGCAGCATTGCAAAAAAATATTTCACTGACCACACGCCCGAGGGACTTTCGGGAGGCTTTGTCTTCAATGCCGTCGGTTGTCTGACTGCCGCCGTGGTTCTTTTGTGCTGGGGCGGATTTGGTATGTCATCCGTATTTACGATCGTGCTGGGTGTGGCGTTCGGTGCTGTTACGACCTTGCAAGGAATCACGAATATAGCCGCTCTGCAGGTCGGTCCTATGTCGTACACCTCTGTGATCATTTCTTTTTCTACCCTGATATCCGCTCTGTCAGGCGTGATGTTCTTTGACGAGAGTTTGGGTTGGACGCAAATTGTGGGAATCGTGCTGATGCTGGCAAGCTTTTTGCTTGCCGCAAAGAACGATGGCGATGAAAAAAAAGCAAATTTTAAATGGCTTTTTCTGTGTCTTATAGCTTTTGTCGCAACTGGCGGTATCGGAATAATGCAGAAGGTACACCAGAACTCGGTGTACAAAGATGAGCTGAACGCATTTTTGATCGTTGCTTTTGTCTCATCGGCACTTCTTTGTGCAATCTTCGCCGCATGGATGGAAGGGCGTGAAGGTCGATTTGCAGACAAAAAAGAAAAAAACAACAAAAAGCAGAATTGGTTTCTGCTCGGAATCATGATTTCAAGCGGAGCTTGCGTCGCCACCAATAACAAATTCAATCTCTATCTGTCGGGATTGATGGACAGCTCGGTATTTTTCCCAATCGTCAACGGCGGAGGTCTTGTGCTTACCACGCTTGCGGCAGTGTTGTTGTTCAAGGAAAAGCTTTCGACAAAGCAATGGATAGGTGTCGTTCTCGGGATCGCTTCGGTTGTGTTTTTGTGTAATCCGTTTGCATAAAAGCAATTTAAAATGATTGGCATCTTTTTTGTCAACGCGCCTCAAAATGAAAATGCTCACGCGATAGCGTGGGCATTTTTATTTTGGACACATTGTGCGGAATCGGACGTGCCGATAGGCGGCGAAGCCGGCGTCCGGGTGGCGCCTCCAAACAAAAGAGCACTGCGAGATCATTGCTCTTTTGTTTGGAAATGAAGCGCGCTGACGCGCATGAAGCGAGTTGCGAAGCAACTCATGAAGCAGGGCTTCGCCCTATGAAGCGAGCCTTCGGCTCACGGAGAAGTAACATCGTGCTTCGCTTCATGCGAGCGTAGCGAGTGCTTCGTGGAAGCCGTAAGGCTTCTGCTTCATATCGGCGCAAGCCGATGCTTCATTCAAAACTTCCCCATCGTGTATTGAAGAACGCCGAAAACTGTGCTATAATAAACCCAGAAAGGCGGTGGAGGTATGAAAAACAAAAACGAAAAAGTTAATGACTATACGAACAAATATTCAGATCACCACTGCATTTTGATCAAAAAATACAGAACTCTGTTTCATTATGTCTGGGTGCTTGAAGAGCAAGGGCAGAAATTCAAAGTTCACGTTGGAAAGGCATTGTATTTCCGCATACAAAATGGAACACAGTTAACAATAGGAAAGATTGGGCAAAAGCTGATTAACATTCGCCCGGGATTTTGCAAAACTGACAAATAAATGTAGGCATCTATTTTGTCAACACACCTCAAAAAATTAAGCAACCCAATCGGGTTGCTTAATTTTTTATCCAAGCCGACGAAGGAGGCTTGGCATGTAATCAATGCGCTTGCGCATTGTATGTAATTGCGGCGGAGGCGCGTATGGCATCACGCGCAAGCGTGTATAAATTCGTCGGCTTGATAACATACATCCCCTCGGGATGATTCCATACAGCCCTTACGGGCTGAGGACATACCGCCTGCGGCGGATTTCATTCACGGCTGCGCCGTGATTTGGATGCGAAGGACGTGAAAGGAGAACAAAATGGCAAAGAATTTATTGCTCGAGTATTCTGAAGAACTTGCCACAAACTGTGAACTGCTATGCAAATCTATCAGCGGTAATTCTAACACTGTTTTTCAGCTTCGCAAATCCTCGTCAAGCGTGTTCGCAAATATCACCGAGGCGCAGTATCCCCAAAGCCTTGCGGATATGCTCTCAAAATTCAAGATTGCAAGAAAAGAGTGCGCCGAAACAGAAAGCTGGCTCAAATTACTTTATAAGACAAAGGTGATTGATGAGCAAACATTCAAAAACTATCGCAATCTCTGTGGCAGAATACAGCGAATGCTCACCTCGTCGTGTATTACGATTGAAAAGAAATTTGATAACAAATAATTTTCAAATATTTATCTGGACTTTTAACTTCCTTTCGGTATAATGGTGTTTAACCTAACCGAAAGGAAGTTTTTTATACGGAACACGTTGAAACATAGCGGAAGATATGATATAATGAAATTAGAAAGGTGGTGTTATGATGTACGCTATTGTAAAAACTCAAAACGGAACCTTTTACACGTCTCCTGTATTTGCACATTACTACAAAAAGTCAAACTCGAAAGACGAATATCAAAGGTATCTTGATTCCATTTATAATCAGTTTTATATTGTATTGGATCAAGGCAAAAAGCACTTGGTAAAACAGTATGTTTTTTACAAGGAAAATAAATATCTTGAGCCTCAAATTCATATTGTCGATATTAAAACAGAAGGTTGGACTTCTGTTAGCGACGGATATGACTGCATTGATTTTTTAAAATCCGTTGACCCCCTATCCGATTATTCAGATATCGATGAGAACTCGCTGAAACAGTGTATACAGATAGATCAACAATGTTTGTATAGAGAATATGTTGACATAAAAACAAGTCAGGACATTGACAACTTTATGTTCGTTTCCGGTGGTATGCATGATGCTTTTATTGAGACCGTAAACCAAGATGAAAATTCTCTTTATGTTTTATTTGACGGGTGCTGGGGATTAAAAATAGAAATGTGGTTTTCAGGAGACGTCTCTTATTCAACATCGTCAAGGAATCCCGAAGAATTTGATCCATATTGGTTTGGCGCGACATTCAAAAAAGAAAATGAGTATTTATATTTGATTGATGAAGAGGATATGGATATCAATGATATTTCTGATGGATATTGTTGGTTCAAAGCCAAATCTGTACGATATCACTTGATACCGCAATAAGACGAGCGGCATCTTTTTTGTCAACGCACCGCAGAAACGAAGCACCCCGCCGGGGTGCTTTTCCTTTTCCGAAAAAATCCCCGGCAATATTGAAAAGCTGCCGCCGATGTGGTACAATGAAAACAGAAACAGCAGAATCAAAAAACAGAGAGGGATTCCGTATGATCCATTCTATTTTACTTATCGGGCAGTCCAATGCAGCAGGGCGGGGCCGCAAGGAAGAAGTGCCGCCCATCGTAAACAGCAGACTCCACGTTCTCCGGAACGGCCGATGGAATCCGATGTACGTTCCCGTCAATCCGGACAGAGCGTTTTCCGGCGTCAGCTTCTCGGAAAGCTTTGCGGATCTGTATGCCCGGGAGCATAACGTGGACGTAGGCATCATTGCCTGTGCGGATGGGGGAACCAGCCTCAATCAGTGGCAGGTAGGCGGTCTTCTTTTTGATCACGCCTGCTATATGGCGGAGCTCGCCTCCCGCACCTCTACTATTGCCGCCGTTTTGTGGCACCAGGGCGAATCGGACTGTGCGCCGGATCTGTATCCGCTGTACGAGGAAAAGTGTACCGTGATACTGAACGCCTTCCGCAAAAAACTGGGGCTTTACGACGTTCCGTTTCTGCTGGGCGGACTGGGCGATTATCTTGTCGATTATAAAAATCCGGATATTGCCCAAAACTACGTGCACGTCAACGAGGCACTCCGCAAAATAGCCGATACGAACGCAATGACCGGCTTTGTGCCGGCGGACGGGCTTAGCGGAAATCCGGATAACCTGCATTTTTCCGCCGCTGCCCTTCGGGAATTCGGTGAAAGATATTACAGTGAGTTCAAAAAGCTGGAAAGCAAGGACAAGGTGTTCGTGGAAAAGTGCACGCCGGACCAGGCGATTCGGAACGAGATCGAACAGCTTTGAGTGAAAGGCCGTGCCGGGGAGAGAAAGATGGCAGAATTCTTTCCTTGACACGACATTGGAAGTATGGTAGAATAAATACGACCGCAATCGACAGCCGCTTCTGCGGTGTGCACGGCGTCGGTTCCCCGAAAGGTCGTTATTACATTTTAAGGAGATTCATCATGGATAACAACAAACTCGTTCGCTTTTTGCTGACCTTTTTCCTCGGCTTTATCGGCAGTATCATCATCAACCACACCTCCCTTAAACCGGAAGGCTTTACCTCCCGTTCCTGGGCATATTTCATTTTCGCTTACCTGACCATGGGTATCTATCCGCTGGTTGCTTCCATCTGCAACCTGGCCTTTGATCCCGCCAAGGAAAGGAACATCGGTTACAAGAAAGACTGATTTATCCAAAAGGAAAGCACACCGTAACAAAGTGCAGAGTTCTGCATTTTGTCTGGCAGAACAGACGAAGGGGCTGTCGCATGTACATGCGACAGCCCCATATTTTTCCCAAAAGGGCAAAAATGGCCGCTTCTGCGGAAAAGGGGATACCTCTTTTGAAATACAGCAATTTCAGAATAAATAGATATTTTTTTGTCCACTCTTGACATTTCTCGAAAAGTGTGCTATACTGTGTCGGCGTCCCGAAGGACGCACCAATGAATACATATTTTGGGGGAATATAAAATGGATCGTCTCAGTGGAAAAGTTGCGATTATCACCGGCGGCAACTCCGGCGTAGGTGCCGCTGCCGCTTTGAAGTTTGCGGCCGAGGGTGCAAAGGTGGTCATCACCGCCCGCCGTGAGGCCCAGCTCATGGAGGTTGCCGATCAGATCAAGGCTGCCGGCGGTGAGGTTCTTGCCGTAGTCAGCGATATCTCCAAGCCCGAGGATGCAAAGCGCGTAGTCGCCGAAACCATGGAAAAATTCGGTAAAGTAGACGTGCTGGTGAACAACGCCGGCGTTCTGGACAGCGGTCTGAAGGCTATCGACAGCGTGACCGACGAGGATATGGACAGAGTTATCGACATCAACACCAAGGGCACCATGTGCATGACCCGCGAGGTTACGAAGGAGATGGCAAAGACCGGATACGGCTCCATCGTGAACGTGGCTTCCGTTGCCGGCGTGATGGGATGCGGCGGTGCCGCTTACGTGGCGTCCAAGGCCGCCATCATCGGTCTGACCCGGCATACCGCGCTCCGCTTTGCCGGCACGAACGTGCGCTGCAACGCTTTGTGCCCCGGTACCATCGTAACGCCCATGGTGGCCGATATGAATCCGGCCAATCTGGATATGAGCATCTTCGGACAGATGATGAAGCACAATGATCTGAAGGTACAGCCCTGCATGCCGGAGGACGTAGCCAATATGCTGGTGTTCTTCGCATCCGACGAATCCCGTGCCATCACCGGTCAGTCCATCGTGACCGACTTCGGCTCCACCCTGTAATATACGGATATAAAAAAGAACGGCTGCCAGGCAGCCTTTCTTTTTTTGTTGTCAAGAGAAAACCACCAGCAATGCTGGTGGTTCCAAAAAGCTTTAGCTTTGCACAGTTTCCGCCGCAGCGGTAGGCTCCCCTGTGTAAGGGGAGCTGTCAGCGAAGCTGACTGAGGGGTTGTACTCGTGCGAAATCAGAAAAACAATCCCTCCGTCACGGCAAGCCGTGCCACCTCCCTTTGCACAAGGG
>JAZPZY010000075.1:0-11983 GCA_045544955.1 Eubacteriales bacterium
GTATCCGGTATGCATCGGTATTATCCGATGCCGCTGACGAATCGGCAATCTTCGCTTTCAGCGTTTCAATATCTTTTTTTCGCCGCGCCGAGATTCCTATGACCGGCACTCCCAGTCTTTCCTCCAGAAGATCCGGACGCAGACGGATCCGTCTCTTTTTCGCTTCATCCATCAGATTTATACAGACGAGAACCCGTGGCGTTACCTCTAAAATCTGCAGTACAAGATTCAGATTTCGTTCCAGACAGGTGGCGTCGCAAACGATAACGGTAAGATTTGGCGTTGCCTCCGTTAAATACTGTCGTGCGGCTTCTTCCTCGGCCGAACGTGTTAAAAGGGAATAGGTTCCCGGCAGATCGGCCACGGCATACGTGCGGTCGCCGTATTCGAAAGCCCCTATGGCCGTGCCTACCGTTTTCCCTGACCAGTTGCCCGTATGCTGATGCATGCCGGTGAGGGCGTTGAATACGGTGCTTTTGCCTACGTTTGGATTGCCCGCAAGTGCTACGGTGAACGCTCCCGCCGTATTGCTTTTCGGCTTTTGAACGGTTTCTCTGGCAGATGTACGTGTCACTCCCATTGCGTCAGCCTTTCCAGATCAATGTTCCGGCTGTCGTCACGGCGGATGGCGATGACGGCCCCGCGAATCCGATAGGCGGCCGGATCACCCAAAGGGCTGACGCCGACGCACTGAACGGGGGTACCGCAGATGAGACCTATATCCTGTATACGCCGGCGAATGGAGCCGTGCAGACGAATGGCGCGCACGGTGCCGCTTTCGCCGGGACGAAGCTCGTTCATTGGGATTTTTTCCTTTTGTGCGGATGCTGTATTCATAGATAAAAACCTCCGTGCATATTTTGGTGATGGGAAACATTCTTTCCTACCACTACTATATGTCGGAGGTTGGCGAATTGTGACAGACGATACCGGTTCACGGGAGGAATTCCGCACGCTAAACGGATACAGAGAAGCGGAGGCAAGCAAAATTACGCCATCCATGGAGGATTATCTGGAGATGATCGCCCGGCTCTCGGCAGATGGAGAGCCGGTGCGTGTGACGGCACTCGCACGCAAGCTGCACGTAACCCCTTCATCGGCTACCAAAATGGTTGCCCATCTTGGTGAAAACGGATGTGTGTATGCGGAGCGATACGGCTGCGTTACGCTGACGGAATACGGACGAAATATGGGAGCCTTTCTTATGCATCGGCACGATACGATCCACCGGTTTTTCTGTATGCTGAACGGAACGGAGAGCGAGCTTTCCCAGACGGAAAAGGTTGAGCATTTTATCGAGCCCCACACGCTTTCCGCCATGGAAGACGCTCTGAACCGCTGCGAAAAGAAATAAGCCGCCCGATACGCCGGGCGGCTTTCGCTATCCTTACTTTAACCTTTTTTCTCGATTTCCATGATGCGTGCCACACGGTCAGCATGGCGTCCGCCTTCAAAGGAATGGTCAAGGAAAGCGTCTACGATATCCAGAGCCAGACCTTCTCCCACCACGCGTGCACCCATGCAAAGCACGTTTGCATCGTTGTGACAGCGAGTCATCTTGGCGGAATACGGCTCGGAGCAGCACGCCGCCCGGATGCCGTGGATCTTGTTGGCGATGAGGCTCATGCCGATGCCCGTGCCGCAGATCAGAACGGCAAGATCGGCCTCGCCCCTCACCACTGCCCTGCAGGCAGGCTCTCCGTGATCCGGATATTCACAGCGGGCACTGCTGTCCGTACCGAAATCCAGAATTTCGTATCCTTTATCCCGGATGTGTGCAAGTACCGCATCCTTCAGAATAAATCCGCCGTGATCGCAGGCGAAGGCAATGGTTTTTGTTTTCGTTGTCATGGCATATATCCTACCGTTTCTGAAATTTTCAATTCTGTGCGCGGGCTTCGGCGGCGATCCGTTCTTCCCGCTCCCGTTCTGCCTGCGTTTTCCGGAGATATACAGGAATCAGCGACTGTGCGGTAAATACGGACTTGTCCGGGGCGTTTGCGTAAAGCTCAAAGGCGGCTTCCGCTACGGCAAAGGCAGAGGGGAAGCGAAGGGAAGCGGGCGTCGTGCAGAGCGTTGGAAGGGTAATAGCCGCCTTCGCTTCATCATACCCGTCTCCCGTAAGATGAACGGGCATATCTTTGTAATTGGAAAGAAGACTGTCAAGCTCGGAGGCCAGCACAATGTTGTCTTCTGTAAGACGTTCTATGCGTTCTCCGTCTGAGCGGAACAGAGCAGAGTAAAACTGTGTCCGACGGGCACTGATGACCGGGCAGAGAATACCGGTGAATCCGGCGATTCCGTACGCCATGGCCGAAAGAGAGGAAACACCCACGCACGGTTTATCCGTGCCGTAGGCAAGCCCCTGCACGGTTGCCGTGCCGATCCGTACGCCGGTAAAGGAGCCGGGACCCGCCGAACAGGCAAACAAATCCACGTCGTTCACCGTGAGGCGCAGGGCGGCAAGCATCTGCTCTACCATGGGCAGGAGCGTCGTGCTGTGTGTATTCCCGGAAGAAAGGGAAGTGAGGGCAAGCATCTCGCCGTCACGCCAGAGAGCCGTAGAGGCGGTTTGTGCGGTGCTTTCCAGAGCCAGAATCAGCATGATAAACTCCTTTCCGTGAGAGACGCGAGAGCATCCGGCAATGCAAGGTGGATTTCACGGCTGGATTCTCCCGTTTTCTGAATGTGAACAGAGAGAAAATTCTCCGGCTTTTCCGGCAGATGTTCGCTCCATTCTGCAATGCAGACGCCGGTTTTTACGTATTCGTCAAAGCCGATAGAGTCAAGGGAGTCAGCCTCCTCCATTCGGTACAGATCAAAGTGAAAAAGGGGATACTGTCCCTTTCGATATTCGTTGACTACGGTGTACGTCGGGCTTTTCACACGGCTACCGGGAGACAGAACGGAAGCAAAGCCCCGAACGAAAGCGGTTTTACCCGCCCCCAGATCTCCGTACAGGGCAACGAAAACGGGGGTGTCCGGCATTGCTTCTGCGATGCACGCGGCAAGCACGGTGCCAATCTTTTCCGTTTTTTCCACACACTCTGAGTGCAGTACCAGGTTTTTCATGGGTTTGTCTCCTTTCTGCCGTGCAGTACGGATATATTATAGCACACGAAAACCGGTGCCGCAATACGGAAATAAAAAATATTAAAAAAACTCTTGCATTCTCTGCTTGAAAGGTGTATAATAATAGGGTCGATCCGCCCTTAGCTCAGCTGGATAGAGTATCAGATTCCGATTCTGAGGGTCGTAGGTTCGAATCCTGTAGGGCGGGCCAGAAAACCACTTGCGTGAGCAAGTGGTTTTCTTATATATTTTTGAACGGAGTAACGTATGACACAACTGTATCTGATCCGGCACGGCGAAAGCGAAGCCAATCATCAAAGAGTCTTTGCCGGCAATTACAATATTGATCTCACTGAACTGGGATATCGGCAGGCGGCGAAGATTCCCGCCTATTTTAAAGGAATACATATCGATGCTATCTTTGCGTCAGATCTGCTTCGGGCATACCATACTGCCTGTCCGCTGGCGGAAGAGCGCGGGATGGAGATCGTAAAGGAAACCGCACTGCGGGAGATTTCTGCCGGGGCCTGGGAAGGACAAAAGTTTGACTGGATCATGGAGACGCATGCGGCGGATTATACCGTATGGCGAAACGATATTGGCAATGCGGTGTGCACCGGCGGCGAATCGGTCCTGCAGTTGAGTAAGCGGGTTCTTTCTGCCATTGAAAAAATCGCTAGAGCGTACGATGGAAAATCGGTGGTTCTTGCCACCCACGCCACGCCCATCCGCTCCATGATCAGTTTATGGGAAACGGGCTCTTTAGCCGGGATGCAGGCGTATAAATGGGTGCCCAACGCTTCCGTCACGTCCGTTACGTACGATGAGGGCAAGTTTACCGTTTGTGAGATCGGCTGTACGGAGCATCTTTCGGATCTTCTCACCGAATTGCCGCCCAACGTGTAAGCGGCGTTAAGGATTACAGTTGCCGCATGGCTTGTAGCCGTTTTCAATCAATTGCTGACGGCTTCCGGTGTAGATTTCTTTGTTGGAGTCATGCATTTGTTCAACGCTGTGGCAGTGCGGGTAGTGAAAGCGTTTCGTATTTCGATTAAGAACATACCGTTTGCTGCTTTCCGGTGCCGGCGGCTCTGTGTCCGGCCCAGTTTCTGTGGATGAAGTTTCTTCTGTTCGGCTGACTGTAGGCCGCGGTGAATTTTCCGCATTCGGTTTCCGATAGGTAACGACTGTCGTGTCCCGGGGCGTGATCTTCAGCGTGCGTTGATTGGAATAGCCGGATCCGATCAGCGAAACGATAATAAGCAGGCAGATGATGATGAAATATCTGGATTTCAAGCCGATTTCTCCTCTGGCATTTCTGTTCACGGGATTATTATATCAAATTATGTCGAAGAATACAAGATGCGTTTGCAAAGCGTAAGCAGATTTGCCTTTGACCATAGGAAAAAGACCGCCGTTTTCATCGGCGGTCTTTTGCGATTTTATTGAAACCAGGACATATCGGAGATTGACTTTTTTGAATGTTTCTTCGGTATCGTTACAAGCACGGTGGCAACAAATACGTCGGCGGCCCCTGCTTTGCGAAGCAGTGCGGCACATTGAGACAGCGTACTGCCGGAGGTGAGAATGTCGTCGCACAGGATATACCGCTTTCCCTGACATGCTTCTGGCTTTTTCAGCCGAAGGGAAGATTCTGCGTTTTCTATTCGTGCATGGGTTCCCAGAAATTTTTGCTCACTGCCGCCAAAGCGTTGAAAGAGAGGCATATATGCGGTACCGGTATCTTTTGCGCAAAAGCGTGCCAGGCGCTGTGCCTGATCCACGCCGCTTTCATTCCGGTTTTGGCGGATACGCGGCGGGTAGGTGATAATCCATTCAGTGATGTCTTCGCCGTTTTTTAAAAACAGCTGCAGCAGTTCCCGGGAGAGCATGCGGGCCAGTACCCGTGCCGTTGTATCGTCAGCGGCGTGCTTTACCGTATGAATCAAACGGTTGCACGGCGAATCTGCGGCACCGGGCCGGTAGAAACCTACGGCAGTTGCGTGTCTGCCGCCAATTTCCGTCATAGTGCGCCGAATAAGCGTGGGCGTGCACAGACAATCGGACGCTTTTCTTTGGCAGACCGGACAGCGGATCGCAAGATCGGCGGATAGAAGCAGTTCGCATTTGGGACATAGATGCGGTGCATCCGACTCGGTAAGCAGATCACCGCACAAGGGACAGCACCGGGGAAAGAACCACTGCAGGACGGTATCCGTGCACTTCTGCAAAAAACTCATTGTGCGGCGGCCTCCCGTGCAAAGTAGGAGAGATTGGTACAGCGCACGGCGTGGCGGTCATTTGCCACCATCTCGGAGAGGATATCTTGCCGGCCTACGAGAATTACCATTTTTTCCGCACGGGTAACGGCAGTGTACAACAGATGCCGTGTGCGCAGCATAGGTGGACAGTTGAAAACCGGCAGGATCACAACCGGGTACTCGCTGCCCTGGCTTTTGTGCACCGTTACCGCGTAAGCGTGCTCCAGTTCATCCAGCATGGAAAACTCGTAAATCGTTTCTCGATCGTCAAAGGAGACTACAAGGGATTCCGAGACAGGATCAATATCCGTAATGGTACCGATATCGCCGTTGAAAATGCCCATACCTTCTTTTCCGTTTTTCGTCCATACCAGGGAATAATCGTTTTTTACCTGCATTACCCGGTCACCTTCACGGAAAACCACGTCCCGTACCGCCCGCTCGGCCTTTCCCGATTCGGGGGGATTCAGTGCCGCCTGCAGCAACTGATTCAGCCGCACCGTGCCGGCAGCACCGCTGTGTGAGGGGGTAATGATCTGAATTGTTTGGATGATCTGTTCCCCGTAGGAGCGGGGCAGTCGGTTTTTGCAAAGATCGGCAACAGTTGCGGCAATCTCCTCGTCCGTCCGGCGATGGAGAAAGAAGAAGTCTTTGTTCTTTTCCGTAATGTTCGGAAATCTTCCTTCGTTGATGGCGTGAGAGTTTGTGACGATCAGACTTTCTTCTGCTTGCCGGAAGATGTCCGTTAGGCGAATTGTGGGAAATACGCCGGCGGTGATAAGATCGCACAGTACGTTGCCGGCACCAACCGAGGGAAGCTGCTCTGCGTCTCCGATCAAAATGAGCCGGGCTCCGTTCTTTACAGCTCGCAGAAGTGCTTCCAGCAGAAGAACGTCCAGCATGGAGCATTCGTCCAGGATGATCACGTCTTCGTCCAGATAATTCTTTTCATTCCGCTGGAAGGAGGTGCGGTCTTCGCCGCCGTATTCCATTTCCAAAAGACGGTGGATCGTTTTTGCTTCACGTGAGGTGGCCTCACTCATCCTTTTAGCGGCGCGTCCGGTAGGGGCAGCCAGTGCACAGTCCATGCCCAGGCTTTCAAAAATGGAGATCAGAGCACGGATAATCGTAGTTTTTCCAGTACCCGGTCCACCGGTCAGAATCATGACCCCGTCTCCGAGCGCGGTGCGGATAGCATGTTTCTGCATAGGGGCGTATTCAATCTTATTTTCCGCTTCCTGCTGCCAGATCAAGCGCTCCATGTCGCCCCCTTCCAAGCGAGGACAGACCCGGCTGAGCGCGATCAGCTTTTTTGCAGAAAACTGCTCCGCCCTGTGGTACATGGGAAGATATAAATAGAATACGCCTTCCCGTTTCACCGTGTACAGGCGTTTATCCTGCAGCATGGAAACGAGCGTTTGCTGAATCGCTTCCGGAGAAACCGTGAGCATTTCCGCAGACAGGCGGATGACCTCCGTATCCGGGAGACAGGTGTGACCGCTTCGCTGTGCCTCGTTTGAAAGAATAAACGATACGCCGGCGGCAATCCGTTCGCCGGAATCGGCAGAGATCCCCAGTGACATGGCAAGCTTGTCCGCACTTTTAAATCCGATACCGTCAATATCGGAACACAAGAGATACGGATTTTCACGGAGGCGGTCTACCGATTCGCCGCCCCATCTTTTGTAGATCTTTACCGCAGCGGCTGGTGTGAAATAATCCTTGCAGAACATCATAACAGCCCGCACACCGGCCGTCTCGGCAAAACTCTCGCTGATAGCGGCGGCCTTTTTCGGAGAAATACCGGGGATTTCCGCAAGCCAGTCCGGATGATTGGCAAGGACGTCAAAGGTGTCCGGACCGAATTTTTCTACGATTCTTGCGGCCGTGCGTGGTCCGATTCCTTTAATATTCCCCGCAGACAGGTAGCGGAGAATATCTCCTTCTTCTGCCGGGAGCGTTTTTTCAAAAAATTCCGCCTTGAACTGCATCCCGTACACGTTGTGGTTGACCCAGTTTCCCTGTGCGGTTATTTTATCGCCTTCTGTGAGAAAGGGAAGCGTACCGGTAACGGTGACAGCCGCGCCATCCGTCGTTTCAATTTCACACACGGTATATCCGTTGTCATCGTTTTGATAAATGATGGCGGATACCGTACCGGACACGGTGTGCTTGTCCGGATGGTTAGCAGACGTTTGCGAATATGCCATAAACCGTGCCGGCAAGCCGGCGTCCTTTCTAATCGTCGTTGTTATTATTATACTCCATATCGGAAGGATTGTCAATTTTTTTGCTGAATCGCCGTGCTAAACGGTGAAGGATGCCGCGCAGCTCGTACGCGGCGGAAAAGAAACCGTAAACGGAAAACATGGCAATGAAAATCAGTACGACGTCACGCATAACGCCCTCCCGGCAAGTAGTCTTTGTTATTACCATATGCAAAAGCCCAAAGTGTGACACAGGAAGGCTGGCGAAAAAATTGCAGGGAGAACCAAGAGTGGTTCTCCCTGCAATTCAGGATATCAAAGGAGTGCTTTTTTCAGATCGTCAGCCAGATCCCGGGCTTCCCAGGGCATGCTTAGATCCTCACGCCCCATGTGACCGTAAGCGGCTACCTGACGGTAGATCGGGCGGCGAAGACCGAATTTCTCAATAATGGCCGCAGGACGCAGATCCACATGCTCGGCGACGTAGGCGGAAATCTTTTCCTCGTCAATTTTTGCTGTGCCAAAAGTGTCGATCAGTACGGAAACCGGGCGAGCCACGCCAATGGCGTAGGCAATCTGCACCTCGCATTTATCCGCAAGACCTGCGGCAACCACGTTTTTGGCGATGTAGCGTGCCATGTAGGACGCAGAACGGTCTACCTTGGTGGGATCCTTGCCGGAGAAGGCACCGCCGCCGTGGCGGGAATAGCCGCCGTAAGTATCCACGATGATCTTACGGCCGGTGAGACCGCTGTCGCCGTGGGGACCGCCGATTACAAAGCGGCCCGTGGGGTTTACGTGAATCGTGGTGTCCGCATCGATCATAGCGGGATCCACTACGGGCGTGATTACATATTTGATCACGTCTGCACGGATCTGTTCCAGATCCACTTCGGGATCGTGCTGGGAAGAAACAACGATCGTATCGATGCGTACCGGCTTGCCGTCCTCGTATTCAACTGTTACCTGGGTTTTTCCGTCGGGGCGGAGATAGGGAAGCGTGGCGTTTTTCCGTACGGCGGTCAGCTGCATGGCCAGCTTGTGTGATACGGAGATGGGATAGGGCATCAGCTCCGGCGTTTCGTTGCAGGCGTAGCCGAACATCAGTCCCTGGTCGCCGGCTCCTATATCAAAGCGGTCCGTATCGCCGTTTTTCGCCTCAAAAGATTTGTCAACGCCCAAGGCGATATCGGCAGACTGCTCGTGGATGGAATTGAGCACTGCACAGGTGTCGCAGTCAAAGCCGTATTTTGCTCGGTCATAGCCAATTTCGCGTATCGTCTCTCGGACGATATGCTGAATGTCTACGTATCCGGACGTGGTGATCTCGCCGAGGACCATGACAAGTCCTGTGGTGCAGGTGGATTCACAGGCAACGCGGGACATGGGATCCTGACGGAGCATTTCGTCCAGAATAGCGTCGGAAATCTGGTCGCAGATCTTGTCCGGGTGTCCTTCGGTTACAGATTCAGAGGTAAACAGATGCTTGATTTTGCTCATTTTGATTCCTTTCCATGGCGAAAATAAGAAAGCCTCGGACAAGAGTCCGAGGCAAAGACACAAAGTTTTTGCACGCGACTCTTATCTATCGGGAATTAGCACCTTGCCGATTAAAACCGGTAGGTTGCCGGGCTTCATGGGGCCAGTCCCTCCGCCACTCTTGATAAGAAGAATTTGTACGCTAACAGTATACCACAGTCTTTTAGGAAAATCAATAGAAATCTTAAAAAACGACAGAAAAGAAGCATCGCTCCCCGAGCGATGCTTCTAAATCTATGCCAGAAAGGATAAAAACGAGAGGAATCCGTAGGAAATACCGCTCATGATAAAAGCGGCAAGCAAAACACCGGCAAAGATAGACGGCAGGGAATACTTCATACGCATATTCATAAGGGCAGCGACAAGTGCACCCGTCCACGCACCAGTTCCGGGCAGGGGGATGCCTACGAAAAGAGCTAGACCGAACGTAGCGTATTTCATGACCTTTCCCTTGTTTTTTTCGGCCTTGTTTTCAAGCCACAGCGCAATTTTTGAGAAATGCTTCGTGGTTTTCATCCATGCCAGCACCTGCCGAATAAACAAAAGGATAAACGGGATTGGCAACATGTTGCCAAATACGCTGACGAGAAAATTCAAAAACCAGGGAAGTCCCAATCCAGCACCGATGGGAATAGAACCGCGAAGCTCAATAAGCGGTACCATGGAACAGAAAAATACCCATAAGTAATCGAGCAGAGATTCCATCAGTAGTGATCCTCACAGACAAATAGTGAAAGCAGACTGTGTATTACTGCTTTTTGGGGAAAAATCGGGTGATCGGTTTTTTCAGAAGTCCGTACAAAACAAATGTGGCAACGCCGTTGATACCGGCCTTTATTACGTTGAACAGAGCTATGTAGGGAAGAAGCGGAAGCAGCTGCTGAAGTGTGATGCCCATATACAGGGGCGTGAACAGCAGATTCCACAGTATCATTACGGCAACCGAAGCGGTAAAGCCGGCAGAAAGCGCGGCTGTCAAGGAAAATGCATCGGATTTGCCGAGACGACGGCATGCGTTCAGCACGATACCCTCAGCTGCAACGAAAAAGCCGGTAGCGAGAAAGTGCATGACGATTCCGATCCAGCCGCTGGACGCACTGACGGTGACGCCCTGCACGATGGAAACGATGGCAGTCATAATCAGACCTGCCACGGGGCCCAGCACCGCCGTGATCAAATAAATCGGTACGTCAGCGGGGTCATATTCCAGAAAAGGAACGGCAGGAATCAGCGGCAGGTGAATCAGCATCACCAGAACGATGGACAATGCGGAGAAAACACCGATTGTAGAAATGGTTAATACCCGTTTTTTCATAATAATCCCAACCTTTATATAAAGTATTAAGTATTATATAAAAGATTCGGGAAAGGCTTAGAACGCAAAATTACAAGGGTTCCCTCGTGAGAAGGGAACCCTTTCAGACATAATAAACCTATTCCGTCTTTTATCATCCGGCCTGTTACCGTCGGCACAGGAATTGCACCTGTCAGGCACCTTTCGGTGTTAGCGGGCTATACCGCCGGGAGGAATTGCACCTGTTCCCAAAGACCTATTCAGTTTTTGAAAAAGCACCGACGCGGGAGCGCCGGTGCTTTTGGGAAATCGGGGAATATCCGATTCAGCGAGTAAAATTACTCAGCGATCTCAGATACAACGCCGGAACCAACCGTACGGCCACCCTCACGGATAGCGAAACGGAGACCCTTCTCGATAGCGATAGGAGTAATGAGCTCAACGTTCATTACAACGTTATCGCCAGGGCGGCACATATCAACGCCTTCGGGAAGAGTGATGGTACCGGTAACGTCGGTCGTTCTGAAGTAGAACTGCGGACGGTAGCCGGAGAAGAAGGGCTTCTGACGACCGCCCTCTTTCTCATGCAGAACGTAAACCTGGCCGGCAAACTTGGTGTGGGGGTTGATGGAGCCGGGCTTGCAGAGAACCTGACCGCGCTCGATCTCGTTCTTCTGGATACCACGGAGCAGCAGACCTACGTTATCGCCTGCCTCAGCGTAGTCAAGCAGCTTACGGAACATTTCGATACCGGTGATAACGGTGGTCTTCTTCTCATCAGCCAGACCAACGATTTCAACGTTATCAGACATACGAACCTGGCCACGCTCTACACGGCCGGTAGCAACGGTACCACGACCGGTGATGGAGAATACGTCCTCGACGGGCATCAGGAAGGGCAGATCAGCCTTTCTGTCAGGAGTCGGAATGTAATCGTCAACAGCAGCCATCAGTTCGTTAACTGCGGAGTAAACGGGATCATTGATATCGGTAACGGTGCTTTCCAGAGCATCACGAGCAGAGCCGCGGATGATCGGAATATCGTCGCCCGGGAAGTCGTACTCAGACAGCAGATCACGGATCTCCATCTCAACGAGATCGCACAGCTCATCGTCGTCAACCAGGTCGCACTTGTTCATGAATACAACCAGTGCAGGAACGCCTACCTGACGGGCAAGCAGGATGTGCTCACGGGTCTGAGCCATGGGGCCGTCAGTAGCGGCAACTACGAGGATAGCGCCGTCCATCTGAGCAGCACCGGTGATCATGTTCTTAACGTAGTCGGCGTGGCCGGGGCAGTCAACGTGTGCGTAGTGACGAGCCTCAGTCTCGTACTCAACGTGACGGGTGTTAATGGTGATACCACGGGCCTTTTCCTCGGGAGCGTTGTCGATCTGGTCATAAGCCAGGAACTCAACGTTGCCGGCGGTGAGGGACAGGGTCTTGGTGATTGCTGCGGTCAGAGTGGTCTTACCATGGTCGACGTGACCAATGGTTCCGATGTTTACATGAGGTTTGCCTCTGTTAAACTTTTCCTTTGCCATTAATGGTTATCCTCCAAATGATTTGTGTTCTTAAATCTCAAGCCTTCTAATTGTACCAATCCGTCT
>JAZPZY010000076.1:0-4503 GCA_045544955.1 Eubacteriales bacterium
CCCAGGGCAAACTGCTTCCCGTTGGTGCGGACACCACCGGCATCACCCTTGGCGGTCAGGACGGCATCGCTGTGGGTGAGGTTATCGCTTCCGTTGCCCTCCATATGCAGGAGACTGCCGGCAACGAGTACCAGGGACTGGTCCTTGGCGGCATCGACGTAAATCTGCTGGCAACCCAGTTCACCTATGAGGAAGACAGCTTCGACGACCAGTACGATAAGGATCTGACACCCGTAGAAAACGGAACTATCGTGGTGAATAACGGCGTGCAGTATCTGTATCCGGGCGACGGCAGAGCACTTCTGTATCTGGTCCCCGAGGATTACGCCGATAATACGGTGGCTGTTCTCGAAGGAACTACCGGCATTGGCAACTACGCTTTTGCGTATAACAGCAACGTAAAGAACGTAACGCTTCCTTCTACCATTACCACCCTGGGCCGCGGTTTTGACACCTCTGCCGTTGAGAAGGTCGTTCTGAACGAGGGCCTTACGAAGATCGACAGCCGTGCCTTCCGTTCCACCACCGCTCTGAAAGAGGTTGTATTTTCCTCTACCGTTGTAGAAATTGCCGATAACGCATTCCAGAAGTCCTCTATCAAGGAGATCGTGATTCCGGCTACGGTAGCGACCGTTGGTGAAACCGCCTTCGGCGCGTCCAAGATCGAAAAGGTCACCTTCGAGGGCAATACGACCGTTCAGGGATTTGCGTTCCGCGGTTGTACCGAACTCCGTGAAGTGTACCTGAACGGTGACTACAACAACGGTACCGACAATATTTTCATTGCCTCTACGCTGAACGGCAGAAACTCCACGTGGTTCTGCAACAGCGAGTCCAACAACCCGAACGTCAGCAACATCACGTTCTACGTAAAGAATGAGGGTGTTGCCGCACAGGTAAAGGCCGCCATGGGTGCCGAAGCCAATAATACACCCGTTTACGTAAACGGCGTTCTTTACAATCCGTAATCCTGTCTCAAAGCAGCCTGTCCCCCATCCCGGGGGACAGGATACCGCTTTTTTGATATAAACAGTCTCGGCTGTTCTATATAAATCTACATAGGAGAAAATCAGAATGAAAAAGAACGCAACCAAAAGCGCACTTCTCATGAGTGTTGTGTCGCTGATGCTCTGCTTCACCATGCTGCTGGGTACCACCTTCGCATGGTTTACGGACTCAGCAACCAGCACGGCAAACATCATCAAGTCCGGTACGCTGGACGTTACGATGCACTGGTTTGACGGTGATAAGGCCGTTCCCGCAGCGGACAGCACTGACTGGACCGACGCTTCCACCGGTGCCATCTTCAACTATGACAAGTGGGAGCCCGGCTACGTAGAGGTTCGCCACATCAAGATCGCCAATGTAGGCACCCTTGCACTGAAGTACAAGGTGAACATCATCGCCAACGGCACTGTTTCCGAACTTGCTGACGTAATCGACGTATACTACGTTGATCCTGCCGTACAGGTAGCAGACCGTACCGCACTGATCGATACTTATAAGATCGGTACGCTGACGGAGGTTCTGGCTGCTCTCGGCACCACCGGCAACGGTACGCTGGAGGCCGGCGCAAATGATACCATTACCATCGCTCTCAAGATGCAGGAGACTGCCGGCAACGAGTACCAGAACAAATCCATCGGTACGGACTTCTCCATTCAGCTCCTTGCAACGCAGTTCAACAGCGAAGAGGACAGCTTCGGCTCCTCCTATGACATCAACGCTCAGTACAAGGAAGACAACTCCACCGTCACGCCGCCTCTTCTTTACGTAAGCACTGCGGCGGATCTGAAGGCTGCGCTTACTCCCACCGTCTCCAATGATCAGGCTACCGTTGTCCTCACCGCAGACATCGTGCTGGCTGACGGTGAAACCTGGACTCCCCTGGATCTGGCAGCGTATTCGGGCAACGTAAGAAATATAGTTATTGACGGTCAGGGACACTCCATCAAGGGCCTTAATGCCCCTCTCCTCGGCAACTGCTATTTCGGCAACACCTCTATCGAGATCAAGAACCTCACGCTTATTGGCAGCACGGTAGCGGATAAGTTCTATAACGGTCTGGGTTCTGCAGCATTCGTTGCTTACGCAGATAACACCGCATACGTTATTCTTGACAACTGCCATCTGAAGGATTCTACCATCACCGCCACCGGCGACTTTACCGGTATCGGCGGTCTGATCGGATACAGCTCTTCTGATCTCACTATTACCAACTGTTCCGTTACGAACTGCACGATCTCCGGTGCACAGAACTCTGCCGGTGCCATTGCAGGTCACGTTTCTGCCGGACACGACACCACGATCACCAACGCAAAGGTTATAGATTGTACCGTTAAGGGTGAAAAAGTAGAAAAGAGCGGCTACGTTGTGGGTACCGCCAACAACGGCAACACCGTTATTACTACGGACGCAGCATGTGCCAACAACACTGTGTTCGATATCGCAAACAGCACCGTGATCTACGGTCGTCTGGCTGGCGGAACGCTTACGGTTAACGGCGTACAGCAGTAATTCGCACAATGCCGCCGATGCGGTGTGTAATACAATAAATCCGGAATAAATCCGGAGTTTTCGCATCGGCGGCATTTCATCTCCGCTCACCGTAATGGATAAACGGTAAGATCTTTGCTTTTACCCCTGCTTTTTCATAAGCAGCGCGGTAAATATTCATTGTAGCATGCACTGCCTTTAAATTTTAGGAGAGTTTTTATGAAAAAGAACGCAACCAAAAGCGCACTTCTCATGAGTGTTGTGTCGCTGATGCTCTGCTTCACCATGCTGCTGGGTACCACCTTCGCATGGTTTACGGATAACGCGGCGTCTACGAACAACGTGATCAAGGCCGGTAATCTGGACGTGGTGCTGGAGTACAAGACCTTGAACGATACCGACTGGAAGCCGGTGGAGGAAACCACCAAGCTCTTTAAGGAAGGCGCTCTGTACGAGCCCGGCTATACCGAGATCGTATTCCTTCGGATCTCCAACGCAGGAAATCTGGCACTGAAGTATAGTCTGAGCGTGATCGTGAACGACGAGATAACGTCCACCAACGTAAACAATGGGGCGTTTTCTCTGACGGATCATCTGGAGATCGGCTACTACACCATGGATGAAAGTATGGGTCAGTATCTGCTGGGCGCCATGTTCGGTACGCGCAGTGCCGCTATCAACAGCGTCAACAGCGTGGACGGTACCGGTTTCAAAAAGCTTTCTGCCGCTGGTATGGGTGCTGTCCGTACCGACGCACCTGTTCTGCCCGGCACCGACACCGCACAGCTCGTAGCGATCGTTTTGACTATGCCCGAAACCGTTGGCAACGAGGCGAACCGTAAGGCCGATGCCGCCGTACCGATGGTGGATCTCGGCGTATATCTGCAGGCAACCCAGTTGCCCAGCGAAAGCGACAGCTTCGGCCACGACTACGACGCGAACGCACAGTATCCCAAGCTCCCCGAGATCATCGAGGTAACGGGCAATACGCCGGCGGCATTGACGGCGGCCATCGCAAACGCACAGAATGGCGATACCGTTAAGCTGACGGAGAACGTGGCCGTGACGAATCTGACGGTCGAAAAAGCAGTTACGATCGATCTGAACGGACATACCATCCAGACGAATGCCTACGGCGGCGTTCTTCTGAAGAACGGCGCATCGCTCAAAAACGGTACGGTGGAGCATATCAGCGCCGTTGCCGCTATCAAGGCCTGGGACGCAGAATCCATTGAAAACGTAACGATCAGCGTTACTACCGCTACCGCCAATAACCACATTACCGGTATTGCCGTACAGAGCGGCAGTCACATCGGTTCTATCAAAAACGTGACTGTTACGGGTGCATCGCAGGGTATTGAGATCGCGTACGGTGCCAGCGTAGACCGTATTGAAAATGCAAACGTCACCGCAAGAACCATCAATGCCAACCTCGGCACCGCTTTGCAGATCAACGGCGGCTATGTGGGCAAGGTAGTGAACTCCACCTTCAACGGTGAAGTATACGGTGCACACATCCTCTTGAAGGGTACGGTTGCCGTGGGTGCTTCCTTTGAAAACTGCAAGCTGATCGGCGGAACGGCTGCTCTGCACGCCTGGGATGAAGTGGGCATTGCAAACAATGTGGCAGGCAGCACGCTGACGATCAACTACGACGACGCTACCGTTTCCAACTCCGGCAATATCACCTGGTCCTTTGAGAACGAGTGCCTGCCCGTGGTAAAGATCAATAACGCTACGCCCACTGTAACGCCCTGACGGTCCGGGTAAATACGCCGACCCATCCCTGCCCCGCGGGGATGGGCGGCCCCCTTGATATAGACAGTACAAACTGTTCTATATATAAAACTACGCAGGAGAAAACAGAATGAAAAAGAACGCAACCAAAAGCGCACTTCTCATGAGTGTTGTGTCGCTGATGCTCTGCTTCACCATGCTGCTGGGTACCACCTTCGCATGGTTTACGGACAATGCGGCGTCCACCGGCAACAAGATCCAGGCCGGTAC
>JAZPZY010000077.1:0-28241 GCA_045544955.1 Eubacteriales bacterium
ATCCCTCAGTCAGCTTCGCTGACAGCTCCCTTTACACAAGGGAGCCTTTGACACAAGATCATTCTACGCTGAATTTTTATTTGCTTTCTGCTCATCGGCAAAGCCTTTATGGAACCCCGCCACTATGGCGGGGTTTTCATAATACAATAAACCGGAGGGGCTGCACTCCCGATGCAGCCCCTCCGTATTTCTTTCACACAAGAATATCTTCCATGGCCCGTTTGGGAACGTGGTGTACGCCGTTTTCGTCCCGGTAATAGGCTGTCGGCTCACCGTTCTTCAGCGTTTCCAGAACGATCGTCTCATCCGGCTTTCCGATGGCCACCACCAGCACCGGCAGAACGTGCGAAGGCAGTCCCAGCTCCGCCTGCAGATCGGCTCTGCCGAAGTTGCCGATCATACAACCGCCCAGCCCCTTTTCCGCCGCCGCCAGAAGCACGGTCTGTGCGGCGATTCCTACATCCGTGGCGGATGCGTTTTCCGACGGTGCCGCCGTCTTATCGTGGCAGATAACGATAGCCGCCGTGGGCTCGTGTCCCACGGGAGGAAAATGCCACTCGGGCAGAGCCGCCGCCCATTTGGTATGCTTCAGCACCTTTTCCATCTCCCCGGCACCGGTGCAGAGCCGGTAGCGAAGCATCTGCCGGTTGGCAGATGCCGGGCACAGCCGGGCACACTCCACAAGGGCAATAAGTTCTTCTTTCGTTACCGCATAGTTTGCATCAAACGAACGGTAACTTCTGTTTTTCAAAACCAATTCATACAGTCCCATATTTTCCTCACAATCTGCGTTACACCGTTATAAAACGAACAGCTTCACCGGCTTTACAGCCGAGCCGTCCGGATAGTCCGACACACGCCCCAGGGCGAAAAACGTCCGGGATTCTTCCGTTCCCCGATATAGCCGAACGAGCACGCCCTCCGGCAGCTTCGTGCCGATCTTTTTCTGATACAGCTCACAGCCGTTGCGGGCAAGGCGAGCGTAAAAATCCGGCAAGAGCACCGCCGGACAATGGACAAAAAAGGAATCCAGCGGTAAAACTTTACCGGCACGGTCCTCCGGTGTCATTTCTTCAAGTTCTGCCACCGTAACCGCCTCTGCAAGGGAAAACGGTCCGCTTTCCGTACGGCACAGCGCCGACATGGCGGCGCCGCATCCGAGGACGGCACCGATATCTGCACAGAGCGTTCGTATGTACGTTCCCTTGGAGCAGCGCACGTCCAGCCGATAGAGATCACGGTAAAGCCGCTCCGCCGTTATGGATTCAATGCAGATAGGGCGAGCCTGCCGCTCCACCGTTATGCCTTCTCTGGCAAGATCCACCAGTTTTTTGCCGTCCACCTTCAGTGCGCTGTACATGGGCGGCACCTGCATAATGTCCCCTTTGAACCGGCACACGGCATCCATCACCGAAGCCTCGCCGGGGATTTCATCAGTGTGCGTCAGCACGGTTCCGGTGGTATCCTCCGTATCGGTGGTGATACCGAGCCGCATTTCGGCCGTATACCGCTTGTTCTCCGCCAAAATAAAGTCGGATGCTTTGACGGCACGGCCAACGAGCACGGGCAAAACGCCGGTAGCCATAGGATCCAGCGTACCGGTATGCCCTACCTGCCGTGTGCCGTACAGCCGGCGAAGCCGGTTGACGATATCGGATGAGGTCACGCCGGCGTGCTTGTTCACGATCACGATGCCGGAAACTTCACTCATCGTCCGTCTCCTTCGCTGTCAAGCGCATCCAGTGCAGCTCCGAACGCTTCCGTCACGACGGCAAACGCCGTCTCGGCGTCCGGTGCGGTCACGGTACATCCGGCCGCCCGGCGATGACCGCCGCCGCCGAAGGAGGCACACACGGCCGATACGTCCACGTCCACGGAAGCCCGGGAACTGACACGCCAAAGCGTGGGATCGTCGGGGGACTGTTTTACGGACAGGGCGATCTTCACCCCCTCCAGCGTACGGGGAAGCCCCACGATATTGCCGATATCCTCGGCGGTGATCCCGTTCTTTTCCAGCATATCTGTGGTAAACAGAACCACGCCCAATTCCCCGTTATGGGCAAGCCGGAGTGCGTCGATGCTAGCACGCTGGGCATACAGTTCCGTAAGGGTGCGGCACTCAAACAGCCTGTGATTGATCATGGCCAGATCGTCGCCGCCGTCGGTGGCCGCCGCAATAGCTCCAACCAGATCGGCCGTTTTGAGAAGCGTCTCTCTCGTGGTATTGGCAAACTTGAAACTGCCCGTGTCGGATACGATGGCGGCGTACAGAAGCCGGCAGATATCCGCCGAGGGCGCAAGACGGCCGGCCACCGTAAAAATACCGTACAGATCTACCAGTAATTCTCCGGCGGCGGAAGCCGCAGGGCTGGTGCAGTGATCGCAGAACGCCTCGCCCGATGCGTGGTGATCCAGGCTAAGCGTGATAGCCGGGGCAAGTTCTGACAGGGTACCAAGCTGTGCGGTAGACGCCGTATCCACTGCACAGAGAAGATCAAATTTCTTTTCCATTCCGGCGGTATAAAGGCAATCCTCCTGCTCCCGCATAAGGAAGCGGAGCCGTCTCGGAATCGCATCCGCACACACGACCCGTGCGGTTTTCCCCATATTCCGAAGCATCAGAGCCAGTGCAAAGCCGCTGCCCACCGCGTCGCCGTCCGGATTCTGATGAATAAAGATCAGCACCCGTTTCCCGTCCAAAAGACGGTCAGCCGCCTCCGTAAGCGAGATAGCCTTCACGTTATCCTTCGGCATCTTCTGCCTCCGTCTCCTCCTCATCCGCAGGAATATCCAAAGTACGCAGAATTGAGGCGATCTCCGCACCGTGGCTTACGGAATTATCAAACACGAACGTAAGCTCCGGCGTAGCACGCAGATTCAGCCGCTGTGCCAACTGGGAACGAATAAAGCCGGAGGCGGATTTCAGCCCCTTCAGTGTTTCCTTTACGTCCGCATCAAAGGTGGAAAAGAAGATCTTGGCGTATTTGAGGTCGCCGCTTACGTCGGCACCGGTGACGGTGATCATCCCAACCCGGGGATCCTTTACCTCCCGCACGATGAGAGAGACCTCCTGCATCACGGAATCGTTTACACGTTGGCGTTTATATTTCGGCATACTGTTTCTCCTGATTTCTCATTTCTGAATCGGTTCTTGTCATTACAGAAATAGTATAACACATCCCGGAGAAAAATACAATCGTTTTTTCACGGGGCAGAAGACGGAATTTTGCAAAAAGAAGGCAGAAATTGTTTTTTGCTCTTGCCGAAAAACGATACGCATGGTATAATAGAAGGTAAGAATTCAATTTTTGATTTTTGAGGAAACGTCATGCTGAAAATTCTGCACACCGGCGACATTCATTTGGACACTCCGTTCTCCAGACTGGACGCCCGCCGGGGAGAGATCCGCCGGGGAGAACTCAGAACCTCGTTTATATCCATGATGCAGTACGCCAAGGAAAACGGCGTAGACATGATTCTTATAGCCGGCGATCTGTTTGATTCCGAATACGTCACAAGGGAATCCATGGCACTGCTCACCCGGGAGTTTTCCCGCTTCGGCAAGCCCGTCGTAATTGCCCCCGGCAATCACGACTGCATTGCCCCCGGCAGTATCTGGGAGAAGACTGCCTTCCCGGAAAACGTATATATTTTTACCGAGGACTCTCTTTCCTATTTCCCCTTTGACGATCTTTCCGCTGACGTGTACGGCTACGCCTTCACCACGCCGGAGCGAACCGATTCCCCCATCAGCGGCAGCCGGGTAAACGATCCGGGCCGCATCAATCTTTTGTGCGCACACGGAGATCTGTCCGCCCCGCTGTCCCGCTACTGCCCCATATCAAGGGGAGATATTCTGGCCTTCGGTGCCGACTACGCCGCCCTTGGACACGTGCATAATCCGGGCAGTATCACGGCAGAAGAAAACACCGTCTACGGCTACTGCGGCTGTCTCGAAGGACGGGCCCCGGACGAGATCGGCCCCAAAGGTGCCGTTCTCGTGGAAATCGAAAAAGAAGGCACGGCGGCACAGGTAAGACACCGCCGGATCCGCTTCTCCCGCCGCCGGTATGAAGAGTCCGAGATCGACTGCACCGGTGCCGAAACGCTTATCGCCGTGGAATCCGCCATCGACGCGGAAATCGCCCGCCGGGGCTTTGGCGAGGATACGCTTCTGCGTGCCACCTTGACCGGCTCCGTCTCACCGTCTCTGGTTATTGATATCCGCACGCTGGCTGACCGTTTTTCCGATCTGTTTTCCATTGAGATCCGGGACAATACACTGCCCCTTCTCAATCCGCGGGATTTTGAAAACGACCGCACGGTGCGGGGGGCCTTTTACCGTGCCATGGCTGAGAAAATCGAAAACGGATCTCCGGAGGAACGCAAAATTGCGGTCCGTGCACTCCGCTACGGCCTTGCGGCCATTGCGGGCGAAAACATCAGCGATCTTTGACGGAGGCGTGTTATGTACATTAAAAAACTGAAAATCGATGCCTTCGGCACGCTGCGCAACCGGGAGATAACGCTGACACCGGGGCTCAATATCATCGAAGGCGCCAACGAATCCGGCAAAAGTGCCACGGCCATGTTTATAAAATTCATGCTGTACGGCCTGTCCGGAAAATCCACGGGAGGCGAGCTGACGGAACGCCGCCGCTACGTAAACTGGGATACAGGCACGGCCGGCGGTACTATGACCGTGGTCATGGGTGATAAGGAATACCGCATTGAACGGCTGCTGGCCGTGGCCACGACGGAAGACGGCGCAAAATCCCGGGAAACGGTACGGGAAACGGTGCGGATCATTGATCCCGCTACGAACACTCAAATCCACAAGGGCGAGGTCCCCGGCGAAGTTCTTCTGGGCGTACCCGAAAACATTTTCATGAATACGGTGTTCGTGCGGCAGCTGGACGGTACGAAAATCAACGGGGCCGGCATGCTCACATCCATCGAAAACCTGCTGTTCACCGCCGACGAAACGGTGGGAACGAAAAAAGCACTGGAACGGCTGGAAGATGCCCGCCGGCAGATTTTGCATAAAAACGGAAGCGGAGGTCTGCTCAGCGAACTCCGAGCGCAGCGAAGCGAAGCCGCCGCCGCCCTCAGAGAAGCCCAGACACGTGACCGCACCCTTGTTGGGTCGGAGGCTGAATGGGAAGAAGCGAAGGCACAGTGCGAACTTCTCGCGGAAAAAATCAGCCGGCAAGAGGCGATCTGCCGCTGCGGTGCTGTAAACACGGTCAAGAAAGATTTTGACAAGCTTTCCGCCGGACGGAAAAAACTGCAGGAAATGGAAAACGATCTGTCGGCGGCTACTGCCACCGGCATTGACCGCACCTATCTTGCCGACCTTGCCGCCTCCGATAAACGTATCCGGCTTGCCGCTGAGTCGGTACAAAAACTGACTGCCGCAAAAGAAAGTGCAGAATCCAGTTGGAAAGAAGCCGTAGATAAAGAAACGGCAATCCGCCGGGAAACGGAGGATGCTACCACCCTTGCCTCCTCTTTGCAGCTGCGGATGCGCACTATGACGGCCGCCGCCTGCGCCCTGTTCTTTTTCACGGCGGTGGTAGGACTGATTGCCTGGTTCTGTTATTCCTTCAGCATCACGCTGTATACCGTACCTATCGTGATTTCCTGCGTACTGGCAGCCATTGGCGTTCTTTGCCTGGTGCTCCGGGGAAAGGCCAGCCGTCAGCTGCAGGAGAATCTTTCCCAGTGGGAGGCCGTATCGGCAGAGGCCATCCCTGCCGCCATCGCCGGCAAATACAACGGCGGTGAATCGGCAGAGACGCTGCGCGCGGAAAAGCAGCAGCTGGAAGCAGCACTGGCTGAGGCCATTTCTCAGCGCCGGGAAGCCGCGGAAAACGGATACGATCTTGCCGCCCGTGCGGATGCTTCGATAGAAAAAAAGCTGGACACGGATGAAGAGGCAGACGTTTTCGAAAGCGGTGCCCTTGCCGCTCTGGCCAAAGCCTTGCAGAAAGGCACGGAATACTGCCAAGCCACGGAAGCTTTGCGGCGTGAAACGGACGCCCTGCGCGGTCGGCTGTCCCTCCTCGAAGAACAGCTATCAGGCGAGGACGAAGCCGCCATCCGTGCCACCTTTGCACAGAACATGAACACGGTGGAAGGCCGTATCGCCTCCGGCATTGATGCGCCACGTCTGGAAACGGCGCAAAAAGAGCTGGAACGGCTGAAGGATGAACTGGCCGCCGCACGGGAGAGCATGCACCGGATGGAACCCGGTATTGCCGCCGCACGTGCCGTAACCGTATCCCCTGCGGAAATTACGGAGAAGATCGACGCACTGGACACAGAAATTGAGGAATTGAGCATTCGGCACGAGGCCTACTGCCTTGCGATCGACACCTTGAAATCCGCCTCCGATTCCATGCGGGCAAGCGTTTTGCCCCGGGTCATCCACGAGGCGTGTGCTTCCGCCAACCGCATTGCCGGCGGCAGTTTTGAAGCCATCGGCGTGGACGAGACTCTCAACATGAGTTTCACCCGGAACGGACAAACGAGAGAGGTGGAATACCTCTCCGAGGGCACGAAGGATCTCTCCTATATCAGCCTTCGCCGGGCACTCACCGGCGTTCTGATGGGCGGTATTCATCCGCCGCTGATCTACGACGAGAGCTTCTCCCGGCTGGATGAGACCCGTCTTGCCCGGATTCTGGCACTGCTTTCCCAAAGCGAGACACAGAACTCCCAGAGCATTCTCCTCACCTGCCACAAGATCGAGGCGGAAATCGCCGCCCGCTCCGGCGGTGCAAATCTGGTTCGGCTGTAAAAAACGGGCATCTGCTTTTGGCAGATGCCCGTTCCCTTTATTCTCAGTCCACTGATTTATCAATATTGAACCGGGTGATCTTGCGGGAGGTATTCTTAATAAATTCCTCTTTGCGGATCTTGATATGGCCTACCGCTTTATAAGGCGGCATGCGATCGTTGATCTTTTTCACCTCGCCGGAGAAGTACGACTTCACGTCGGTGATGCCCAGTTTCTCGATCTCTTCCTCATCGGGGAAGATTTCCGCCACGATGATCTCACGCTTCTCGTTTTTACTCTCGCCGGCGTATACGACCACTTCGCTTACACCGGGCACGTTGCGGATCTCGTATTCGATCTCCTCCGGATATACGTTCTTGCCGTTGGCAAGGATGATAATATTCTTCAGACGGCCGGTTATGTAGATCCAGCCTTCCTCGTCCAGGCGTCCCCAGTCGCCGGTATGGAAGAATCCGTCCTCGTCGATAACGGCGGCGGTTGCCTCCGGCTCCTTGTAATAGCCAAGCATCACGTTGGGGCCGCGGTAGCAGATCTCGCCCTCCCCGTCCTCATCGGGATTTGCGATTCTCACTTCCGCTCCGTGGATCGGAATACCTACGCTGCCGTTCTTCCGGTACTGGTTCCGGTTGCAGGAGATCAGCGGTGCACATTCCGTAATACCGTAACCGTTCAGGATCACGATGCCCATGGACTCGAACACGTCGATCAGCTCCTGATTCAGCGCCGCACCGCCGCAGATGATCATTTCCAGATTACCGCCGAATGCGGAAAGCACGTCCTTGAACAGTTTCTTCCGCATATCTATGCCCACCTTGCGGAGGCCATCGGAAATCTTGATGGCTTTTTTCAGAATATCCGCCTTGCCGCTTTTTTCCGCCGTCTGCCAGATACGCTTGTACAGCGTTTCCACGAACAGAGGAACAAGCACCAGGTGATTGGGCTTCTCTGCCTTCAACTCGTTCAAAAGATACCGGGTACCGCTGGAGATGTACACCTCAACGCCCAGTGCGTAATGTCCCACGAAATTGACCGTGGAGCCAAAGGTATGATGGGGCGGCAGAACGAACATGGTCTTGCCTTCCACGTGGAAATTATACATACCCTGCTGCATATTGGAGCAGATATTCCGCTGGGACAGCATGACGCCCTTTCCCTTGCCGGTAGTGCCGGAGGTAAATACGATGGTAGCCATGCGGTCGGGATCGATTTCGTATTCATAGTACGAATTATCGCCGTCCGCATACAGAGCGGTACCGCGTGCGATCATATCGGACAGCACGGATGCCCCGGCCATCGAAGGCTCGTCAAAGCAGATGAAGTGCTTCGTATACTGCAGCCGGTCACGGATCTGTGCGATCTTCTCCTCCGCAACGGGGCTGTAGAAAATATGGGTGCACTCTGCCTTATCCATGATACCGAGAATATCGTCCGGCGGCAGTTCCTTATCGATCGGCACGGTAACGGCACCCACGGCCATCAGTGCATAGTACGTGCACATCCAGTTGTAGGAAGCCTCGCCGATCAGTGCCACGTGTGCCTCCCGGCAGCCGGCCTCGATCATGCCCGTACCGAGATCACGGATACGGTCCCGTGCTTCCGGATAAGTGACACGAACGGCCGCCTCATCCTTCGGAGTCACACGGTAGGATACGGCAACACGCTCCGGAAACAAACGGGCGGAATTTTCCACCATCTCACGGATGTCACTGAAATGCCGTGTTTCATAGAGAGGATAATTCTTGTGCAGATTCTTCAAATTATACATGGTATCGTATATCTCCTATACTGCCCTTGGGCAGGTTTTATAACTTATTCCGGCAAAAATACGGTAAAAGCTGAACCCTCGTGGGGACGGCTTTCGCATCGGATCGTGCCTCCGCACAGTTCAATCACCCGTGCAGCAAGGGAGAGACCGAGGCCGTTTCCGGCGCCTGCGTGAGACGGATCGCCCTGATAAAATTTTTCAAACATATGTGCCATCGTTTCTTCCGTCATACCGATGCCGGTATCCGCCACCGTGACACTCACGCCGCCGTTCATCTTGGAGCAGGACACAGTAATGCATCCCCCGGGAGGCGTAAATTTTATGGCATTGGACAAAAGATTTTTCCACACGTGGGAAAGAAGCTCCGGATTCTGTGTGTAAGTAACCGACTCCAGATCCATGGCCACGTCCAGATTCTTATCACTCCACTGGGACTCCAAAAGAAGCATGCAATCCCGAAGCTGTTCATCCAGGGAAAAAGGCCGGCGGTCGGTAACGATCTGCTGATTTTCCAGTTTCGTGAGCAGCAGAACGTTGGCGGACATATCCGCCAGGTACTCCGACTCGTCCGCAATGATTCTGGTAAACTCCTCCCGCTGTGCCTCCGTCAGATTTCCCTGCCGAAGCTGCCGGGCAAAGCCGCGAATGGAAATGATAGGCGTTTTGAACTCGTGGGAAAAATTGCTGATAAAGTCCTTGCGGAACATTTCCACGCTTTCCAGTTCCTTCGTCATCTCGTTGAAGCTGCGGATCAGCACGTTGATCTCTCCCTGATTGACAGCCCGTACCGACCCGGCAGGCGGTTCTTTTACTTCCACGGAGAAATCCCCGGATGCCACGCGCTTTGTCGCCGCGATCAATTCATTCAGCGGACGGAAAAAGTACAGGGCAAAAAAGCCGTACCCCACCGTGCTGACGAGCAGGCTTGCCGCCAGGGACAAAATACCCACCAGAAGCGGTGCCGCATGAAATTCGCTGATCACACCCAGAAGGTACAGAAGAACCAGCAGTGCCACGATCATCAGATTGGAGAGAAAAAGGATCAAAAACACGAAAAAGGTCAGACGGATATTGATTCTGTATCGGCGTTTCTTCATGTTCGTTCTCCTTTGCAGAACTGTCCTTGGGATTATAACATAGTTTCATTAACTTTCGATTAAGTTTTTATGTATATTTTTGAAAGACTTAAAAAGCAGATGTTAACCTGTTCACCGGCACGAAAAAAATTCATCCGCACTCTTGACAGCACAGCCGTCCTACTGTATAATAAGATGTGGTAGGATTTCCAAAGTGAAAACCAACCGTACAACCGATAAAGGCTGTGACGAAGAGGATCGTATCTGCCGCTCCCCAGAGAGCCGGCGGCTGGTGAAAGCCGGTGAGGACGGATACAGGATCTATGGCTTCCGAGCCGGAAATCCGATGCGTGTACAAAAAATCGTGCATGAGGTAGGCGTTTCCCGTATCTGCCGCGTAAAGGCATAGGGCTTGTCAGAGCCTGAAGGGGCATCTTTCGATGCAATTTGAGTGGTACCGCGGGTGCATTATATGGCTCGTCTCAAAGAAACGGATTTCTTTGGGGCGTTTTTTGTTTACTGAACGGAAGGAGGCATTTTCATGGCAAAGTTTGAAAAGATTCCGAAATTTCTCATGGGCGGCACGGTAATCATCCTTGCAAAGCTGCTGTTGACGGCGGTTTCTCTCTTTATCAGTTTCTACGCCGGCTTTTTTGCCTATCTGTTTTCCGCCGCCGAGGGCACGCATGTGGTCATATCCGTTCTTTCCATGACCGTTCTGCCGGCCCTGCTTCTGCCGCTGATCTGGTCGAAAAAACGAATGCGTGTACTGACCGGCTGGGCGATATACACGGGCCTTTTCATCATTGCACTGGGCATCAATCTCGGATACAACGCCTATGACGATTCCATCACAATCAACACCTCGCCCAATATCAATGTATATGAATACCTTCCCTTTGACGAGAACTCCAAAATCGTAACGTTGGAGAAAGAAGCATCTCTCCGCTTCCGCGAAACGGACGAGCTTCCCGTCGTGGACGGTGCGGCGGCCGTATTCCCGGTGTATTCCGCTTTCGTAAACGCCGTCTACCCCGCCCCGCAGAAAATCGATGCGGAGGGCGTTTTCCAATATAACAACACGCCTCAGGGATACAGACGTCTGGCAGAAAAGGTAACCGATATTTTCTTCGGTGCGTATCCGTCCAAGGAACAAATGGAATATGCACAAGAAAACGGAACCTCCTTCGTTTACACCCCCATCGGGGCGGATGCGTTTGTGTTCTTCGTCCACAAGGACAATCCCGTGGACAGTCTGACCTATGAGCAGATCCGTAAGATCTATGCCGGCGAGATCACGAACTGGAAGGAAGTAGGCGGCAAAAACGAACGGATCGCCGCTTTCCAGCGAAACGAGGGCAGCGGCAGCCAGAGCATGCTGATCCGCTTTATGGGTGACAAGCCGCTGATGGCACCGCCCACGGAGCTTGTGAACGATCTGATGTCCGGCATCGTGGAACGGGTATCCCACTACAAAAGTACCACCGCGGCTATCGGATTTTCCTTCCGCTACTACATGGAAGGCATCGTAAATAATCCCGACATCAAGCTGCTCAGGGTAGAAGGGATCGCCCCCACCCCCGAGAATATCAAAAGCGGCACGTACCCCATCACCGTTCCGCTGTACGCCGTAACGTATGCGGAGGAAACGAATCCCAACGTAAAGCGGCTTCTTGACTGGATCCTCTCCGAAGAGGGACAGACCATCATTGAAAAAACCGGCTACGCCGGTGTACAACCATAATAATCAATCGCCGACTCGGCAAAGGAGAATAAACATGAGCAAAGACACGAGAATTGAAACAAAATGCGTACAGGGCGGCTACACCCCCGGAAACGGTGAGCCACGCCAGATCCCGATCATCCAGAGCACTACCTTCAAATATGAGACCAGCGAGGACATGGGCAAGCTGTTCGATCTGGAAGCCAGCGGCTATTTCTACTCCCGTCTGCAGAATCCCACCTGCGATACCGTAGCCGCCAAGATCGCCGCTTTGGAGGGCGGCACGGCCGCTATGCTGCTCTCCTCCGGTCAGGCAGCCTCCTTCTTCAGCATCTTCAATCTGGCTTCCTGCGGAGATCACGTGGTATCCTCCTCCACCATCTACGGCGGTACGTACAATCTGTTTGCCGTTACCATGAAGCGGATGGGCATTGAGTTCACGTTCGTTTCTCCCGACTGCACGGAGGACGAGCTGAACGCCGCATTCCGTCCCAACACCAAGGCCGTATTCGGCGAGACCATCGCCAACCCGGCTCTGACCGTGCTGGATATTGAAAAATTTGCAAAGGCCGCACACGCACACGGCGTACCGCTGATTATCGACAACACCTTTGCCACGCCCATCAACTGCCGTCCCATCGAATGGGGTGCGGACATCGTAACCCACTCCACCACCAAATACATGGACGGTCACGGCGCCGCCGTTGGCGGATGCATCGTAGACTCCGGCAAATTCGACTGGTTTGCCCATGCGGATAAATTCCCCGGGCTCACCACCCCCGACGACAGCTATCACGGCGTAACCTATGCGGAGCGGTTCGGTCTTGCCGGTGCGTTCATCACCAAGGCGACCGCCCAGCTCATGCGTGATTTCGGTGCCATCCAGTCTCCCCAGAGTGCGTTCTATCTGAATCTGGGGCTTGAGAGCCTGCACGTCCGCATGGCGCGGCACTGCGAAAACGGTCTTGCCGTGGCACAGTATCTGGAAAATCACCCCAAGGTGACTTGGGTGAACTATCCCTCCCTGCCCTCATCCAAATACTATGATCTGGCAAAGAAGTATCTGCCGAACGGCTCCTGCGGCGTCGTCAGCTTCGGCGTAAAGGGCGGACGCACCGCAGCGGAGACCTTTATGAAGCATCTGAAAATCGCCGCCATTGAGACCCACGTTGCCGATGCACGCACCTGCTGTCTGCATCCTGCCAGTGCCACCCACCGGCAGATGAACGACGAGGAACTGCTGGCCGCCGGCGTTCCCTCCGATCTGGTCCGCTTCTCCTGCGGTATCGAATCGAAGGACGATCTGATCGCCGACATCGAACAGGCTCTTTCCAACGTCTGATTCCCTATCACCATAACAAACGGAGGCTGTCATGCCCATTAAGATTCCCAACGAATTACCCGCCGTGCAGACGCTGACGGGAGAAAATATTTTCGTGATGACGGAAACCCGTGCCATCACCCAGGATATCCGTCCGCTCCGTATTCTTCTGCTCAATCTCATGCCCACAAAAATCGACACGGAGACGCAGATCTCCCGGCTTCTCAGCAACTCCCCCTTGCAGGTGGAGCTGGAGCTTATCCACACCAGCACCCATAAATCCAAAAACACCTCTGAGGAGCACCTGCTGGCGTTTTACAAGACCTTCGATCAGGTAAAGAATCAAAAATTCGACGGTCTTATCATCACCGGTGCCCCGGTGGAGAAAATGCCTTTTGAAGAAGTGACCTACTGGCAAGAGCTGTGCGAGATCATGGAATGGAGCAAGCACAACGTACACTCCACCTTCCACATCTGTTGGGGTGCACAGGCCGGTCTGTACTATCACTACGGCATACAGAAATATCCGCTGGACAAAAAGGTGTTCGGCGTATTTGAGCACAACGTGGACTATCGGGAATGCACGCTTCTGCGTGGCTTTGACGATACGTTCATGGCACCTCATTCCCGGCATACCACCGTACGCCGGGAAGATATCGAGGCCGTTCCCGGGTTGAAGGTGCTTGCTTCCTCCCCCGAGGCGGGCGTATACGCCGTGAAGTCCGGCGAAAACAAGCAGATCTTCGTCATGGGACATTCCGAATACGATGCACGGACGCTGGAGAAAGAGTATCTCCGGGACAAAAATGCGGGGCTTCCCATTGAAGTACCGAAAAACTATTACCCGGACGACGACGACACGAAGGATCCCAAAGTCACCTGGCGTTCCCACGCCAGCCTGCTCTTCTCCAACTGGCTGAATTATTTTGTCTACCAGACAACGCCGTACAACATCGGTGCCATTAAATAATAAAAAAATCTCCGAACCCGTTTGGATTCGGAGATCTTTTTATACGGTAAAATATTGCGTCCAGGCCTTATTTCCGTCCGCATCGGTTATTTCCGCACGGACGAACGTATCCTTCGGCTGGACGGTGTACGCGGCACCCGTCAGATTCTCCCCCAGGAATACCCTCTCGTTCACCCAGGGACTATCGCTGAAAAAGGCAATAGAGGCGGCCGGCGTAGTTTCTACCACGATCCGATCTCCATCTCGGCGGGCGTCGATCTGCGGCCCCTGCGAGGCGTAAAACCGTCCGTCACGCAAAGCGGCAAGGATCTCCTCCCGGGTGCATGCTTCCGCCTGTACCCAGACGTAACTGCGGCAGGCGTCCGCTTCGTAAAAATGGGTATCGTCTGCGGCGACAAGGGGAAGCGGTCTGCCGTTTGTCGCCAACATATCCAGAATCAGAGACGAATCGGGGCGCACGTTGCGGGGAAAGCCGGAAACGGAATTATAAATTTCAGAAGCGTCGATCCCGTGGTACCGGGCAATCAGCTCGGGGGGATTAAGGGACCAGGCCGGATGTGCCCATACGGCAAAGCCGCCCGCATTATGGATCTTGTCAATAATCGTCTGCGGTTCGTCCTGCTCCGAACAGCCGGGGACCCGGGTCATGCCCACGCCCACGATATGCACAACGCCCGTCCGTGCCGCTTTGCCGATATTATATTCACATCCGCCAAGCAAAAGCAAGCCATCCGCCTCCTCTGGAAGCGATACGCGCCAGTGATCGGTCAGTGCCAGAAAATCGTATCCGTTCTCCCGGTACAAAGCCATTGCCTCCACCGGTGTCCGTTTTCCGTCCGAATCGGTGGTGTGCGTATGCAGATTTCCCTTGTACCAGTGCTTTCCGTTTTTATCCGTATACATTTTTTCCTCCGCCCGTTTTATTCTGCTTCGTCTATTATAACACACAGAGAGCAACTTGTCACGCTATTTTGTATAGATTATTCCGAAATTGCTTCCCATACGCTTCTTCCCCTTGCAATCACCGCAAAAGCATGGTATACTAATAGTATAAGTATGATAGGGGTGGTGTGCCATGACGGAAAAAGAAGATGCACTCTTTTCCCCGGTTTCCGTACAGCGAGTCACGGAGTACGATGCGGATACGATCTTCGCCTGTTTGAACCGACAGGCAGAAGCACTGGGCATTTCCGCTGCGGAATACGCCGGAAAACGAGTGGTCATAAAGCCAAATCTGGTTGCCCCCACGAAGCCGGACGGTGCCGCCACGACGAACCCTGCCTTTCTCACGGCAGTGGTGCGGTTTCTACGAGAGCACGGTGCCTCCGATCTCCTTTTGGCAGAAAGCCCCGGCGGTCTGTATTCGGAAGCCACGCTTCGCATAAACTATAAGACCTGCGGCATCCTGGACGCTGCCGAATCCGTCGGGCTGCCGCTGAACTACGACACCTCTCACCGGACGGTGAACGCCTCCTCCGGCGTTGCCTGCCGTGCCTTTTCCGTGATCACGCCCATCTGCGAGGCGGACGTGATCGTGGATCTCTGCCGGCTGAAGTCCCACTCGCTGACGAAAATGAGCGGGGCGGTGAAAAACTTCTTCGGCGTAGTGCCGGGTGTACAGAAATTTGAAATGCACTCCGCCTACCCTGCCCTTCCCGTATTCTCCGAAATGCTGGTGGATCTTGCTGAGATGCTCTGCCAAAAGCACGAGATCCTTGCCATCTGCGACGGCATCGTGGGTATGGAGGGCAACGGCCCTACCGGCGGCACGCCCCGTGCCATCGGCGCGGTGCTCATGAGCCGGGATCCCTTCTGCCTGGATCTTGCTGCTGAGACGATCATCGGCTTTTCCGGCACCGTCTCCGTCACGGAGGCGGCAAAAGCACGGGGGCTTTGCCCGGATACGGCGGATAAACTGGACGTGCGGGGCACCCCGCTCCGGGAGCTTACCCTTTCCGATTTCGTACCGCCGGACGCATCCCGGAAAACCTTCCTCGGCAGTCTTTCCACCATGTTCGGCGGAAAGGTGGCGGATTTCTTTGCACCCCATCCGCAGATCGTGAAAACCAAATGCGTAGGATGCGGTGTGTGCGAAAGATCCTGTCCCCGAAAGGCCATTGACGTTGTGGAAAGGCGAGGCAAAAAACGGGCAGTCATCCGTCACGGAGACTGCATCCGCTGTTTCTGCTGTCAGGAGCTTTGCCCGCTCCACGCCATCGATATAAAACAGAATCCCATCACGAAGTTATTATAGAATATTACGTAAGGATAATGGATGTGGCTTATGATTTACGAAACTGCCAATGCGAAAATCAATCTGTTTCTGGACGTTCTGCAAAAGCGTCCGGACGGCTACCACGATCTGCACAGTTGTATGCAGACGGTGGGACTCTGTGACACGATTTCGGCGGAAATCACGGAAAATGCTTCCGGCACGGAGATCCTTCTGACCTGCACGCTCCCCCAGCTTTCCTGCGATGAGAAAAATCTGGCGTACCGCGCGGCGGATCTGTATCTGAAAGCGGCCGGCATCGAAAACGTGCGGATCAAACTCCATATTGAAAAACGGATTCCTCTTTCCGCCGGTCTTGGCGGCGGAAGTGCGGATGCGGCAGCCGTTCTCCGGCTGATGAACAGACACTTTGAGAACCGCCTGTCTCACGACGAGCTCTGCCGGATCGGCGGCGAGCTGGGTTCGGATATTCCCTTCTGCATTACCGGCGGCACCTGCCGGTGCGAAGGCGTGGGCGACGTTCTCACGCCGGTGAAGACCTGTCCCGATTACACCGTCCTGATCGCCAAAGCCGACGGCGGCGTGTCCACCCCGGAGGCGTTCCGCCTTCTGGATGAACGGTACGGCGATTTCGCCGGGCATACGCCCCGAGATCCGCAGAAAATCTATGAAGCTCTTTCCTGCGGCAACGTACGTACTCTGACACACAGTGCGTACAACATCTTTGAAGAGGTGATCCTGCCCATCCATCCGGATGCGGCAAAGCTCAAAACCTTTATGCTGGACCGGGGTGCTATCACGGCACTGATGAGCGGCAGCGGTCCCTCCGTATTCGGTATCTTCGTCTCCGACGTCCGTGCGGAATTTTGTGCGGCCGCCCTTCGCAAAATGGGATTTTTCGCCGCCGTCTGCCGCACAGTGGGATAATTTCAAAAAAAGTGTTGAAAACCGTTCCTTTTCGGATCGGTTTTCTTTTTTCGCTTGACATCGCCAGACTATTGTGGTATACTACTGAAATCAAGAACAATTCCCAATTTCAAGCGGAAACTTTTCGGAAAGGATGCATGAGTCCATGAAACGAAGCACCTACATGACCGGCCACAAAAAACAGATTCTGGATTTTCTCACGGTGCACAGGGACAGGCACTACACGGTGGAAGAGATCGTAGACGCACTGTCCTGCGAGAATCCCCGTCCGGGTAAAAGTACTGTCTACCGACAGATCGCCAAATTATGGGAAGACGGCATCATCCGCCGGTTTGAATCCGCCGATTCTGCCAGCTTCGTCTATCAGTATGCGGTGGGCGAAGGATGCGAGCACCACTTTCATCTGAAGTGTGCCCGGTGCGGAAAACTGATCCACATGGAGTGTGAAAAACTCCAGAACGTGCGGGAGCACATACGGAAAGAACACGGCTTTCTCATCGGCGGCTCTTCCGTGATCTACGGCGTATGTGCCGCCTGCACCGATGCACTCTGAACGTAAGGTTGAAATAATAAACATGAAAAAATTCGTTTGTCTCCTCCTTTCTCTGCTTATGCTCTGCGGCATTTTTGCCGGCTGCGCGCCGGCACCCACAGAGACTAACGGGCGTATTTCCATCGTAGCCACCACTTTTCCGCCATACGATTTTGCACGAGCCGTTGCCGGCGATCTGGCCGACGTCACCATGCTGATCGATCCGGGTACGGAAACCCACTCCTACGATCCTTCCCCCAAGGACATCCGTAAGATTCAGAATGCGGATATTTTCCTCTACGGCGGCGGCGAATCCGACGCCTGGATGGACGGGATCCTTGCCTCTCTGGACACGGACGCCGTCACGGTCATCGCCATGACGGATCTGGTTCCTCTCCTGACGGAAAGAGATGCCGACGTGCTCACCTGTACGCTGGATCACGACCACGGCGAGCACGGTCACAGCGACGGGGATGCCGCCTACGACGAGCACGTATGGACCTCGCCCTATCATGCCGTCACCATCGTTGACACCATCCGGGACGCCCTTGTACAGGCCGATCCGGAAAACGAAGCGGCGTACACGGCAAACGCCGCCGCATACACCGACGAGCTCCGCACGCTGGCTGAAGAATTTGCCGATACGGTGGAAAACGGCGTCCGGGACACGGTCGTTTTTGCGGATCGGTATCCGTTTCTGTATTTCTCTGAGGCATTCGGTCTCCGCTACCGTGCCGCCTTTGCCGGATGTGCCCACGAAACGGAACCGGGTGCACAGAAGATAGCGGCACTGATCGATCTGGTAAAGGCCGAGCACATCCCTGCCGTATTCTATATTGAATTTTCCGACAAACGGCTAGCGGACGCGTTAGCCGAAGCCACCGGCTGTGAGACGCTTCTCTTTCATTCCTGCCACAACGTGACCCGGGCGGAATGGGAAAGCGGCGTAACCTACGTGTCGCTGATGCGGCAAAATCTTGACAATCTCCGAAAGGCGTTATCCTGATGGAACAAATTCGCTGCACCGATCTTTCCTTTGCGTACGATGGCATAACCGTGGCAGAGGGGATCGATTTCACGCTCCGTAAGGGAGACTATCTCTGCATCGTGGGGGAAAACGGCTCCGGCAAAAGCACCCTGGTAAAGGGGCTGTTGGGGCTGAAAGCCCCCGCCGGCGGTACTATCACCTTCGGTGACGGGCTCACCGCCCGGGGTATTGGTTATCTGCCCCAGCAGACAGAACTGCAGAGAGATTTCCCGGCAAGCGTCCGGGAAGTGGTTCTCAGCGGCTGTATCGGCCGTTTTTTCCAAGGACTGTTTTACACCCGATCCCAGAAAAAGCTGGCGGCGTATCACATGGACAAAATGGGGATTACCGATCTCGCTGACAAATGCTACCGCGAACTGTCCGGCGGACAGCAGCAGCGCGTCCGTCTTGCCCGGGCACTGTGTGCTACGGGACAACTTCTTCTGCTGGACGAGCCAACGGCAGGACTGGATCCCGTAGTCAGCCGGGAGCTGTACGGGCTGATCGAGCATCTGAACAAAACGGAAGGGATCACGGTCATCATGGTATCCCACGATACGGGCACGCCGCTGGAGGCCGCCACTCACGTACTGCATCTAAAGCACCGGCAGCTGTTCTTCGGCACACGGGACGGATATCTTGCATCGGATGCAGGCAAAGCCTTTATGGGAGGTGCCGGCCGTGCTTGATTTGATCCTTGAGATGCTTTCCTACCCGTTTATGCAGCGGGCTCTGGCCGTGGGCATACTTGTATCCCTTTGTGCCGCCCTTCTCGGTGTCAGCCTGGTGCTGAAACGGTACTCCATGATCGGGGACGGACTTTCCCACGTGGGCTTCGGTGCCCTTGCCATTGCCGCCGTTGCCAATTTGGCGCCTTTGCAGACAGCCATTCCCGTAGTCGTACTTGCGGCCTTTTTTCTGCTTCGCCTCAGCGAGAGCAACCGTCTCAAGGGAGACGCCGCCATTGCGGTGATCTCCACCTCGGCACTTGCTCTGGGTGTTCTGGTGCTCTCCGTGGGCGGCGGTGTAAATACGGACGTATACAACTACATGTTCGGCAGCATTTACGCCATGAGCCGGGAGGACGTACTGTTCAGCGTGATTCTTTCCGTCATCGTCCTTTTGCTGTTCGTTCTGTTCTATCACCGCATTTTTGCCGTCACCTTTGATGAAACCTTCGCAAGAGCCAGCGGCATACGGGTGAATCTCTACAATATGCTGATTGCGGCACTGACCGCCGTGACCATTGTCCTCGGTATGCGGATGATGGGAGCCATGCTGATCTCTGCCCTCATAATCTTCCCGGCACTCACCGCCATGCGGGTATTCAAAACCTTCAAAAGCGTAGTGATCGCCGCCGCCGTCATTTCCGTGGTTTGCTTCACGGTGGGCATCACGCTGTCCTATCTGTTTGACGCTCCCGGCGGTGCCAGCGTCGTACTGGTGAATCTCGGGGCGATGCTTCTGTTCTCCGTGATAGGAGCCTTCCGGGGACGGAAGTGAGCGAAATTGAGATGCTGTGATAAATAGGAAAAGCCTTCCCTGCCGGGAAGGCTTTTCGTGTTTTATCTGTACTTGTTCAATACAGCAACGTACTCCGGATTTTTCAGAAGTTCTGCCCGTCTGCCGCTTCGGGCGTTCAGGAGATCTTCAACGATCCACTTAAGAAAATCGTTTGACGTCACAGATACACGCCGGCGGAAATATGCCTGCCGAACAGCGTCATCGCGTTTCACCGCCTCAGCTATCCGCTGTGCCGCATACAGATTCATATCCAGTACGGCAATAATATCCGCATCGTCTCCACCTCTGCTCATAAGGTCGTTTCGCATCCTTCCAAGGAATGCCTCTGCCAGTCCGGCAAAAAATATATCCCCGGTTTCGTCCAGTGCATGCAGCATCCATGCTGCGTATTTCTTTGCTTTTTCCGTTTTTTCTTTCAGCGAAAGCGTACTGTCAAAAAAGATAACACGTCCAAGTTTACCGCCGGCAAACGACACAAGCTCATACATATTTTTTCTGAGCCAATAGTAATATTCCTCGGTGTCTTTTGCAAACAACTGCTCAGTCTTTTGCCCGCTGGTGGTAAACCAATCGGTAAATTTTGACTTGTAGATCTCAAGTGCTTCTTCTGTCTTGCCTTCCGCATGAAGAATTTTGGCACGCATATTCCACGCGCCAAGACGAAGCCCTTCTTCGGTACAGCCCTGCAGAATTTTCTCGCAGATAGCAAGAAATTCATCCTTGTGAGCAATCAAAACGGCAGGGTCATTATCAGAATAATCGCCGGCGAGATTCCACATATAGTAATGCATGATCCAATAATCGTTGGGATAATCACGGTAAGCTTTAACGATGATCTCCCGGGCTTTCGCCTGGTGATTCACCCAATGCTTTCTGTAAAGAGCAATAACCTCGTCAATCTCCGCTTGTATTTTTTCCTGGTCATATCCCATAAGCTCGTCGAGCGTTACACCAAAGAAATACGCCAGCGGCTGAAGAAGCGTAATATCAGGATAGGTTTCGCCTCTTTCCCATTTACTGACTGCCGCACAGGTAACGTTCATTGAAACTGCCAGCTGTTCCTGGGTAATACTTTTCATGCCGCGTAAACGCTTAATGTTTGCACCAATAGTCATTTCCATATTCTTACCTCACTTTAATAAAAGTAAGCCGACGTCTGCTTCTGCTTATATTATAGCACAAAATCGGTTTTGGTAAAGGTACTGTCAGGAAACAGGCTGTTAACCTGAGGTTGAAAAATGAACCTGCAAAGATAAAAGGCACACCGCTCTGCCGCAGGTGTGCCTTTTTCGTTACTTTTTCTTCTTACGCATTCTTCTTTACCATACCGGAATCCTGCCGCTGTGCCATAACCAACCGCCAGTAGAATCCCTTCTGTGCCAGAAGCTCCTGATGGGTGCCGCACTCCACCATCTTGCCCCGTTCCAGAACGATCAGTCTGTCTGCATTGCGAAGCGTGGACAGGCGGTGTGCGATGGCAAACGTGGTGCGGTCCTTCGTCAGCTTGTTGATGGCGTCCTGGATCAGTTTTTCCGTCTCCGTATCCAGGGCGGCGGTGGCTTCATCCAGAATCAGGATCTGCGGATTGTGGATCAGTGCCCGGGCGATGGCGACACGCTGTCTCTCACCGCCGGACAGGGAGTATCCCTTTTCACCCACCATAGTATTATATCCCTCCGGCAGATTTACAATAAAATCGTGGGCATTGGCCAGCTTGGCGGCCGCCACCACCTCCTCGTCGGAGGCAAGAGGCTTGGAATAACGGATATTGTCCCGGATGGAACCGGAGAACAGGTGCGTTTCCTGCAGAACCACGCCGATCTGGGATCGGAGTGCATTCTGCGAAATATCCTTTATATTTACGTCGTCAATGATGATGGCACCTTCCGTCACGTCGTACAGACGCATGAGCAGGTTCACAAGCGTTGTCTTACCGGAGCCGGAATGGCCCACGATACCGATCATCTCGCCCTTCTTCACGTCCAGATTGATATGCTCCAGCACGGGATTGTAGGATTCGTAGCCGAAGGTGACGTTCTTAAAATTGATATCGCCCTCAAAGCGGATATCGATAGGCATGCTGATATCGGACACCTCCGGATCCTCCTCCAGGATCTCCAAAACCTTTCCGAGAGAGGTAAGGAAGTTGGAAATGGTGCGGGGGATAAAGGTGATATACATAAGCGGTCCATAGATGATATTAGCGTAGGAGTTGAACTGGTGCAGCTCACCCACCGACATATCCCCGTTAAACAGCATGATGTTTCCGTAAAACAGGATCAGATAGGAGCCGAAGCGAACGGCAAAGCCCAGAAGCGGGAACACCGTATCAAACAGCTTTGCGTTGGATTCGCTCTGCCGGGAGGCACGCTCGGTTGCCTTGGAGAACCGCCCGATTTCCCGGTTTTCCGAACCGAAGGTTTTCACCACGCGGATACCGTTCAGCGTATCCTGCAAAAGCTGATTGACTCTGCGGTTCAGCATCCAGTTTTTCCGATTGCGGTACTGGACCGTTTCCCAGAATTTCTTGATAAGATAAACCACCAGCGGAATCGGCACGAACACGAACGCACTCATGAGGGGATCCAGCCAAAGGAGCAGAACGATCGCCAGAATGAAAGAGACAAGCTGGATAAACAGATTGGGCAGCTGTCCCGTCATAAAGCTCTGCACCGCACCCACGTCACCGTTGATACGTCCCATCAGGTCACCGGTGGATTTGCTGGAAATGGAGGCAAGGGACAAATTCTGTATCTTCTCGTACAGAAGCGTCCGCATCATCAGCGTAAACTTATTACCGGAGATGGCGTTCAGCCGGCTCTGGATCACGCCCAGTGCCCGCTGGAACAGATCGATGGAAACGATGGCGACAATGATGGCGATAAATCCACGCATCTGGGGCGTACCGCCCACCACGGGACGAATCGACTCGTTGGTAATATAATCGTTGACTGCAATCCGCTGAATGGCAGGCACGATGAACTGAAATGCCACCGAGAACACCGCCACCAGAAGGGGAAACATGAGCATGAGCCGCAAGCCCTTGGTCAGTCCCCACAGTTTCAGATATACTTCTTTTTTACTGCGGCAGAACGGGCACATTTTCGTTCCGCTGATAAACGGTCTGCCGCATTTGGCACAGAACCGTTCCGGCTCGCTGTTGGCCAAAGGCTCGCCGGGATGGGCAGAGGCGGCGGCACGCTCCGCCAAAAGGGAGCAGGCCTTTACCAGCACCGTATACCGGGGCAGATTCCGTCCGGAGATGAACCGGCAGATGAGCGTAGTGGAGCCGTCGTACACGGCGTAAAACGAGCAGTTGCCGTACATGACCTCCGTATCGAACTCCGTACAGCGTGCCAGCTCGTACCGTCCCAGGATACGCCCGTCTAAAATACAGTAGATGCACTTGTCCGTTACGGCCGTGTAGCCGTTCACAAAAGACTCCCCGTAAATATTGAACGGGACGCAGTACATAAGCGTTTCCCCTTCGATCCTGGCGGCGTCCAGTGCCGCTTGATCCGCCTCGGGAAGCGTATACATCAGTTTCATATCAAAGCAAAGTGCTCCTGCCCCTTGGGGTCCGGAGTTTTCCTCTCATTGATTTTTGAATTACGGAGCCGATCAGATATAGATCTCAATACGGCGGAAGCTGGCACGGTCCAGCTTTTCAGGATCCGGAATGACGAAACTGTTGCCGTCCATGTCGGATATGTAAATACGATGATCTTCCAGAACGCGGATGTTGCTGAAAGGATTATTTAAAATAAACGACACCTTACCCGCCGTGGTTTCCGCTTCCCAATAAGAATAGCCGAACTTGTCCTTAACGGAGAGGATCTTCTTGATCTCCGGCGTGAAATACCTGAGATCCATTTCCGCATTGATAAGGGCACGGGTCTCCTCATCGAAATCCGAAAGCCGGCGGATCATGCCAAGCTCCGCACCGCGTCCTTTCTTTCTGGTGCTGGGCTCACGGACGGACAGAAACTCATCCGGTGCCGTAACGGGGAACGAACGGAGCACGATCACCCGCTCAAACACCTCGTGCCCTTCCGGGCCGTCCAGTTCCAGGGAGATCATACCACCCTTGGATTTCGTAAACCGTGCGTTCTCCGGCGTCAGATCCACGGATGCACGCCGCTTGAACAGCTCGTCCGGATTTACGTCGTCCTCGTCTTCCGTTTCGGCAGAAACCTCGGCGGGTGCGGCGTCCTCTTTTTTCTCTTCTTTTATTTTCTGCTGTGCGGTATCTTTCTGTTCCTTCTTTTCCTCTTTGGGTGCGGTCGTTTCAGCCGCCGGGGCGGCATTCTTCTTTTCTTCCATACCTCGATTCCTTTCTATGGGACAAATTCTTCGGATACCGTTTACATACCGGCAAGAACTTTTTTCATAGCCTGGCTCTGCAGCGTATACAGCTTATAGTAGACGCCCTTCTTCGCCAGAAGTTCCTCCGGCGTGCCTTCCTCTGCGATCTCTCCGTTTTCGATGGCGAAGAGATAGTTGCAGTCCTTCAGCGTGGACAGACGATGGGCAATGGTGATGGTGGTTCTTCCCTCCACCAATTTGGCAAGGGCGTCACCGATGAGACGCTCCGTTTCCGTATCCATGGCCGCCGTGGCTTCATCCAGAATCAGAAGCGACGGAGACATAAGAAGGGCACGGGCGATGGAAACACGCTGTCTCTCACCGCCGGACAAAGACCGGCTGCCGGTACCCACTTCCGTTTCATACCCCTGGGGAAGCCGTTCGATGAAGTCGTGGGCGTTGGCGGCACGGGCAGCCTCGATCACTTCCTCCATGGTAGCATCCGGACGGGCGTAGCGGATGTTATCAGCAATGGTTCCCTGGAAGAGGAAGATCTCCTGGGATACGATGGCGATGTTCTGTCTGAGGCAGTCGCTCTTGATCTTCCTTACGTCCACCCCGTCAATGGTGATGGAGCCGGACACCGTATCGTACATACGGGTGATCAGATTGGCAATGGTACTCTTACCGCTGCCCGTATGCCCCACAAGACCGATGTTGTCGCCGGCGTTGATCTTTATGTTTACGTTTTTCAGAATGGGACGGTTGGGATTGTAATGGAAGCACACGTCCTTAAACTCAATATCGCCCCGGATCTCCGTCATTTCCACGGCGTCGTGGGCGTCTACGATTTCGGGATTGGCATCCAGCACCTCAAACATACGCTGGGCGGCGTTGATGGTATCCGTCAGCATATTGGTGAAGTTGGTGAAGAACTGAAGCGGGCCGAAGATCATGCCAACGTACCCGAGATAGGTGGTAAACTCACCGTACGTCATGGCCTCGCCCATTACGGAAATACCGCCAAATCCCCAGATAGCCTGGGAAGAAATACCGATCAGCAGATTGACCAGCGGGAAAATGGTCAGCGAGGTGATATTCACCTTCAGATTGGCGTTATACAGCCGTTCGGAGTATCCGTAGAAGCGGTTGGTTTCCTCCGCTTCCTTGGCAAACGCCTTTACCACGCGGACGCCGTTCAGGGAATCGCCCAGCATGGAGTTCATGGCAGAAGAGGCACGCCACTGTCTCGTATACATACGCCAAAGACGGGGCAGCATGAATTTAAAAATACACACGATCAGCGGCACCGGAATAAACACGATCAGTGTCAGCTGCCAGTTCATGATAAACAGGAATATGGTCAGGCCGATAAAGTTCAGCCCGTGAATGATCAGATTGGGGACGCCGTCTATGTAGAAGGCGTTGATGCGATCCGCATCGTAGTTGACGCGGTTGATAAGACGGCCGGTAGGGTTATTGTTGAAATAGGACAGGGACAGCCGCTGCATGGCGGTGAAGATATCCAGTTTCATGTTTCTGGTAACTCTCGTGGACATCCGTGCCATATTCCGGTTCTGAAGAATACTGATCCCCAAAGAAATGAGGGCCAGCCCGAAGATCACGGAAAGAACGATGAGCAGCTTCTCCATGGTATGCCACTTGCCGCTTTCCACGATTACGCGGTCGTACAGGACCTGACCGTTGATAATGGGGCTGATCAGCGATATGCCGGAGGATGCCAGCATACAGAGCAGCACCGTTACCAGCTGCACCTTGAACGGAGCAAAATACTTGAGAAGCCGGAAAAGCAGTGCTCCCCGGTCTACGCAGTTCGTGCAGATCCGGCGGTTCTGATCCTCGTAGATCTTGCCGCACTTCGGGCATTTCATATTGAACTGATCGAAGATCTGGTCGTCTTCTTTCAGATCGTCACCACGCTCCAGACGCTCTACGATATCAAGAAAGGCAAACAGCCGCTGCTTTCGGGAATTGGTGCAGAACGCCGCCACAAAGGCTGTACGCTGCCCGTTCCATTCCTTCAGCACCTCCTCCTTCTGCTCCGGTTCCATATTCTCCGTATCCGGGGCAGGGGCCGCGTGCTTTTGATATACCACCCGGTTGGAGGAGGCAAAGTTGTCCACCTGGGGGTCCGTATACAGGGAAAGGTCCAGTGCATCCACAAAGGACACTTCGGTGGCACGTCTATGAGCGTCGGGATTCAGAACGGCACTGACCGATTTGCGGAACTTCTTCTCCTCCTCCGGGGACAGATCGCTTCGGATCGTGGAAGCGTCGCCCAAAAGGCGAAGCACGGAGCGATTCTTTTTGTCGTAGACAAGCCAGCTTTCGCCGAATCTGCCTTCAAAATCCAGATCCAGCCGCAGAGCAATCGCCATATCGTCCGGAGAAAATCCGGCGGCAGAGACAGCACGGACGGCAGCCGCACTCAGTTGATCAAGAGGAAGCATGAGATCGTCCCACCTTACCTTCAAATTTTGTTCTGTTTAAAAAATTTTGGAGAAAATTCTGTCCTGCGGCTTTTCAGCCGCCGAACTTTATGCTATACTATATAAGGAAAGCAGATTCCTCCCGGAATGCCCGAAAAGGAGTCTTTTTCTTCCTTTGTTCAAGAATATAATAGCACATTGAACGAAACTTTCAAGACACTTTTGTGAGTTTTTCATTTTTTGTATACTTCCACAAATTTCCGCGCAAGTTTAGGAGGATAAATTAGTGAACATATTTAAAAAAATATTCAAAAGCAAAAATCCGGACAGCAAGCGGTACAAACGGGATATGGCTCAGCACCTGGACGGTCGTGCTTTGAAATGCGTCCTTGAGAAAAAAGAGGACGGCATCGAAGAAGTGATTGGCCACGACGGCTCCATCATCGTGAAAGAGGACGAGCTGCTGGTCTACGCCAGCATGGACGTAATTCTGCGAACGAAGATCGTGGATCTCTCCGCATGGGAGCTTTTGTCCCTGGAAGGTGTGGTTATCACCGCCCCGGATCTGGAGCACGGCGGCGAGGTACGCAGTATCGTGGCGTACTACAAATACTGGCGAAAGCTGGATGACTGAAAAACAAAAGGAGTGAGGTGCTGCTCACTCCTTTTCCGTATCCGTTTCCCACGGCAGCACACGCACGAAAACGCCCGATTCCGTTGTCCGGAAAAAGCGAATTTTGCCTCATTTCGCTGTATCACCACTGTACCACACCCTTTGCGGTTTGTCAATGGCTTTCGGCAAATTTTATCGTCAAAATCCATATTTTTCATTATAGAAAAAAAGGAGCACTCCCCAAATGGATGATGTCCTTAACGAGAAATAATTAATAAGCCGGATAGGATAGTTTGCCCACAAAAAACACTGGTCACAGGCAATGTTTCAGTCAAATAAAGATGCTGTCTAAATAACCGAATAAGATAGAAGAAGCACAGAATTCCCATCGAGTTCTGTGCTTCTTCGCGTTATATTATTTCCGATAAGTAAAGATTCAAACTGCCGGTCATTTCTTTTTCTTAAGTACAACAGCCAGTACTATGCCGCAGATCGCAATTATGCCGCCAAAACACGAAATAACAATGATCATCCAGTTTGGGGTATCGCTATTATCATTTGGCGTTTTTTCGTCCTCATGTCCGGTGTCTGCAGTGGTTTCATCTGCCGATGCCGTTGTTTCTTCGGGTGTAACTTCCTTCACCATGATATACCCGCATTCGTCGCAGTGATTATCCTTGTCTGCATCGGCGTGCTTGTCCTCACCGCAGTCCTTCCAGACGGGCTCAATTTCAATATTTTCGGTTAACTTGTCGCCCTTTTCCACCGGTTCTCCCGTTGCCTTATCCACCCAGCCGTCAAACTGATTGCCAGCCTCTGTCGGCGGAAGCGCAGGCAGTGCCGGAACGGTGTTATCCGCACCCTTTGTTATGAGTTCTTTTGTTATAGGAGATTTTCCGCCTGAAGGCTGAATTTCGGAAGCAGGAGGCGTTGCTTCTCCGTTGCCGCTCGGCGTTGTTGTTGAACCGGATGA
>JAZPZY010000078.1:0-33788 GCA_045544955.1 Eubacteriales bacterium
ACATGGCTACGATCCGACTTCCCCGTAAAAACGCCGGGTACGGGCGAATTGGACCCGTGCCCGGCGCGTATGCCGTATGTTATTTTGCGTAATCGGTGGCCCGGTTTTCGCGGATGATGCTCACCTTGATCTGGCCGGGGTATTCCAGTTCCCCTTCGATCTTCTGTGCGATCTCCCGCGCGACCAGCGCCATATCGTCGTCCTTCACCTGCTCCGGCTTTACCATGATGCGAAGCTCACGGCCGGCCTGGATGGCGAAGCTCTTCTCTACGCCCTTGTAGGTGTTGGCGATCTCTTCCAACTTGGTCAGACGCTTGATGTAGTTCTCCAGATTCTCACGCCGTGCGCCGGGACGTGCCGCGGAGATGGCGTCTGCCGCCTGGACGATCATGGCAACCAGCGTCTTGGGCTCCACGTCGCCGTGGTGCGCCTCGATGGCGTGGATCACGTCTGCCGATTCGCGGAAGCGTTTTGCCAGCTCCACGCCCAGCTGTACGTGGGATCCTTCCACCTCCTGGGTCAGCGCCTTACCGATATCGTGAAGGAGACCGGCACGCTTTGCCAGGTTAGAATCACAGCCCAGCTCGTCGGCGATGATGCCGGAGAGAAGGGATACTTCGATAGAATGCATCAGCACGTTCTGCCCGTAGCTGGTGCGGTATTTCAACCGGCCGAGGAGTTTGATCATCTCCGGCTGGAAGCCGTGGAGGCCGGTATCGTAGGTAGCGCGTTCACCGGCGGACTTGATCTCGGCGTCCACCTCGCGGCGAGCCTTTTCCACCGTTTCCTCAATGCGGGTGGGATGGATGCGTCCGTCGGAGATCAGCTTCTCCAGTGCCAGACGGGCCACTTCACGCCGTACCGGATCAAAGCCGGACACGGTGATGGCCTCCGGCGTATCGTCAATGATCAGATCCACGCCGGTCATCTGCTCGATGGCACGGATGTTGCGTCCCTCACGTCCGATGATGCGGCCCTTCATGTCGTCGTTGGGCAGGGCAACCACGGACACGGTGGCCTCTGCCACCTGATCGGAGGCACACCGCTGGATGGCAAGGGCGATGATGTTCTTCGCCTTGGCGTCCGCTTCCTCCTTGAACTCCGCTTCCAGCTCCGTGAGGCGGATGGACTGCTCACGCCGGATCTCCTCGGTCATTTCCTCCACCAGCTGGGCCTTTGCCTCGGCGGCGGTAAGACCGGCCACCTTCTGCAGAGCCTCGTACTGCTGCCGGCGGATCTCCTCGATCTGCTCCTGGGCCTCGGTGGTCTCCTTGATCTTGCGGGTGAGCGTCTCGTCCTTTTTCTCAAGGGCCTCGGCCTTTTTGTCCAGGTTTTCTTCCTTGGCGGCGATCCGCTTCTCCTGACGGGAGATCTCAGCTCTCCGCTCTTTTACTTCCCGGTCAAATTCGTTTTTCGTTTTGAGGATTTCCTCTTTTGCTTCCAGCAGGGTTTCTTTTTTCTTGGTTTCGGCTGCTTTGATTCCGTCTTCGAGTATTTTTCTTGCCTGTGCTTCCGCAGAGCCGATCTCGGCTTCCGCTACGCGGCGGCGGTACTGCACACCGCAGAAAAATCCGATCGGAAGCGCAGCCACCGCGGCAATCGCGGCAGAAATGATGATGGTCGTCATCATGGCACCTCCAGTAATGTGAATAAAGTGTAAATTCTGCCGATCCCGGCAGAGACGGGGGAAGATATCGAAATGCCGACGGCCGTCGGCTGTGGGAAATTGCTATGTAAAAATATGAAATTTCCGCTGCAGAACGCGGAAAAGTATGCTGAAGAGATACTTTTACACATTATTATATTATATCACTATTATGCAAGGTGTCAAGTGCGAATTTGTAAAGAAATTCACATTCTACGGAGAAAGTGAGGAGAGGACGTGGGGTTCCACCCCACACCCCGGCAAGGGGACTGCGCCCCCTTGCAACCCCATACTAAGCGGGACAAGTACTTGTGCCGCACAGGATGGGATCCAAGGGCGAAAGCCCTTGGCGGGGGGCGGGGGCGGCGCCCCCGCATCCTCCCGGCACGATTTTATCAAAATTTTTCCCAAACCTCTTGACAAATGCCACCCATCGCCATTATAATATAATGTGCTATGCGAGTAAATACCCCGAAAACAGGTAAGGAGGACTGAACCATGCTTAGAACGTATCAGCCGAAGAAGCGCCAGAGAAGCAAAGTACACGGCTTCCGTAAGAGAATGAAGACCGCCGACGGCAGAAAAGTATTGAAGAGACGCCGTGCAAAGGGCAGAGCGCGTCTGACGCACTGATCCCGTGTCCGATATGACGGCGAGTACGAATCTGTAACCTCCGATGCCACAGGCGAGAATCCTCGTGTCCGCATCGGAGGTCGTTTCGTTTTTTGCCAACGGTCGGCTGCGGCCGGCCGGCGATCCCCGCTTTCCAAAAACGGTCGTGTGAAGGTTACCGTATGAAATTTACCGCAATCCGTGAAAATCACCTGTTCGTAAAAGCGTACCGGGGAGGCAGCCGCTTCACCGCACCCGCTTTTTCTCTGTATGTGCTGAAGGACCGGCAGGCCTACCGCTTCCGCAAGGCCCGCCCGGACAAGCAGTTCATCAACCGGATAGGTATCTCCGCCTCAAAGAAGATCGGAGGCGCTGTCGAAAGAAACCGCGCGAAGAGAGTCATAAGAGAGGCTCTCCGTCAAGTGATGGCGGAGCGTGCTCTCAAAACGGGCTTTCTTATCGTCATAGCCGCCCGGGAAAAAGCGACAGAGGTCAGAATGCAGGACGTAAAACGTGACTTGCAGAGAGCTCTCACGAAGCTCGGTATGGTGTCAGACCATCGATCGCCGACGTGATGAAGACGCGGCGTTTTCTGACGAAACTGTACGGCGGCGTAAAGCTTGCCGTTCTTTTGCCGGTGCATCTGTACCGGAAATTCCTCTCGCCCCTGAAGGGGGCGCCCACCTGCCGCTTTACCCCCACCTGCTCCCGGTACGCCCTGGACGCAGTGGAAGAATGGGGGATCCTTTGCGGCATCGCACTTGCCATCTGGCGCGTGCTCCGGTGCAATCCGTTCGCAAGGGGCGGATACGATCCGGTGCCGAAGTGCCCGTGGAAACACAAATAACCCCAAAAGGAATCACTGCCATGCTTGATATTATTGCCAGACCTCTTGGCTGGATCATGCGCATCTGTTATTCCCTCGCGGATAACTACCTTCTGGCGCTGCTCCTGTTCGCACTGATCATGCAGCTCCTTCTTCTGCCCTTCAGCATAAAGCAGCAGAAGAACAGCATACGGCAGGCACAGCTTGCCCCCAAACTGGCGGCTCTCCGCAAAAAGTATGCGGGACGCACCGACGCCGCCACCCAGCAGAAGATGCAGACCGAAATGCAGGAGCTCTATCAGAAAGAGAACTACAACCCTGCCGCCGGCTGTCTGCCTCTGCTCATTCAGATGCCCATTCTGTTCGCGCTTTACAACGTGGTCATCAACCCGCTCCGCTATATCAGCGGTCTGACCGCCGAACGGATCACCGAGCTGCAGACGTACCTGACCGAGACACTCGGCCACACGCTGAATCCCCGCAGCCCCTACATCTCCGTGATGAACAAGGCCAAGGAGATCATCGACATCGGCGGCGACGGTGCGGCAAAGCTCTTTGAGATCGCACCGGAGCTGGAAAACGCCGTTATCCCGGATATGTCCTTCTTTAACTTTGACGTATCCGTATTCCCCAACGATCCTCTGGGCGACGGAAGCGGTCAGTTCTGGTCCTGGTATCTTTTGATCCCGATCCTCACCGTGGTGTTCCATTTCATCACCCAGAAGATCACGCGGATGTTCACCTACCAGTCCCCCGAGACCATTGAAGCGCAGAACAATCCTTCCATGAAGATCATGAACTGGTCCATGCCCCTGCTTTCCGCATGGATCGCCTGGACCGTGCCTGCCGCCATCGGCATCTACTGGATGTTCCGCGGTATTCTCATGGCCATCCAGCAGATCATTCTCTCCCTGATCTATCCCACCCCCCGCTACACCGAAGAGGATTACAAAAAAGCGGAAAAAGAGATGAAGACGGGCAAGGTAATCAGAGAAAAGAGCAAGATCCCCCCGAAATCCCTCCACCGGATCGACGACGAGGAGTACCAGGCGGAATACAGAAAGCGTCTCGCCGAAGCACAGGCTGAGGAAGCGAAGGAAAAGGAAGAACGCGCCAAAAAGGACGGCGTGGACACCGCCGCCTTGAAAGAGGACCGGAAGCATCCGGCGAAAAAGGACGAAAAATCCGAAAAGTCCGAAAATAACGAATAATACGAAGTACAGGAATTGACGATGGAAAACGAAATCATTCTTACTGCCAAAACGGTAGAGGAAGCCATGGCACAGGCCCGTGAAAAATACGGCGCCCCGGACAAGGAGCTTTCCTTTACCATTCTGGAAATGCCCAAAAAGGGATTTCTGGGACTGGGCGCCTCCCCGGCCAAGGTGAAGGTTACGATCACCCGTGCCATGGAGGACGTGGATCTCTCCTCTCTCGTAGCGGACATCCGCAGCATGAAGACGGAGGATACCCCCGCCCCGCAGAAAAACCAGAATCACAACGGAAACAAGCAGAATCAGAACCACAAGCAGAATCAGAACAACCAGCAGAAGAATCAAAAGCCCCAGAACAACGGCCAGAACGGACAGAAGCCGCAGAATAATAATCAGAACGGCCAGAAGCCGCAGAATAATAATCAGAACGGACAGAAGCCCAATCAGCCGAAGGTGCAGCAGAATCAGCAGAAGCCTGCCGAAAAGCCGGCCGCCGTATCCGAGAACGATCTGCCGGCGGCTCTCCGCAAGCCGGCCGCCCGTCCTGCCGCTGAAAAGAAGCCCAAGGAGCAGAAAAAGCAGGCCCGCCCCGCCGACAACCGTCCCGAGGCGGAAAAGAAAAAGGATCTGCCCTCCGCCGTTATGGGCATAAAGGAATCCGAGCAGGCGGAAAAGAAGCCCAGCGCCTTTGAGACCTTCGGCAAAAAGATTGAAAAGGCCGCCGACAAGGCGGAGGACAAGCTGGAAGCCTTCGGCGACAAGATCGAGGACACCCTTGAGAAGATCGGCGACACCGTTGAGGAAAAATGGGAAGAGACCGCCGAGTCCATCGAGGACAAATTCGCCCGTGCCATGGGCTCCTTCACCGACCGCAACGAAAAGGCGAAAAAAGAAAAGAAAGAGCCGGAGCCGCCCCGTCTGGAGTTCGTTACCCCTGCGGAGATGGAGTTTGCTCTGGATTTCGCCAACACGCTGCTCAAGAATATGGGACTGCCGGCACGCGCCGAGCACAATCCCGACGCCCGGGGCATGGAGATCCCCGAGGGCACCGTGGCCGCCCGGATCGAGATCAAGGGCGACGACAGCGGCATCCTCATCGGCCACCACGGCGAGACTTTGGACGCTATCCAGTATCTTGTGAACCTGTGCGCCTCCCGGAAGAGCGAATCTGCCAAGCGTGAGTTCGTGAAGATCTCCGTGGACATCGAGGGATACCGTGAAAAGCGGGAGGAGACGCTCCGTGCACTGGCACGCCGCATGGCGGCCAAGGCAGTGAAGAACCGCCGCAACGTAGTGCTGGAGCCTATGAACCCCTACGAGAGACGGATCATCCACTCCGAGGTACAGGGCATCGAGAACGTATCCACCCACTCCGTGGGCAGTGACGAAAACCGCAAGATCGTGATCACCTACGAGGGCGAGGACAAGATCCCCTCCGGCAGAAAGAGAAACGATCGCCGCAGAGGTAAGGGAGACCGTGCCGACAAGGCCGAGCGTGCGGAAAAAACGGCAAAGACGGAAAAGGCGGAGAAGCCGAAGGCACACGACGACCGTCCCCGCCAAAAGCCGGTTCGCGCCAAGTCCATCGATGAGATCCAGCTGGATCTGAGCGGTGATTCCACCGCTACCATCGGCTCTCTGAGCCAGACTTCCGGCGAGGAAGAAAGCCTGAGAGAATACTGAGAATAACCGATAGACGGGGCTTTTTCCCACACGGGGCTGCCGCATTTAGATGCGGCAGCCCCTTTTTTACTCCGGCGGGCAAAAGTCATCGCTTACGATTAAAAAAAGGCGTAAAAAAAGACAACGGGAGCCATTGCAATCCGCTTTTGTTTATGCTATGATTAACCAAAACAGCCAAATCATGCACGGGGAGAAATCTTTTTATGGAAAACAAACTGATCATCCGGCAGAGTGACGGAGACGGCGTCAGGGACTGGGATGCCGGCATGCCCATCGGCAACGGCCGAATGGGCGCCATGATTTCGGGCAATCCCTCCCACTTCGAAAAGATCTCCTTAAACCACGATACCTTGTGGTACGGGCCCCACCGGGACCGGGACAACAGGGACGCCATCCGGTACGTTCCGAAGATCCGGCAGCTCCTTACGGAGGGTCGTGTGAAGGAGGCGGACAAGCTCTGCTACACGGCCATGACCTCCAGCCCCAAATATTTCGGTGCCTACGAGCCCATGGGCGAATTGTGGGTGTGGTTCAACAACGATCTCTTTCCCCACGGCAGCACCTATACGAGAGAGCTGGATCTTACCGAGGCCGTCGTCCGCGTCCGGCAGACCGCAGAGGACATGACGGAGGCGCGTGAATATTTCGTTTCCTATCCCGATCAGGTATTCGTTTACCGGATCACCGCCAGCCGGCCGGTGCTGGATATTCACGCCAACGTGATGCGCCGCCCCTACGATATGGGATGCGATTCTCCCGAGGAGAACGTACTCTGCATGAACGGGCAGTGCGGTCCGGAGGGCGTGCGCTTCGCCTGCTGTCTTTCGGCGAAAACGGACGGAAAGCTGGAACGGATCGGGGACTATATCAGCATATCCGGCGCCTCCGAGATCACGCTGTATATCACGTCCTCCTCCGATTTCTATGAAGAAGATCCTAGGGAGACCGCCCTTTCCCAGCTGCGCGCCGCTATGAAGCAAAACTATGAAGAGCTGAAAGCCCGGCACGTGGCCGATTATCAGTCCCTCTACGGACGCAGCTGTGTGGATTTCTGCAGCAAGAAAGACGATTCTCTGGTGGATCGGCTGAAGAATATCCGCAAGGGAGAGCGGGACCGGGGCCTTCTGGAACTCCTTTTCAACTACGGAAAATACCTGCTCATCGCCTCCTCCCGTCCCGGATCGCAGCCCGCCAATCTGCAGGGGATCTGGAACAAGGCCTTTGCCGCCCCCTGGGAGTGCAACTACACGGTGAACATCAATCTGGAGGCAAACTACTGGATCGCGGAGACTGCCGCGCTCTCCGACTGCCACACCCCGCTTTTTGATCTGATCGACCGCATGGTGCCAAACGGCGAGAAGACTGCCAAAACCGTCTACGGCTGTGAGGGATTCGTTTCCCATCACACCACCAATCTGTGGGGAGATACCTCCATTGAGGGACATTCCTTCCCCTCCTCCGTATGGCCTATGGGAGGGGCGTGGCTTTCCTTGCATCTGTGGGAGCATTACGCCTTTACGCAGGATCGGGAATTTCTCGAAAAAAGAGCGTTCCCCGTCTTGAAAAAGGCCGCCCGTTTCTTCTCCCAATATCTCTGTGAAAACGAAGAGGGATATCTTATGACCGGGCCGTCCCTCTCCCCCGAAAATATGTACCGGACGGCGGACGGATACGTGGGCAGGCACTGCATGGCGCCGGAGATGGACAATCAGATCCTGCGGGCGCTGTTTTGCCGCGTGCTCCGTGCGTATGAAATTCTCGGCACACACGACGGGGAGGAGGAAATTTTCAAAGCGGTATTTAAAAAGATCCGCCCCATCCGCATAAACCGGCACGGTGCCATTCTGGAATGGGATAAGGATTACGAGGAAGTTGACAAAGGGCACCGCCATCTGTCGCCCCTGTTCGGTCTGTACCCCGACGATCAGATAAAGCCCCAAACCATGCCCGCGCTTGCCAAGGCGTGCGAAACCACCCTCGCCCGCCGGTTTGCGGACGGGGCCAATACCGTGGTTGATTTTGTCGTGGGCTGGGGCGATGCCTGGGCTGCCGCCTGCTACGCCCGCCTCGGCATGGGGGAAAAAGCCGAATCCCATCTGTACCGGGTGCTGACCGTGGTGTCAAGCTCCCTTTTGAACAACGCACCCTGCTTCCAGATCGACGGCAACATGGCGGGCGCGGCGGCGATAGCGGAAATGCTTATCCAGAGCGACGGGGAAACGATCACTCTGCTGCCTGCCCTGCCGGCAGATATCCCCGACGGCTCTTTCCGGGGGCTGTGCGCCCGAGGCGGCTTTTCGGTGGATGCGGAGTGGCACGGCGGAAAGCTCCGTACCGCAAGCATCGCCTCGCTTACAGGGAACCCCTGCCGCGTCCGGGCGAAAAATCTTACCGGCGTCAGCACGGTGCATACCCTGGGGAACGGCGTTTTGCAGTTTCCCACCGAAGCCGGGCAGTCGTACACGCTGTATTTTTCCTGAAGCAAAACGGGGTTTGAACAGATTATGCGGGGGGGCAAAGCCCCCTGCATAATCTTTTTTTATTCCCCGAATCCCCTTTACAATAGGGATTTTTCATGGTATAATTATGGATGTATAGGTATGCCTTCCCGGCCCTGCGGGAAGGGGAGTTTTTACGCTGAAAGGACGTTGTACTTTATGAAATCTTCAAAGAAATCCGCACCGGCCGAGGCCGTCTCCCACGACGCCACCCCGGAAGAAAAGAAAAAAGCCCTTTCCGTTGCCATTGCACAGATCAAGCGCGCTTACGGCGAGGGATCCATTATCAAGATGGGCGAAAATCCCCGGATGGCGGTGAGCGTGGTGCCCACCGGCTCTCTCAATCTGGATTTCGCACTGGGCGTGGGCGGACTTCCCCGGGGACGTATCGTGGAGATCTACGGTCCGGAATCCTCCGGTAAGACCACCCTGGCCCTGCACGCCATTGCCGAGGTGCAGAAAATGGGCGGCGAGGCCGCGTTTATCGACGCGGAGCACGCGCTGGATCCCGAATACGCACACGCTCTGGGCGTAAACATCGACTCCATGCTGGTCTCCCAGCCGGACTGCGGCGAGCAGGCGCTGGAGATCTGCGAGGCTTTGGTCTCCTCCGGTGCCATCGACATCGTGGTCATCGACTCCGTGGCGGCTCTCGTGCCCCAGCAGGAGATCGAGGGCGATATGGGCGCGTCCCACGTGGGACTGCAGGCCCGGCTTATGTCCCAGGCTCTCCGGAAGCTGTCCGGCGTGGTATCGAAAACCAAGTGCATCGTCATCTTCCTCAATCAGATGCGCGAGAAGGTGGGCGTGATGTACGGCAACCCGGAGACTACCCCCGGCGGTAAGGCGCTCAAATTCTACGCCTCCGTCCGTCTGGATATCCGCAAGGCGGAGAATCTGAAGAACGGCTCAGACGTGGTCGGCTCTCACGTTCGCTGCAAGGTTGTGAAAAACAAAGTGGCACCGCCCTTCAAGACGGCGGAATTTGACATCATGTACGGCCAGGGCATCAGCAAGTCCTCCGAGATCCTGGATTTCGCCGTGAAATACGAGATCGTGGACAAGAGCGGCTCCTGGTTCTCCTACGGCGGCCAGCGGATCGGCCAGGGCAAGGACAACGCCCGCAAGTTCCTGGAGGACAACGCCGAGCTGATGAAGGAGATCGAGGATCTGGTCCGTCAGAAGGTGGAAGCCGACCGGGCAGACAATTTTGAAGAGGGCGACGACGAGCCTTTGGATCTCCGTCTGCTGTCCGATCTGAACGGCGAGGGCGACGAGGACGCACTGGACGGGCTGGATCTGCCGGAGCTGGACGGGGAGGAATAACATGCCCCGTTTTGACGCATTCCGCATCCGTGATCCCTTTATTCTCCCGGATGGGGGAAAGTATTACATGTACGAATCCGGCACCACGGACGACCCCTGCGACCGGCAGGTGTACGTCCGGGTGTCCCATGATCTGACGGAGTTTTCCGACCGCATACCGGTGTTCACCCCGCCCGCAGATTTTTGGGCGGATCGGGATTTTTGGGCGCCGGAGGTGCACCTGTACAAGGGTGCGTACTATCTGTTTCTTTCGCTGAAAAGCGAGACGGCGTGCCGTGCCACGGAGATCTTCCGGGCTGAGTCGCCTCTTGGCCCCTTCACCCGGTGGAGCCGGGATGAAAAGGGGAATTTCGCCCCCATCACCCCCCGTGATTGGGAATGTCTGGACGGCACGCTGTTTATGGAAGACGGCGTTCCGTACATGGTATTCTGCCACGAATGGCTGCAGGTGAAGGACGGCGAAATGTGTGCCGTGCGTCTCACGGAGGATCTTTCCGCCCCCGCGGGGGAGCCGTTCCTGCTCTTTAAAGCATCGGAAAGCGGCTGGGCCGCCGATATCCGGAATGGGGAGGGCTGCCGCATCACGGACGGGCCCTATCTTCGGCGGATGGCGTCCGGGGCTCTTATGCTGATCTGGTCCTCCGCCAAACGGGATGGGGACGGCACCTGCTACGCCACCGGTGCGGCCATCTCCGAAAGCGGACGGCTCACGGGGCCGTGGCATCACCGGCATCCCTTTTTGTTCCACAAGGACGGCGGACACGCCATGTTCTTCACCGATCACACCGGCACGGAACGGCTGGTGCTCCATCAGCCAAACAAGCCGGCCGGCATGGAGCGTGCCCGACTGTTCACCGTGACGGAAGAGAATGGGGAAGTCAGAATCCGGGAATAATGCGGGGACTACCCGAGTTTTGCCGAAGGCAATACTCGACCACACCCCGCCAAGGGCTTTCGCCCTTGGAACCCAATCTGGGAGTTATATATGACGCTGAATCACGTTTCTCTCTGTGATTTCCGCAATATTGAACAGGCGGAGATCGACTTTTCCCCCGGCGTGAACGTGCTGTGGGGAGACAACGCACAGGGAAAATCCAATATACTGGAAGCCATTTACTACTGTGCCCGGGGAAAATCCTTCAGGGGTGCTGCCGAAAAGCAGCTGATCCGCTATGGGATGCCCTTTGCCTCCGTGGCCGTTTCCTATCTGCGCGCCGACGCCGCCCGGGAGAACACTCTGTCCTTCGTTCTGCCGGAGAACGGCCGGAAGATCATGCAGCGGGACGGCGTCACCGAGGGGCGGCTTGCCAACATGGTAAGCCGGCTGAAGGCGGTGATCTTCACGCCCCAGCATCTGTCGCTGGTGTCCGGATCGCCCCAGGAGAGACGCACGTTTATGGACGTGGCCATCTCCACCTGCTTCCCTTCCTACATAACCGCCATGGGTGCGTTCAAGAAAACGCTGGAGCACCGCAACGCCCTGATCCGACAGACGGTGCAGACGGGCGGACGGCCGGATATGGAAATGTTTGAGATCTTCGCCTTCAATCTTTCGCGGGTATCGGCGTTCATCGCCTCCTGCCGGGGCGATTTTATCGATCGGCTCCAGGTGCTGGCGGCGGAGCAGGTCCGCATCCTCTCCGGCGGCCGTGACACGCTGGAGATCCGCTACCTCCCCTCGGGCTGTGCCCCCACGCCTCTCGCACGGGAGTTATCCTTCCCCGTGCTGGGCATGCAGGGCGTTCTGGACGACGCGTACGTAAAAGAGATGAAGGCACTCCTCACCTCCGATCTGCCGGCGGAGCTGGGAGCCAAGACTACCCTGTTCGGCCCCCATAGGGATGATATGGAAATTCTTCTCAACGGAATGCCCGCCCGGCATTTTGCCTCCCAGGGGCAGACACGCTCCATCGCTCTGGCACTGAAGCTGGCAGAGGGCCAGCTGACCCACCGGATGCTCAGCGAAAAGCCGGTGTATCTTCTGGACGACGTGCTCTCCGAGCTGGATGAGAGCCGCCGCCGCCATCTTCTGACGGAGCTTTCCGGGGATCAGATGATCCTCACCTCCTGCGAGCCCGATTTCCGGGTGCCGGATCTTACCGGCTACGAATCGGTGCACCGCATCCGGGTAAAGGATGGAAAAATCGAATAAACCGGGGACACGTCCCCGCAGACGCATACAACGCCCCCGCCGGGAGTCCGGCGTATCTTCAAAGGAGTTTACAGTGACCAATTACATCATCAAAAGCGTATTTCATTCCACGGCCGGCGTGGCCGTGACCATTCTCGCCCCGGAGGGGGAAACGGCGGAATTTCTCATCGCGCCGGAGTTGTGGCCTTTTTGGAAGATCGAGGCCGGCACCCCCATCACGGAGGAGCAGTTTTTCACGATCGAGCACAACGCCGCCCTGTCCCGTGCCCGGGCCCGGACGAAGGAGATCCTCTCCTACTCCGGACACAGCCGGAAAGGGCTCATTGCAAAGCTGCGCCACTACGGTCTGCCGGACGAGATCTGCGACGAGGCCGCCGCCTGGGCCGTTGAGGAAAGGCTGATCCGGGAGAAAGAGCAGGCGTTCCTTGCCGCCGAGACGTATCAGCGGCGGAAATACTGGGGCAAAAAACGCATTATCGCCGAGCTCTCCCAGAAGGGGTATCCCTCGGAGATCATCCGCGACGCCGTGGACGCCATCCCCGACGAGGAATACACGCGCGCTCTGACGCTTCTGATGGAAAGGAAATTCGGCACGCCCTCCAGCGATCCGGCCGAGCGGCAGAAGATGGTGCTGTCTCTTTTGCACATGGGCTACACCGGCCAGCAGATCAAGGACGCCGCGGAGGGCCTGAAGGAAAAGGCGGAAGTGTGATTTCTCAGGGGGAATCCCCCTTGTGCCCCCCTCAGTATGGGTTCCAAGGGGTGTGCCCCTTGGCAGGGGCGTGCGAGTTCGCGCGAGTTCGTAACCGAACTCGGTCGAACTCGGGCAGTGCCCCCACATATTAAAAAGGAGTACCGTATGTCAAAAATTGACCGCAGTAAATACACCGTAGGCTTCGTGTCTCTGGGCTGTCCGAAGAATCTGACGGACACGGAGGTGATGCTGGCTCACATTGCCGAGGCCGGCTATATCATCACCCCCGAGGAAAGCGAAGCGGACGCGGTGATCGTGAACACCTGTGCCTTTATCGAAAGCGCGAAGCGGGAGGCCATCGACAACATTCTGGACGTGGCGTGGCTGAAAGAGAACGCCAATCTGAAGGCCATCATCGTCACCGGCTGTCTGCCGGAGCGGTATCGGGAGGAGATCCTTTCCGACCTGCCGGAGGTGGATGCCATTTTGGGCGTTGCCTCTATCCACTCCATCGTGGAGGCGGTGGACGCGGCGCTGACCCGCAAAAAGGGACAAAAGAAATACGCCCGGTTTGATCCCCACGACACCCTTGATCTGGGGGGCGACCGGGTAGTCACCACCGGCGACGGCTACGCCTATCTGAAAATTGCCGAGGGATGCGACAATCGCTGCTCCTACTGTGCCATTCCGTCGATCCGGGGCAATCTCCGCTCCCGGACGATCGAAGATATCGTGGCGGAGGCTAAAACCCTCGACGAAATGGGCGTAAAGGAGCTGATCCTCATCGCCCAGGATACCACCGTCTACGGACGGGATCTGTACGGCGAGCTTGCCCTTCCCCGTCTGCTCCGCGCCATCACCGAAGAAACGAAGATCCCCTGGATCCGCCTGCTCTACTGCTATCCGGACAAGATCACCGATGCGCTGATCGCCGAGATGGCGGAAAATCAGCGGGTGCTCCACTATATCGATATGCCCATCCAGCACGGGGACGACGGCATCCTTGCCGCCATGAACCGGCACGGCGACACGGGCGTTATCCGGGATGCGGTACGCCGCCTCCGGGCGGCCATGCCGGACGTGACGATCCGCACCACCATGATCACCGGATTCCCCGGCGAGACGGAGGAGGCGTATGAAAACGCCTGCCTGTTCGCAAAGGAACTGCGTTTCGACTGCCTGGGCGTGTTCCCCTACTCCCGTGAGGAAGGCACGCCGGCCTACGATCTGCCCGATCAGATCGACAGCGAAACGGCACAGGCCCGTGCGGACATCCTCATGCGGCAGCAGGCAGACGTCAGCGCCGCCTACAAGCAGTCCTTCGTGGGCAAGACGATGACCGTGCTGTGCGAGGGCTTTGACGTGGTGGCGGAATCGTACTTCGGACGCACCGCCTACGACGCCCCGGAGATCGACGGCAAGGTGTACTTCACCTCCCCCGGCGGCGTGAAATTCGAGGAAGGTGCCTTCGTCACCGTGAAGATCACCGAGGCCATGGACTACGATCTCGTCGGCGTGGCCGCGATGTGATACGGGAGACGCAGGGCGCTGCCCTGCAACCTGCAAGGGGGCTCGCCCCCTTGACCCCAACCTAATGGAGGAATAAGAAAATGGCAAAAATGAATCTGCCCAACAAGCTGACGATCCTGCGGGTATGCATGATCCCGCTGTTTATGGTATTTCTGTGCGTACCCCTGCCCCTGTCCGATGCGGCGATCCGGCTCATTGCGGCGGCGATCTTCGCACTGACCGCTTTGACCGATATGCTGGACGGCAAGATCGCCCGGAAGTATAACCTCATCACCGATTTCGGAAAGCTCATGGATCCGCTGGCCGACAAGTGCATGGTGTTCGGTGCCATGCTGGGCATTCTGGTCTACTGCTCGGAGATCCGGCTCGTATTCGTATGGGCGGCGATCCTCGTTATGGCACGGGAGCTGGCCGTCACGTCCCTTCGGCTGATTGCCGCCTCCGCCGGCGGTGAGGTGATCGCGGCGGCGTGGCTGGGCAAGGTGAAAACGGTGACGCAGATCGTGTGCATTATCACCGTGCTGGTGGAGCCGGTGATTCCGCTGGCCGTCTTCCGGGAGTGGCACGTGCTTTCCTACGCCACCACCGCACTCATGGCCGTGATGACCGTATGGTCCGGCGTGGACTACTTCAAGGTCTACGGCAAATATATCAAAATGGATTAAAGGTGTGGGGGATAATTCCCCCGCACCTTTTTTCTTTATGCGGGGCGCCGCCCCCGCACCCCGCACGAAGGGGCATTACGCATAGCCCCTTCGTGGCAACCTCGCGCCAAAAGGGGGGCCCCCTTTTGGATTTTCCCCGACTACGCATTTCAGATGCAAATGATCCGAGATCATTTGCGGGGACGTTAACTGACCGACCGTTCGTCAGGGAACGTGCCTCCGGCACGAACGCGGCAAAGCCGCGATGTATCCCCCCAGTATGGGATCCAAGGGACAATGTCCCTTGGCGGGGGCGTGGGGGCGGCGCCCCCACATCGCCTCCCCCTTACTCCTTCCCGGTCAGCACCCGTGCCAGATCCACGGCACCCTCGCCGAAGATATAGGCGATGAGGGCACTGACGCCGCAGCGGAGGGAGTCCACCGTTTCGCCGGACAAACCGTCCCCGATGAGGGCACAGACCAAGGCGCCCGCGGCGGCAAGGATCGCCGCCCAGAACTTGCGTGAAGTCAGCTTCTCTTTGAGGTTCACTTTTCTGTTCTCGCTCACATTACGTCCCTCCTTTCCGGCCGGCTGTCGCCCAGCCGGATTTTTTCTTTATTCTCGCCGGCGGATTTCACCATATAGGAAACCACGCCGCCGCTCATGGGTGCCCCGATATAGAGGAGCACCGGGCTGAGCGCTGACGTATCGCCCCGGTCAGCAGCAGTGACGGCTATCCGTGCACCCAGCACCGCACCCGCAAACCAGAACGCCGTCATGGCAGTGAGAATGATCTTGGAAAACTCCGTTTTCTTCTTTCCGGAAATCATCTGCGGAAAAATACCCCCTGTTCATATCTACCTCTCTCTGGTTTGCCAGAGAGGAAACCCCGTACTGCCAGATCTTCGGCTGAAAGGCCATGGCCCGTGCCTCCGTCGTGCCCCAGTACGCCAGCCACAGATCGTATTCCCCCATGGGGGGCAGACGGTAGTTCAGATAATAGGGGCTGGCGTACAGCATGGGGCGAAAGCCGGCGGCGCGCACCTTTTCCAGAAAAGCACGCACTACTCTGCCGCACTGCTCTCTGTCTCTGGGCAGGTATTTTTCCTCCTCCGCATCGCACACCGCCCACAGGGCGATCTTATCCCGATACGGAGCGATGAGTGAGAGAAAGAAATCCGCCTCCGCCGCGGCCTCCGAAATGGTCCGGGCGGTGAGATAGTGATACACGCCGATGGGGATCCCGGCGGCGTGTGCCCCCAGCACGTTCTCCAAAAAACGGGGATCGGCAAACGCCCCCGAATCCGGGTTATTGATCAGCCGCCCCTGGGACGCCTTTACGATGGCAAACTCCACGCCCTCGGCGGCGGCGCCTGCCCAGTCAAACCACCCCTGCGCGTAGGATACGTCAATACCGTTCATACCTTTTCCTCCTTTTCCAGATCGTGCAGACGCACCTCGTGTGCCTGCAGACGCTTCTCGTGATCGGTAAGCGTGCCGAAGATCTCCCCGTGCTCCCGGTCACGCTCTTTTCGCTCCGTGCGGAACGATTCGCCCATGCTCTTCACCGTTACGTCCAGCCGTGTCAGCACGGCGGACAGCTTAAATCCCAGCGTGCCCACCGTAATGAGAAAGCCGCACAGTGTGATGAACCCCGCCGTGATCGCCCAGTTCACGCTTCCGCCTCCGTGCTCTCCGCCGGCACGCCGTAGACGATCACCACACCGTCACCGCCCGCACCGGAGGTGCAGCCGGAGGCAGAGGTGCGGCCGCCGCCGGCACCGATGCCGCCGGGGACGCCGTCCCCCACGGCGGAGGATACGCCGCCCGCCCCCAGAAGGGATGGGGCGCCTGCCGCCGCCGTGCCCACGCTTGCGGTAAAGATGCCGGCCGTCGCCGGGGTGGGCACGAAAGCGGAGGAATAGCCGCCGCCCTCGCCCCCGGGCACCCGGAAATTGCCGAACACCGTATCCCCGCCGGCAAAGCCGTCCGAGGCACCGCCCGCGAGCTTCTTGCCCGTGCCGCCCTTGCCCGGCGTCACCGGGATCTCACCGGTCAGCGGCAGATGGGGAATCACCGCCATGGCACCCGCACTGCCGCCGATACCAGCCGTGCCGGCAGAGCCGCTGCCGCCGGCTCCCTGGAGAAGCACCGTATACAGCCCGTCGGCCGTGGGATGCTCCGACGGACGGAAGGTGCCGGCTTCCGTAAAGCGGCACAGCTCTTTCATGCCGGGATAGGCGTCAAGGAGGGAGCGGTACGCCCCGTCGCCGCACAGCACCGCATACTCTCCCGCATCGGTGCGGAATGCCTTTGCCGCCGCCGTAAGGCGGTGGGCATCCTCCCCGTCAAAATAGGCGGACAGCGCGTTTTCGTACCGGCGGACGGCCTCTTCCACCTCCATCCGGTTGAGGATATAGTCCGCACGGGGACGGCGGTCGGTGAGATGCGCCGTGCCCAGCACCGTCTCCCCGGCCGGGACGAAGATCTCGCAAAGGGGAATCTCCCGCACCGTCTCCCCGAAGGTGCAGACGGGCGGCACGGGTACCTCTGCCGGCTCGCCGGTCTTTACGGCCGCCGTGATGTGCCGGGCGGTAAGATCCAGCCGGAGCACGCAGAGATCCGCACGGGGCGAGACGCCGTCCGCCGGCTGGATCTCCAGCGTCCGGGGGGACGTGTTGAAATAGGTATAGCCGTCGATCACCGCCGTGCCCGGGGCAAGATCCACCGCCATACCGCCGGCTTCGGACGGGCTTACGAGCAGTGCCTGCGCCGCCGTCACGCCGTTTGATACGTACGCCGCCCGTTCGGCGGCAAAATCCTCCGCCGTATAGACGCGGTCCGGCACACCGTCCGCCATCACGGCGTTGAAGGGAAATGATTTTTCCATATAGTATCTCCTTTCGGCGGCTTTGCCGCCGCCTTTTCTCTCTTCACTTTTCTCTCTTCACTTTTCACTTATTTCCACTGCGGGTCCAGCACCGCCTTATAGCGGATGCCGTTTTCATCAAAGAGCAGCGTTTTCTCCCGGCACAGTGCCGGGCCGGCGATGCCCAAAAGCCGATCCTCCGTTTCGTATACGCTGCCCAGCGTCAGCTTTTGTGCCGCATCGGCGGATACCTCCACCCACGCTTCGTGTACCGTCCGGCGGCTTTGCAGAGCATCCCGGCCCCGCTCCCGCAACGCCTGCAGATACAAGGCATCCGTTTCGTACAGATCGGGCGTGATCTCCGGGGCTTTTACGAGAATCTCCCGAAGCGGCTGTCCGTCATCCGACGCCGATACGGTGATCTGCCGCCCGTCGCCGCCCACGACGACGGCACGGTTGGCGTAATTCCGTCCGTCCGAAAGAAGAACGCCCCCTTTGAGCTGTCCTCCGTCCCTCGTGAGCCGGATGTTCCCCTCCGACGGACGCCGGACGGAAAAGAGAAATCCGTCCCCCGTTACCAAAAGACGCATCCCCAGCCCGGCGGCGGCCGCCGCTGACTGCATAGCGGACAGAAGCGTTCCGCCGCCAACGGTGGTTTCTGCCGCCTCGGCAAAGCCGTATTCCAGGGTGGACAACGGTGCGGACAGCACCGCCGCCCCGAGAGTGCGGGCAAGATCCAGAAGATACGTCTCCGCCGTGCCGGACACCGCCTGCCGCACGGGCAGAACCCGTCTTGCAAACAGGGACAGGATCCCCTGCCCCGTGATCTCCGCCGTGCCCTTTTCCCCATCCTTCCGGATGCCGTCCAGAACGTAGCTGCCCATGCCGGGGACGGTGATGATCCGCTCCCTCTGAAAGGGCTCCGCCCGGGAAAGCGGCACCGTTACGGTACACCGGCCGGGGGCGGAAAAAGCCTCCGACGCCTCCGCACGCAAAGCGGTATCGCACACGCACCGCAGCTTCAGAAAGCGGTCGTAGATCCGAATATCCATAGACCGGCCTCCTTTAGTGAAACGGGGGTGAGAACTCCACCCGCATCTCCGCCGTGCCGTCCCCTGCCGTTTGCCAGAACAGCCGGTTCTCCCCCGGCATAAGGGAGAAAAACTCGCTGTCAAAGGACAGATCGCCTATGGCGGATTCTCCCCCGGCCGTCACCGTCTTCTCCCCGGGACGGGTGTCGATCACCACCGATTCCCCAAGGGGGATCGGGCGGGCCACCGACAGCTTCTCCCCCCGCCCGGACGTGATGGTGAAGCCGGCGATCGCCTGAAACGCCGCCGTTACCGTAAGAACGAAGCCGCAGGGGGCGTCCCCCTTATGATATACGGTGATCTCGCCGGATCTGGCTCCCTCGGCGAACACCGTCTCTTCCGTCACCGCATGGGGAAATACCAGCCGTCCTTCCCAGCCGTAACCCGTGACCGCCGCTTCTTCCCCGTAGAAATAGGCAGCCGACGGCACCGCCGCCGACGCCGTCACCGTGAAATACGACGCCTCGTCCCCGTTCAGCGGTGCCTCGCTTGCAAATACCGGGGCACTGTCCGCCAAAAGGCGGATCTGCCGTCCGCCGACGGACAGCGTAAAGCCGCCGCTTCCCGCAACGATCCGGCAAAGGCGGCGTGTGAGCCGCTCCATCTCCGAAGCCCGGGCGGCCGCCGTCTCCCCCGCGGGGAGAATATACCCGGACAGCACCACCGTGCGTCCGGCGGTGTGCTCCCCGGAAAGCCGGGCCGCACCCGCGTCAAGACCGGCCAGAACGAATCCGTCTCTGCCGAACACCACCGTGTCTCTGCCGCCCGTGATCCGTACCTCTCCCGAAAGCATCACGCGAACACCGCCTTTCCCGAAAAGCCGGCGTTGTCCGTCTCCGCCGTCAGCGAAAACTGCCAGGACGAATCCCGCTCGGGGGAAAGAGACAAAACCGCCCCCGACGCCGCCGACGCAATAAAGGAGAACACCACGTCTCCGCCGCCTGCGGATTTGGGCAGGCCACAGACCAGCGTCACCCGCACCCGGGCACGCCGGCCGGTATCGCCCCTGCCCCCCAGATATACGGTGTCTCCCTCCATGGGCGAGCCGGTGGCCGCCGCCAGTACCCGGGGATACAGCCGCAGGATCCGTCCGTCCACCCGCAGGCGTTCCCCGAACCGCACCGAACGGATCACGGCTCCGTCCCAGGCGGTGATCTCGTGTACCCGGGCGGAATACGTGATCTGTACACCGCCCTTGGTGGCACCGGCGTACCACTTCATGGAGCGGGATTCCGCTTCCGTCACGCTGGCCGGTGCAATATATAAACGCCCTGGCCCCAGGGCAAAGTATCTTTCATCCATAGTTTCTCCTTTAGAATACGGGGATACGGTGAGGGCGGCTTTTTGCAAAAAGCCCCCTCACACTCCCCCCAAAAACCTTCAAACAAGGGCAAAAAACAGCATCTCTGCCCCATATCTTCTTTTCCCAGATTGGGGGTGCAGGGGGATCTGTCCCCTTGCCGGGGTGTGGGGTGGAACCCCACATCGCATCCCCACATCGTCTCCCCCCCGTCACATCCGTCCCTGGATCTCGAATCCGGCCTGCTCGTAGCAGAGGTTCGTGCCGGAAACCCAGCCGGAGCGGCTTCCCTCCCGGGAGCGGCAGATCACCAGCGCGTCGCCGCCCGTGCCGACAACGCCCGTGTCCCCGTCTGCCAGCAGAGCCCGGCAGAGGGATTCGATCTGCTTCCACGCCGCTGACGCTGAGTGATGGAATACCCGGATCTCCAGCCGTGCCGCAGATAGGGCACCGTCCGAGCGTCCCGGATAAAACCGATAGACCGCCGAGGGGGAAAGCGTCCGCCCCGGTGCCGGGGAGAGCGGCACGTCCAGTGCCGCCGCCGCCGCTTTTATAACCGTATCAAGCATCCGACGCCGCCTCCTGTTCCACGTAGATCCGCTCGCATTTCAACCGCCAAAGCCTTGAGAGCTCCACCGGCACCTGTATTCTGTAAAGGGCGGATCCCCGCGTCAGCACCATCCCCCGGCGAAAGCCGCCGGGGGGCGTGTACCGTGCCGGAATCAACGCCAGCACCTTTGCCGACGCCCTTGACAGATCGTCTTCCTCGATCTCCTCCGCCGTGCGGTGGGAGATCCCCGCCATCACCGTGCCGAGGGGCGTGCCGTCCGCCGCCGTAAGATTGAATCCGCGAAGAAGCCGCCGCATCATGGGCACGCCCCCTCTCTGCCGCCCGGATGACGCATGGCTCTCAGCTGCCGCATCACGTTTTCGCTGTATCCGTCCCGGTAGGATTCCGTGGCCCCGGATACGGTGCGGGTTTTTACCCCCGCACCGTCCAGTCTGCCGTAGTCCTCCGCCGCCATCTGTGCGATCAGATACGGAGACACCGGCTCCGTATCCCGCAGGCGGCAGAACGAGCGTACGTACGCCTCCGCCTGTGCAAGAAGCGTCGAAATCAGCCCGTCCGCTGTGCCGTCCTCCGGGGCAAGCCCCAGCCGGACCCGCATTTCACTTGCCGTCATCTCGTTCTTCCTCCTTTTTTACCGAAAAAGAACATTTGTTCTTTTCCGGGGATTAAAGAAGGGCGACTGCACTTTTCAGTACCAGACCGTCCTCGTCCACTTCCGCCGCGGCAATGCGGGACGCACCGTTTGCCGGGATGGGAGATACGCCGTCCCATTCCTCCCAGGCAGAAACGTCGTCGTAAAGCAGGGGTGCGTCCGCACCGCGGCAGATACGCACGGCGTTTTCCGCGCTGGTCTTGCCGGATACGGTAAGCGTAATGCTGCCGTCCGCTTCCTCAGCGGTGAGCGTCAGTTCCGGTGCCGCCGCACCCAGGATCACGGAGGAGGAATCATCCGTGAGAGCGATAACGCCGTGGCGTTCGTACACGATGGTGTTCTCCTTGGTTTCGATGTCACGGCTCTGCTCCAGGGACGCTTCCTTCTTCACGAAGAATTTCACCGCCGCCTTTTCGGTGATGATGACCTTGCCCTTGGGTACCAGGGCGGAGAACAGCACCGGAATACCGCACAGCGTGCCGAACTGACCGCTGTATACGATCTGTCCCTGCTGGGCGGCGATAAAATCGGGATCCTTGCGGATGGCGGTGCGTCCGTCTGCGCCCATAAGGATGAACAGACCGTCCTCCACCTCGCGGCCGATGTCGCCCAGTGCCTCCACGATGTCGGTGTAGGTGAGGGACGTGCCGGTAAGGGCGTGGCGGTTCTTGATGTTCTTCAGCTGCTCAAAATACTCCGTCTTCAGCTGATTGGCCATCACGTCGGCGGCGCCGGCCAGCGCCACGTCGATGAGGGCGGGATCCTGCATGGCCCCCACGTCGTTGTAGCGGAAGGTCTGCTGATAGCGTTTTACCGTGTAGCTCTCCGGCGTAAAGGAAAGAGAGCCAACGGCGGTGTTTGCCTTGCCGCCGGAAAGGGTCTCCACCTTGCCGTCGTAGGTGTAACGGTTGATGACTTTCGTAAGACCGGCACTCTCGGTGAGAGAATCGTCCACGGTCATAAGGGAGCGTACCTCCAGTCTGGAGTTCAACAGCTCCGTGAGTTTGGTTTCAAGAACGGTGTTTTCGTAAACTGTGTTCATAATGGTTTGACCTTTCTTTAATAAAAATTTCTTTGGTAGAGGGGAGAGAAACCATCTCAAACCTGCCGAACGCAGACAGCATAAAACAACTGCAAACATAGCCTGCTGTCTGCCCGAGGTTGTGCATTCGCACAACCTCCTAAGTGTAGTTTAAGTTTCCCCCTCTTATCCTTGGCTGCGGCGTATTTTTATGTTCGCACAAACCCTTCCCCCAGGTTGGGGTCAAGGGGACGTTGTCCCCTTGCGGGGGTGCAGGGGGCGGCGCCCCCTGCATCGTTCCCCCCTCACATCATCTGCGAGAGCTTCGCAATCGGCGTTTCCCGTATGATCTTGCCGGTGAGGGGGGCGTCCGCACCGGTGCCGGGACGGAGGCTTTCCGCCTTTTCCCTAAGTGCCCGGATAGCCGCCGCTTCCACCGCCCCGGACAGGGCGGTCACACGCAGATGCAGCGTCTCCTCATCCACCTCTGCCTCCTGCGGGGCCAGGATCAGCGGCACCATCTCCTCGTCCAGCCGCTGCTCTCTCAGCATCCGTCCGCAGAGGATCTCCGTCTCCCGACGGGCCGCCGCCCGGCGGAGCTGCTCGATCTCCGCCGTGAGTGCCGCCGTCTCCGCCGCACGCTGTGCGTCCCACGCCGCCTGTGCCGCCGAAAGACGCGCCTGCACGTCCGCTTCCGTATACGATATCGCCGGGGATTCTTCTGCCGGCTCTGCCGGCCCGGCTTCTTCGATTTCCTCGATCTCCTCGATTTCTTCGATTTCTTCGATCTCCTCGATCTTTTCCGTCAGCATCGAACTCATGCTTCCGCCTCCGTTTCATCCGTTTTCTCCTCCGTGCGGATCCGTGCCATTTCCTCCTCCGCATCGTCGATCATGGGCAGATGCTCAATGACGGATCGGCGGGAGAGAATACCGGTGAGCTTCTGTGCCATCTCCGCCGCCTCCTCCGGCATGCCGGGCAGATTCCTTGCGAATACCATGCGGATGCTGTCCGCGTCGTATCCGCCGCCGGACAGATTGAGCAGCCGTGCGATCAGCCGCCAGCGCTTCATCAGCCCCCGGCGGAAATACTGCTCCGTCACCGCCACCCGGTTTTCAAAATTCAGCATCCGCCAGCGGATGGCCACCCCGGAGAGCGTGTTGCCGGTGAGCGTCTCCTCCGCCATGTCCACCGTGCCGGAAAAGCGGTAGATGTCCTTGGCGATCCGGGATTTCAGATTCTCAATGTACGCGTCGTTCACCGTTTTGGTGAGCCACTTGGCGTCGCCGCCCTCGTCCAGAAGGATCACCCGGTCCTTTTTGATCCGGGCAAGATCCTCCGCATCCGTGCCGCCCATGCCGGATATGGCAAGATAGCTGTCCGCAAACAGCTCGAAATCGTTGACGCAGGCACTTTCCAGCCGGTTGTACGCATCGATCAGCGACAGCACCGGCTCAAAATCGCCCTGCCCGTCCCGGTTGTTCTCGTAAAAGATCACCGGCACCTCGTGAAACAGGTGGGGCACCCGGCTTTCCTCCGTCAGCGTCTGCCCGTCAAAGGCGTAGACGGTCATAGCCTCGTCGTCGTACACCTCCACGGTCATGTCCTCCGCCCCGTGCCGGCGGTAGTAGCGGATGGCACACAGCAGCTTCGGCTCCACGGAATCGTCGTACACGGGGATCACGGAATCGGCGGCGATGGGCGTGAAGCGGGGACTCGATACGTCCTCGTACCAGAGCAGCTCCGCCGCCCGTCCGCATACGGACAGATCCCGTGCCAAAGCGTTGTTGGCAAAACGCTCGTGATTTGCCGCTCCTACCTTGCGGATCATGGCAAGGGTGGCCTCGTCCCCGTCGTAGGATACGCCCCGGCCCATGAAATAGCCCACGGTGCAGTCCGTGATACTGCGGCAGAAATTGTTCACGAGGCGGTTGTCCGGCAGATCCGGATCCCGGCTGCCGGACAGAATATCGTGCCGCCCCAGATAATAGGCGCCGAGGCGTTTCAGCCGGGGTGCCTGCCCCGCCATAAACTCCGTAAGGCGGGAAAGAATAAGGTTTGTGTTGTGCATAGAAATCCTTCCTATATTGATTTTAACGTTTCCTACATAGAGACGTCCCCTTCCCTTGCCGGGGAAAGGACCATCTCATACGCCGAAGTTCCTTTCCCCGGCACCCCTATCTCCTTGGCTGGCGGAAAACAATCGCCATTTGTTCCTCCCCAGGTTGGGGTTCAAGGGGGCAATGCCCCCTTGGCGGGGCTTGGGGCGGCAGCCCCAATTCGTCCTCCCCCTGGCGGGGCTTGGGGCGGGCAGCCCCAATTCGTCCTCCCCTACACCCCCAAAAGCCTCTTGGGCAGGGTGCGTGCCTTGTCCTTCGGGTGGCGGAGCGGCTCGGTGGCGTAGCGGAGTGCCGCCATGGCGTCGTCCCGGCCGGGCGCCGGGACGTCCGTTACCTCGCCGGTTTCCCCGTCCACGTCCCACCGCCATTCTCTGATCTCCGCGATCACGTTTTCGCAGGAGGCGTGGATCAAAAGCCTTGTGGCTTTCAGATACTCGATCTGCCCCGAAACGCTCCCCGGCTCCTTTTTCACGCCCTCCGCACGGAAGCCGGCCTTCCGCCACATCCGTATCCGATCCGGCTCCGCACTGTCGCAGTACATGGGCAGATTTTTCGGGAACCCTGCCCTTTCTGCCATTGCAATGATCTCCGCCGTATCCCGATGCCGCACGTACAGCTCCCGGAGCACGTGCATCACCCCGTCCCGCATCCCAATGAGAAGCAGGCAGTTGGCGTGATTGTAGCCGAAATCCTGTGCCATCCAGGCACTGTCGTACGCCGAAACGTCCACGGAAAGCTTCGCCACCTGCCATCCCGTCAGGATCAGCCCCTCCTTTGCCGTGCCCCACTCGCCAAGACCGTATACGGCGTATCCCCCGGGATCCTCCTTCTCCCGGCGTGCCATACGCATGGCAAAATCCCCGCCCGAAAAGGCGTTGTCCCGATAGGTGGATCGGTGCAGAAACACGTCCGCTGTGGGCGGCGCGTCGAAAAACCGCCGCTTCAGCCAGTGATTTGCCGATACCGGATTGAACGTCATGGTGATCTGATAGTACAGCTCCGGATTGACCAGAGACAGCTCGCCCCGGAGTCGGTCGTCCAGTATGTCCAGATCCTCCCCCGCAAGCTCCGTGGCCTCCTCGCACCAGATCCACGTCAGCTTCCCCGATTCAAACGCCACGCTCTTTACCCGCTCCCGCTGGGAATCGTCCTTCATCCCCCGGAACAGGATCCGTCCCCCCGTCACCAGAGAGCGGAGGGACAACGGCTCCTTCCGTATCTCCCAGAACTCCTCCGCTCGCTCCCCGAAGATCCGGCGTACCGCCCCCGCAAGCTCCTCGAATACCGAAAAGCGGCAGGCACTCTCCGTCTTGCGGATCACCATGAGATTGGCCCCGAAGTACCGCATGTCCGACAGCTTCAGAATGAAATCCTGTGCCGTGTTGAAGCTCTTGCCCGAGCCGGCACCCCCCATGAGCAGCCGGTACCTCGCCTTCGTTTCGTTCGCCCCCCGGAACGTCTCGTTGAACGTCACCGCCGTCTTACACGTATTCATACTGGATCACAAGCCCGGGGGCGCCCCCGTCCTCCCGTCCCTGGGACGCCATCAGCCGAAGATTCTCCATGGCCCGGATCCGCTCCGCCGGACGCACGTCCTCTCCCTCGCCGAAGGCCATCCTCTCGTACTCCCGGCGGATGGCGAACAGCACCTGCCCGCTTACCCGTGCCTGCACCAGCCGATCCACTTCCTCCCGGGCGGTCTTGAGGATCCGGTACGCCTCCGTCCGCCCGATCTTCGCCGCGGCCGCCGCCCCCGGCAGATCGTATTTCTCCGCAAATTTCTCCAAAAAACGCCGTCTTTTCTCCGCTGTCACCCTATCCGTCCTTTCTTTTCTGCATAACGAACAAATGTTCTTTTTGGGATAAAACGATAACCGCCGCAAGGCGGTTTTACGAAACTGTATGCGTATTATATCACGGTTTACGCAACTTGTCAAGCACAGTCAAGCGAAATATTGCATAAAGGACGCATCCGTATTTTGTAACGGTTGCACAAAAAACACCGCCTGCACGAAATCCCTACGCACAGACGGCATTTATTATTCAGTATAAAGATTTTCGGGAGGGGTGTGGGGAACCCCTTTTGCAAAAGGGGTTCCCCGCGTTCTCCCCACGTCGTCCCCCTACACCCGCACGCTGATCTCGCCGGAGGAGAGGATCTCCTCCGTGCCGTCCGGCAGGCGGACGGTGAGGGTGCCGTCGTCGTTTACGGCCACGGCGTGGGCCGGATAGGACTGCTCGCCCCGGAGGACAGTCACGTCCCGGCCGGGAACAAAGCTGCGGCGGCGGTACTCGTCCATGAAGGCGGTATCGGTGCCCACGCTTTCGTACAGCTGAAAGAACCGGCTGAGAAAAGCGGCGGCGATCCTCGCCCGTCCGTCCGGGACAGGCTCTTTCAGAAGTGCCCCGGCGATCTCCGCGATCTCCCCGGGAAAGCCGCCCTCCGGCGGCGTTATATTGATGCCGATGCCGAGAACGGCGTAGTCCAAAAGGTCCCCGCCGGGGGCAACCGCCGATTCGGTGAGGATGCCGGCGATCTTTCGGCCGGCGAGGAACAGATCGTTCACCCATTTGATCTGCACGTCAGCCCCGGTGACGGCCTCGATCGCCCCGGCCGCGGCCACGGCGGCGGCGGTAGTGAGGCGGATCGCCTTATCGGGGGTGAGATCCGGCCGCAGAAGCAGGCTCACGTACAGCCCCGTGCCGCCGGGGGAGAAGAACGAGCGTCCCCGTCTTCCCCGCCCGGCAGTCTGTGCGGCGGCGATCAGCACCGTGCCGTGGGCGGCACCCTCAGCGGCGGCCGCCTTCAAGGCGGTGTTTGTGGAATCGATACTGTCCTGAACGGTCAGTGCCGTAACCGGCGTATCCTGGGGTAAATACTGCCGCACCCGTGCGGCGGTGAGAACGTCAATCATAATAATACCTCCGTGGGGGGAAGGGGACGCGCTTGGGGTCTTTTTGAAAAAAGTCCCCAAACCCCCAAAAACTTTTGGGAAAGGGGGATAGGCAATAAATACAGTGCACCTATCGCGGCGACTTTCCCGATTTTCATACGTACTTAGCTGTCGCCAGCCAAGGAGTTGGGGGTGAATTCGAGTTCGACCGAGTTCGTTTACGAACTCGCGCGAACTCGGAGAGGGGGCAAGTGAAAACTTAAACTACACTTAGGAGGTTGTGCGAATGCACAACCTCGGGCAGACGGTCAACTTTGTTTGCACGAACTATATACCGTCTGCGTTCGGCAGTCTGAGATGGTTCTTGCCCCTTCCCCCCCGTTGGAGACAACTAAAATTCACGAAAATCCTTGCAATACCCCGATTTTTGTGTTATTATATAAGGTAGCTTATTGTATCTTCAGAAGCCGCTCTGCATTGCCGCCTAAAATGGCGTCCTTCTCCTCCTCGGTGAGGGGCAGATCCCGTATAAACCGGAGCGTTCCGCCCGGCGATCCCCAGGGACAGTCCGAGCCGAACAGGATCCTCTCCGTCCCGTGAGCACGGATCAGCTTCACGGCCGTTTCTTTATCGACGTACGAGCAGATATAGGACAGATCAAAGTACACGCTGCGCCCGGCGAGATAGGTGAGCACTCCGTCGAACATCCGGTTGCCGCCCCCGTGGGCGAACACGATCTTTGCCTCGTCCGGCTCTTTTCCCCCGTACACCGCATCGAGAAACTTTGCCGCCCGTTCCGGCGGACAGTGTGTCTCGCCGCCGATGCCGTCGTCCACCCCTGCGTGGGTGATGAGGATCAGCCCGTGGGACAACGCTTCCCTTGCAATGCGGACGTACCGCGCGTCGTCGATCATCACGCCCTGATAGTCCGGATGGATCTTGATGCCGCGGAGCCCCATTTCCGCGATCTTTCCCACGTGACGGGGGATATCCTCATCGTCGGGATGGATGCCGCCGAAGGAGAGAAGCCGGGGATATTCCCCGTGCAGCCGTGCAGCACAGGCGTTCACCGTGTCAAACTGTCCGGGACGGGTGACAACCGGCAGAACGATGCCCAGATCGATGCCGTCCGCCTTGAGTTTTTCCGACAGCCCCCGTGCGGTGCCGTCCGTAGCCGGTACGAGCCCGGAACGCCCCGCCAGCATGGCGATGGTCTTTTCCGCAATGGCGTCCGGAAACTGGTGGGTATGAAAATCAATGATCATAAATTACTCCTGAAAGAGGGACGTTGGGGAACTTTTTGTAAAAAGTTCCTCGAGTCAGCCAAAGGCTGACTCGGAACCCCCATCAAAAACTTTCAAAAAATATTTTCTTCGGATTTGACGTCTGTAAACCGATACTATTATTGTACCGCACCCTTGCTTTCAATGCAAGAGAAAAATATAAGTAAAATTTCTATCACAGAGAAACGGAGAGATCCACTATGCCCATTACCGAATTTCTGGAGCGGAACGCCCGGCTCTACCCCACCGAGGCGGCGCTCACCGAGATCACCCCGCAGAACCAGCCGGAACGGCAGATCACCTGGCGGGAATACAACCTGATCGAAACCGCCGAGGGCGAGGAGTACCGACGGGAGATCACCTGGCGGCAGTTTGACACCTACGCCAACCGCTTTGCCAATCTGCTGATGACACGGGGCGTGAAAAAGGGAGACAAGGTGGCCATCCTGCTGATGAACTGCATCGAGTGGCTGCCGGTGTATTTCGGCATCCTCAAAACGGGGGCCCTGGCGGTGCCCATGAACTACCGCTACGCCTCCGAGGAGATCTTGTACTGTGCGGATCTGGCCGACTGCTCCATGATGATCTTCGGGCCCGAGTTTACCGAGCGTATTGAGACAGTAAAAGAGAAGATGACCGGCGTGACGGAATACTTCTTCGTAGGCCGCGCCGACGAGACCCCGGATTTTGCGGACAACTGGGAGAGAATGGTGTACTACTGCTCCTCCGTTGCCCCGCCGGTGGAGCTGACCGACGAGGACGACGGCGCTATCTATTTCTCCTCCGGCACCACGGGCTTCCCGAAAGCGATCCTCCATTCCCACGGGGCGCTTGTCTCCTCCTGCAGAACGGAAAAGGCGCACCACGGGCAGACGAGAGACGACGTGTTCCTCTGCATTCCGCCGCTCTATCACACCGGAGCCAAGATGCACTGGTTCGGCTCGCTTCTTGCGGGATCCCGGGCGGTGCTGCTGCGCGGCGTGAAGCCGGAATGGATCCTCCAGTCCGCCGCCGAGGAGAAAGCGTCCATCGTGTGGCTGCTGGTGCCGTGGGCACAGGATATTCTGGACGCCATCGACCGGGGCGAGGTACGCCTCTCCGATTATAATCTGGAAAACTGGCGTCTGATGCACGTGGGTGCACAGCCCGTGCCGCCCAGCCTGATCCGCCGGTGGAAATCCGTTTTCCCGAAGCACGATTACGACACCAACTACGGCCTGTCCGAATCCATCGGCCCGGGATGCGTGCATCTGGGCGTGGAGAACATCGAAAAGGTGGGCGCCATCGGCAAGGCCGGCTATCTGTGGGAGACGAAGATCGTAGACGAGCACTTCAATGACGTAAAGCCGGGCGAGGTGGGCGAGCTTGCCGTAAAGGGCCCGGGCGTCATGCGGTGCTATTACAAGAATCCCAAGGCCACCGCCGAGGTCATGCGTGGGGAGTGGCTCCTCACCGGCGACATGGCAAAAGAGGATCCGGACGGATTCATTTATCTGGTGGACCGGAAAAAGGACGTGATCATCACGGGCGGCGAGAATCTGTACCCGGTACAGATCGAGGACTTCCTCCGTGCCCACGAAAAGATCAAGGACGTGGCGGTGATCGGACTGCCCGACCCGCGTCTCGGCGAGATCGCCGCGGCGATCATCTCCGTGAAAGAGGGCGAAACGCTGACGGAAGCGGAGGTGGAGACCTTCTGCCTGGATATGCCCCGCTATAAACGCCCGAAGAAGCTGATCTTCGCCGACGTGCCCCGCAATCCCACCGGCAAGATCGAAAAACCGAAGCTCCGCGAAATGTACTCCGCCGCCCGGCTCGTAGAAGCGGCCACGACGGAATAAGGGGAGACGCGGGGGCTTCGCCCCCACCCCTTTTTGGAGGCGCCTGCCTCCGGCGGCACGAAGGGGTTCATCGCAAACCCCTTCGTGGCAACCGTGCGGTTAGGGAAGAAGGGAGGTTGTCCTCCCTTCCTCCCTAACAACCTACCTACCCCGGATAACGCGATTCAAATGTCAATGATGCCGAGCATCATTGACGGGAGAGACAGCCAGCCGTTCGCCCGTACAGGAACGCCGCAAAGCGGCGTATCGCGACCGAAGGTCGCGTCCCTACGGGATGTAGACCGGTACACGTAAAGTCTGAATCACGTTGTAGAGATATCTAACAAATTCCGCTGTCCCAAGGGGGATGGTGGGGTGTCGGGGAGGAAGGGGGAATCCTCTTTCTTCCCCCTTCCTCCTTGACCGCGTGGTTGTGGAGAAGGACTCCGCGATGAGTCCTTCTCCCGGGGCGTGGGGCAGCGCCCCGCAAGAAAGAATGATTGCAGATACAAAAGAGGCACGGGGGCAAAACCCCGCAGAAAACGATATTAAAAATTCTTTTTGGAGATAAAATTACCATGAAAAAACTACTGATCGGCAACGAGGCGCTTGCCCGCGGCTTCTACGAAGGCGGCATCGGCGTCGTTTCCTCCTACCCCGGCACGCCGTCCACCGAGATCACCGAGTTTCTCTCCCAGAACCGGGACATTTACAGCGAATGGGCACCCAACGAAAAGGTGGCCGCCGAGGTTGCCTTCGGTGCATCCCTTGGCGGCAAGCGCTCCGTCTGCTGCATGAAGCATGTAGGCTTGAACGTGGCGGCGGACCCCGTATTCACCATGTCCTACACCGGTGTGAATGCAGGTATGGTCATCTGCGTGGCAGACGACCCGGCCATGCACTCCTCCCAGAACGAGCAGGATTCCCGGCATTACGCCATCGCCGCAAAGCTCCCCATGCTGGAGCCGGCCGATTCCGCCGAGGCACACGCCTTTGCAAAAGCATCCTTTGCCCTGTCCGAGCAGTTTGACACCCCCGTGCTCATGCGGATCTGCACCCGCATCGCCCACTCCCAGAGCATCGTGGAGATCGGCGACCGGGTGGAAGTGCCGGATAAGGAATACGTAAAATCCCCCGAGAAGTACATCATGATGCCTGCCTACGCCAAGGCAAAGCATCCCGTTGTGGAAAAGCGGATGGCAGACATGGCCGAATACGCCGAGAACTGCCCCTTCAATAAGATCGACGACGCCGCGGACAAGTCCCTGGGCATTATCACCGCCGGCACCTGCTACCAGTACGTGAAAGAAGTGTTCGGCGACACCGTCCCCGTTCTGAAGCTGGGACTGCTCAATCCCCTGCCCCCGAAGATGATCGCCGATTTCGCCGCCTCTGTTGACCGCCTCGTGGTGATCGAGGAGCTGGACGGCGTCATCGAAACCTTCGTCCGCACCCTCGGCATCAAGGTAGAGGGCAAGTCTCTCTTCTCCCCCATCGGCGAGTATTCCCAGAGCGTCATCGCAAAGGCCTTCGGCCTCCCCGAAAAGAAATACGCCGAAGCACCCGAGGTGCCCGGCCGTCCGCCCATGATGTGTGCCGGATGCCCGCACCGGGGCATGTTCTACACCCTGTCCAAAAACAAAGTCACCGTCATCGGCGACATCGGATGCTACACGCTGGGTGCGGTGGCTCCCCTGAACGCGGTGGATTCCGTGCTCTGCATGGGTGCGTCCGTCTCCGGCGTCCACGGCTTCAACAAGGCACGGGGCAAAGAGGCTGAGGGCAAGACCGTGGCCGTCATCGGCGACTCCACCTTTATGCACTCCGGCATCACGGGACTTGTGGACATCGCCTACAACCAGTCCGCATCCACCGTCATCATTCTGGACAACTCCATCACCGGCATGACCGGCCACCAGCAGAATCCCACCACCGGCATGGACATTCACGGCGATCCTGCAGGGCAGATCGATCTGGAGGCACTCTGCCGCGCCATCGGCATAAAGAGGGTTGCCGTGGTGGATCCGTACGATCTTGCCGCCTGCGACAAGGTGCTGAAGGAAGAGCTGGCAGCAGACGAGCCCTCCGTTATCATCTCCCGCCGGCCGTGCGTTCTGCTGAAATCGGTGAAGAAGAATCCGCCGCTTGTCATAAGCGAGGAAAAGTGCCGCGGCTGCCGTGCCTGCATGCAGATCGGCTGCCCCGCCATCAGCTTCAAGAATAAGAAAGCCGTCATCGACGCCACCCTGTGCGTAGGCTGCGGCGTATGCCAGCAGAAGTGCGCCTTCGGTGCCATCACGGAGTAAGGAGAGAAAATCAGATATGAATACGAAAAGCGTAATGATCGTAGGCGTGGGCGGACAGGGATCCCTGCTTGCCAGCCGCCTGCTTGGTAATCTCCTCACGGGAGAGGGCTACGACGTAAAGGTATCCGAGGTCCACGGCATGAGCCAGCGCGGCGGATCGGTCGTCACCTACGTAAAATTCGGCGATAAGGTATACTCCCCCATCATCGACAAGGGCGAGGCAGACTATATCGTTTCCTTTGAAAAGCTGGAGGCCGCCCGCTACGCCGCCTGCCTGAAGGACGGCGGCACCATCGTGGTGAATACGCAAGAGATCGATCCCATGCCGGTGATCACCGGCCGTGCGGCGTATCCGGCATCCGTGCTGGAGGATCTGACCGAAAAGGGCCTGCACGTGGATGCCCTGGACGCGCTGACGCTGGCGGAGAAGGCCGGCTCGTCCAAAGCGGTGAACATCGTGCTCATGGGCCGTCTTGCCAAATATTTCGGCATTCCGGAAGAAAAGTGGCTTGCCGCCATCGAGACCACCGTGGCACCCAAATTCGTGGAGCTGAACAAGGAAGCGTTCCGTCTCGGATATAATGCGTAAGGGATGCGGGGATACGGCGGGGGTGCCTTTTTGCAAAAAGGCACCCCCGGACCCCCTCCAAAAACCTTTATACTATATAAAAATGCAGTCTGTGCGTTGTTGTTTCGCACAGGCTGTATTTTTACGTAGGGCGAAAATCGCACGATACCGATATACCCGGTAGGGGGCGGCCCGAGTTGGCTATGCCAACTCGCGACGCCCCGTTCCAAACGAAATCCGCAACCGCCACGTAGGCGGAAAATGGGCGGTACCGCCTGTCACAAACACCATCCGCAGACGGTACGCAGGGCGGAAACCGGACGATACAATAGCCTTCCCCAGTGGGGGAAGGTGTCCCCGGAGGGGACGGATGAGGTGTCTTTACGCAATGTAACTCCTCATCCACCATCCGACATTCCACTTCGTGGAAGTCGCATGGTCCCCCTTCTCCCACAGGAGAAGGCATAT
>JAZPZY010000079.1:0-6190 GCA_045544955.1 Eubacteriales bacterium
CCCTTTTGGTGCACGGTTGCCACGAAGGGGGTTGCAATGACCCCCTTCGTGCAGGGTGCAGGGACGGCGTCCCTGCGTAAACTTTATCTCGATGAGACGGCAGATGCACAAGCGGAATCGCTTTCTGTATCCCGTCTCACTTATTCATGCGAATCGGCATAATATAATCCAGAAATACCTCTTCAAAGTCATCCTCCGATTCGTGCCACAGGCCGGGGATGTATTCTCTGGAGCCGGAGCCGCCAGCCTCCTCAATGGTCACGCCGGTGAGAGGAGAGTTCAGGCAAAGGCGCAGCTGCTCTGCCGTATCGGGGATGTTGCGCAGTGCCTCCACAAGCAGACGGCAGTTGAAGCCGATGGTCAGATCGTTGCCCGTTTTTGCCACGGGGATCTCGTCGTAAATGGAACCGCCGGCGGAAACGGAGGACATCTTCAGAAGATTGCCCTCAAACTCCAGCTTCACGTACGCTTTCGTGTTGCCGCCCAGCTTATCCTCCGTAACGAGCGTGCAGCGCTCCAATGCTCCGCGGAGAATATCCGCCGCCACGAACACTTCCGTCTCGTGAGTCTTGGGCAGGATCCGCGTATAATCGATGTATTCGCCCTCGATGAGACGGGTGAAGTACACGTACTCGCCGATGCGGAAAATGATGTGCTTTCTCGCCAAAGTCACGATCATGTCGTCCTCGGTGTCCTTCATCATGCGGAGCACCTCGCCCAGCAGCCGGCCGGGCACGATCACAGCGGCGTCCGGGTTATCCTCGCCGGGAAGATTCACGTGGGAGATGGCGATCCGGTTGCCGTCACAGCCGATGACCATGAGCCGGTTCGATTCGATCTTGAAATAAGCACCGTTGAAGGCGGCGCGCTGATCGTTCACGGCCACGGCGTAAATGGTGCGGGTAACCACGTCCCGCAGCACGTGCTGGGGCAGGGTATAGTTCCGATCGCCGGCCAGAAGGGGAAGCAGCGGAAACGTGTCGCCGGGGGTCACGGGGATCTCAAAGGAGGCCTTTCCCTTGGAAATGACAGCGCGGTAGTGATCGTCCACGGTAATATCGATCATTCCCTCCGGCAGAGCGCGGATGATCTGCAGAAGATTCTGCGTCTTTACCACGATCTTGCCCGGCTCCTCGATCTCGCAGGGGATGGAGGTACGCATGCCCTTTTCCATATCGTAAGCGGTGACGCGGCAGGTGCCCTCTTCTTCACCGGGGCATTCCAGAAGCACGCCCTCGATGTTGGATGCGGTGTTCTTGATGGCAGCAATGCCCGCCGCCGGTGCAATGACGCTGATGAGCGTGTCACGGTCGAATGATACTTTCATAATATATTCCTTTCGTGGGGGGGATGCGGCGGGGGTGCTTTTTGCAAAAAGCGGCCCCGCGAGTTAGCCTTTGGCTAACTCGGATCCCCGCAAAAAATCTTTATAAAAGGGGATGGGTACGGGCGGTTTTTGATAACGTAGCGTTTGAGAAAAACGTCCGGGTTGTTGTAGGGACGGGCGTCCCCGACCGTCCGTTTCGCCCAATTTCTGCCGTTTCTTGCCTCTCTGTGCGATAAATATATATAATAAATATAATATATATTATTTCCGTAGTAGCAGTAGGGGGTGTTCGTTTGTTGGAAAAGCGGGTTTTGTCCCGTATTTTTCGGGAATATTTCCGGCGGAATTTCAAAAATGCACGGTGGATTCTCTGTGGATTCTGACGGCGGAGATCCGGTCTTTTTTCGAAGAATCCGCGCAGGCGGAATCGGCAGGATCTTTGCCGTATTTTTTCAAAAGGATTTCAACGGGGGAAAAGGAAAAGGTTTTCCACAGAGAGGATCCTCTTTCGCAAAACGTGAAAAAACGGTTTCTCGTTTTCTCTGTTTTGTTGAAAACCGTTTCCAAGGGAAATATTTCCCGTCCCGTCTTTCTTTCCTGTGTTTTTTATACAGATTTCAACCGGTTTTCTTTGAGATAAGGGATATTTTCCACAAGGTTATCCACAGTGTGTTGAAAACTGGAGATGGGATGTGGGAAAGGGAAATGTGTCAGTATGCCGACCCATCTCCGCGAGGTTCCCTTGCATGCAAAGGCATGCATTTTTGCCTTTGGCAAAAAACCGGGAACACTCGTAAGCTGATTCGTTGACGGAGAGATACTGCCGCGAGAGGTGCAGGGGTGCGCCCACGTGCCGTCTGCGGAAAATCGTTCGAATTGTGGTAGGGGAGGGCCTTGGTCCTCCCGTATTGTTCGGTTAGAATCTTTCGTGGCGGGCGGTCAATGACCGCCCCTACGGGTGCGGCGGTGCCGTGAGGGTTCCGAAAACGTCCCGTTTGCGGATACCGTACGGGTTGTTGTAGGGGCGAACAATGTTTGCCCGTTTCGTTTGTTTTCACTGTCCGTAGCGGCACAAGTATTTGTGCCGCAGGTTGGGTTCCAAGGGCGAAAGCCCTTGGCTGGGGCGTGGGGCGGCGCCCCACATCGTTCCCCCTTATTTCTTTATCTCTCTCCGTATATCGGCGATCTCGGCGCGGAGAGCCGCGTCCGTTTTCACCTGTTTTTCCACGGTGGAAATATTGGAATGGATGGTGGAGTGATCTCTCTGGAACATGGTCCCGAGAGCAGAAAGGGTGATTCCCGTCACTTCCTTGATCACGTACATGCTCAGATTCCGGGCGTCTTTGATGTCCTTCGTCCGCTTCGTGCCCATGATATCGTCCGGCGTCACGTTGTACCGCTTAGCTACCGCCGCTACCACCTTTTCTGCCGTTTCGCCCACCGGTTCGTTGTCCTGCTGGAACATAGGCACCAGCGACCGCACCAGATCCATATCGATCCGTGCCCCGTTCAGAAGATGATTGGCGGAGATCCGTTTGATAATGCCCTCCAGCTGGCGGATGTTGGACTGGAGCTTTTCCGCTATGTAGGAGAGGATCTCGTCGCTCACCGTCAGATTCATGCTCTCCGCCTTGTTTTTCAGAATGGCCAGGCGAAGCTCGTAGTCCGGCAGCTGAATGTCCGCCAGCACGCCCTGCTCAAAGCGGGAGCGGATCCGCTCCTCCAGCGTCACCATATCCTTGGGCGGCCGGTCGGAGGTGAGGATGATCTGCTTTTTCTCTTGATAGAGGGCGTTGAACGTGTGGAAAAATTCCTCCTGGGTGGATTCCTTACCTGCAATAAACTGAATATCGTCGATAAGGAGCATATCCGCCTTGCGGTATTTTTCCCGGAATTTTTCCCGGTATTCCGTGTTTCCCTTGGTAGTGATGGCCTCGATCAGCTGGTTGGTAAAATCCTCGCAGTTCACGTAGATCACGTTCATGTCCGGGAACTTCTCGAACAGCTTGTTGGTGATGGCGAACATCAGATGGGTCTTGCCAAGGCCGGACGGGCCGTATATGAACAGCGGATTGTACGTGGCGATGGGATTGTTGGCCACGGCTAAAGCCGCCGCATGGGCGAACTGGTTGGAGCCGCCCACGATGAAGTTGTCAAAGGTATATTCGCTGTTGTAGGTCAGCTTTCTTTCGCTGCCCGGCGTTCTTTTCGTCTGAGCCGCGGCCGCTTCTGCCTCTTTCCGGGCGTTTTCCGCTTCCATTTCCCGGGCAAGCTGCAGGGGAGAGATCACCCGGCCCTCGCCCTCAAGGGGCGTGTCCGGCTTTTCCACGATGATGTCGATCTGGGGCGTAAAGCCCAGAACGGATTTCACCGCATCGGAAAGCAGCGTGCCGTATTTGCTCATGATGCCGTTTTGCTTTATATCATTTTCAGCGGAAAGGACCAGAAAATCGCCTTCGATGCAGACGATGCGGATCTTGCCGAACCAGAAGTCCAAAGCGGTGGAGGAAAGCACGCCGGTGTCCCTTATAGCGGAGAAAATGGCGTCCCAGATGCGGGGAAAATCGGAGGAAGAATACATAAAAAACACACACCGTGCCACACCGTCGGCCCGGCTCCTTTCGATGAAAAAATAAACGTATAGAAATCACGTATATTATAACATATATGAAAGAAAATTGCAACCCCCGGGAGCAAAATGAGAGGAAAATCGGATGAAAAAAGGGGGGATTTTTTGATGGATTCAGAGGGGAGTTTTTCAAGTGGCGGTGAAGGGCGGCAGAAGCGGCGCAGCAAACACTTTTCGATACGGAAAAAGCAGATCCGATTCCTATCTTTAAGAGACTGCTTTCTCTTTTTCCCGTTTACGCGCGTACGGTTCCGTACTTTCGTACAGAGCAGGTTTCGGTCTGTTTATATTTTTGATTTTGCAAGTATTGCCTTGACAAGTTGCAAAAAATGGTGTATAATATCCCCAATATTTCATATTTTCATCTTTCCGATGAAGGAAAAGCAGGTAAAATTATGCAAGACAAAAACAGCGTTTTCTCCCATTCCATCAACAGTGACGTAAAGGTGGAGTTTTCCCCCGCCACCAATCTTATAGAGCAGTCCTCCTACCGCTACTCTCTCCAGGAGAGAGAGACGCCCAATCTCCAGCGGTATTTGTTTGATTACGAAAGCGTGCCGAAGGTTTCCTTCAACCACCGCTTCGTGCCGGTGCAGATGCCGGACGAGATCTGGATCACCGACACCACTTTCCGTGACGGACAGCAGGCCACCTTCCCCTTCACCCCGGCGCAGATCGAGCATCTGTTCAAGCTGCTCCACAAGCTGGGCGGCAAAAAGGGACTCATCCGCCAGAGCGAGTTTTTCGTTTACAGTGAAAAGGACCGGGACGCTTTGGACCGGTGCATGTCCCTCGGCTACGAGTTTCCGGAGATCACCACGTGGATAAGAGCCTCTCAGAAGGATTTTGAGCTGGTGAAATCTCTCGGTATCAAGGAGACGGGTATCCTGGTTTCCTGCTCCGACTACCACATCTATAACAAGATGGGACTCACCAGAAAATCCGCCATGGACAAATATCTGGGCGTGGTCAAGAGCGCGCTGGATATCGGCATCCGTCCCCGCTGCCATTTTGAGGACATCACGAGAGCAGATTTCTACGGATTCGTGGTTCCCTTCGCGGAGGCACTCCGCCAGCTGGGCGAGGAGGCCGGTATCCCGGTGAAGATCCGTGCCTGCGACACCATGGGCTACGGCGTGAACTATCAGGGTGCCGCTCTGCCCCGTTCCGTGCAGGGAATCATCTACGGTCTGTCCCACTATGCCGGCCTGTCTCCGTCTCAGCTGGAGTGGCACGGCCACAACGATTTCTATAAGGTAGTAACCAACGCCACCACGGCGTGGCTGTACGGTGCTTCCGGCGTGAACTGTGCCTTGCTGGGCATCGGTGAGCGGACGGGCAACTGCCCCTTGGAGGCTATGGCCATTGAGTACGCCTCTCTGCGGGGAACCACGGACGGCATGGATCTGTCCGTGATCACGGAGATCGCGGAGTATTTCGAGCACGATATGGGCTACGAGATCCCGCCCCGGACGCCCTTCGTAGGTGCCAACTTCAACGTAACGAGAGCCGGCATCCACGCGGACGGGCTCATGAAGGACGAGGAGATCTACAACATCTTCAACACGGGCAAGCTGTTGAACCGCCCGGCACGGGTGGCCATCGATCCCCACTCCGGTCTGGCAGGCATCGCCCTGTGGCTGAACAACCGCCTCTCCGACAACCGGGCGGATCTGTGGATCGAGAAATCCTCCCCCATCGTGGCGTATATCAAGGAAAAAGTGGATGCAGAATACGCACGGGGACGCACTACCTGCATGAGCGACGGCGAGCTGCTCTTGTACCTCAAGGAAACGGACGCAGAGGTGTGGGAAAAAGCGAAGTAAGAGAAGTATAGCGGGGGAGGTCCTTTTGCAAAAGGACCTCCCCCGAACCCCCTCCCGAAAACCTTTATACTGAATATACAAATACAGTCTGTGCGTCGAAAGGATGCACAGGCTGAATTTTTTTCGCAGGCGGAAACCGCACGGCATCGCCGCACCCCGTAGGGGCGAACAGTGTTCGCCCGCCGCGAACATATCCGCATACGGTACGCAGGCAAAAATCCGTACGATACCGCTGCACTGGTAGGGGAGGGCCTTGGTCCTCCCGCCACGAAAGATTCAAACCGAACAATACGGGAGGGGTAAACCCCTCCACTACAACAACCCGTACGGTATCCGCAAACATCACGTTTTCGAAACCCGTACGGCACCGGGACATCCGGAGGTAGGGGTTTGCGCCCCCCGCCCGCC
>JAZPZY010000080.1:0-8625 GCA_045544955.1 Eubacteriales bacterium
AATGGGCTTCAAGGGCTCCCGTAAGTCCACCCCGTACGCTGCACAGACCGCTGCTGAGACTGCCGCAAAGATTGCCGTGGATCACGGCATGAAGACCGTCGAAGTATTCGTAAAGGGCCCCGGCCCGGGACGTGAGTCCGCAATCCGCGCTCTGCAGACTGCCGGCCTCGACATCACGCTGATCCGTGACGTAACGCCGATCCCGCACAACGGCTGCCGCCCCCCGAAGCGTCGTCGTGTATAATCGAAGAGAGGAGATACCAATATGGCAAGATATACCGGTCCTTCCTGTAAGCTTTGCCGCAGAGAAGGCAAAAAACTGTTTTTGAAGGGCGACCGCTGCCTTAGCGATAAGTGCGCGATTTCCCGCCGCCCCACTGTTCCGGGTCCCCATGCCCAGGCTCGTAAGACTGTAAAGGAATACGGTCTCCAGCACAGAGAGAAGATGACGGCTCGCCGTTACTACGGTGTTCTTGAGAACCAGTTCAGAGCATACTACGATGCTGCCGACAAGCAGGAAGGCGTTGCAGGTGCAAACCTTCTGAGCCTGCTGGAGCGCCGTCTGGATAACGTAGTATACAGAATCGGTCTCGCAAGCAGCCGTAAGGAAGCCCGTCAGCTGATCCGTCACGCACACTTCACCCTCAACGGCAAGAAGGTAGACATTCCCTCTATCATTCTGAAGGTTGGCGATGTAGTAGCACTGAAGGATAAGTCCCGTTCTTCCGAGAAGTTCAAAGTTCTCGCAGAACAGATGGCAGTTGTCATTACGCCCAAGTGGCTGGAAGTGGATAAGGATAACTTCTCCTGCAAGATGCTGGCCATCCCGCAGAGAGATGACGTAGACTTCCCCTTCGAGGAACAGCTTATCATCGAGTTCTATTCCAAGTAATAACCTGCCGAGGCCCTCTGCGTTCCGGCAGGAGCTTACAGAGTGGCTTCAGAGAGGCAAGAAATCCGTCACCCGGCAAATTTGTGGATTTGCATTATAGATTAACGGAGGGTTATTATTCATGATAGAAATTGAAAAGCCGAATATTACGACTGTGAACTTATCAGAGGACGGCAGAAACGGCAAGTTCATCGTTGAACCTTTGGAGAGAGGCTACGGGGTTACCCTTGGCAACTCACTCCGCCGGATCCTTATGAGTTCCCTCCCCGGCGTCGCTGTGACCAACATCAAAATCGACGGTGTTCTCCACGAGATCTCCACGATTACGGGCGTCAAGGAAGACGTTTGCGAAATCGTTCTGAACGTGAAGGGCATTACGGCGAAGCTGCACAGCGATTCACCGAAGATGGCAATCATCGACGTGACCGGTCCCTGCAACGTGACCGCCGGAGACATAAAGCCGGATGCAGATATCGAAATCCTGAATCCGGAACTTCACATCGCAACTGTCGGTGATAATACTCGGTTCTATATGGAACTTACCTTCGACCACGGCCGTGGGTATGTGTCCGAGGAAAAGAACAAACAGATCTACACCGCTGCAGCGCAGGGTGCTGCCACGCCGCCGCTTGGCACGATCTATGTTGACTCCATCTACACGCCCGTGTATAACGTAAATTATACCGTGGACAATACCCGTGTAGGAAGCAGCACGGATTACGACAAGCTGACGCTGGAGGTCCTGACCAACGGCACCATTTCTGCTAAGGAAGCGGTTTCTCTTGGCGCCAAGATACTCAACGAGCATCTCAATTTGTTCGTCGATCTGTCCGACGAGGCAAAGAATGCGGAAATCATGGTAGAAAGCAAGGAGACCGTAAAGGAAAAAGTCCTTGAGATGACCATTGAGGAGCTTGACATGTCTGTACGCAGTTTCAACTGCTTGAAGCGTGCCGGCATTGACACCGTCGAGGATCTGACCAACCGTACCGAAGAGGATATGATCAAGGTCAGAAACCTTGGCAAGAAGTCGCTGGAGGAAGTCATTCTCAAACTCCACTCCCTCGGCCTTGAACTGAAGAAAGAGGAAGAGTGACGCGCTGACGAGAGCGCAAAAATAGCTTATACGCAAAGGAGGACATGAAACATGCCCGGTACCAGAAAACTCGGCAGACCGACTGCTCACAGAAATGCGATGCTTCGCGGTCTTGTCACTTATCTGATAGAAAACGGCTCCATCGAGACGACCCTGACCCGTGCGAAAGAAGTTCGCTGCATCGCAGAGAAGATGGTCACCCTCGGCAAGCAGAACACGCTTGCAAGCCGTCGCGCCGCCCTTGCTTACATCACTAAGGAGGACGCTGTTTCCAAGCTGTTCAGCGTAATCGCTCCGAAGTATGCAGCAGTAAACGGCGGTTACACCCAGATCTATAAGCTGGGTCCCCGTCGCGGTGACGGTGCAGAGATGGCTCTCATCAAATTCGTTGACCTTGAGGAAACGAAGGCTGACGCAGAGTAATCTGATCGCAATAGAAAAGAGATACGCAAAAGCGTATCTCTTTTTTCATTTATGTGAGCCATGGAGAGCAATGCATTTGTCGAAAAAAGCCTCAATAGCTCCGCGGTACACTTCGTATTCTTTCAGATACGTCATGCCGTGCTTTGCGCCTTCCGCCGTGATAAAAATCACGTCAATTTTGTCCTTTACGGCGTTATAGATATTCTCTCCCATAAAAAAGGGAACAAACGTGTCGCCGGTGCCGTGTGCCAGAATCACCGGCACCTTTGCCTGAGCCAGCGCTTCCTGTGCTGTGATGTCCGCAAAGCCGAAGCCGTTTTTCAGCCGGCAGTACAGGCTTGCCAGAGGAATAAAGGGCCAGGGTGGCAGATGAAATCCTACGCGGATCACCTGCTCAAAAATCTCTTTCATAGATGTGTAGCCGCAGTCCGCAATGATCCCGCATACGTTTTTCGGAAGATCCAGTGCTGCCGCAAGCATTACGGTGGTCCCGCCCATGGAAATGCCGTCGAAAATCACCGGAACACCGGGGAAGTGGGTGTCCAGGAAACGTGCCCATGTGCGTATATCGTACCGTTCTCTTATGCCAAACGTGATCGTATCACCCTCGCTGGTCAGATGCGCCCGGTGCTCAATGAGAAAGCAGCCCATCCCCATGCGGCGCATATCCTGCACAGCACAGGAGAAATCGTTCATGGGATCGGAGCGGTAGCCGTGTACCATCAGAACGATGCCCCGGGGTGAGCCGTTTTCAGGCGCGAAATAACGGGCGGCCAGCGTAAGCCCGTCCTCGGATCGAACGGTGTAACGGGGGGCCGTCTGTGCCAACTCATACAAGGTGAGATCAGCAGTACGGATTCGCTCACCCCAGCCGTACGGATCGTAGGGAGAACCGTCCGCGTGCCGTCGCGGCGTCGGTGAAGACGCCCATACGTCTGCTTGCAAACGGGAATGGGGAAAAGGGCGGCGGCAAAGCCCGATGCGGTACAGACAGAGCGTGATGATGAAAACGGCCAGCAGAAGCAGCAGAAGTGCCGCAAGCAAAATCCAAAAAACGGTCAAGGCAGGATAACCTCCCCCGTTTCGATCATTTGGAGAAACGCCTCTTCATCTATTACGGGAACGCCCAGATCCCCGGCCTTGGTCAGTTTGGAGCCCGCGTTTTCGCCCGCAAGAACTACCGTCGTCTTCTTGGAAACGGAGCCGGCGGCTTTGCCGCCCCGGGCACGGATCATCTCTTCTGCTTCATCTCTTGTAAGGGTGGGTAGCGTGCCGGTGAGCACAAACGTCATGCCGTCAAAAATCGGTGCGGCTGTTTCTTTGGGGGCGGCGATGGCCGTTTCCACGCCGGCGGCTGTCAGCCGATCCACCAGATTACGGGTTTCCGGCAGTGCGAAGAAGGATACGACCGAAGCGGCAATCACACCGCCGATGTCATCAATTCCACAGAGCGATTCCTCCGTGGCGTCAAACAGAGCCTCAATACTGCTGAATCGCGCCATAATGGATGCGGCGGCAATCTCACCCACGTGGCGGATGCCAAGGGCATAAAGGAGTCGTGCCGCACCTGCCTTGCGGGAAGTGTCAATGGCGGTAATCAGATTTTCGGCCGATTTTTCGCCAAGTCTTGGGAGTGCCGCCAGCTGTTCCACAGTTAGTGTATACAGATCGGCCGCATCCCGTATCAGCCCCTCGCTTAAAAGCAGAGAGACGATGCGAGGCCCCATGCCGTCAATGTTCATGGCCCCTTTGGATGCAAAATGGATCAGTCGCCTTTCCAGCTGTGCCGGGCAGGCCAGATGAATACACCGGAGGGCACCCAGTGCACCGTCCGGCGAGTATTCCTCGTCCGTTTCGTCCACTCCGTCAAACACCAGCCTGCCGCCGCAGGAAGGACATACGGTGGGCACGGTCAAAGCCTGCTCCGTCCCGTCGCGGTGTGCGGCAATACTCCCGACGATCTCCGGAATAATATCTCCCGCTTTCTGTACCAGCACCGTGTCGCCGATCCGCAGATCCCGCTTTCGGATGATGTCCATATTGTGCAGCGTTGCCCGGGATACGGTGGTGCCTGCCAGCTGTACCGGCTCCAGTTCCGCGTTGGGGGTGAGAACGCCGGTGCGTCCGATCTGGAACGAAATGCCAAGCAGCTTCGTTTCCTTCTGCTCTGGCGGATATTTATATGCCACCGCCCATTTGGGCGTGCTGGTACCCTCTCCCAGAATCTCCCTTTGCCGGAGAGAATCAATTTTTATTACCGCCCCGTCAATATCGTACGGGAGCGTTTCTCTCTGCCTGCCCAAAGACTGAATGGCGTCGATCACTGCATCCCCGTCCCCCGTTACGGCTAAAAGAGATACGGTGGGGAACCCCAGCTCCGCCATACGGCAGATGGTCTCGCTGTGCCTCTCGCAGGCTCGTCCGTCGTCGTACAGGCTGCCTGCCTGCCGGTTGAACACAAAGATAGACAGACCTCTTTCGGCGGTTACAGCGGCGTCCAGCTGCCTGAGAGAGCCTGCGGCGGCATTGCGAGGATTGGCCCACAGCTTGCCGCCTTCCGCTTCCCGCTGTCGGTTCAGCGCGAGGAAGCTGTCTCGTGGCATATAGACCTCGCCCCGTACGGTCAGCGGCTCCCGCTTCGTTTCAATGAGCTGCGGGATGGTGCGGATGGTGCGAAGATTTTCCGTGACGTTTTCACCTACCGTGCCGTCGCCCCGGGTAGCCCCCAGTACCAGCCGTCCGTTTTCGTAGGTCAACGAAACGGAAAGACCGTCGATCTTCGGCTCCACCGTGAAGGTGATCTCCTCTTCGGGGATTCCGCTTTCCGTGAGGGTGCGTTTTGCATCCTCAATAAACGACCGCAGGCTGTCAAAATCAAATACGTCCGTCAGACTGCCCATGCGAACTACGTGAGGTACTTTGGCGAATTTCTCTGAGGCGGCACCGCCTACCCGATGGGTGGGCGAATCCGGGGAATCCAGATGGGGGTACAGGGCCTCCAGTGATTTCAGCTCCTCAAACAGAGCGTCAAAGGCAAAATCCGAAATCTCGGGTGCATCGTTTTCGTAGTACAGCCTGCGGTGATGCTCAATTTCCGCCCGGAGAGCAGAGATCCGTGCCGCTGCCGTTTGTTCGTCGTGAACTGCGTGAGACATGGCGAAATCCTCGCTTTCGTAGATTTTCGGTACAGGTGAAAGCACCGCCGCACTCCGGGGAGGCGGCGGTACCGGTTTTTGATTGATCAGTCCAGATATACCCAATCCAGACCGTAGGCGGACTGCACCGTCGTGCCGGCACGGACGAACAGTGCATCCTCCGGGAATACGTCTCCGCTGCCCGTAAGCACCATGGAAGATTTATACGCACCCTTGATGCAAGCAATGTGTATATGGGAGCCGGTAGCACCGCCCGCTACGCCTGCCTGATAGAAATGCTCGCCCTGGGCCACGATCTGTCCTACGGAAAGATCGCTTACGTTGTTGTCGTGCATGAATACTACGGTCATATAATCCACCGTGCCGTCGGCGTATACCACCTTGTCACAGCTTTGCAGCCAGACAGTGTTGTAGCGGTAATAGCCGCGGTCGATACGTACGATCTTGCCGGTGAACGGGGCAAACGCACTTTGGGAAGCACTGGTGAAATCCAGTGCGTTCTGCTTTTGGTGGGAGTAGGTGTCGTAATAGCCCTGGGTGATACACAAAACGTCGGCAGGGAAGAGAGCAAATTCATAGCCCTCCTCGTTTACGACACCGTCAAAAGTGAACGTCCAGCTCTGTGCATATCCTTCCGTGCCCAATGGCTGGAGAGATATAGCGGCGTCGTTCCGTTCGTTTTTGGTGGAGACGGCCTTCGTTGGATCCGCCGCCGAGAGAAGATGCCAGCTGCCGTCGCCCACGTCGGCGTACTGCAGAATAAACTCGCCCGCATAACGGGAGGAGGTGCTGTAAAGAGCGGCCGTGTTGTTCCGACCAAAGCCAAGAACCCGCTTGTAGCCGCCGCCGGATGCACAGGAGTACAGACGGTAGTTTCCGTTTTCAAGTGCTTCCAGACGGAATTTCTGGGAGATGTCGCCGGTGTTGTTCCACACCGTGATGCCAACGCCCTCGTAATCCTCGCCGGCCCCGTCTACACGGACGTTGAGACAGCGATTCGTGCTGCTGAGGGTAATGGCGTATTTGCCTTCCGGCATGGTCTTGACGAGGGAGTAGCCTTCTGCCCGGATATACGCTTCGGCTTCGTCATTGTTTTCGTTCCAGAGCAGGAACTGCACGTCCTGATAGTCCAGAATACCTGCCTCGATCAGAGAAAAGGACAGAGTTTTATCCGTGCCGGAGATGGTTGTGTTCAGCGTGCGGTACATCATCATAACCGCCTGTCCCCGGGTGATTGCCGGGACGGGCCTCTGGCAGATACCGATACGCTGACCGATCAGGGCGGCATCCGTCAGTGCGTAGCTGCTGCCGTCAGAACCGTAGCCCAATGCGTTCAGCATGTATTTCATAAAAACGGCCGAGGGCACCGTCATATCGGGAGAAAACTGCGAACCGTTATCGGCGGAAAGAAGTCCCTTTTCAAAGAAATAGCCAACGTAAGCACTGCCCCAGGACGGCACGTCCGTAAAGGGGTGAGAAAAATTGCTTTCGAGTACGTCCGTTTCGATGCCCATAAGACGGATAACCATGATGACGGCTTCCAACTTCGTGAGGGAACGGCCGAGTGCAAAATGGATTTTGCCGTTCACGGTGCCAACGCCGCTGAGCAGACCCAGATAATACAGGCGTTCCGCCGCCTGTTCCTCGGTAATATCGGGATACACCTTCATTACGGAGGCGACGGTGTTCTCGGAGATTCTCATTTTTTCGGGCAAAGCGTCGCCGCCTGCGGAAAAGGAGGCCGGAGAGGCAGCCAACAAAGGCTGTACCAAAAGCACAGCGGCAAAAAGGAAACTAAGGATAGTATAAAATTTTCGCATATACAAGTACGCTCCTGCAGAGTGAGATGTATGAGACGTAAGATACAGAAGAATCGATGGGTAAAGCGCGTACAAAAACGCATTACACTTCATAATATTATACACTATTTCTGTGAAAAAATCAACTGTTTTTTACAGGGCTTCCAAAGGGGCATACATATTTGAAAAAGGGAAATTTTTGAAGATATCTTGATTTTTCGACAAAAACTGATATAATGATACTATACACTGTATATAAGGGAGACGGCCGGATGCAAAAACACGTAAGCGGATTCTTTTATAAGGTGATCCACGTGATCGAATACCTGATTGCCGTAATTACCATCGCCGTTTTGGGCGTGCTTCTTGTGATAGAGGTGTTTCAGATGTTTACCGTGGACGGATATTTCTCCACGGCGGACAAATATCTGCACAACATTCTGACCATCGTTCTGGGGCTGGAGTTCGTGCGCATGCTTATCAATCTGACGCCTGCCAATACGCTGGAGGTGCTGATCGTGGCTATCGCCCGGCAGGTCATCGTGGACCACGCCGATCCTTTGTCCAACATCGCCTGCGTGCTCTGCATCGGCGGTTTGTTTGCGATCCGCAAATTCCTCATCTCCAAAAAGGATTTTCAGAAGGAGATCGCGGAAGATCTTGTCTTGCCCGACGGGCATGATACAATGGACTGAAAGTAAAAAGGCTTGCCGAAAGGGTCTGCAAAATTAGCGATAAAATTGAATAGCCTTCCCCAGTGGGGGAAGGTGGCAGCCGAAGGCTGACGGATGAGGTGTTCTAAACTCAAAGCAACTCCTCATCCACCGCTTCGCGGTCCCCCTTCTCCCATAGGAGAAGGCTTTTTGATACGCAGAAAACAAATAGATACCCCGACAGATTTTTACGATCTGTCGGGGGTTATTGTACTGTTCGATAAATGGAATTTTTGGAACTGAATAAAACATTCATTACTGCTGACTTTTTATTTCTTTAATTCTTATTTCAACCATTTTCTTAAGGAAAAACAAATCGTCCAAAGTAGGATTATCAATTCTAAAGGTACATCCACAAACATCATCAAATTCTTTTCCGAATATAACTTTGTGTCGCCCGCCGCGGCAAGAGTTGCAATGGCCACAATGGTCGATATGTTTCCAAGCAAGTTCTTTTACTTTATCATCAACGAGACATTGCTCGAGCCACTCTGACCCCATATCATCTGACCATACCGTCCAATGGTTGTCTTTTTCGTCAGGGTCT
>JAZPZY010000081.1:0-29916 GCA_045544955.1 Eubacteriales bacterium
TACGCCGTTTCTTGTATTATGAAAACCCCGCCATAGTGGCGGGGTTCAAAAGAGGCTATAGCCGGTGAGCAGAAAGCAAATAAAAATTCAGCGTAGAATGATCTTGTGTCAAAGGGCACCTTGTGTAAAGGGAGCTGTCAGCGAAGCTGACTGAGGGATTGTTTTGGGTAGGTTATCGCTTTTTACAATCCCTCCGTCACGGCAAGCCGTGCCACCTCCCTTTACACAAGGGAGGCTTGGTTTTAGTCCCGCTTGAGCGGGGTTTCGTAACAAATGCATGGCTGGCAGGCCAATAAAAGACGCACTTGTGCGTAGCCTGTAGTATTAGGGCTATGCCCGAAACTGAAATACCACCCGCTATGCGGGTGGATTTTTATTCTTATAATAAGAATTGTACTCAGCCGCTGGCTGGTGGGGGCAATGATTGGAAATGAGACTACGCAGTATAATCCGGGGATATTTCAACCGGTTTGTTCTAAATCACGCATGTGGACGTGGATATAATAAAAAATGCTTTGCGAGACAGAGAAAAACTACCGAAATGATTCATTATTCATCAGCGAAGCGGCTTTAATATTCATTATAAAGGTCGTGCGTTTCAATGAATAATGAATAATACAAACAGAAAAGCCAATGCGACGCACCGGCTTTTCTATTTGGCAGGGGCACTAAGGAAGTACAAACAAAACGGCGAAACTTGTTTCGCCTCGCACGTTTGTTAGTGTGTGCGAACACAGCGAAACGCGACGGGCTAAAAACGCTCCGCCGGAGCGTTTTTGTCACGGCTACGCCATGTGACCGCCCTTTCGAGTCTTGTGCCCACTGCGTAAAAACAAACAGAAAAGCCGATGCGACGCATCGGCTTTTCTGTTTGGCAGGGGCACTAAGACTCGAACTCAGGACACGCGGTTTTGGAGACCGCTGCTCTACCAACTGAGCTATACCCCTATGCAACGGATGTATTATATCACAGTTTCTGTAGAAATGCAAGGGCTTTTGCAATATTTTTTTAATTTTTTCTGCGCAAGGACTGTTGAGCAGAAAAAAAGAACCGCACGTCCGAAGACGTGCGGTTTTCTTTTACAAGAGAGAGAATTACTTAATCTCAACCTCAGCGCCAGCCTCGGTGAGCTGCTTCTGGATAGCGTCAGCGTCAGCCTTGGAAACGCCTTCCTTGAGGGTCTTGGGAGCGCCTTCAACCATTTCCTTAGCTTCCTTCAGGCCGAGACCGGTGATCTCGCGAACAACCTTGATAACGCCCAGCTTGTTAGCGCCGAAGGACTTCAGAACTACGTCGAACTCGGTCTTCTCTTCAGCAGCAGCGGCAGCAGCAGCGGGAGCAGCAGCACCGGCAACAGCTACGGGAGCAGCGGATACGCCGAACTCCTCTTCGATTGCCTTAACCAGGTCAGAGAGCTCAAGAATGGTGAGAGCTTTGATTGCTTCAATAATCTGTACGGACTTTTCGCTTGCCATTGTATTTACCTCCAAATGTGTGTGTTTATTTTTAATTAAGATAATATGGTGAGGAGATTACGCTTCCTCTGCGGCAGGCTCTGCTGCACCGGCTTCGCCGCTCTTGTCGATGATTGCCTGAAGAGCGAATGCGAGACCGTAAAGGGATCCCTGGAGACTTCCGAGGATCTTGCCGACGAGCTGTTCTTTCGGCGGGATGTTGGCCAGTTCAGATACACCGGCTGCATCGAGAACCTTACCGTCGACGTAACCGCCGCGGAGTTCAAACGTCTCGATCTTGTCCGCATATTCCTTCAGGATCTTTGCGGGAGCAACCTGATCGTCGTAGCTGATAGCCAGAGCGTTCATACCGGTGAGTTCGCCTTTCAGTTCAGCGAAGCCGGCATTATCGCAAGCACGGCCGATGATGGAATTCTTGAGAACGGTGTATTCCACGTTGGCCTTGCGGAGTTCTGCACGAAGCTTGGTGTCATCCTCAACGGTGATACCCTGATACTTCACGAGAACACCGGAAACAGAACGGCCCATTTTGTCGGTCAGAGACTCAACAACGGCTTTTTTCTGTTCCAGAATTTTTGCGTTAGGCATGTGTATTTCCTCCTTGTAAAAGATTGCGATAAGACGGCAGAAAAAACAAAAACGTCTTTCTCCGGACGACGCGCCGAAAAAAGACGAAATACAAGCGTATTGTGTATTCAGTCTCCCCTCGGCAGGAAAGCATCGCTTTTACCGGAACCTGCTGTCTTTGGATCAACGCATATATTATATAGATATTTGTCCGGTTTGTCAATAGGTTTTTGAAAAGTTTTTCAAATGTTTTTCCAAGACGGGCGGATTATTTCTTTTTCCCGCCTTCTGTTTTGATTTTAGCCCAGTATGCCGCCGCGGCGGATTCCGTCTTGTTGTCACCGGGGACGTAATACCGTGCCCCTTTCAGATCATCCGGCAGATACTGCTGGGGAACGTAATTGCCGGAGTAGTCGTGGGGATACTTGTATCCCGGGAAATTGGGTGCGGAGAGGTGTTTCGGGATCACCCGCCCTTTGCCTGCACGGATATCCGCCGCTGCCGCGTCCAGTGCGGTATAGGCCGTGTTGGATTTGGGGGCGGTGGCCAGCATGACGACGGCGTTTGCCAGCGGGATGCGTGCCTCCGGCAGTCCCAGTTCCTTGGCACTTTCCACACAGGCACGGGTGATAACGGCCGCCATAGGATAGGCCGCACCGATATCCTCGCTGGCGATGACCATCAGTCTACGGCAGGGGGAGATCAGATCGCCGCCTTCCAGAAGGCGGGCCAGGTAGAATACTGCCGCATCCGGATCGGAGCCGCGGATGGATTTCTGCAGGCCGGACAGCAGATCGTAGTGCACGTCGCCGTCCATATCAAAGTTGCCGGCGGAAACGGAAGGAACGAACTGCCGCACCACGTCTCTCGTCATTACCGTTTCGGAATCGTCGCCTGCCGCAACGTAAGCTGCTGCCTGCTCCAGCATGGTCACGCCCCGGCGGACGTCTCCGCCGGAGACGGAGGCGATATACCGGATGGCGTCTTCATCAGCCGTCAGCGTTTTTCCCGATTCGGCGGCAAGAAGATCGAAGGCTTTTTTGAGCCGCATCGTCATGGCATCGGGGGATACGGGCTTGAACTCGAACACCGAGCAGCGGGAGAGCAGGGCGTCGTAAATGTAGTAATAGGGATTTTCCGTGGTGGCGGCGATCAGCGTGATCCGGCCGTCCTCCAGATATTCAAGGAGCGATTGCTGCTGTTTTTTGTTGAAATACTGGATCTCATCCAGATACAGAAGAATACCGCCGGCACCAAGCAGCCCTTCCGTTTCTGCCGCAACGGCACGGATGTCGGAAAGGGAAGCGGTGGTGGCGTTCAGATGACGGAGCGTCATGCCCGAGGCGTTTGCGATAATGGTGGCGGCGGTGGTCTTGCCCGTGCCGGGCGGGCCGAAGAAGATCATGCTGGGGATCTTTCCCGTGGCGGCAATACGGCGGAGAACGCCACGCGGGCCTACCAGATGCTCCTGCCCGGACATATCGTCAAAGGAAAGGGGACGGAGCCGGTCGGCGGCAGGCTGTGTGGCGGATTGAGCGGAGAAGGGCATAGCGGAAACCTCCGTTGGGTGGTTTTATGTTTTCTACATTATACTCCATCCGTCGAAAAAAAGCAAGACGTATGCGGCACCTGTCCCCTGCATAGGATGAAATAAATACAAATTCGGAGGTGACGTGCTTGACGGAAAGAAGACAGTCGGTATCATCCGCCAATATGCGGATCTGTTTTCCGGAGTTTTCCGACGAGACGCATCCGGCGTGGGCGGAAGAGATGAACGAATTCTACCGTGCGTTCCGGGATGCGGCGGCGGCTTACGCCGAGGAGCTGAATCCGGCGGACGGGGCCGGCGGGGGGATACTGCTGGCGGAGTATCGGATAAAGGAGAGTGAAGGGGGCGTGGCGATAACGTATCGGCTTTGCCTTCGGCGGCGTGGGCGGATCCTGGCAGAAAAGCAGTGGACGCATCTTTGGAAAGAAGGTGTGCTGGTGCCGGAGAAGAAGAAACGCGGATTTTTTCGAAAATAGGGAATCGTCTCACAAAAAATTGCCCCGCATAAGGCGGGGCGTGGTGTCATGCTTTGGTTTTTGCGATCCATTCTTGCCAGCGGGGATCGGACTGCATTTTTTTTGCTACATCACTGCTGTCGGGAATACATATCCAAGGCCAATAACTCGGTAGTTCAGAAGCGTGTTTGGAAAAATCCGCTCCTTTGGGATTTAATTTGACATTCATCAGTAAAGGAGAGGCAAAGGTGACAGCGGCATCTGACGAAAACCGTTCGCACTTTTTTCTGTGCTCAAGTGCTTTGTCAAGGGATGCAAAAGAGGCATCGTGTTTTCCGTGGCGCCACTGGAGTGTTGACAGATAGAGATACAAATAAGCCGAATGATTTCTGTATTCGCCATATTCGCCGTCGGGACAGATCACATTAAAGATAGCAGCCGCATTTTTTATATAGTCTTCTGCCTCCTCACTGTTCATTTTATTGTAATTGGCGGCAACGGCATTTCCAATCAGTTCGGCCGAAATGCCGAGGAGTTTCATTACTGCTTCGGCACATTTTGCTGCACGTTCCTTACCGTCACAGGTGTTGAACAGTAAGAACTCTCTGCAGCAGTGAATATCCGGAACGGTTTCTGCAAGTTCCTTCGCTTTTTCGTACTCACCTGTGTTTAGATACAACTGTGAAAGCTGCTTGATTGCCTTGTGGCGTGCAGGGCCGTCGCTCATCATCGGCAAAAGTTTTTCGTAGATCGCTATGGCTTCCGACCATTCGGCGTACGTGCGGTGACGTTTCACATCGTACACATCATACCCCTCGTTATCGGTTAAGTGGTGTTCGTGGTATTTGACATATCCTGCGGTGTATAAACTCCAAGCGAGACAAAGTAGGATTTTTTCATTTGCCGGGAATTCAGTGAGTGCGGTTCTTGCCAAAAGTATGCACGCATCGATGTTTACGTTTTCTCCGTTATTTTCATGGATCATATCAGTCAGTTGACAGACAATTTCGTCGATACGTTTTTCGCGAGCGTCATCATACCCGAACAATTCGTCAATGGAAGTGTTAAAATAATTCGCAATCGCCGGTATCATCTCCAGATCGGGATAACCGCCGTTTGCCTCCCAGCGGGAAATTGCCTGCGAGGTTACGCCCAGAGCGTTTGCCAGATCTTCCTGCTTGCGGCCGTCCCGGCGTCGCAGCTCGCGGATTTTTTCGCCTATTTTGATTTGCATAGTTTTTCCTCCGTCATTCAGTATCACCGGTGTGATTCTATTATAGTATGCGGCGTGCGGCAAGTCAATTATCAATTCGTTGTTTCGCACCCAAGCAACCGTTGACCGGCAAAGTGCAAGCCTTGTTGACGAATCGGCTGCAGTGATGTATAATATAGAGGATCGAAACCGAAACGGAGTTTTTATGAAAATCACACTGTTTGCCCTGAATTCTTCTTACGTTCATACCAATCTGGCGGTGCGGTGCATCGCTAAATCTCTCCGCAGTCACGGTTATACCGTCTCCGTGCTGGAGCGTTCCATGAAGGAGCGGACGCGGGAGATCTTGCACGCACTGTTTCAGGAGCAGGCAGACGTGTACGGCTTTTCCGTTTACATTTGGAACAGGGAAGAGATGCTCTCCCTGGCGGCGGATCTGCACGCGCTTCGGCCGGAGTGCCGTATCGTGTTCGGCGGTCCGGAGGTCTCTTTTGAGGAGGAATCCTTTTTTGCCGCCCATCCGTATGTGGATTCCATCATCGCCGGGGAAGGGGAGGCGTCGTTCGTTTCATACTGTGACAAATTGCCTCCGCGTCATAGTCATACGGTCATTATGGGAGAGCCGTACGCTGGTTTTGAAGAGGCAGGCATCCTGTACGACGAGTTTCCGCCGGACAGCCACAGCGGCGGTATCCTGTATTACGAATCCGCAAGAGGATGCCCGTTCAACTGTTCCTACTGTTTGTCTTCCGCCACCCGGGGCGTTCGTGCCAAATCTGCCGAACGCACTATTGAGGAACTCCGCCGTTTTGAAGCCATGGACGGCGTACGTGTGATCAAATTCGTGGACCGTACCTTCAACTTTGACCGCCGCCGTGCGGATGCAATCTGGAAAGCCATCGCCGGGGACGGATTTACGAAAACGTACCATTTTGAGGTGTGTGCCGATCTTTTGGACGAGGCGAATTTTGAAATGCTCTCCGCTATGCCCAAAGAGCGGATACAGCTGGAATGCGGCGTGCAGTCCACGAATCCCGCCACCCTTGCCGCTATCGGGCGTACCTCCGATCCGGAAAAGATTATTGCGGCACTGAAACGAATCCGTGCCATGGGAAATATCCATCTGCACGCGGATCTGATTGCCGGTCTGCCCCACGAGGATTTTGACCGCTTCGGAAAGTCTTTTGATGCCCTGTATCCTGCCTGCGATCTTCTGCAGCTGGGCTTTCTCAAACTGCTGCCCGGTGCGGATCTGCGATCCCGCTGCGGAGATCTTGGGTACGCCTATTCGTCCCGAACGCCGTACGAAGTGCTGTGCAGTGACTCTCTCTCCTACGAGGATCTGTACCGGCTCCACGCCGTGGACGACGTGCTGGATCGCTTTGGGAGCAGCGGACATTTTGCCAATACGCTCAGCTGGCTGCTGAACGGTTCGCTCTCTCCGTTTGCGTTTTTCAACGGCCTTTCCGAGGCGATTCCCAACCCGCGGCATTTGTCACAGCGGGAAGCGTTTCTGGCGTTTCGCAGATACGTGCACTCTGTTGCAGCCGACAAAGCCATGGCGGATGCCCGTCTGACGGTGGATTGGTACCGGTTTGAAAACATGTCTCTGCCGCCCGAAATGCCGGATGCAAGACATCCGCAGGAACCGCTTCTTCGGAAAGCCTGGTGTGCCCGCCACCCGGACGTGCCGATTTCCGCCGTGACCGTGTGCTCGCTGCCGGTTTTAAGCGAATCAGCCGTGATTATTGACAGACTGCATCACACGTGCGGATTTTTGTGAACAGGCTGTCGGAACGTCAAAGAGGACGGGGCTTCGTTGGTGTTTTAACACCAAAGACCTTGACAAATGCTTTCATTTTCGGTATAATTATCGGTGGCATATGTCCGCGGCCTGCGTGAGTCTTTATTGTGGGGGAAAGAGAGTGAAAAAGGGATTCAAAATTACGTTTTTCGTCTGTCTTTCCGTTATTCTTCTGCTTGCCGTGCCGATTGTTTATTTTGCTGTCGCCGCCGAATGGAACGTGCCGGACAGTGTTGGTATAATCGGCGGTGCGGACGGCCCCACGGCGATCTTCGTTGCGAGCACGACGCTTTTTGAATCGCCTGTTTTCTTTCTGCTGTGTCTTGCGGCGGCGGGACTTATCATCTCCGGGGCCGGCTGGGCGTTTAGCGGGAAAAAGTGAATAGTATAATTATATAACCGACGGGGTGTTGCCTAATGGTAAGGCGCTTGGTTTGGGAGCGTGTCTAGCAGTTATAACCGAGATTTTACGGAAGTTCTGAAAAGCCTTTACTTATGCGGACTTTCGGCACTTTATAAGAACGCAAAACAGCGTGGAATTTGCGTTTGACCACAGTTTATCCCACTTCCACGCAAAAACAAGAAAAATTGAATAGATATCCGGGTGTGGCGCAGCTGGGAGCGCGGGTGGTTTGGGAGCGTGCAGTGGTTTTCGGCTGCGGTTTCTGAATAAGCGAGCAATCGGGCGAAAAACGGCGGAAACGCGAGCAAATCGTGATCGAGCGGCGGAGAAAATCGTGGCTTGACCACAGGTTTGACCATAATTGAGAGAAAACTGAATATTCTTCGGGGTGTTGCCTAATGGTAAGGCGCTTGGTTTGGGACCAAGATGGCGCAGGTTCGATTCCTGTCACTCCGACCAAAAAGGCTCTGAGAAACAAATCTCAGAGCCTTTTTCTTTGTTTACTGCGGCGCAAATTTTGATACGCTTACCATCGTTAGAGACTTATTGTGTGTAGACCTATTGTATTCAAAATGATATAATCTTTATATTGGAGGTAGTGTATATGGATATCGTAAAAGTGTTCGGAGACAATCTCAAAAAATATCGCACACAGCTCGGTCTCTCACAAGAGGCATTTGCCGAGAAATGCGGTTTACACCGCACATATATCAGCGCGATTGAATGCTATCGCCGCAGCATTGCTTTAGAAAATGTTCAGCGCATCGCCAATGCTTTGGAAATCGAAACATACAAATTGTTTATTATCGAAAAATCTTAAATTTAAAGAGAAAGGAATTACACTATGCCAAAAGCTGAAAAAGAATTCATTTTAAATTATGCCACCAACAGATGGCAGCTTAATTTCAAGAAGAATGTTGGATCCACTTCTGACTCCATTAGACTTTGTAGTCCATCTTCTTATGAGGAGTGGAGGGATTATTATTATACCAACGTAAGATCTCGTGAACATATAGATGGGCTTGGGCACTCTTTGTATCAACATATTCGGGACGATCTGCCTGGCGAAATGCGTTTTCATCCCACATTAATAGAATCTATCAATTTGCAAGATTGTATAGATTACATGCACAAGCTTGTCATTGACAGAGTGTATAATGGCTACATGAAGGAGCATGGAAGACTATGACACCATCACTTGTTATAGCTGGCATTCCATTTTATGATGCGCCAAGCGAAGTTGAAGGCTCACCTTACTGGGTAGATTTATGGACTGATGTCAACGGTTATAAAATTGGTTTGCAAATCAAGCCATCTACATATAAAGCTGCAAGTATTTCAATTTATATGGGGAAATCTCGGTCATCAGAAGAAAAAGGCCATAAAGCCTTTCAGCGTGATTTTGGAGGAAAAGTTTTTATTGTAATGCCGGAAAACGGTGTGGTCGCCAAAGACATTGAGAAGAAAATTATTGCTGAGCGTGATCTATTATTAAAAATGCCCACCAAAAATAACTAACTGAAAACTGCGAGACAAGTCAATTTGAATTGTCTCGCAGTTTTTTCATTTAGTTTGGTACTGAATTTAAGAATTTCTTTTGACAACTATACTCGAATGTAGTATCAACATCTACATATCCGGTACGAATCAAGTGATTATTAATGAACGTCTTGTTGTCAAGATAAACATAACACATCAGTACATTATCAGAATCATATTTTATGCTATCATATTTCAAGAATACTTTTCTCTTGTTAAATTTATCTTGTAAAAATTCTATTGCTTGACTGCTATGTTCCGGTTTTTCTCTTATACCGAGTAATTTTACAATCAACCCATTACTTAATTCAATTTTGTCGGGAGAGATTACCTTTTTCACAGTGAATAAATCTTCTCTTTTTGCCTCACTTGAATCTATTTTAGAGCCGAATTGAAGTTTCTTTACATCAACCTTTTTGTCCATTCTGTGAGGATCAGCAAATATATACGGCAGATCATTAAATGTTTGATTAACCCCTTGTGTATCCTCATAGAATTTCAACTCGAAATCATCGAACATTGAACGCGATCCGTTTATCTTTTCGTTAATTATCGCCGCAAATTCTTTGTTGATTTCATATCCAATTGAGTTTCTTCCAAGATTCTTTGCTGCCAAAGATGTCGTTCCGCTTCCTGCGAATGGATCAAACACAGTTTCACCAGCGAATGAGAACATCTTAATTAAGCGTTTTGGAAGTTCTTCCGGGAACATAGCTATATGTCCCATCTGTTTAACACCGTTGAAATTCCAATGTGAGGAAAAATACTGTCCCCATTCTTCTTTTGTCATAGCAGACTGTTCTTTTTGTTGTTGAGTAGGCTTGGGTGCGTTTCCTAACTTTTTGAACAGCAGTATAAACTCATAATCCATTTTGAGGATACCGTTACGTGGATAAGGGAAACTTCCCATAATTGCCCCACCACCAGAGGTATTCATCGTAGTTGTTTTCTGCCAAATGATTGCTCCCATATAGTCCATACCGAGAGATTCGCAGAAACGTATAATTTCCGTCCTGATTGGAATAACTTTATATCTTCCGTAGTATACGGAACGAGCAAATTGGTCTCCTATGTTAATACATAATCTGCAACCGTCTGAAAGGACACGATAGCACTCTTTCCATACCAAGTTTAGGTTGTTTATGTATTCTTCATAGCTATCATTAAAACCAATTTGATCTTCTGTACCGTAATCCTTCAACTGCCAGTATGGAGGAGAGGTTATAATTAACTGCACTGATTTATCTTTGATTCGATTAAGCGAACGACTGTCGCCAAATACTATTTTGTGTTCAGTCATGATCAATACCTTTCTTATTTGACTTGTTCGCCATTCGACAAAACGAAATATTGTTCATATCTTACATCAAGTACTTTTGCAATTTGATTAAGCTCTTCTTGAGTAACAGTATTTCTTTTAAGTTTTGCGCTGAAATTTTGAGGGGTTTGGTTAATCCTTCGAGCAAGCTCAGACAAACTTATACCAGTTCTAACACACAAAACTCTTATTTGTTCAGAAGTAGTCATACATAGCCTCCGCAAACATCATCTAATTGATATTATAAATTATTTGATTGATAATGTCAACCCATATATGCAAAATGTAATACTTTTTTAAAGTTTGAGGGCACCATTATTTGGCGCCCTCTTTTAGTTTTCCATTTTCCTTTGCGATCTCCTCCCTTACCCTTTCAATCAACTCCGCCAGCTTCACCTCAACCTCCTCCCTCGTCTCAGCGTACACGTTATGCTTCACGCGCTTGCCGCCCACGTGAGTCGGCGAGAAGCTGCCCTCGTAGAGATGGTCGCTGATCTTGTAAATGCACCCGCTGCCGGATTTGCGGATCTTGCCTTTGTAAGGGGTGAACGGTTTGTTCAGTCTTTTTGTCGGCTCATCGGCGGGCTTTTCCGGCGGCGGTACGGTTGACAGCTCACATTTGCCGATGCCGCGCTCAATGTTCTCCGCCGCCCTGACTTCCATTTCTACCGTGCGATGCGAGTAGATATCCAGCGTCGTTGTCGCCGAGACGTGACCGATCGTCGCCGACAGGGTTTTAACATCCATCCCGTTTGCTATCGCCATCGTGGCGAAGGTGTGCCGCAGATCGTGAAAGCGTACCTTCTTGCATCCCGCACGTTCCAGTGTGGTCTGCATTCGCTGATAGATCGTGGACGGATTGCGCGGCTGATCGTCAAGCACTGGTGACGGGAACAGCCACCGCGAGTCCACCGTTTTCCGATACTCCGCCAGCACGCCGACCACCGATTTCGGCAGAATGATCGTACGGTCGGACGTTTTCGTCTTCGGCTTGTTGATGGTCAGCTTACCGTTCACGCAGTAAACCTGCCGCTGAATGTGCAGCTCTCCTGTGCGGAAGTTCAGGTCGCTCCACTGTAGTCCGAGCAACTCCCCCCGCCTCATTCCCGTGGCAAGGTCGAGCATGAACATTTCATAGAAGCCGTCCTCTTTCGCCTGCAGGAGGAACCGCCGCAGTTCTTCCTTGCACAGCACCTCCATCTCCCGCGCTTTTTTCGGCGGCAGCTTGCACCCGATGGCGGGATTGCGCGTGATCAGTCCGTCCTGTACAGCCCGTTCCAAGGCGGAGCGACAGCTTGCATGAACGCCGCGCACCATGCGGTCGGACAGTCCCGTGCCGAATTTTTCGACGTACTGCAGCCGTCCCGACTTTTTGATCTTGCCGTAGAAGGTCTGCAGATCGTTCTGCGTGAGCCTGTCCAGAGGAATATCACCGATGTTCGGAATGATGTGCAGGTAGATGCGATCCTCGTATCCCGCTTGCGTAGTGGCGCGAATGGTCGGCTTGCAGTAGGTTTGGTACCACAAATCAATCCAGTCTCCGAACGGCATATCCGGTTTTGCCTTTTTCGGAAGCCGCCCGATCAGATGGGCGACTTCCTTTTTCAGTTTCTCCAACTTTCCACGGCATTCCGCTTCGGTTTTGGCTGTGACATTTTTGGTGATCGGGTTGCCGTTCTCTTTATAATCGACGACGATACGCCCTTCCCACCGTCCGTCCTTGCGCAGGAACACGCTTCCTTCGCCTTGCTGTTTCTTCTTTTTCGCCATTACTCAAACTCCCCTCCGATGAAGTCATCCATGAATCCGCCCACGATATCGGCGGCATTTTTCTGCATTTCTCCCGTGACGTGGGTGTAAGTATCAAGCGTGAAGGATGCATTGGTGTGTCCGAGAATACCCGCCAATGTTTTCGCGTCGACACCACTAGTCAGCGCGTGGGTGGCGAAGGTGTGGCGCAGATCGTGGAAGCGGATGTCGGGCAGTCCTGCTGATTTCAGTATGGATTTCAGTTTTGTGTATGCTGACGACGGATTCATCGGCTTCTCCGGTTCCAGCAGATTCGGGAAGATCCACTCGGTGAGTGCCTTCTCCTTTCGCTCGGTGAGGATGCGGAGCGTGCTTGCCGGCAGAAGAATGACGCGTTTGCCTTTTTCGGTTTTGGTTTCACCGATTTCCAGTTTACCGCCCTCGCCGTTACCGATCGACCGCTCGATTTTCAGCGTGCCGTGCTCGGTATCAAGGTCGCACCATTTGAGTCCGCATATCTCGCCGCGGCGCAGTCCGGTGGTGATCTCGGTGTAGAAGAAGTCCCGCCACAGCGGTTCGCTCTCGATGGCTTCCATGAATCGGGCAAGCTCACCTTCGCTTAGAATCTTCTTATCGGGATAATTGCACCGCGGAATCTTCGTGCCGGCGGTCGGATTTTTCGCGATTAGCCGCGCCTGCACCGCTGCTTCCATCACCTCATGCAGGAGCATATGGATGCTTCGCACGGTGCTGTCGGACAGTCCGTCGCCATGTTTCTCTCGGCACATCTCTCTGCCGTCACGCTTCAGTTTATTGTACATCCGCTGAATCTGCTGTGTGGTGATGAGGCTGATCTGCTTGTCACCGAGGTGTCGGTTGATCTGTTTTGCGTACCGACGGTAGCCGCGGACGGTGCTCGGACGGAGGGTGACCTCAGCGTAATCTTTGAACCAACGCTCGAACCATTCGCCGAGCGTCATGCGGCTGTCCTCGGTCAGATCCACGCCGCGATAGGCTTCGATGGCACGGTGAAGCTTCGGGAGCAGTTCCTTCTGCGTCTTCGCCTGCACCCATTTGTATAAGTAACTGCCGTCCGCCTTGTGCCCGATCACGATCGCACCTTCCCATCGACCGTCCGCACGCTTGCGGATCATACCGTCGCCGTTCGGTCTTCGTTTTGCCATGAGTGCTCTCCTTTCACGTGGATTTTTTCAGTACAACACAATACCACAACGGTTTTGAAATATCCAGCGTTTTCAGAAAATTTCTTCGCCATCCCACTCAAAATTATCGGGAGCTTCGATTTGATGCTCCTTATAATAGCCGGCAAGAATTTTTTCAAGAGGAATTTTACCGCGCAGTCTGCGTACATTTCTGCACGCTTCACGGCGAATCTGTTCTGCCTCATCCTCGCTATAGCCGTACTGATCTGCGAGGATTTTTGCAATCATTTCGAGATGAACCGCATAACGAAACAGTCCTTTGGAGAGCGTTTTGCTGACTTTTTCTTCATAGGATTCCATCGCTTTTGCAAACTTTTCGCCGAGAAAATCGCCTTGCTTGTCGATGATTTCCTCCGCACTCATTTCATTTATCATCGCCGAATAGAATTCGTTTCGGGAGCGATAGCCCCGTTCTTTCATCATTCGGTCTGCCGTTTTCACCGTGTTTTGGTCGAGAAACAGACTGATCCGCATCTTTTCTGTTGATTTCATTATACTTCTCCTTTTTTCGCAATACACCATCCGTTGGCACCGTAAAAATGCCCAAAAACATAGGATTTTCGCTGATATAGGCGCCATGTTTTACACCACATCCGTATCAGCAACGCCAAGAGCAGCGCCGTGTCCGAGATTTCCCGAAAGCTTCAGAAAATGCCCAAAACACGGCGTTTTCGGTCGGCATTGCCGTCCGATGTTGAGGGCATGGCGCCATCTGCGACGCCTATGCTTTCTCCTGCTTTTTTATCGACCCTTGCATCTTTTCCAGTTTTTGCTGTACCTTTTGGCGATGGAACTCCGTTTGAATGCGCAGCATTTGTTTTTCATAACGGTATTCCACCGCTTCCGCGATCGGACGGATGGTATACAGCAAAGTGCCGTTATGCTTGCGTCCGTCCTTCAGCGTAACCTCAGTCGGTTCGGTGCAGATCAGACGCTTTTCTTCAAGCTCACGTACATACTTTGCCACGCTGTTTGTACTTCGCTTGATTGCTTTTCCGATCGTAGCGTAACTCGGATGGCATTGATAGGTTTTGCGATCCTCACAGTACATGAGAAAGGCATACACGAGAATCGCGCCGTCGGAAAGATCAAGATGAAAAATCTCATTCGGCATCGGGAAGTAATGCTGCATCTTTTGATGCTGTCCGTATTGTAACATTGCATCACCTCACGAAGCGAAACGGATTTGCACCGTCACATGACAAAGTGAATCTTCCGGTGTACGATTTTCAAACCATTCCGGAAAATGTGCGCGGAGCATATCATCGTACACTTCATCGCGAAGCAGCATCGCATGAAAGATGAGCATCGCAAGTGTGTACGACGATCCGTCATAACACCGATGCAGGAAATAGGACAGAGCCATATCCACATCATCAGGCATCAGCTCTTCGATCAGCAGACGGTGAATCTCATCGCTGTCAAAGAATTTTCCCAGCGCATACAGACCATCAAGCTGCCAGAGCATCTGCATCGCTCGGAACGTCATATCCTTGACAGCTTCACTCGAATAGCGGTTGTCCCTCGATGGATGGAAGTACGCATTTCGCAGGAGATAAAGATACCTTCTGTACGTGTACATCATTTCTTACCTCCCGCGGTGTGTGACTCCACCCACTCGATGAATTTTGATTTCTCCACCACCATACGTTTCCCGATGTAGATCACCGGGAAGCCTTCCTCGTGCATGAGTTCGTAACAGGATGACGGTGAGATGCCGAGCACTTTTGCCAATGTTTCCGAGTTGATAAACAAAGGCAGCTCATCATAAGATTTGTAAACAGATTCTTTCACTAAGACAGAACCTCCTTTCAGAATTTATAACTTTACATTTCTGCGCAGTTATGTATTCCGTCATCCTGTATTGAGTTGTAAATGAAATTTCAAAAAGATACTCGGACGATTTTCGGCCCGGCATCACCACCTTTCAGAAATGATATTAGAGAAACATCTGCGGAGATTGCAGATGGATCTTTAGATAAAAAAAGTGAGCATCAAAACGAGACGGAGTTGTACTCCGTTCATCATTCTGATGCTCACCCTTGATTCCCATGTTCACAGATGGGAGGATACATCACTTTCGATTGTAATATTTCAGTATATGATAGTGCTGACGATCGGTATCGCCACATATCCATACGCGACCTTTGGCTTCTCGATAACCTTTAGCACCGTTTTGCACTTGGAACACATTATGGTCTTGCCTCGATATCCGTCCTCGGCAACGCTTAAAATGATCGTGTTCTTATCTTTTGGATCGCCGCTGCACATCAGCGTCCTTCCGCAACCCGGAACAGGACAGCGTGCAATGGGAATGCGTTTTGATTTATCTGACATTCAGTGACCTCTTTTTAATTACAATTGTTTGACAATCATATCTTCTTCTAACACTTTAATCGTACGCCAAGAAAAATTACCTGCACATTCTATGTTCCCGTTTTTAGTAGTTCCGTTTGAATAATGAATATGACCTTCAGCAAAACCATATTTACCACCGGGTTTTAAGGTTACAGAGTTAACGATTGCCCAACTTCCATTTCCCCATGAATTGCGCATGATCATTATCTTTTTATATCCCGCCTTCTTAGCGAGAGACATTATGTTATCGTATTCGTAAGATTCACTCATAATATACCTCATCTAATATCCTTAATCACCTTCAAAGCGATTCCCTGTATGGTAAGCTCCTTCGGATAAAAATCAAGCTTCGCACCGCTGTACGTTCTATTCTCCGCGTGAAGACGTGGTTTACCGTCTTCCCAGAAGAGACGTTTGAGTGTGTTGCCGTCCTCGGTGAGCGCTACTACCACTTCGCCATCCTTTGCAGTTTGCGCCTTTTTGACGAGTATGAGATCGCCCTTGTCGATGCCGATGTCCACCATCGAATCGCCGTATGCTTCAAGCAGGAAGCACTCGCCATCGACCCATTCCTCGGGCACGGCGAGGTAGCCGGTGATATGTTCCTCCTGGTCATCTGGTGTGCCGCAAACGATCATCCCCACAATCGGGATGCGGCAAAAATTACAGCGCATCTTACGCTGCTGAGGAGATTCAAGCGTTCTCTTACCCGAGTAGGAGATCACACCGCGCTTTTCAAGCTCTAAAACATGGCGGTACGCCGTAGATTTTACCATGCTCATGTATTCCATGATGTCTGCCAGGCTCGGAGAATCCCCGTTATTTTCTCGGGCGTACTGCTTGATAAAATCGGCAAGTTTTTGCAGTTTTTCTTCGCTCATCACTCTCATAACGACACCTCGGGCTTATTGTAGAACTTTCGGTTTTATTATAGCATATAATATCAAACTTGTCAATAGGATTACGGAACTTTGTGTTTCATATTGAGAAGCTTTTTCTTTGTCTCCTGCGGCGCAACTGCTGGGCAGTGAAACCCTCTCATAAACCGTCACACGCGGCGAACACGGGCGCGAAGCGGTGGAGTGTTGGCATGTGCTTGTCAGAGTTGGAAAATCGCACACAGGGCGTTTTGTGCGGTCACGGCGGTGGCGCCTTTTGAGCAAAAGGAACGGAGCCATGCTTTATGACTCCATGCCTTTATAAGCAGACGATCACTCATCTCCCCCTGCTGTCAGCACCGCGATGATGATCTGCGCGCCGATGGTGAAGCCTTTCACGAATGCCTCACGCTCGGTCAGATCGTGCATCTCAGTTGAGCATTCGGAGAACTTTTCGAAGATTTCCTTTTCCTCGTCGTTCAGCCTCCCGTTGAGATCTTCCTGATGCCGGACCACCAGCGCCAGCAACTCGGCGTATGCGCTGTCCTTCTTGAACGGCCGCTCCCACGGTGAGATGTTGCCGAACCACAGGTCTTCAAGGATGTTCATGTTCCGCCTCCCCGCATACAGAAACGGTGACCGCATCTCCGAGTTCACTCTCGGCTATACAGTCACCGTTTTGTTTCATTTTTTCGGCTGTGATGAATGTCTGACGGATCAGCTCCATCTCGAGCCATGTTTGTCCGTCCGCTGTGTGCGGATCAATGCCGGACCGGATTGCCTTTGCTCCGACGGCGGAGAGGATGGAATATTTATCCCCGCGGTAGAGCTCTTCAATCGTGTATTTTGCCATTTGTGCTGCCTCCTTTTTGTTGGTAGCACAAGGATATCACAAGCGGAGGCAGAAGTCCAGAGATTTCATAAAGTTATCATTTCAGCCACAATCTTAATTTACGGTACGGAGTGCTGCAATCAATTTTTCGCTTTCCGAATTTCCGATTGTACTGAATCGAACAATCGGTATATCGTATTTTTGAAGAATCGAATCTTTTACATGATCACGCTCGCGCTGCTTTTCCGTATTGTGATAAGTAAAACCATCAACTTCCACAACCATGATCGGCTGATGTGTCAATTTTGAGAAAATCAAAAAGTCAACGTGCGTCAAATGGTTTGTTGCAAAAGAAAGCTCACGAGTGTTCAGCTTTTGTAAATCATTCAGAATCATACGAATCGGGACATGAATGACCACTTCGTATTGCGAAAATTCATTTTGCACCAATACATCGCGGATAACACTGTACATCAGATTTTCGCTTTCCACGTCAGAAATTCGCCCGTACTTTTTGAGAATTGCTTCTCTGGAATTGGCATAATTCTTATAAAGGTAATCGAAAACCGAATGGATTTCACTGTTGATGACTTCATGATTATGATACTGAATATATCCGATCAAATCATGAATCGGCGAAACTGCATCATTGTCGTTGCCGTCAGTAACTACAATAAACTGATCGATTGCACGCGAAACCGCAACATTCAGCCGATTGGGATCGGAAGCAAATTCACCAATCTCATTGTCAACCGTTGAAAAGATCATTACACTGCGTTCCTGACCTTGGAATTTGTCTGCAGTATCAGCTTTTACCGTTGTATCAGCATATATCTTTTGTAAGGCTTCTGCCTGTTTACGATACGGTGTAACTATACCGACAGAGGCATCACTTGGATTAAGATTCTGTTTTGGGAAAACTTCGTCCGTAATCACATCAATCTGTCGCTGATTTACACGATCGCGTGCATGATTTCCGGGAACAGTCCGATATACCATCATTGGTTGACGGTCCGATTTTGGAGTGGTAAGAATAATCAACTCGTTATTGTAAAAACGTTGATTGCAGAATCCTATGATCTCTGGGTGACAGCGGTAATGTTCACGCAAAAGCACACGAGCAACATCCGGAAACAATGTCGTAACGGATGAGAGCAGGCTGTGCTCAGAATAACGGTATGCATCATCAAGATCAAATTGATCGAATATCTCATCCGTAATTTTCTTCTGTATGTCGTTGACAACGTTGGGCAGCTGTTTTAAATCACCCACGATTACGGCTTTTTTGGCACAGGATAATGCAAGAACACCGGTCGCAAGATCCACCTGGGATGCTTCATCTACGATAACGTAGTCATAAATGAACTGTGCTGACAGACTTGCGCTCAACGAATATGTTGTGCTTAATATTACAGGATAATCTTTTATGAATTCACCAGAATGTTTCCATAAATCATCTTTGTCATAACGTTTACGGGAATGTCCATAATACAGTGATGCCAGTTTGGCTTTAAACGCCATCATGGACAGTTCAGTATATTCCTGCATTTTATAATCGAAGTTGTAAGCATGAAGATCGGATTCGATTTCAGCAATACGGTCAGAAATCTCTTTGAGTCTGCGTTCGTAATAGAGTCCTTGACAATATGTAAATATAATCTCTATTGGATGGCGATGGAAGCGGAAATTGGGGAAACCGTAACGAAAGCTCCACACAAACTTTCGGAAGACACCAACTTTTCGGTTGCTGCTCAATATCAATTCGTGTTCTGCGATATAATCGAGGATTCTTGAGGCAGGAATTGCTTTTGAAAACACCGGAACATATTTGTCAGGATACTCGGCGGAGGCATATTCTTTGAAATGACCGTATTCCTTTTCCAATTGGTCCTGCTCTGCCAATAGATTTGCATGCTCATTTTTCAGAGCAAGCTTTTTCCTCAGATCCGCTTCAGCGCTTCTGATACGATTATGCTCATCAGGAGCGATTCTCCATGAGCTCATATCCGGTAAATCCGTAATCTGATGCTCAATAAATGCAGTTTTGTTTTCATTGCTTCCGAGAGGTGCCGCAATGAAATCCACGCCGTATTTTTGCAGCTTCTCGTACACATTTGCCGTGGCCGAGTTGTTGCTCGAAACGACAGCTACACTTTCGCCACGCATTACTGCATTGGCAATAATATTCAGAATGGTTTGTGTTTTTCCGGTTCCGGGAGGGCCTTCAATCACACTCAGCCGATTCTGCAGTGCATTTTCAACCGCAGTTTTCTGGCTGAGATTGAAACCAAACGGAAATATTGCAGATTCTGTTGTGTTTTCGGATGAATTTTCATATTCTTTTTTCAGATAATCCGATACAATGCTGTCGTCACGAATATAGCCGATCTTTTCATATCGCGAAGCAAGGATGTTATGCCCCTCAACTTTCAGACCGGTTCTGATCGCTATTTGCTTGAAATAGTCAAAGCAATTCTGTGAAGTTGGATTACTCAAAGCAGATTCAACAATTTGAATGTCGCTGCTGCGGGCAAGTTCGTGATAACCATTTTTTAAAATAATACGACACCATTCATCAAAAAACTGAACCATATCAGCACCGGACATGGGAATACTACTTTTGAGTGCAATCCGATTTTGAAGAAGCGTGATTTTGGGATTCTTCAAAATGCGCACATTCGCTTTTTTATAAGAATATGTTTTTCCGCTGTTGAATGTAACCTGAACTGAGCCGTACTGATCAAATGAGACGGAATTAACGGATTGCGTTTTATCTTCGCCTTTAATCAGTATCAAATTGTTATTGAAATCCAGCATTTCCACTCCGTCAAATATTATCAATCAGTTGTTTTTAACCTATCAAAACTCCACAATCTCGGCTTCTTTCCCGAACGCACAGAACGTCGCCGTCGCATTCTTCATATAGAACACCTGTGTGTTTCCGTCGTTTTCATCGTACATGCCGCGCAGATTCGGATGCGCATCCAGCATGGACTTCTTCGCCTCAAAGCGGTCATCCTCGACCAGCTCGCAGGCAACGCGAAGCCACGCACCTTCCGTGAATGCACAAATCTCCGCCTTGGGATTGGCGGCAAGCTGATAGCTCGTGGGCTTAACCTTGCCGGTTTGGATGTAGAGCTTGCCCTCAAACTCGTTGATCGTACCAAACGGGCGGACTCGCGGCTGATCGCCTTCCACCGTTGCCAGATAATACACTTCCGCTTTTTTGAGAAAATCATATACTCGTTTCATCATTGTTCTCCTTTTTCACTTGATCTTCTTTCCATCCGAGAACGCCTGCCCGACCTTCTCGCCGAAGTTCCAATAGGCGTGCGTAACGCCGTCGTAGATGATGGGATCCAGTTTCTTCGCATCAACCTTGCCGTTTCCGTCAAGAATGCTCTCGTCGGCGGAAATGTTGACGATTTCGCCGATGCAGATACCGTCCTCGTTAAACTTGATCAGCTTGCATTCCACCGTCATCGGCAGTTCTTCGATGATCGGCGCGTTCACATATGCGCTCTTGACGGCATGGAAGCCTGCTTTTGCAAACTTATCAGGCACGTCATTTGCAGATACGATACCCACATAATCGCAAGGCGCGACAGTCTTTGCAGTGGCAAAGCTGACGGTGAAAGCGGCTGTCTTTTTGATATTCTCGGTGGTTTTGTGATCGTCTGCGAGGCAGACCATGACCTGATTGGTATCGTAAACGCCGCCCCAGGCCGCATTCATTGCGTTGGGCGTGCCGTTTTCATCATAGGTGCCGATGATCAGCACAGGCATGGGGTACAGCCAGGTTTTTGCTCCAAAATTTTTACGCATAATATACTCCTTATTGACATACACTCTCGCTCACCATGTGTCCGTAATGTAAACGTGATACACCGCACGAGAGGATATTTTTATAACTGTTCTGTACTTTTTCATCATCAATCGCCGCAAGAGCAGAGTACGGCGGCAAATCTCCTACGACTGCAGTTCCTTCATCGAGAATCAGCGAAACGCTGTCCTCACTATGTCCGGGCGTATGAATAACCTCGCCTGAAATACCGAGCTTTGCGAGAAATTCACGGCTCTCGGCGCAAGTCAACAAAATCCCGCTTCTCTCGTCAATCGGCTTGAAGGAACGATTCTTTTCCTTCGCATAAATGCCGTCCGAGAAATGAACGTGCGGAAGCTGTACGTCGAAAACTAGGAGCTTCACACCCAAATCCATCAGCTCCGACGCAATGCCCATGTGGTCGGGATGATAATGCGTGATCATTAGGTAACGGATGCTCTCCGTCGGAATATTCGATTCCTTTAGCTTGCGAAAGAGGCTCGGCAACGTGCCCGCCCAATCGGTATCCACGAGCAGTACGCCGCCCGCAAGATACGTACGCGTTTTACCGTATAATAGTTCGATCATGTTCAATCGTGATATTATGCCTTTCCATGATTCTTTCGAGAATTTCCTCATCCGCCGGGCAGAAGTTGTAGTTTGATATTTCGCTCGGCATGATCCATTTTATATCGTTGTGCTCAAGTTTCTGAGGTTCTCCCTCAGCGAGAGTGGCGTTGAACAGCGTCAGATGCACCGTCAGATCGGGATACTCGTGGGTAACGTCCATGAATATGTCACCGACGGAGAGGTTTACAGCAAGCTCTTCCTGACACTCGCGGATCAGAGCTTGTTCTTTTGTTTCTCCCGGCTCGACCTTGCCGCCAACGAATTCCCAAAGGAGTCCGCGAGCTTTATGCGCCGGTCGTTGGCAGATCATGAATTTATCGCCCTGCCAGATGATGGCAGCTACTACTTCTGTCAATGTCAATCCTCCTATTATAAAATCTTTGAAGGAAAATCATCAATCATCCAACGATATTTTGCTTCCCCATCGTTCTTTCCACTTACGCGAAAATACAGCCTTTTCTGTCTTGTGTTTGAAATTATTTCGGATCTTCCAATATATATCCTTATTTCCAAGCAACTCTATATGTTCTTTCGTACAGATTAGGTTTTTAAACGCAGAACTGTCTATATCTGATGCGAATTCACCCATATCGACGAGGTATGCTTTCTTCACTCCATCATCAAACCTGTCGCTCAGCATAAAACAGAAAAATTCTTTGTGCTGCGGAACTTTATACATCGGAGGAATCAATTCATCTTTGCGTGAGGACTTAAAGATACGGTCTAGATGTGTTTCTGTTTGCAAGCCTTCAAGGAAATCCCAATGATCGCTCATTATTTCATACATTTGTGGAACATTGAGATATACATTGACATATTTATCATATTGCACATCGGCATCTATAATCATATTGTTCTTTCTAAGAACGGATGTGGTTATATAATTTTCGTAATCCTCATTTTCCTTGAGTTTACGACTGAGCTTGTCCGATAAACTTATGTCAATGTAATGTTCGGATAGATATTTTAGCGAGAACGAGGTGAATTCATCAAGTTTTTGTATAAGAGCAAAGTATTCATCCAAAGAGCCTTCATCATCCGTCATCTTTTTCTCAACAGAAGGAACAAGACAATTGAGCTTATCAAGGCGTTCCGAATAAGAAAGATTGTTACGTTCAAAAGCAGGCTCAACAAGAGCATATACAGTTTCGCGATCCGTTTCGCCTAAATTTCGGATGTTCAGCACTTTGAAGTCCATCTTATCGACTATGCTGTCAAATACAGTACTATCAAGCGGGATATCGCTGTTAACAGTATTAAACAACCAATCAAAGAGAAATACGAGTTCCTCATTTGAGTAATCTTTTGCATAAATAGTGGGCAATAACGATGAATAATTCTCTGGCTTAGCAGAAACGGTATTAATATATTTTATTGCCTTTTTATTATCATCAATAGCTACATATTCCTGCTTACTTATCATTGGAAAGTCATCGAAGAACAAGCTATCGTATCTGTTGTCTTTGCACGTCATACACAACTGCCAACGAATGGCATAGAAACTATTCGAATCAGCTTTCCAAACGGCTTTGCAAGCATTAATTAGCTCATCTTTGTTATCAAGATGATGCTCAATAGGCGAAAAATCTTTTGCCTTTGCGCAACTAAGCAGAACGGTATAGTAAAGCTTTTTCTCTGCCAAAACAGTTATTATTCTTTCAGACAATCCCTCAGAAAAACCCAAATCATCGATCTTGCCCAAATATTTATCTGAGAGTTTTTCTGCATCAAGTTTGTTTACATACTGCGCAATGCGATCTTGTTCACAGTCCAAACATACTTTTTCAAAGAACTCATCATCGGCATATAGATTTATATCCATAAATGACAGCAGCACTTCAGCGAGATTGGCAGGATTGAGGGCGACATATTCCTTGAGAACCGATATTGCCTTTTGAAATTCAGTATCATATATACATGCTAATTTCTCGAAACAAAGAAGCTTTGATATGTATCCGAAAGCAGAAATTGACAGATTATCCGTGTCAATTAATTGTATTGATACCGCAACATCATTTATCAGACTAATCTCTTCCTCCGAGATCAACGGGATATAAGAGCTGTTGTTTTGATCAAATAACTGACTGAAGCAGAGAATATCTTTATCAAATGCTTTAATTATTTGTCTTCTTGTACGTATCATGCGATCCGTAGTAGTTAAACCATCAATAAGTAATGTTTTGATTTTTTTCATCAATTCAGACATTTCGCCAAACTGAAGATTATGAAGTTTCGTCCAAAAACCAATAGCATATTTATCTGACAGATCTGACTTTATAACACATTTATCGATAGTGTCAGCAACTTTACTCCAAGAGATATTACAAGCAACCCTCAGAAGTGTGGAGTTCATTATAATTGCCTCGGGATATATCTCCAAGCCTTTTAATGTTGATGTAACAATATTGTCATCACCATCAGCATATACTGTCTCTGCCAAATTATCAATATCATCATAGTTATGGTAACGCATTGGCATCAGGAGCATATCGCATAATTCGCGCTCTTCGGTTGTCTTTATATGGCTCCCTTTGGGGTAAGTATAGAAGTACATTCTAAAATCGTAATTAAATGTTCCCTTATATATGAGATGGCATAAGTCGCTTACAAAATCAGAATTAGGATTGCCAGAAATGTCCTTGAAAATTTTCTTAATCTCGTCTGCTAGTTTGTTTTGTGCCTGCTGAACCTTATCCGTATTGATAATCTCAACAGATTTTTTCATCAATTCAGCAAAATCTTTCTCATGATCAATAAGCCAATAATATTCTTTAGGATATTGGCTTTCAAGATAAGTAACAGCCGCACATGCCTCGAAGCTGACATCAGTTTTTACCTTGTAACTTTTGCGAGACGACATGATCATAATCGCGTGATTGAGCCTGTCTTTTAAATCTCTCAATGAGAGGTTTTGACCTGTCTTTATCCATATAAATGACTCAGGAAGAATATTATCGTTTATTTCTTCTCCAATAATATTCTCGAGGCGTTGCTTTTTGTCTGGATCGCCGTTTATGAGCTTCAGCAATAGCGAGTCGTAATCGTCATAATGTATGGGCTTGAGAGAAACTATAGTATCAAATAATTTTGAATACGCATTCTTGTCATCGATTACAATATTTTTGCCTACATTGTTTAACTGTGACTCTGGTTTTATAGAAACAACAAAAGCAAATCTGTCGGCATACGGCTTTGTCAAATTTTGAAAACGGTAAAGTTCCTTTAAGAATCCGATGATAACTGACTTTTCAACGACTCTGTCTAGGTCTTCAATTATTATGATCTGCTTTTTTCTTTTGCGTGGTTTAATATGTCTCACAATGCTCTGATATACATCAAAAACATCGTTTATTTCTGTATCGCGAGGGGTGACTTCCTTCCAATGAGAAAATGCAACACAGGTGTCGATAATACCAGGGATCAGCATAATTACAGCGAGAACTAAAAAGACAGGGCAGAATGTGCGGCAAAATTTCAGCAAATCAAGCACAATCTCGTTATTTATAACGCTGCGAAAATTGATGCGATCCTGAGAGCATACTGCATAAACGGTATATGATAATACGGACCCGATAAACCACCACCAAAATTTCCGCGAGCTTACGCTGAAGGAAATATTACCGTAATTTTTGCTGAGACGCTTATTTATATAACTGCTGAATCGATGACTTCTATCGTTGCCGCACGCCATCTGATATAGAAACGTTTTAGTTAGTTCAGAAACCTCGTGTTCGGGTTTAGTTTCCTTAGGAACAGAGTTTGTTATTTGTAAACAATCCCACATATTGATATTGATAGGCATAGGATACTTGAAAGGCTTCCTCTTCACTGTTTTAGCTAGCAACTCAGTCAAGCTTGACTTTCCGGTACCATAGTCAGCTACCACCCCTATCATAGTAGCACCGTCTTTTATTGATTCACATATAGTGCTTACTTGTGAAGAAAAGCCGACAATATCGTCCTTTTCTTCGTCAATAGGTCTGTTTACAAAAACTAACGACGCATTATTATTTTGGGGAATTTCTTTCTTGAAAGCAAACAAAACCTACACCTCCAAATCATAAAACTTTTTACTTCATACATCTCATGTCGTATCTTTATGGCCAGGCAGTAAATCGATTGAATTATAGTATTCACATTGTTTTAATCATATTTCCTCAATGCCAATCTGTTTCAAATATTCATACGTACCATCATAGAATTTCGGCAGGCGCGTGCTATCCTCCCAAAATCCGCTTGGATTCTTATTGGAGTTTCCTGACGGAATACAAATGACCATACCCGCCCTCGCTCTTGTAAGAAGAACGCGGTAAGCATTAAGCATATATTTGATCTGTTCCTGCTTATTTTCGGTATCGGGTATTTTTTCATTCCAAGCTGTTTTGCCGTTAAATGTATAATAACGCCATTTGCCGTTGTCGCATCTCATATCTGCATCCCACAGCACACAGGTGTAATCCAGCTCCAACCCCTGAACTTGTATTTCTGTTGCCGCGTCTTCAAGATAGTTGGATGCCCTTGTGTCAATCTTATCTTCAAGAAACCAATGGACCGCATTTTCGTCGCCTGAGGGGAGAATATGGATTCCTAACGGCTTGAATCGCGCTGCTTCTTTGGTTACAAGTACGCCGGTTCGCTCAGTTCCTCTAACTTTATCGTGAAGCCATCTTTTTGCGGTTTCCATGTCCCTTGTTATGACGATCGGATACCTATTCTTGATTTCGTTATATAACTCCGCGGCGTTAGGATTGAAGGTAAGCATTGAATGAACAAACGCTGAGAGCTTTTCTGCTCTAAAGGAACGCAAAGAAACACCCAAATGTAATCTGTCGGAATACGTAACGTTTTTGTTCTTCGAAAGCAATTCGTTGACTTTGCCTTCGGCATATTCCTGTTCTGTAAGCTTCGGAGAAATATATACCTTCCAATGAGGAAATATATCATTCAGCGCATTGATCCACTCGGATATGCCAGCTTCGCCAGTGTTGATCTCCTGACCACCACCAACGAGACAAATAATGGTAGCCCAGTCCTCGCGCTGATCAAGAGACCAGATTAAGAAATCCGCTTCAGAGAGGGGAAAATTAGGAACTTTCAACTTGTTTCCGTATGTTCCGCCGCGCTTTAGATAATCGGCAAGTCTCTTGTGCGTCCATGAACGCTGTGCCTCATCAAAAATGGCAACGTGCTCCACCTCGCCATAACCGGACTCTGCCATCTTAACAGCCTTTTCGGGATCAATTTCCAACACTCCGTTTTCAACGGGATTCTTGATCTTAGCGAGCATATTATCACGGTAGCGGTGGATGATTTGAATGAACTTTCCGACCTCTCTGCGGGAGTCAGACAGATTTTTCTTTTCGTTTCTATCTTTGCACTTTTGATAATTATCTTTTGCCAGTGCTTCGGTCAACACAGCAACCAAAGGGCCGTTTCCGGAAAGGTATACCGCGCCCTCATCTTCAACGGGCGCATCGTTGCCCTGATAGGTTTGCTTCACGGCAACGTCGAGACCAACAAGCGTTTTTCCTGCACCGGGCACACCCGTAACAAAGCAAATGCTTTTTTCTCCGTTTGTCTTACTCTTTTGGATTACGTCAAGTATATATTTTATCGTTTTATCGGTAGAAACATTGTCCGCTTCATGCCGTGTGATATTCTCGACCGAATGGCTTTCATAAAGCGTTTTCGCTGCATCAACAATGGTTGGCGTAGGTGCATAAGGGCTTATGATCCAATCTCTATGCACCGGCGGTTCATTCGGGAAATTGTTCAATACAGTTTCAATCAAAGCAGAAATTTCTGCTTCGCCGGTAACGAGCGGATTTATAACCCTATCGTCGTATACAGACATTTGTACGGAAGTGCTTCTGCTTGAATAGTTCGTGGCAATCAAAATCGGCGCAATTACCTTGTCCTCGCTGAATTTATGGAAATTCTTCAAGTCCAAAGCGTAGTCCAAAACTTGATCAATGTTTGTTTCGAGAATTTTTGACTCGCCGACCTTAAACTCCAAGCAAAAGACAATGCCGCGATATAGGAGAACAACATCAATTCGTTTGCCGAGACGAGGTATATCATATTCAAAAATAACTTGTCCGTTGGCATCGTGAAGGCTTGAAACCACATTCTTCATAATTTCAATTTCAGCCTTCCATGCATCTCGTGTTGTCGTTAATGCTTCACCGTGATAATTGTCGTCCAAGATTCTGTATATGGAATCCGTATCTGTATATAAAAGTGTTGCAAAATCGCTATTATACAAGCAACGTGCCATGACTACTTTGCTCCTTTATTTAATCCTTTTGAGGAACTATCTCCATAATATCATCAACCGTGCATTCAAGAGCTGTACATATCTTCACCAGCACCTCGCTTGACACCACCGCACCGTCCTTGCCCATCTTCGTGATGGTCGCAATGCTGATACCGGCTTTCTCGGCGAGCTCTTTTTTCTTCATATCACGGTCGATCAGAAGCTTGAATAATTTCTTATAACTAGCAGCCATAATTCACCTCAAAAATAGCTATAAAAATAGCATTATAATCATTGTATCCATTATATCACAGATTTCCCCAAATATCAACCGTTTTCAGCAGAAATGTTGCGTTTGCAGTATTTCTGCGTTTTCGGAAATACTTGTTCCGAATATGTCGTCAACTTATGCTTTGCTTACTGCGGCGCAACCATTGATGTATATACGAAAAACACCACTGAATGGGATAGCCCATCTCAGCGGTATTTTTTACGTTTCAGTTGTTATGTGCAATTGCTCTGTGTTAACGCTTTTACGCCTTTACATATCGAGTCGTTCTGGATTGACCGATCTTTTTGATTTGCCCGTCTTTCACCATTTTGCTGAGTACTGCTTCCACAGTCGTAGGGCTGACATCCGGTAGGATTTCGCATATTTCCGCTTTTGAAATCGGCACCAGGCTGCCCAGAACCGTTGCTTCAATTCTTGCTGTCTTTGTGATCTTCTTGCCGTGAACTACCGCAAAGCGCTTGTCCAGTTCTTTGTAGCACATATAAAGCGTAGAGAGGAAATTCTCAATAAAGGGAATATAAGAGTTTTGGTTTTCGTGCCAACCGACAGAAGATTCCCGCAGTGCTTCATAATAATATGCTTTGTAATTGTTGATCTGTTCCTCAAAGGAAACATATTTTCCTGCATCGTAACCGTTTTTATAAAGCAGAAGCAAGGATAACAGCCGGGACATTCTGCCGTTTCCGTCCCGGAAAGGATGGATGCACAGAAAATCAAGTACAACACAAGGGATCAATAAAAGCTGATTGATGTTCGCATCGTTTCTTGCTTCCATATAAGCAAGTTCTAACTGTTCCATTGCTTCTTCCACTTCATGAGCAGAGGTAGGCTTAAATCTTACTTTTCGGTTGCCATTTTTATCTTCTTCGATGATATAGTTATCACCAGTCTTATACTGACCGCCATACTCATAACCGGCAATCTGCATCATGGTTTCGTGCAGTCTTAAAATATCACTTTGTTTCAAGTCCAATGTGTCATGATATAAATGAACTGCATTCAAGGCATCCCTATAGCCTGCAATCTCGCCTTCGGTGTGATTCAGCGGAGCGCTGTCACGGTTTACGATCGCGGCAATACGCTCGTCACTGGTAACGATGCCTTCAATCGCGTTAGAACTCTTAACCGATTGCACTTTAGCTACCGCTTCCAGTTCGGTAAACACTTTTGCATATTCTTCTTTTCGTACCCCTGCCATCGTTTTTAGAGAAGCGATGCCGGACGTAAGATTGATCAATTTCGCCGGCAAAAGTCCGTTGCTCAAAAAGGAATAATCAAATTTTCTCACAGTTACCCCCCTCCGTTTCTGCATATAATTGTATCATATTATGTGCAGAAAGTCAAGAGATGATGCATATGAAAGGAACCTTTATGTGCACAAACGGCTTTTGAAATGTTTATTCTTCGCCAACCGCACCGCAACAATTAACCCCTCGCACAGATTTTCCGTGTATGTGCATATCCGCCTCCGAACTGGCAAAAATAACTTATATCAAACAAGTGGAGGTAGTGAAATGTTCAAACACGAAAAGATGCTTTTTCATCCCGTGG
>JAZPZY010000082.1:0-44963 GCA_045544955.1 Eubacteriales bacterium
AAGCACCCCCAGCGTCTCCTCTTATCTCACCCCAAACAGCAGCTCGCCGTACGTGGGGAACGGCCAGTTGCCGGCGGGCATGATGGTTTCCAGTTTATCGCCCGCCTCACGGATAGCGGCCATCAGCGGCAGGATGGAATCTTTGTAGTACAAAGAACGCTTCTCCATATCCTCAATGGTACCGGGGACGAGGATCGCCTCGTCCAGTGCCTGTACGTTTTTGTAGATCTTCTCCGTAAGGTCGGAGATCTCCTTTGCCGTTTCCGTCTCGTACAGGCGGGGCAGACCGATCTCGCTTTTTTTCACGATAGCGTCCGCAATCTCCACCGCACACCGGCCGGCGGCGGGCAGAATATTCCGGCGTGTCATTTCGATCAGCGTCAAAGCCTCGATGTGGATCACCTTGCAGTAATTTTCCTGCATGATCTCGCACCGGGAACGAAGCTCCGTCTCGCTGAACACCTTATGGGTGCGGAACAGCGTCACGTTCTTTTCGTGCAGCAGATAGGGCAGGCAGTCGGGGGTAGTGCGAAGATTAAGCAGTCCCCGTGCTTCCGCTTCTCTGATCCACTTATCGTCGTAGCCGTTGCCGTTGAAGATGATGCGGTCGTGGGCCTTGATGGTTTTGCGGATCAAATCATGCAGAGCAGATTCGAAATCCATGGCACTCTCCAACTCGTCGGCAAACTGGCGGAGGGATTCGGCCACGGCGGTATTCAGCACCGTATTGCAGTCTGCAATGGAGGCGGAGGAGCCCAGCATACGGAACTCAAACTTATTGCCCGTAAAGGCAAAAGGCGAGGTACGGTTGCGGTCGGTGGAATCCTTGGGGAACCGGGGCAGAACGTGCACGCCTACCTTCAAAAGTTCTTTCTCCCGGGCACCGTAGGGAATATCGTTCTTGATGGAATCTAAGATGGCGTTCAGCTCGTCGCCCAGGAACATGGACACCACCGCCGGCGGTGCTTCGCCGCCGCCCAGCCGGTGATCGTTGCCGGCAGAGGCCACGGAAATGCGGAGCAGATCCTGATACTCGTCCACGGCCTTGATCACGGCGGCGAGGAACAAAAGGAACTGCGCGTTTTCCGCCGGTGTCTCACCGGGATTCAGCAGATTGACGCCTGTATCGGTAGAGAGAGACCAGTTGTTATGCTTGCCCGATCCGTTCACGCCGGCGAAAGGCTTTTCGTGGAGCAGACAGACCAGATCGTGCTTTTTCGCCAGCTTCTGCATCATTTCCATGGTAAGCTGGTTGTGGTCGGTGGAAATATTGGTGGTAGTAAAGATGGGGGCCAGCCCGTGCTGGGCGGGAGCCGCCGCGTTATGCTCCGTTTTGGCAAGGATGCCCAGCTTCCACAGCTCCTCGTCCAGTTCCTTCATAAACGCCGCCACCCGGGGCTTGATAACGCCGAAGTAGTGGTCGTCCATTTCCTGCCCCTTGGGGGGCTTGGCACCGAACAGGGTTCTGCCCGTATAGATCAGATCGGGACGTTTTTCATACAGTTCCCGGTCCACCAGAAAATACTCCTGCTCCGGTCCTACGGTGGTTTTCACGGATGCGGCCGGAAAGCCGAACAGCTTGAGGATCCGCATGGTCTGTTTATTGATGGCCTCCATGGAACGGAGAAGCGGCGTTTTCATATCCAGAGCCTCGCCGCCGTAGGAGCAAAAGGCAGTAGGGATGCAGAGCACGCCCTCCTTCAAAAAAGCGTAGGACGTGGGGTCCCATGCGGTATAGCCCCGTGCCTCAAAGGTAGCCCTGAGACCGCCGGAGGGGAACGAGGAGGCGTCCGGCTCACCCTGGATCAGCTCCTTGCCGGAAAACTCCATAATGATCTGTCCGCCGTCGGTAGGAGAAATAAAACTGTCGTGCTTTTCGGCAGTGATGCCGGTCAGCGGCTGAAACCAGTGGGTGAAATGGGTGGCACCGTGCTCGATGGCCCAGTCCTTCATGGCGTTGGCAACTACGTTTGCCACGTCGATATCCAGCCGTTTTCCCACGTTTATGGCCTGTCGGAGTGCTTTGTACGTTTCCTTGGGAAGACGCTCCCGCATGACGGTATCGTTAAACACAAGCGTTCCGAAAATGGCAGCCACACTGTTCATGGTGATCTCCTTATATGTATGTGATAAATACGAAAAACCAAAGAAGCAGAGGCTTTGGGACTGTTCCCGAATCGCCTCTGCCGCTTAAAGTATTATACCTTTCTTTCGCCGGTTTGTCAAGAGATTTCGCCGATTTTCTGCCATCGGCAAACGGATCGGGAAAAAACTGTGAAAATGCCGGAAAAGAAGCCCTTCCCGCACCGAAAATTCCATCTCTCCGTTCTTGACAATCCGTCAAAAATATGGTATGCTATATATGTTGAAAAATTGCGGCTTATGTAACTGACGGAATCGTGGAAATAACCACAAAGGAGCATAAGTCTTTCTCTGTTTTGCCGACCGTCTGGGCAGTCCTGTTTTCGCCGATTTCGATGTGCAGCGTTTTTTCGTGCCGCCGTCGTGAGACGGGAGAGGACTGTCGTTTTTCATTTTCGGCACACTTTACTGCAAAATCAGAATTTTTCGGAAAGGATTCAGACAATCATGAAAAAAGTGGCTGTAATCATGGGCTCGGACAGCGATCTGCCTGTGGTGGAAAAAGCAATCTCCACTTTGAAGGAATACGGCGTTCCCACGGAGGTGCACGTATACTCCGCACATCGCACGCCGGAGGAGGCGCGGGAGTTTTCCCTGAACGCCAGAAAGAACGGCTTCGGCGCTATCATCGCCGCCGCAGGCAAGGCGGCGCATCTGGCCGGTGCACTGGCGGCCAACACTACCCTGCCGGTGATCGGTATTCCGGTAAAGGCTTCCGTTCTGGACGGTATGGACGCACTGCTTTCCACCGTACAGATGCCCGCCGGCATCCCCGTGGCCACCGTTGCCATTGACGGTGCGGCCAACGCGGCACTTTTGGCCATTGAGATCCTGGCCGTATCCGACGATGAACTGGCACAGAAGCTGGACGATGCCAGAAAGGCCGCCAAGGAAAAGGTACTGGCAGCGGACGCGAAAGTGACTCTTCTTTCTTGAAAGAAAGAAGCAAAGAACTTTTAAGGCATATACAGTGATACCGTAAAGCGGTAATCGCTGAGATAAAATTTCTAAAAGAAGGTAATCTATGGGTGGATTTTTCGGTGCTGTAAACCGGCAGGATGCCATCGGCGACGTGTTTTTCGGTACGGACTACCATTCCCACCTGGGCACGGCCCGGGCAGGCATGGCGGCGTACGATGCAAAAATCGGGTTGCAGCGGGACATACACAACATTCAAAACTCTCCGTTCCGGACGAAGTTTGAACATATTTTCGATGAGATGAAGGGTACCTCCGCTATCGGCTGCATCAGCGATGCGGACCCCCAGCCTCTTCTGATCCGGTCAAAGCTTGGCACGTACGCCATCTGCATGGTAGGCGTCATCAACAATGCCCAGCAGCTGATCGAACGGTATTTTGAGAACAGCGGTGCGTATTACTCCGCCATGACCGGCGGCAAGGTCAACTCCCTGGAACTTCTGGCCGCACTTATCAGCCAGAAGGACTCCTTCGCCGAGGGGATCCGGTTTGCACAGCAGTGTGTGGACGGCTCGGCGTCCATTCTGATTCTGAAGGACAACGGCAACATCATTGCCGCCCGGGATCTTTTGGGCAGAACGCCCATAGAGATCGGCGAAAGAGACGGCGATCTGTGCGCCTCCTTTGAATCCTTCGCCTGTCTGAAGCTGGGATACACCGTAACGAAAGAGCTGGGCCCCGGCGAGATCGTGGAACTCTCTCTGGAAAACGGTATTCAGCAGCTTGCCGCCCCCGGCGAAAAGATGCGGATGTGTGCGTTCCTCTGGACGTATTACGGCTATCCTGCCTCCACCTACGAAGGAATCAACGTGGAGACCATGCGGAACCGGGACGGTGCCATCATCGCCGCCGCCGACAGAGAAGCCGGCACGGTGGGAGATATCGACTACGTAAGCGGTCTGCCGGATTCCGGCACGCCCCACGCTATCGGCTACGCCAACGAAAGCCACATTCCCTTTGCCCGTCCGTATATCAAATACACGCCTACCTGGGCACGGAGCTTTACGCCCCAGAAGCAGGTGGAACGGGAAAAGGTTGCCAAAATGAAGCAGATCCCCATTCACGATCTGATCGAAGGAAAGAATCTTCTGTTCGTGGACGACTCCATCGTCCGCGGCACACAGCTGCGGGAAACGGTTGAGTTTCTGTATGAGAACGGAGCCAAGGCGGTACACATGCGTTCCGGCTGCCCGCCCATCATGCACAGCTGTAAATACTTGAATTTCTCCCGTTCGAGCAGCGATATGGAGCTGCTCGCCCGGCAGATCATCATGGATCTGGAAGGTGACGAGGGCGAAAAGTATCTGGATGAATACAGCGACGGCACCACCGAGCGCGGCCAGAAGCTCCGCCGTGCCATTGCGGAAAAGTTCAATTTTTCCTCTTTGGAGTTCCAGTCCCTGGAGGGAATCATCAAGGCCATCGGTCTTGATTCCTGCAAGCTCTGCACCTACTGCTGGAACGGAAAAGAATAACGGAAAACGCGGCATCCCCATGGATTCGGCACCGCATATTCGCGGCACACGCTCGCAAAAAACAGATCTGATATTTTTTAAAGTTTTTGAAGGAGTCCAGAGGGAACTTTTTTCAAAAAGTTCCCTTTGGTAATTTACGAAGGAGAAGCGACTATGAAAAGTGAAAGCGCAAGTTACAAGGCGGCCGGCGTAGACATCACGGCAGGCTACCGTGCGGTAGAACTGATGAAAAAGAGCATCGCCCGTACGAAAAACGAAGGTTCCGTAGACGACATCGGCGGCTTCGGCGGCATGTTCATTCCGCCCATCGCCGGCATGAAGGAGCCTGTTCTGGTTTCCGGCACCGACGGCGTGGGTACCAAGATCAAGATCGCCTTTATGATGGACAAGCACGACACGGTTGGCATCGACTGCGTTGCCATGTGCGTCAACGACATCATCTGCTCCGGCGCACGTCCGCTGTTCTTTCTTGACTACATCGCCTGCGGCAAGAACGTTCCCGAAAAGATCGCCGCCATCGTTTCCGGCGTAGCCGAGGGATGCGTACAGTCCGGCTGTGCCCTCATCGGCGGCGAGACAGCCGAGCATCCCGGTCTGATGCCCGAGGAAGAATACGACCTTGCCGGCTTCGCCGTTGGTATCGTAGATAAAGAAAAGGTGCTGGACAACAAGTCCATCATCCCCGGTGACGTGATCATCGCCCTGCCCTCCTCCGGCGTCCATTCCAACGGATTCTCTCTGGTTCGCCATGCTCTCGATATTGAAAACGCCGATCTCACCGCCCCCCGTGCGGAGCTTTCCGGCAAATCTCTGGGCGAAACGCTTCTCACTCCCACCCGCATTTACGTAAAGCCGGTGCTGGCACTGATCGACGCCGTAAAGGTCAAGGGAATCTCCCACATCACCGGCGGCGGCTTCTACGAGAATATTCCCCGCAGTCTGCCCGACGGGTGCACCGCCAAGATCGACAAGGCCGCCATCCGCATCCCTGCCATCTTTGATTTGATCGCCAAGGCCGGCAGCATTCCTGAAAGAGATATGTTCAACACCTTCAACATGGGCGTGGGCATGGCCATCACCGTAGCCAAAGAGGATGCCGCAAAAGCGGTGGAGATCCTCAAGGCCAACGGCGAGGATGCGTACATCATCGGCGAAGTGGTTGCCGGTGACGAGGGCGTGATTCTATGAAAACACGGATCGCCGTTTTCGTATCCGGCGGCGGAACGAATCTGCAGGCTCTGATCGATGCGGCAGCGGCAGGCAATCTGCCAAGCGGCGAGATCGCTCTGGTGCTTGCCTCCCGGCCGGACGCCTACGCACTCACCCGTGCAAAGAACGCCGGTATTGCCACGGCGGTGGTTTCCCGAAAGGAGACCGGCACGCAGGAGGCCTTTGAAGAAGGGATTCTGCACGCACTCCGTGAGCATAAGATCGAAATGATCGTTCTTGCCGGCTTTATGTCGATTCTCAGCGAGGACTTCACCGCCCGTTTTCCCAAACGGATCCTGAACGTGCATCCCTCCCTGATTCCCGCCTTCTGCGGCAAGGGATACTACGGGCTGAAGGTGCACGAGGAGGCACTGGCCCGGGGCGTGAAGATCACCGGCGCCACGGTGCACTTTGTCAACGAGATTCCCGACGGCGGCGAGATCATCTATCAGGGTGCCGTTGCCGTTGAGCCCGGCGATACCCCGGAGATCCTCCAGCGGCGCGTGATGGAGCAGGCGGAATGGAAGCTGCTGCCCCGTGCCGCAGAAAAAGTAGCTTCGGACATCCGCACCGATGCCGGCTATCCGAAAATGATGCTGGACTGACAAAACAGAAGGTACGGCTGATATGAACAAGAAAGTCATCCTCATTTCCATCGACGGCATGCGCCCGGACGGAATGCAGCAATGCGGCCATCCTTTCGTAAAGGAACTGGAATCCCGCTGTGCGTATTCCTATGCGGAACAGTCGGTATTTCCCTCCGTGACCCTGCCCTGCCATTTCTCCATGACTCATTCCGTACCGCCCCAGCGGCACGGGATACTGACCAACACCTACATCCCACAGGTTCGTCCGGTGAAGGGTATTTTTGAAAAGATCGCCGAGGCGGGAGGCAGAAGCGCTTTCCTCTACGGATGGGATCCCATTCACGACTGCGTACTGCCCAGCGCCTTGAAATTCGCCGTACACGTCAACACCTTCGAGGAAGAGACCGGCGACACCGTTCTCACCGACGAAGCCATTCGGCTGATTGACCGCTACCATCCCGATTTCGTCTTTCTCTACATGGTGGAAACGGACGACAAGGGCGGGCACAAGTACGGCTGGATGAGCGAGGAATATCTTCGCCGCATCTCCGTCGCCATCGAAAACACAAAACGGGTGATGGAGCATTGTGCAGACGAGTACAGCTTTATCATCACCGCCGACCACGGCGGGCACGACCGCTCCCACGGCACTGATCTGCCGGAGGATATGACCGTTCCGTTTTTCCTCTGCGATCCGTCCGTAACCTCCGGTCCCATAGATACCCCCGTCTCCATTCTGGACGTTGCCCCCACCATTGCGGCAATCATGGGGCTCGTCCCCGATCCCGAATGGGAAGGCAAAGCGATCTTATAACACTTTATACTCATAAATAATTACGATTTTTCGGAGGATATTATGAAAGAATTTGAACTGAAATACGGCTGTAACCCCAACCAGAAGCCGTCCAAGATCTACATGGCAGACGGCAGTGAGCTGCCCATCGAGATCCTGTCCGGCAGACCGGGATACATCAACTTTCTGGATGCGTTCAACTCCTGGCAGCTGGTAAAAGAGCTGAAGGCCGCTACCGGTATGGTTGCCGCCACCTCCTTCAAGCACGTAAGTCCCACCTCTGCGGCCGTAGGTCTTCCCCTCTCCGACACCTTGAAGAAGGCCTGCTTCGTAGACGATATCGAAGGCCTGGACGAGTCTCCTCTCGCCTGTGCCTTTGCCCGTGCCCGGGGTACGGACCGCATGTGCTCCTTCGGTGACTGGATCGCTCTGTCCGACGTGTGCGACAAGACCACGGCTCTCCTCATCAAAAGAGAGGTATCCGACGGCGTGATCGCCCCCGGCTACACCGACGAGGCTTTGGAGATCCTCAAGACCAAACGCAAAGGCGCTTACAACATCGTAAAGATCGACGAAAACTACGTTCCCGCCGAAAAGGAAACGAAGCAGGTTTTCGGCATCACCTTTGAGCAGGGACGGAACAATTTTGAGATCAACAACGCACTGCTGGAAAACATCGTAACGGCAAACAAGGATCTGCCCGAGTCCGCCCGCCGCGATCTGATCGTGGCTCTCATCACGCTGAAGTACACCCAGTCCAACTCCGTGGCCTACGCCGTGGACGGACAGGCCATCGGCGTAGGTGCCGGACAGCAGTCCCGTATCCACTGCACCCGTCTCGCCGGCACGAAGGCGGACACTTGGTTCCTCCGTCAGCATCCGAAGGTACTGGCGCTGCCCTTCCTTCCCACCCTGGGACGCCCCGACCGTGACAACGTAATCGACGGCTACATCAACAAGAACGAAGAGGACGTTACCGCCGACGGTATCTGGCAGAAGCATTTCACCGAGCAGCCTGCACCGCTGACCGCAGAGGAAGCCCGGGAATATTTAGACGGCATTACCGGCGTAGCGGTGGGCTCCGATGCCTTCTTCCCCTTCTCCGATAATATTGAGCGTGCCAAAAGAAGCGGCGTTTCCTACATCGCCCAGCCCGGCGGCAGTATCCGTGATGATCTGGTGATCGAATGCTGTGACAAGTACGGCATGGTCATGTCCTTCACCGGCATGCGTCTGTTCCACCACTGATACAAGGGGGAACAGGATGCGGGAGACTTTTGAAAAAGTCCCCCGCGCTCCCCAAAACTTTTGGAGCAAATAAAGAAATTTACACAGAAAAAATTCACAGGAGAAATACCATGTTTTTCGATAAGCTTTCTTCCCTTGATCCCGAGGTTTTTGCCGCCTGCGATGAGGAGCTTTCCCGGCAGAAGCACAATATTGAACTGATCGCCTCCGAGAACATCGTTTCCGAAGCCGTTCTTCTGGCGGCCGGCAGCGTTCTTACCAACAAATACGCCGAGGGCTATCCGGGCAAGCGGTACTACGGCGGCTGTTACGCTGTGGACGTAGTGGAGGACATCGCACGGGAGCGTGCGAAAAAGCTGTTCGGCGCGGAACACGCCAACGTACAGCCGCACTCCGGTGCCTCTGCCAATCTGGCTGTATTCTTCGCGTTCCTGCAGCCGGGTGACACGGTCATGGGCATGAATCTGGCCCACGGCGGCCATCTCTCCCATGGCTCTCCGGTGAACATCTCCGGTAAGTATTTCAATATCGTTCCCTACGGTGTGGACGACGACACCCAGCAGATCGACTACGACAAGATGCGTGAAATTGCCCTCGACTGCAAGCCGAAGATGATCGTAGTGGGTGCATCCGCCTACTCCCGCACCATTGATTTTGCCCGCTGCCGTGAGATCGCCGACGAAGTGGGCGCTATTCTCATGGTAGATATGGCACACATCGCCGGTCTGGTTGCCGCAGGCGTGCACCCCTCTCCCGTTCCGTATGCGGACGTGGTAACCACCACCACCCACAAGACGCTCCGCGGTCCCCGGGGCGGCATGATCCTCTGCAAAGAGCAGTACGCAAAGCAGATCGACAAGGCCGTCTTCCCCGGCGTGCAGGGCGGTCCGCTGATGCACATCATTGCGGCCAAGGCCGTAGCTCTGGGCGAGGCTCTGAAGCCGGAGTTTGTGGAATATCAGAAAAACGTAGTGAAGAATGCGGCCGTACTGGCAGACGCACTGAAGGCCGAAGGCTTCAACATCGTCTCCGGCGGCACGGACAACCATCTGATGCTGGTAGATCTCCGTCCCATGAACATCACGGGCAAGGAGCTGGAGCACAGACTGGACGAGGTACACATCACTGCCAACAAGAACGCTATTCCCAACGATCCCGAGAGCCCGTTCGTAACCAGCGGCGTCCGTCTGGGTACGCCGGCAGTTACCTCCCGCGGCTTCGGTGAGGCAGAGATGAAAAAGATCGCTAAGTGGATCAAGGCCGTCTGCGTGGATTTCGAAAACCAGAAGGACAAGATCTCCGAAGAAGTACAGGCTCTCTGCGAAAAATTCCCGATTTATAAGTAAGAGGACGCGACGTGGGGACTTTTTGAAAAAAGTCCCCACACCCCCAAAAACTTTATACTGAAAAAGTATTTTATAAATCCCCCTATATAAAAGTTTTCGCCCGCCTTTTTCAAAAGGCGGCGGGGTCGAGGGGCGGAGCCCCCGCGTATCCCCCATGGAGGTATATATGAAAACGGATATTCTTGTAGTTGGCGGCGGCGGCCGCGAACACGCTATCATAAAGAAATTGAAACAGAGTCCGGACGCCGGCGTGATCTACGCGCTGCCGGGCAACGGCGGCATCGCCGAGGATGCGGTGTGCGTCCCGGAGATCGGTGCCAAAGAGATCGACAAGATCGTTTCGTTCGCAAAGGAGCACAACATCGGCTTTGCCGTGGTGGCGCCGGACGATCCGCTGGTGCTGGGCTGTGCGGACGCACTTCGTGCACTGGGGATCCCCACCTTCGGTCCCGGCAAGAAAGCCGCCGAGATCGAGGGAAGCAAGGTCTTCTCTAAGCGGCTGATGGAAAAATACAACATTCCCACCGCCAAGTGTGCCATCTTCTCCTCGGCGGCAGATGCTATGGAATACGTCAAGGAATGTCCCTTACCGACCGTGGTCAAGGCAGACGGACTGGCACTGGGCAAGGGTGTTCTGATCGCCATGACCAGAAAGGAAGCCGTGGACGCGGTACGCACCATTATGGAGGACCGCATCTTCGGTGAAAGCGGCTCCCGGGTGGTGATTGAAGAATTTCTCACCGGGCCTGAGGTATCCGTCCTTTCCTTCACCGACGGCAAGACGGTGGTTCCCATGGTCTCCTCCATGGATCACAAACGCATAGGCGACGGGGACACCGGTCTCAACACCGGCGGCATGGGCACCATTGCCCCCAACCCCTACTACACGGACGAGATCGCCGAAATCTGCATGAACACGATCTTCAAGCCCACCATCGTGGCCATGGCGGCGGAGGGACGTCCCTTCTCCGGATGCCTGTACTTCGGGCTGATGCTGACGCCGGACGGTCCCAAGGTGATCGAATACAACTGCCGTTTCGGCGATCCCGAAACGCAGGTGGTTCTGCCGCTGCTGGAAAGCGATCTGCTCACCATCATGCGTGCCTGCGATAACGGCACCCTCACCGAGGATATGGTACGCTTCAAAAACGGGGCGGCGGCGTGCATCGTCCTTGCCTCAAACGGCTACCCGGAGTCGTATAAGACCGGGTTTGCCATTACGAAAGACGCAGACTTTGACGCGGACATGTATGTGGCCGGTGCAAAGCGGGATGCAGACGGAAATCTGCTCACCGCCGGCGGACGGGTGCTGGGCGTGGTCTCCACGGCGGATACTCTGAAGGATGCACTGGCACTGGCATACAAGAACACGGCAAAGGTACATTTCGACGGTGCGTACTGCCGCACGGACATCGGTGCACGGGCCATGCAGGCTCTCAAAAAGTGACAGAAAAAAGGAGACACTATGGTATACAGAATATTCGTTGAAAAGAAACCGGAGCTGGCACACGAGGCACGTGCCCTGAAAGAGGATATCCGTTCTCTTCTGATGATCGAATCGGTCACGGACGTGCGGGTGCTGAACCGCTACGACGTGGAGGGCATCTCCGAGGAGCTGTTTTCGAAGAGCCGCTCCACCGTATTCTCCGAGCCCCAGCTGGATACCGTAACGGAAACGCTGGAAACGAAGGCAGGCGATACCGTTTTTGCGGTGGAATTTCTGCCCGGTCAGTTCAATCAGCGGGCTGATTCCGCATCCCAGTGCGTACAGCTGCTTTCCCAGGGCGACCGTCCGCTCGTTGCCACGGCAAAGGTGTACGTTCTTTCCGGCACCATTTCCGATGCCGAGCTTGCACAGATCAAAAAACACGTGATCAACCCGGTGGAGGCGAGAGAAGCATCCCTCGCTGAAAAAGAGACGCTGGCGGAGGAATATCCCGTACCCGCAGACGTTGCAGTGCTCACCGGCTTTACCGCCCTTGACCGGGACGGACTTGTTGCTTTTGTAAAGCAGTACGGTCTTGCCATGGACGTGGACGACGCGGCGTTCTGTCAGGCGTATTTCCAGAAAGAAGGCCGGGATCCCACCATTGCGGAGATCCGCATGATCGACACCTACTGGAGCGATCACTGCCGCCACACCACCTTCCTCACCACCATTGACAGTGTAAAATTTGAAAATCCCGCCGCCGCTGAGGCGTGGGACAGATATCTTGATGCCCGCAAGTCCCTCGGCAGAACGAAGCCCATAAACTTTATGGACATTGCCACCATCGGCGCAAAGGTTCTGAAAAAAGAGGGCAAGCTTACAAAGCTGGATGAGAGCGAGGAGATCAACGCCTGCACGGTGAAGATCACCGTGAACCACGACGGCAAGGACGAGGACTGGCTGCTCCTGTTCAAGAACGAGACGCACAACCATCCCACCGAAATTGAACCCTTCGGCGGTGCCGCCACCTGTATCGGCGGTGCGATCCGTGATCCGCTTTCCGGCCGCTCCTACGTATATGCGGCCATGCGTGTCACCGGTGCGGCGGATCCCACCGTACCCGTATCCGAAACGCTGGCAGGCAAACTGCCCCAGCGGAAGATCGTTACCACGGCGGCCGCCGGCTATTCCTCCTACGGCAACCAGATCGGTCTTGCCACCGGTATGGTGGACGAGATCTATCATCCCGGCTATGCGGCAAAACGCATGGAGATCGGTGCGGTCATTGCGGCGGCTCCGGCGGAAAACGTACGCCGTGAGTGCCCCGAAGCCGGTGATCTTGTGATCCTGCTTGGCGGACGCACCGGCCGCGACGGATGCGGCGGTGCCACCGGCTCCTCCAAATCCCACACGGAGGCGTCTCTTACCTCCTGCGGTGCGGAGGTACAGAAAGGCAACGCCCCCGAAGAAAGAAAACTGCAGCGACTGTTCCGCAATAAAGAAGCCTCCCGCCTCATCAAGCGATGCAACGACTTTGGTGCCGGCGGCGTATCCGTTGCCATCGGCGAGCTTGCCGACGGTCTGACCATTCAGCTGGATGCCGTACCGAAAAAGTACGAGGGTCTGGACGGCACGGAACTGGCCATCAGCGAATCCCAGGAAAGAATGGCAGTCGTCGTTGCCGCTTCCGACGCCAAGGCGTTCTGCGAGTTGGCAGCAGAAGAAAATCTGGAGGCCACCATCGTGGCGGAAGTGACCGACAAGGCACGCCTCACCATGTTCTGGCGCGGCGATAAGATCGTGGACATCTCCCGTGAGTTCCTCAACTCCAACGGTGCGGAAAAGCACATCACCGTGGAGACGGCGGCTCCCGTTTCCCTCTCCGCTCCGGCCGTTTCCGATTTTGCCGACGGATACAAGTCCTTGGCACGTGATCTGAACGTATGCTCCAAGCGCGGACTCTCCGAAACCTTTGACTCCACCATCGGCGCGGGCACGGTGCTGATGCCCTTCGGCGGAAAATATCAGCGGACGCCCATCCAGGCTATGGTACATAAAGTATCCGTGGAGCATGGCGACACGGACACCTGCTCCTTCATGAGCTGGGGCTACAACCCCAACGTGATGACCGCCGATCCTTACCGGGGTGCGTATCTGGCCGTTGTGGAATCCGTATCCAAGCTGATCGCCGCCGGTGCCTCCCGCGAGGACGTATATCTCACGTTCCAGGAATATTTTGAGAAGCCCGGCCGGGATCCGAAACGCTGGGGCAAGCCGCTGGCCGCCCTGCTCGGCTCCCTTGACGCACAGCTGGATCTGGGCATCGCCTCCATCGGCGGTAAGGACTCCATGAGCGGCTCCTTTGAAAAGCTGGACGTACCGCCCACGCTGGTATCCTTTGCAGTCACCACCGGTAAAGTTGGCGAGGTCGTCTCCGGCGATTTCAAAGCCGCAAACCACCGCGTGGCCGTCTTTGCCCCGGAATATAATGAGAACGGCATCCCCAAGGCAGAATCTCAGCTCAAGCTCTACGACGAGATCACCGCACTCATGCGGGAAGGCAAGATCCTTGCCGCATACACGCCCGCCTACGGCGGCATCGCCGAGGCGGTGATGAAGATGGCCATGGGCAACGGTTTGGGCTTTGCTTACAGCACTGACTGGACGCTGTCCGAGTTGTTCTCCCACGCATACGGTGCGTTCGTTTGCGAAATGGCAGACGGATGCGGCGAGGGCAGAACCCTCGGCACCACCGCGGCAGAGGCTGCATTCACCTACGGTGACAAAGCTGTCACCGCGGCAGAGATCGAAACCGCTTACGAGACGAAGCTGGAAAAGATCTACGCCTGCAATATTCCCACCGAAGGCAAGAAGATCCCCGCTTACGAGTACCGGGCAGAGAGCCGTGTGGCACCTGCCGTAAAGATCGCAAAGCCCCGGGTGCTGATCCCCGTATTCCCCGGCACCAACTGCGAATACGATTCCGCCAAGGCTGTGGAAGCCGCCGGTGCGGAGGCAAAACTGTTCGTGATCCGCAATCTGACGCCCGACGACGTGGCACGGAGTGCGGCGGCGTTTGCCGAGGAGATAGAGAAATCCCAGGTGATCTTCGTGCCCGGCGGATTCTCCGGCGGCGACGAGCCGGACGGCACCGGCAAATTCATCACGGCGTTCTTCCGGGGTGAAGCCGTCCGCCATGCGGTAGGCGATCTTCTGGACAGACGGGACGGTCTGATGTGCGGTATCTGCAACGGCTTCCAGGCTCTTATCAAGCTGGGTCTGGTTCCCTTCGGCAAGATCATCGACACGGACGCAGACTGCCCGACGCTCACCTTCAACACTATCTCCCGCCACCAATCCAAACTGGTGCGGACGAGAATCGCTTCCAACAAGTCTCCCTGGCTGGCACTGACCAACGTGGGCGACGTGTACACGGTGCCGATCTCCCACGGTGAGGGACGCTTCCTTGCCTCTGATAAGGTGATCGCAGATCTGGCGGCGAACGGCCAGATCGCCACCCAGTACGTGGATCTCGCCGGCAATCCCACGGATGACGTACAGTACAACCCCAACGATTCCATGATGGCCATCGAAGGCATCACGTCCCCGGACGGACGCGTATTCGGTAAGATGGGACACTCCGAGCGAATCGGCACAGGTCTGTATCAGAACGTACCCGGACAGTTTGACATCCGCATGTTCGAAGCGGCTGTAAAATATTTTAAGTAAACACGGAGGAGAAATGGGGGCTTGACTTGTCTCAGCCCCCAAGCTCCCGCCAAACCCGAGCAAAGAGAAACCGGTGATGCGGATGATTATAATGAGGAGAGCAAAATGAAACTACTGATCGACGACGCAAGAATTGATAAGATCAAACACATCTGCGAATTCTTTTCTGTGGATGGCGTTACCACCAATCCGTCCATACTGGCCAAAGGCGGGCGCTATCCCTATGAGGTACTGAAAGAGATCCGTGCATTCATCGGCGACGAGGCAGAGCTGCACGTACAGGTCATTTCGCGAAATGCGGAGAATATGGTGGCGGAAGGAAGAAAGATCACGGCGGAGCTCGGTAAAAACACCTATATCAAGATCCCCACGATCCCCGAGGGACTCAAGGCGATGAAAATACTCTCAACCGAGGGATACCGCGTGACGGCGACCACCATTTACACGCCTATGCAGGCGTATTTTGCCGCCAAGGCCGGTGCCGACTATGCGGCACCCTATGTGAATCGCATCGACGATCTCGGCTCCGACGGTATACAGGCAACGAAGAAAATGCACGATATTTTCAAAAACAACGGTTTCAAAACGCAGATTCTGGCGGCAAGTTTCAAAAACTCTTTGCAGATTCTGGAGTTGTGCGAGCACGGTGTCGGTGCATGTACCGCCGCCCCTGAGGTAATCGAAGGACTCATCAGAAACGCCGGCGTTTCCTCTGCTCTGGATGTCTTTATCCACGACTTTGAGACGCTTTGCGGACCGAACAAAACGATGCTGGACTGCAGGTAAAAATCGCCCTCTCCCAGTAAAACCGTGAAGAACGGGAACACAGTCATGACCACCGGCACTGCCGGTGGTTTGCGTTACAAAAAAAAATGGGGCTGTTGCATTTCCATGCAACAGCCCCTTCGTTTTCCTTATTTTTTGCAGAGAGACACAAAATGCTCGAACAGGGGCATCATGTTGGTGGCGTTGAAATTCTCGTCGCCGATCATCCGCTCCGGATGCCACTGGGTGCCGAAAATGGGCAGGGATTCGTGCTCGATGGCCTCGATCACGCCTTCCTCCGTCGTGACGGAGGGGATCAGTCCCTTGCCGCACTCCTTCACTGCCTGATGGTGGTGGGAGTTGGTAATAAACTGCTCACCGAACAGATCGGCAAAAACGGTGCCCGGCTTGGCGATCACGGGGTGATTGCAGGTGTGCTTATCGTAGACTTCTTTATGTACGGTGAGATTCTCCACTTCCTCGGGAATATCCTGGATCAGCGTGCCGCCCATGGCTACGTTGATGACCTGGATGCCCCGGCAGATACCCAGAACGGGAATTCCCTTTTTCACAGCCGCCTCGAACAGGTGGAACTCCATTCTGTCCATTTCGTCGTTGATGCCGCTGCACTTGCGGTTCTTATCCCGGTAGGTAACGGGATTGATGTCACAGCCGCCGCCGGAAAGGATAATGCCGTCGGCAATATCCGTCAGCTGATCGTACACGTCCTCGTCGCCCATAGCGGTGAGGATCGGCACGCCGCCGGCACGGAGCACGCCCCAACAGTAGTTGGAACGGATACGGTAGATCTGACCGACGCCAAAGCCAACGGTATCGGGATCGGTCTTGTGGGTAATGAGAATGACAGGTTTCTTTTTCATGGTAGCTGCTCCTTGCATGATTTGTAATATACTGATGGCTTTTAGGCCATTGTTTCCAGCATTTTGAGAGTTACGCCGTAACGGGTGGGAAGTCCCGCATCGTAAGACTTGTATTCCTCGTACATAAATTCCGCCATACGGTGGATCTCGTTATAGGCAGATCCGGCGATATGGGGGGTGAGGATCACGTTTTCCAGCAGATACAGCTCCGATTCCGGCAAAGGCGGCTCGGGGAAGGTAACGTCCAGCACAGCCACCCGGTGGGGCTCCGCCTTGAGGGCGGCAATGAGATCCTCTTCCACCACCTGGGCACCCCGGCCGGTATTGATGAACGCCGCCGTGGGCGACATCCGGTTGAAGCAGTCCGCGTTCAGCATACCCTTCGTCTGCTCGTTGTTGGCCAGATGATTGGAGATCACCTGGCTCTTTTCAAAGAGGGTATGGAGATCCACCTTGGTGACGCCCAGCTCGGCGGCTTTTTCCTCGGGCAGGAAGGGATCGAACACCAAAATCTCGAATTTGTCAAGGGTTTTCAGCTTTTCGATCACCAGTTTTCCGATCATGCCGGCACCGATGATACCAACGGTGGTTTCAAAGTTTCCGGTGAGCGCGGGATGGACGGCACGTCCTTTCCACACGTTTCCGTCTGACGGACGGTGCATCCGGGTAAAGAAGCCCTTGTTGCAGAGGATGATCTCCGCCAGCGTCAGCTCCGCCACGGGAACGGCGTTGGCCGCCCAGGCACTGAACACGTCAATGCCCCTCTCGATAAAGGGACGGGCAAACATCTGCACGGTGCCTGCTCCATAGAACAGAGCTTTTACGTTGGGGAAATACCGGTCGATCTGCTCGCCCGTCAAGGCAGGCATGCCCCAGGTGGAAAAGAGATAGGTGATCTCTTTCGTTTCGGCTTCGTATTTTTCCAGATTGTCGGGATTCAGTATTTCGGGGATGGTGAAATCCAGCTCACTTTTCAGCTGGGCGATCAGCTCGGGGGCATAGACCTCGTTAATTTTCGGCGTTCCGATAAAGGCGGCTTTTTTCATATGAGTTCTCCTTTGGGCGAGAAGTTATTTCGTTCCGTTAAACAGATTCAGCTGTCCCAGATCCTCAAAATCCAGGATATCGGACAGGATGTAATTGCTGACGAACATCCCCTGCGGGGTGAGGGCGTACACGCCGTCCGCAAAGGTGGCAAAGCCGCCCCGGACGTAACGCTCCATCTTTTTGCCGTACACCTGGGTGAAGGAAAAGCCGAACCGGCGGGTGAACTCCCGATCGGACAGGCCGGCCGTAAGGCGGAAGCGGAGCATGATATATTCTCCGATCCTCTCTCTCGGGGAGATCACGTCGTTTTCGTCGGTAAGTTTGATCCGGGAGGTGGGGATCTCCAGCCCGTTCATGTACCGGTCCAAATTCCGGATAAAGGAGAAGCGGCTGTCTCTGAAATAGGAATGGGCCGAAACGCCAAGCCCCAGATACTCCTCGCAGTTCCAGTATTTCAGATTATGCAGGCACTGGTATCCCGGCCGGGCAAAATTGGACACCTCGTACTGGGCGTAGCCGTTCTGTGCCAGAAAATCCACGGCGGTAAGGTACATATCCGCCTCTTCGTCATCCGTGGGGAACGGCAGGCTGTCCCGCCGTTTGAACAGGGGCGTGCCCGGCTCCAGGATCAGATCGTAAAGAGAGATATGCTCCGGTGCCAGATGCACCACGTACCGAAGAGTACGCATCAGAGATTTTTTCGTTTGATACGGAATGCCGAACATCAGATCCACGTTGATGTTTTCGATCCGGGCACGGCGTGCGGCACGGAAGCTCGCCTCGAAATCCTCCCGCCGGTGCACCCGGGACAACGCGGCCAACTCATCGTTGTTGGCACTTTGGAGTCCCATGCTCAGCCGGTTGACGCCGGCACGGCGAAGCCGTTTGAGCAGCGGCGTATCCACCGTGGCAGGATTTGCCTCTACGGTAAACTCCGCCCCTTTGGTGAGGGAAAATTTCTGCCGCACGGCTCGGATGAGTTTCAGGAGCAATTCCGGCGGCAGGGCGGTAGGCGTACCGCCGCCCACGAACACCGTATCCACCAAATAATCCTTGGCCCCTGCCTTGTAGGACTGCATATGGAGGAGCAGTGCGTTCACATAACGCTCCATTACCTCCGGATTATTGGGAACGAAGGAAAAGAAGTCGCAGTACGCGCATTTCTGCCGGCAGAACGGGACGTGGATATACAGTCCCAGCCGGTTTCTCTCATACCGCGAAAGCGGGGACGTTCCGTTCAAGCGGTTGTCAAACAGCTGTATTCCCGGCATACGCACACTCCTTTCTCATTTTTCTTTTCATGAAAAATCCGTTTTTTATTATTTCAATTTTTACATGGGAAAAAAGTTGGTCGGCGAAGCCGATGCTCCGAGTTCGCACGAGCTCGACGAGTGGGATAGATGCTGTACAATCGCAGATGCAATTTTTCCCACTCGGTCAGTCTTCGTCATCCAGTTTGAGGACGGCCATAAACGCCTCCGGCGACACCTGGACGGAGCCAAGCTGACGCATCTTCTTTTTGCCTTCTTTCTGCTTTTCCAGCAGTTTCTTCTTTGTCGTAATACCGCCGCCGTAGCACGTGGCAAGCACGTCCTTGCGGAGTGCCTTTACCGTTTCCCGGGCGATGACCTTGGAGCCGATGGCCGCCTGAATGGGAATCTCAAACAACTGGCGGGGGATATTGTCCTTCAGCTTTTCCGCAATGCGGCGGGCACGTCCGTAGGCCTTTTCCGAATGGACGATAAAGGTCAAAGCGTCCACGATCTCCCCATTAAGGAGGAAGTCCAGTTTCACCAAATTGGACGGCTCGTAGCCCTTGATCTCGTAATCCAGCGATGCGTACCCCTTGGTACGGCTCTTCATGGTATCAAAGAAATCGTAAATGATCTCGTTCAGCGGCAGGGTGTAGTGCAGTTCCGCCCGTCCGGCGTCGATATATTTCATGTCGTGGAACGTGCCCCGTCTGTCCTGGCACAATTCCATAATATTGCCGACGAACTCCGTGGGCGTGATAATGCTGGCGGAAACCACCGGCTCAGCCGCCGTCTCGATCCGCTCCGGCGGGGGATAGTTGGAGGGGTTGTCTACCCGGAGCAGCGTTCCGTCGTGGAGGGTGACCTCGTAAATTACGGAGGGGGCGGTGGTGATCAGATCCAGATTGAACTCTCTTTCCAGTCTTTCCTCAATGATCTCCATATGGAGAAGACCGAGGAAGCCGCAGCGGAAGCCGAAGCCCAAAGCGGCAGAGGTTTCCGGCTCAAAGGTGAGGGCGGCGTCGTTCAGCTGGAGTTTTTCAAGAGCGTCTTTCGTTTCGTTATACCGTGCACCGTCGGCGGGATAGATACCGGCGTACACCATGGGCAACGCCTCGTGGAAGCCGGGCAAGGGCTCCTCTGCCCCGTTTTCCGCGGTGGTGATGGTATCGCCCACCCGGGTATCGGACACGGTTTTGATGGAGGCCGTGATATATCCAACGTCACCGGCAGAAAGGCTGTCCTGCTTTTTAAGGCCGAAAGGATCCATAAAGCCCACTTCCACCACGTCAAACTCCGCCCCGGTGCTCATCATGCGGATGCGGTCGCCGGCACGGACGGTACCGTCCATAACGCGGACGTAGGTGACTACGCCCAGATAACTGTTATACACCGAGTCGAAGATCAGACAGCGGAGCGGTGCGTCCACGTCCCCCTCGGGGGCAGGGATATCCCGTATGATGGCGTCCATCACGTCCCCGATATTCAGTCCCGTTTTGGCGGAAACAAGCGGTGCTCCCTCGGCGGGAATACCGATAATATCCTCGATCTCTGCAATAACGCGATCCGGCTCGGCGGAGGCAAGATCCACCTTATTGATTACCGGCACGATCTCCAGATTCGCATCCACGGCAAGATAGGCGTTGCCCAGCGTCTGTGCCTGGATGCCCTGGGTGGCATCCACCACCAGAAGCGCACCCTCGCAGGCGTTCAGCGATCTTGACACTTCGTAGTTGAAGTCCACGTGACCGGGGGTGTCGATCAGGTTAAGGGCATATTCCTGCCCGTCCGGTGCAGTATAATTCACCCGCACGGCACGTGCCTTGATGGTAATGCCTCTTTCCTTCTCCAGATCCATATTATCAAGGAGTTGTTCCTCCATATCCCGTTTTTCCACGGCGTTGGAAAACTCCAGGATTCGGTCCGCAAGGGTGGATTTTCCGTGGTCGATATGAGCGATAATGGAAAAGTTCCGAATATTTTTGCGTTTCTCTTTTGCCATTTTATTTCTTCCTTCTCGGCTGTACTGCAATGATAGTCATACTGGGTACATTATAGCACAAAGTGCCGCCTTTGTGCAAGAGGAATCGTGCGTTTGTTGAAAGAAAGACAAAAGAATCTGCCGGCGGTTGCACCCGGAGCGGGATTGTGGTATAATAGGTAAAAACAATGAAGATTTCGGAGAAACAATCATGTATAAAGCAATCGTTTGGGATTTGGACGGCACCCTTCTTGACACGCTCAGCGACCTTTCCGCCGCGGTCAATGCGGCCCTCCGGATGCACGGGCTGCCCGGGCACACCGAGGAGGAGGTTCGTCTGGCGGTAGGCAACGGCATACGCAAGCTGATCGAACGGACCGTGCCGGCGGGCACCCCGGAGGAGATCACCGACGCGGTTTTTCTTTCCTTCAAGGAGTATTATAAGGATCACATGAACGACCGCACCGCACCCTACGCGGGGATCCCGGAGCTGCTCACCGATCTGTCCCATGCCGGGGTGAAGATGGCCATCGTATCCAACAAGGCGGATTTTGCCACGAAGGAGCTTGCCCGCCAGCATTTTGCCGGCGTGATCGACGTGGCCGTGGGAGAGAGAGAAGGCGTGCGGAAAAAGCCGGCGCCGGATGCGGTATTTGCGGCCCTTTCGGAAATGGGCGTTACACCGTCGGAGGCGGTATTTATCGGGGATTCGGAGGTAGACGTGGAAACGGGCAGAAACGCCGGCATGGACACCGTAGCCGTCACCTGGGGATTCCGGGAAACGGCGGTGCTTCTTGCCGCCGGGGCAGACCGGCTGGTGCGAACGCCTAAGGATCTGCGAAAAGAACTGATGTAAGAAAAAAAGGGTGATGCGCCGCTGTGTGCGTCACCTTTTTTCAAAAATCGGCAGATATGTCACAATAGTGGAAATCCGTATCACAATAGCGTACGACAAACCGGGCGGCAGGCAGTATAATGTAACTGTAACCATTATCCGTTTGGAGGTACGTATGAAACGCATTTTTGCTCTATTGCTGGCAGCACTTCTGCTGCTCCCTGCCCTTATCTCCTGCAATAAGCCGCCGGCCGGCCCTGCGGACACAAGTTCCGCCGAAACAACCGCTCCGGCGGAATCCCCGGATCCGACCGACAGAAAGAACGCCATGGACTCAATTCCCGACACCTTCTCCATGAACGGTGCCACCGTGGGCGTGCTGACACGCAACACCTACCGTGCCTATGACTGGGACGGCGGTGCTTTGGTGGATTCTGACGTTATGGCACAGGCTGTACGAAAGCGTACCGATACGGTACAGGAGCGGCTCCAGGTGCGTTTTGAAACAACGGAGTTGGAACTTGGTTGGTCCGATTACGGTACCGCTGTGGAAGAGAATATTCTGGCCGGTGACGACACCTGGGATATTATCCTGGCCGCCAGCAACTCCTCTCTCTATTTCGGCCGGGACTATCTGTTCCAGGACGTAAGTGATCTTCAGTATCTGGATCTCAGGAGAGAATGGTGGTTCACGGACGCCATGAACAATATCTCCCTGGACGGAAAGACCGTCCGCTACATGATCGGCGATATCGTAATGAACACCTACTACTACACCACCGCCGCTTTCTTCAACAAGCGGATCTACGAGGACAACTTCGGCGATCCGGACGATCTGTACAAGCTGGCCATCGACAAAGGCTTCACCTACGATAAGGTGATGGAAATGACCGAGGCCGCCGCCAACGACGTAAACGGAAACGGACTTCTGGAAACGGGAGACACCTTCGGCTTCTTCATTGACAACGCACTGCAGCTGGATTTCATGGATTACTCCAGCGATCTTGCCCACTACACCCGGGATGAAAACGGTATACCCAAGGTGGAATACGATCTGGAGCGGGGCGTCACCGTGCTGGAAAAGATCTACAAGCTTTTGAACGAGACCCCCGGCTCCGATCTGCAGGGCTCCTATTACAATAACCATCCGAAGAAAACCGCCGGCATCTTCACCGACGGCAGCGTGCTGTTCTATATCAACACGCTGGCACAGACGTCTCTCGATCACTTCCGCAATATGGCGGACGACTACGGAATTCTGCCCGTACCGCTGATCGACGAGAATCAGAAGGAGTACCGCTCCGTCATCACCAACTCCTCCACATTCGTGACTATTCCGGTAACCTGTCAGAATCCCGAGCCCATCGGTGCCGTGATCGAGGCCTTGTGCTCTGAATCCTACCGCTCCGTTGTGGAAGTATTCTTTGAATCTGCCCTGAAGGCAAAATACTCCCGCGACTCCTACTCCGGCAAGAGCATCGACATCATCCGGGAAGCTGCCAACAAGGATTTCCTTTATGAATACGGCAATCAGCTGGGATGCCACTATCTGATCCGCAATTGCGTAGCCTGGGAGAGCACGAATCTTGCTTCCATGTACGCCGAGGAAGCGGATGCCGCCAATCAGAAGCTGACCGAGCTGATCGGTGCCATCAAAAACGCCGAGGCGGGAAAGACCGCTGAAGGCTGATCCATAAAAATTCGGGCTGCCGCCTTTGATGGGCGGCGGCTCTTTTTTGTTTTTCGTTAATTTGAACAAAACCGGAACAGAAGGGACATTTGCGCATGTCACACATTGACAAAGAAAATCCCTTGTGTTACAATAGATAATAGTATAAGTAATTTTTCATTTGGGAGGAATTTTATGAAACGGCTGCTTTCCCTTCTTCTGGCAATGCTTCTTCTTTCGCCCGCCCTCATCGCCTGTGGAAAAGACGATACTCCGCCCGCCATCACAGACGATATCGGCACGACGACACCGGCACAAACCACGGAAACGGAAGATCCAACCCTTCGCAAGAATGCCAAAGACGATCTCCCAGCAGACTTCACCATGGAGGGAAAGACGGTAGGTGTCAGCACCCGTCCCTCTCACCGGCTCATGGACTGGGACGGCGGCGGCGAGGACTCCTCCGACGCCCTTTACTCCGCTATGTATCACCGCACCCGTGCGGTGGAGGATCGGCTGAAGGTCACCTTCCGGGTGCAGGAACAGCCGGACAAATGGGATACGGCCGCCAACGCCATAAAGCAAGAGGTTCTGGCAGGAGACGACACCTGGCAGATCGTCGTCATGGCGGCAGGTGCCTTCGGACAGGATTACCTGTTCCAGAACATGGCAGGCACCCAGTATCTGGACTTTGAAAAGCCCTGGTGGAACAAGACCGCCATGGAGGATCTTTCTGTGGACGGCAAGCGCGTGCGCTATCTTATGGGCGATATTGCTCCCGGCACCTATCTCTTCACCCCGGTCATGTTTTTCAATGCCCGGCTGTATCAGAACAATTTCGGCGACATCAACGAACTCTATAAAATGGCCATCGACCGTACCTGGACCTACGACAAGCTCCGGGAAATGGTGGAGAAAGGCTATGACGATGCGAACGGCGACGGTACGCTGGCACAGGACGAGGTACACGGCTTTATCGTGGATAACTCCCGCCTCATTACCTACATGGGCTTTTCCACGGGCTTTAAGCACTACCACCGGGGAGAGGATGGCATATACGTGATCGAATATGATCAGGATCGCGCCATGGATACGCTCACCGGCATCAACGCCCTGATACACGAAACCCCCGGCGCCGTATACGATGCCGCCCGCTACCACGCCGTTCCCACCACCCAGACCTTCACCAACGGACATTCTCTCTTCTACGTAGCGGTGCTCAGCTCCGTAACCCGCGAAAATTTCCGCAATATGCAGGATGATTACGGCATTCTGCCCATGCCCCTGCTGGATGAAAAGCAGGCAGACTACGTCTCTCTCATCAGTGACGACTCCAACTACATCGCCGTGCCCGTATCCTGCGGCAATCCGGATGAGATCAGCGGCGTACTGGAAGCACTTGCTTCCGAGGGCTACCGCAGTGTGACGGAAACCGTATACGAAATCGCCCTGAAGATGAAGTATTCCCGCGACGCCTATACCGGTCAGGTCATTGACATCATAAGAGATACCTCCACCACCAACTTCGTTCATCAGTACGCCGGCACCATCGGCTGCGGTACGCTGATCCGTGATCTGGTGGGCGAAAACAGTTCTGCCTTTGCCTCCGCCTACATGGCACAGTCTGCCGCCGCCAACAGAAAGCTGATCTCCATGGTGGAGGAGTACAACAAGCTGGAATCGGAAATGAACCAGTAAACACTCTCACCCGCGTTCCGAAAGGAATGCGGGTTTTTTATCGGGAAGTCTTCTTGTTAAAATGAGACAATTTTTCAAAAGCAGATAAGGAAAAGGTTGACAAATCACACAAATTTCGGTATAATGAAACGTAGAAACACTGCTCTCAGCAAATTTATCAGTAACAGGAGACGTACCATGAAAAAACTGCTTCCCATCCTGCTTGCCGCAGTCATGCTGCTCCCTGCCATGACTGCCTGCGAAAAGATCCCTGCCGATCCCTCGGAAACGGATCCTGCCGTTACCACGGCTCCCGCAGAAACAAAGGAAACGGAAGATCCGCTGGCACGGCAGAGTGCAAAAGACGACCTCCCTGCCGATTTCTCCATGGGCGGTGCCACAGTCGGCGTTGCTTCCTATCCCCCTACCCGGCCTTTTGACTGGGACGGCGGCGGAGAGGAGAGTGGCGATGCAGTTGCCAATGCGGTATATCTCCGCAATCAGGCCGTGCAGGAGCGGCTGAATCTCACCTTTGAAACGTACGCGCTGCCCAACGTATGGAATGAAGCCGGCGATTACATGAAAACAGAAGTCCTCTCCGGCGGCGACGACATTTCCATTGCGTTCATGCGCTGCGGCCTTACCTCCTACATGGGATACGATTATCTCTATCAGGATCTGAGTAAGAACAAGTACCTGGATTTCGATCAGCCCTGGTGGGCAAAGGACGCCATTTTTGAACTGTCCATCGACGGCAAAAACGTGCGATATCTGTTCGGCGATATCGTCTCCACGAGTTATCTCACCTCCAGCGTTACTTTCTTCAACAAGGTGCTGTACGAGGATAACTTCGGCTCCGCCGACGATCTGTACAAGATGGCCCTGGAGCGCAAGTGGTACTATGACAAAATGATGGAAATGATCGAGACCGGTCACAACGACGTGAACGGCGACGGCTCCATCACCGTTGCCTCCGGCGATATATACGGTATGGTGATCGACAACTCCTTCATCAACGCCAGAATGGACTACGGCGTAGATTACGAACGCTACCACCGGGGTGAGGACGGCGTATACACCATCGAATTTGATCTGAACCGTGCCGCCGAGGTACTGGACGTTCTGTACAAGCTGTTCTTCGAGACCAAGGGCGCCATGTACGAGCCGGCACTCTATAAGACCGTTCCCACCACCCAGACCTTCACCAACGGACACTCCCTCTTCTACGTAAACGGCCTTGAAAACGTACGCAGCAGCAATTTCCGGGATATGCAGCAGGATTACGGTATTCTGCCCCTGCCGCTGATCGATGAAAAGCAGACCGAATACCGCTCCGTATATTCCCACGATGCCGGCTGCGTCTGCGTTCCCGTCACCTGCGCGGAGCCCGACAAGATGGGTGCCATTCTGGAAGCGCTGGCCTCGGAATCCTACCGCAGCGTGACGGAACTGGTACTGGAATCTGCCATGAAGGTAAAGTATTCCCGGGATCAATACTCCAGCCAGGTTATCGACATTATTCTGGAAACCGCCGATATAGACTTCCTCCAGACCTACGCCAGCACCATCGGCAGCGGATACATCGTCCGTATGCTCCTGCACGACCAGAGCAAGAGCCTTTCCTCCTCCTATAATGCACAGGTTGCCGCTACCAATCAAAAATTGCAGGATCTGGTAGCACAGTACGAGCAGATGACTTCCAGCATGAATAAATAACTCCCCGAAAGGTGCCGCACGAACAGTGCGGCACCTGCTATTTTATATTTATTTCCTATTCGGACAACATCGGCGGCAGCATGTCTGTCTGACTGCGAAAATCATTGACAAACAGAAATGCGTCCCCTAAAATAGAATTACAGGGGAGCCCGGAAAATGAAAAAAATGAATAGGAAAGGATTCTGCACTATGAAACGCACGCTCGCTCTCATTCTCGCACTTTTCCTGCTGACACCCGCTATCATCGCCTGCACGAAAAACGACGAAATACCCGACGGCACGGATGCATCGGAAACCACCGCACCGGAAGAAACCGCCGAAACCGGACGTGCATCCCTAAAAGACAATCTTCCCGCCGACTTCTCCCTAAGCGGTGATACGGTAACGGTAATCACCCGCGACACCTACCGTACCTTTGACTGGGACGGCGGCGAGTCCAAGGATTCCGACGTTTTGGCACAGGCGGTATACAACCGCACCCGCGCGGTGGAAGCCCGTCTTTCCACCACCTTTGACGTAACGGAGATCGCCGGCGGCGACTGGCAGACCTACGGCAAGGATCTGGAGCAGCTTCTTCTGGCCGGTGAGGAATACGATATTGCACTGGCGGCGTCCAACGCCTCCATCCGCCCCGGCAACGACTATCTCTTCCAGGATATGAGCAAGAGCAAATATCTGGACTTTGAAAAGCCCTGGTGGAGCCTGGATTCCATGGAGGCGATCTCCCTGGACGGTAAAAAGATCCGCTATTTGGTTGGCGATATCGCCATTAACAGCTATTTCTGGGCAACCTCCACCTACTTCAACAAGACGCTGTACGAAAACACCTTCGGCTCTGCCGACGATCTGTATCAGCTCGCCATTGACGGCGGCTGGACCTACGACAAGCTGATGGAGCTGGTTGAAGCCGGTCACAACGACGTGGACGGCAACGGTTCGCTGGAGGTCACCGACGTATACGGCTTCCTCGCAGACGTTTCTTCCGTATTCTACTTTATGGATCATTCCACAGATCTTGACCGTCTCACCCGGGGCGAGAACGGTGTACCGGTGGTACAGTATGATCTGGACCGCGCCTCTGCCATGTTGGATAAAATGCTGAAGCTGGTATATGAAACGCCCGGCGCATACTACGGGGCCGATCTGCACAAGACAAATCCCGGACTCTTCACCGCCGGACACGTCCTGTTCGTTTTCGCCCAGCTGTACAACACCTCCCTGCCTGAATACCGCAGCATGCAGGATGACTACGGTATCCTGCCCATGCCGAAAATCGATGAAAAGCAGACGGAATATCGCTCCTTTATCACGGATTCCGCCACCTACATAACCGTACCGATCACCTGCTCCCGCCCGGACGTGATCAGCGGCGTGCTGGAGGCACTCTGCTCCGAATCTCACCGCAGCGTACTGGAGGTATTCTACGAAATCGCGCTGAAGGCAAAATATTCCCGTGATTCTTACTCCGGACAGGTGATTGATATCATTAAGGCAGCCACCACAAAGAGCTTCCTCTACGAGTACGACAGCGTAGTAGGCGGCGGTAACTGGTTTCGCGCCTGTCTCAGAGAAAACACATCCGCCTTTGCCTCTATGTACAACGCAGAGGTTGGCATGGTCAACCAGCTGCTTTCCGCACTGGTGGAAAAATACAACAAGCTGGAATCGGAAATGGCGGGCTGATAAAAAACAGCCAAGGACTGCCGCACCATGCGGCAGTCCTTTTTTTGCTCTTTATATTGCAAATTCTGCACAAAAATTCAAAACCGATTGCAAAAGGTGAAAAGACGACTACAACGCCTTGACAAAAAATAAAACATCCGCTAAAATGAAAACACCAGATTCCCTATACATATAAATAGGAAAGGATTTTGCAATATGAAACGTATTCTCGCCCTCTTTCTCGTGCTGGCGATGCTCTCCCCTGCCATGATCGCCTGCGGAAAAGACGAAAAAACACCCGACGATCCCGCATCCGGCACCACTGCACCGGCAGAACCCGCAGAAACCGGACGTGCCGCACTGAAGGATAATCTGCCGCCCGATTTCTCCATGAAGGGATCCAAGGTAAGCGTACTGCTCCGCAATACGTACCGTGCCAACGACTGGGACGGCGGCGACGCCAAGGACTCCGACGTGTTGGCACAGGCGGTATACAACCGCACCCAGGCTGTGGAAACCCGCCTTTCCACCTCCTTTGAAGTAACGGAACTGGACGGAAACTGGGATGCCTACGGACAGGCCATTGAGCAGAACCTGCTTGCCGGCGAGGAGTACGATATCGTACTGGCGGCATCCAGCGCCTGCATCCGAAGAGGTAACGACTACCTGTTCCAGGATCTGAGCGGCAATCCGTATCTGGACTTCGACCAGCCCTGGTGGAGCCGCGATGCCATGGAAGCCATCTCCCTGGACGGCAAAAAGATCCGCTATCTGGTGGGTGACATCGCTATCAACAGTTATTTCTGGGGCACCGTTTCCTTCTTCAACAAGAATCTGTACGAGGACAAGTTCGGCAGTGCCGACGATCTGTACAAGCTGGCCATTGACGGAAACTGGACTTATGACAAGCTGATGGAGCTGGTGGAGGAAGGTGCTGACGACGTGGACGGTAACGGCACGCTGGAGATCACCGACGTATTCGGCTTTTTGGTAGACAACTCCAACATCTTCTACTTTATGGATCACTCCACGGACCTTGCCCGTCTCACCCGCAGTGAAGACGGCGTACCGGTGGTGGAATATGACATTGACCGGGCCGCATCCATACTGGATACCATGCTGAAGCTGGTTTATCTCACACCCGGCTCTTACTACGATCCTGCTCTGTACAAGACCAATCCGGACGCTTCCCTTTTCACCTCCGGCCATTCCCTCTTCTACTTCACCACGCTGTACAACGCATCTACCGCCGGCTTCCGCGGCATGCAGGCGGACTACGGTATCCTGCCCATGCCGAAGATCGACGAGCAGCAGGAAAAGTACTGCTCCGTCGTTACCGACTCCGCGACTTACATGACCATTCCCGTAACCTGCTCACGTGCGGACGTGATCGGCGGCGTGCTGGAGGCACTCTGCTCTGAATCCCACCGCAGCGTACTGGAGGTATTCTACGAATCTGCACTGAAGATGAAGTATTCCCGCGACTCCTACTCCGGTCAGGTTATCGATATTATAAGAAACTCCATCACAAAGAGCTTCCTTTATGAATATCAGGCCATCACCGGCGGCGGCAACTGGATCCGTTCCTGCCTGATCAACAACAGTGCCGCATTCGCCTCCACCTATAATGCAGAACTGCCTGCCGTTAACCAGAAGCTTGCCGATCTCGTTGACGAATACAACCGTCTGGAATCCCAGCTGGCCGGCGAATAAAAGAATATCATTGGGCTGCCGCAACTGCGGCAGCCCCTCTTTTAGCAATATCTATACAGTGATTTGGAGAATATCACAATCACCGTGCGGTCGCCGCTCAGTTATCAGCCCAAGTGTTTTGCAGATTTTCTACAAAACAGTGCCCATATCCTCACATTTTTTATATTTTATAAAGAAAAAGTATACAAATATCCAAAAACACCATTGACAAAGCGGAATTCGGCGTATATAATAGACTTGCACAATATCACATATTACAAAGGAGATCTCCCATGAAACGACTGATAGCTGCCATTCTGCTTCTGTCCATGCTGTCCGTATCTTTTGCCGCCTGCAATAAGACGCCGAATACCCCCGACGCCGGCACGACAGATGCCGCCGGTACTACGGCTCCGGCAGAAACCCTGGACCCCAACGACCGCAAAAACGCCAAAGACAATCTGCCGGAAAACTTTGACATGAACCAGCAGACGGTGGGCGTTCTTACCCGCCACACCTACCGAAAGATCGACTGGGACGGTGACGGTGCCGAGGAAGTCCTGGCACAGGCCGTATACAACCGTACCGAAGCCGTGAAAGAGCGTCTGAACGTACAGTTTGCCCTTACCGATATGGATCTGGGCTACGACGATTACGGTGCCGCCATCAAGGAAGCGGTCATGGCCGGTGACGACGACTGGCAGATCATCCTTGCAGCCGGCAACGCCTCCATCCGTCTGGGAAGCGACAATCTGTTCCAGGACGTAACAAACAACAAGTATCTGGACTTTGACCAGCCCTGGTGGGCAAAGGAGTCCATGGAAGCCATGTCCATCGACGGCGAGAGCATCCGCTACATGATGGGCGACGCTATCATGAACACCTACTACTGGGCGTCCGTTATGTTCTTCAACAAGAACCTCTATGAGGAAAACTTCGGCAGTGCAGATGCACTGTACGAAAAAGCGCTGAACCGTGACTGGTACTACGACGATATGATCGAAATGGTGGAACAGGCCGCCAACGACGTGGACGGTGACGGCAACATGGAAGAGGGCGATACCTTCGGCTTCTTCAGCCACGGATATGGCGACTATATGTTTCTGGAACGCGCTTCCGGCTACCGGCAGTGGGAGCGGAACGAGGACGGTATTCCCCAGATCAACCACGATCAGGAACGGGCTATGGAAGTGTTGGACGTGCTCTACCGCCTTGCCTGGGAAACCAAGGGCAGCACCATGGACATCAACCGGGAGCATGCCTCCGGCAACTCCAACGGACACTTCACGGACGGCAACATACTCTTCTACTATAACACGCTGTCCAACACGGACACAGAAAACTTCCGCAACATGGAGGATGACTACGGTATCCTGCCCATTCCGCTGATCGACGAAAAGCAGACGGAGTACATCTCCCCCATCACCACCTCCGCGACCTTCCTCACCATTCCCAAGACCTGTGCGAATCCGGACGACATCGGTGCCGTTATCGAGGCACTCTCCTCTGAATCCTACCGCAGCGTAGTGGAAGTATTCTATGAGTCCGCTTTGAAGATGAAATACTCCCGTGACTCCTATTCCGGCCAGGTTATCGACATCGTACGCGAAACCCTCTACAAGGATTTCCTGTACGAGTACTACGTAATCGCCGGCAGTATGTGCTACGATCTGATCCGTGACTGCGTATACGAAGGTACAAAGGCGTACACCTCCAAATATAACGCCGAGGTAACTGCCGCCAACAAGGCAATCATCGACGGCATCAAGGCAATTCAGAAATCCGCAGAAGAATAATCCAGTGAAACAGGGACCGCAAAAAGCGGTCCCTTTTCCTTTTCACACCAACAATTATGACATATTTTGCACAAAAAACAGTGCCGTCGTTACTTGACAATAAATGCACATTATACTAAAATGGTAGTGTGAATCCTTGTAAAATAAATTTCAGGAGGTCTTTATGAAACGCATTTTAGCACTGCTTCTTGTAGCGGTCATGCTGCTGCCTGCCATGATCGCCTGCAACAAGACCACGGATCCGGCTGAAACCACTGCTCCGGCTGAAACCACCGCACCGGTGGAGATTCTGGACCCGAACGACCGCAAAAACGCCAAGGATAACCTGCCGGCCGATTTCAACATGAACGGCGAGACAGTAGGCGTTCTGACCCGTCACTCCTATCGCAAGATCGACTGGGACGGCGCCGGTGCTGACGAAGTAGTAGCACAGGCTGCCTACAACCGTACCGCCGCCGTACAGGAGCGTCTCGGGCTGACCTTTGAACTGACCGATATGGATATCGGCTACGACGATTACGGTACCGCCATTGAAGAAAATCTGATGGCCGGTGACGACGCCTGGCAGATCGTACTGGTTGCCGGCAACGCATCCATCCGCTTCGGCAACGATCATCTGTTCCGTGACGTTTCCGAAAACAAGTATCTGGATTTCTCCCAGCCCTGGTGGGCAGGCGACGTTATGGAAAAGATGTCTCTGGACGGCAAAAACATCCGCTATATGATGGGTGACGCCACCATGAACACCTACTACTACGCCTACGTTTCCTATTTCAACAAGCGGCTGTACGAAGAAAACTTCGGCAATTCCGACGAGTTGTACAAAAAAGCGCTGGACTACGACTGGTACTACGATGACGTGATCGAAATGGTGGAGACCGCCGCCAACGACGTGAACGGCAACGGCAAGCTGGAGGAAGGCGACACCTTCGGCTTTGTTGTGGATAACCAGTGGATCCTCGCCTACATGGAGGATGCCGCCGGATTCAAGACCTACACCCGCAACGAAGAAGGCTACCCGGTAATCGAGCACGATCTGGATCGCGGGCAGGAGGTCTTTGAGAAATTCTACAAGCTGTGCTGGGAAACCCCCGGTGCTGCCGTGGATATGAATCTCCCGAAGCAGTATCCTGCCGCTACCTCCGGCGTATTTACCGCCGGCGGCGTACTGATCTACTTCAACTCCCTCTCCTACACCGATCAGGAACACTTCCGCAACATGGAGGATGACTACGGTATTCTGCCCATGCCCCGCGTAGATGAAAAACAGGAAGAATATCTGGCGCCTATCACTACCTCCGCTACGTTTATTACCATTCCCAAAACCTGCACGGACGAGCGTATCGGCGGTGTAATTGAGGCTTTGTCCTCCGAATCCTACAGAAGCGTCGTAGAGGTATTCTACGAGTCCGCGCTGAAGATGAAATACTCCCGCGACTCCTACTCCGGTCAGTGTATCGACATCGTAAAGGACGTTCTGCACAAAAACTTCCTCAGCGAGTACTACCAGGTGGGCTGCACCTACATCTTCCGCACCTGCCTGCAGAAGCAGACCAAGGACTACGTTTCCCGTTACAATTCCGCTGTGAAAGCTGCCAACTACAAGATCATTGAGCTGGTAGACGCCATTACTGCCGCGGACGCAGAATAACTGAATACGTACAAAATACCGCACCGGGAAATCCGGTGTGGTATTTTTTCACAAAAAATCTCCTTGACAAACGCTTTTTTCTGTACTATAATCTAAATTGATACTATCATTCTGCTGCATGCAACAAGGAGATTTTTTATGAGACGAACGCTTGCCCTGGTTCTTGCCGCCCTCATGCTGCTCCCTGCCATGATCGCCTGCAACAAGGACACCAATCCCCCGGACGGCACTGATGCCCCCGCAGAAACCACCGCACCCGCGGAAACACTGGACCCCAATGACCGTAAGAACGCCAAAGACGATCTTCCCGAAGATTTCAATATGGATGGCGAGACGGTGGGCGTGCTCACCCGCCACACCTACCGCAAGATCGACTGGGACGGCGCCGACGCCAAGGATTCCGAGGTGCTGGCACAGGCCGTTTACAACCGTACAGAGGCCGTACAGGATCGCCTCGGTCTCACCTTCGAGCTGACTGATATGGATCTGGGCTACGGTGACTACGGCTTCGCTATTTCGGAAAACGTCATGGCCGGTGACGACACCTGGCAGATCATCCTGGTCGCCGGCAACGCGTCCATTCTCCAGGGAAACGACCACCTGTTCCGGGACGTTTCCGACAATCCGTATCTGGATTTCGAGAGAGAATGGTGGGCAACCTCCGTTATGGAGAAAATGTCCATTGACAACAAATCCGTCCGCTACATGATGGGCGACGCCATCATGAACACCTACTACTGGGCATACGCCGCCTTTTTCAACAAGCGCATCTACGAAGCCAACTTCGGCGCCGCCGACGAGCTGTATCAGAAGGCCATAAACAACGACTGGTTCTACGATGACGTAATCGAAATGACGGAGGCTGCCGCCAACGACGTGGACGGCGACGGCACTTACGATGCCGGCGATACGCTGGGATTTTTGGTTGACAACCAGTGGCGATTTGCCTATATGCAGGACGCGGCCGGCTTCAAGACCCACGTCCGCGGCGAAAACGGATACCCGGTCCTGGAACACGATCTGGATCGCGGCATGGAATGTCTCTCCAAAATCTACAAACTCTGCTACGAGACCCCCGGTGCGTTGGTAAATACGGGATTCCACGCACGCTACCCTGCCAACGGCGGTTCCCTCTTTGCTGACGGATTCCAGCTCTTCTCCTTCGAGTCACTGTCCATCACCGACTTTGAGTACATGCGGAACATGGAGGATGACTACGGCATCCTGCCCATGCCCCGCATCGATGAAAAGCAGGAGGAATACGTGGCGCCTATCACCACCTCCGCCACGTTTATCACCATCCCCAAGACCTGCGTGGACGAGCGGATCGGCGGTGTCATCGAGGCGCTATCCTCCGAATCCTACCGCAATGTAGTGGAAGTATTCTACGAATCCGCGCTCAAAATGAAGTACTCCCGCGACTCCTACTCCGGTCAGTGCATCGATATCGTAAGAGATTCTCTCTTCAAGGATTTCTTCAGCGAATACTATGATCGGATCGGCGATTCCTATTTCTTCCGTGCCGTTCTGCTTGAAGAGTCCGGCAACTACGTGGCAAGATACAACGCCGTCGCCGCCGCCATGAACAAAAAGATCGTGTCTGTAATCGACGCTATTCTGAAAGCATCCGAATAAAAACCGTACGGACCGCACCGAATTTCCGGTGCGGTCTTTTTTACGGAAAAGCCCATTGACAAACGATTTTCATTGTATTATAATAAAAGTTGGCTACATATCCAATACAAAGTAGAAAATCAGGAGGATTTTATGAAACGCATTCTGGCTCTCGTTCTTGTAGCGGTCATGCTGCTGCCTGCCATGATCGCCTGCAACAAGGACACCAACAAGCCGGACGATACGACCGCTCCGGCGGAAACTACCGCTCCGGAAGAAACCCTGGACCCCAACGACAGAAAGAACGCAAAAGATAACCTGCCCGCTGACTTCAACATGAAGGGCGAAAAGGTAGGCGTTCTCACCAGAAACACCTACCGCAAAATCGACTGGGACGGGGGCGACGCCAAGGACTCCGAGGTTCTGGCCCAGGCTGTTTACAACCGTACCGAGGCCGTTCAGGAAAGACTGGGGCTCACCTTTGATCTGACCGATCTGGAGCTGGGCTACGACGATTACGGCGCATCCATCGAGGAAAACATCATGGCCGGTGACGACACCTGGCAGATCATTCTCACCGCCGGCAACGCTTCCATCCGTCTGGGCAACGATCACCTGTTCTCCGACGTATCGAAGAACCAGTATCTGGACTTTGACCAGCCCTGGTGGGCATCCACCGTTATGGAGAAGATGTCCGTTGACGGCTCTTCCGTTCGCTTTATGATGGGCGACGTCACCATGAACACCTACTACTGGGCGTACGTGGCATACTTCAACAAGAGAATTTACGAGGATAACTTCGGTGATCCCGAGGATCTGTACGCCAAGGCCATCAATAACGACTGGTTCTACGACGACGTGATCGAAATGGCAGAGGCTGCCGCCAACGACGTAAACGGTGACGGCGTAATGGACGAAGGCGATACCTTCGGCTTCATGGTTTCCAACGCATGGCAGTTCGCTTACATGCAGGACGCTTCCGGCTTTGAGACCTACGTCCGTGACGAAAAGGGTTATCCGGTTCTGCAGCACGATCTGGACCGCGGCATGGAATGCCTGGACAAGATCTACAAGCTCTGCTTCGAGACCCCCGGTGCCGGTGCCGACACCGCCATGCATGCAAAATATCCCAGCAATGGCGGCTCCGTCTTCTCCGACTGCAACCTGCTGTTTGACTTCAACACGCTGGCTTCTACTGACTTTGACTACATGAGAAACATGGCAGACGACTACGGCATCCTGCCCATGCCCCGCATCGATGAAAAGCAGGAGTCTTACGTATCTCCCATCACCACCTCCGCTACGTTTATCACCATCCCCAAGACCTGTGTGGACGAGCGTATCGGCGGCGTGATCGAGGCTCTGTCCTCCGAATCCTACCGCTCCGTTGTGGAAGTATTCTACGAGTCCGCTCTGAAGATGAAGTACTCCCGTGACTCCAGCTCCGGTAAGTGCATCGATATCGTAAAGGATACCCTCTTTAAGGACTTCTTCAGCGAGTACTACGGCAGAGTCGGCGATTCCTACTTCTTCCGTACCGCTTTGAACGACCACTCCAAAAACTACGTTTCCCGCTACAATTCCGTGGTCCGTGTTATGAACGGCTCCATTCAGGCCATTGTAGACGCTATCGTAAAGGCATCCGAGGAATAAGCTCTCTCACCAAACGCCGCGCCCTATGGGTGCGGCGTTTTTTCTTCTAAAAATAGAACTGTCGTAGGTGTAAAACCGCCCAAAGCGAAACATTGGAGAGTTCCGCGAAACAGAAGAGGGAAGCCTTGACACTCACTTGCGTTTTTGTTACAATTTAAGATGGATAATATCCTAAATATTCAGAGGAGAATAATTATGAAAAAGATTCTCGCACTGGTTCTGGTCGCGCTCATGCTGCTTCCCGCCATGATCGCCTGCAACAAGAACCCCGACACTCCCGACACCCCGGATGCCGGCACCACCGCACCCGCAGAAACCACCGCACCGGCTGAAACCGGCGACCCCAACGACCGCAAAAACGCAAAAGACAACCTCCCCGCTGACTTCAACATGAAGGGCGAGACGGTTGGCGTCCTCACCCGCAGCACCTACCGCCAGATCGACTGGGACGGTGCCGGTGCCGTAGACTCCGACGTTCTGGCACAGGCTGTGTTCAACCGCACCCAGGCCGTGCAGGAGCGTCTCGGGCTTACGTTTGATCTGACTGATATGGACGTAGGCGACAAATATGCAGACTACGGCGAAACCATCAAGGAAAACATCATGGCCGGCGACGACACCTGGCAGATCGTTCTTGCCGCTACCAACGCCTCCATCATGCTGGGCAACGACTACTTGTTCCAGGACGTTTCCCACAATCAGTATCTGGACTTTGATCAGCCCTGGTGGGCAAAGGAAGCCATGGAGAACATCTCCATCGACGGCGAGTCTATCCGCTACATGTCCGGCGACGCCATCATGAACACCTACTACTGGGCAACCGTCACCTACTTCAACAAGCGCATCTACGAAGAAAACTTCGGCGATGCGGACGAACTGTATAAGATGGCGCTTGACTACGACTGGTACTACGACGATATGATCGAAATGGTAGAGGCCGTAGCCAACGACGTGGACGGCGACGGTGAGTTCGATAAGGAAGACACATACGGCTTCATCTGCGACAGCGGCGTGCCGCTGAACATGATGCAGTATGCCTCCGGCATGCGTTTCATGAGCCGTGACGCCAACGGCTACCCCGTGCTGGATCACGATCTGGACCGCGGCCAGGAAGTACTGGACAAGCTCTACAAGCTGTGCGTGGAAACCCCCGGTTCTCTCGTTGACGTTGTTTTTTATAAGACCCATCCCTCCGGCAAGGGCGGTCACTTCTTCTCCGACGGCAGTTCTCTGTTCAGCATCGGCACCCTCTCCAACACTTCTGACGAAGCCTACCGCAACATGACGGACGACTACGGCATTCTGCCCATTCCGCGTATTGACGAAAAGCAGGAAGAATACGTATCTCCCATTTCCACTTCCGCTACGCTTCTTGTGATTCCCAAGACCTGCGTAAACGAGAAGATCGGCGGCGTGATCGAGGCGCTGTCTTCCGAATCCTACCGCTCCGTTGTGGAAGTATTCTACGAGTCCGCTTTGAAGATGAAGTACTCCCGCGACTCCTACTCCGGCCAGTGCATCGACATCATCCGCGAGGTGCTCTACAAGGACTTCCTCACCGAGTATTACAGAAACATCGGTGATACCAACTTCTTCCCCGCCTGCATTAAGAATCAGAACAAGACGTACGTTTCCACGTACAACTCCAAGCTGGCTTCCGTCAACAATGCCATCATCACCCACGTTGACGGTATTCTGGACGCTGCACAGTAATTTCCCGATACATAAAAGGGGCTGCTGCATGAAAATGCGGCAGTTCCTTCTTTTTGTGAACTCTGCCCAAAATCAAAGGGGAGTTTTTGTCATTCCGTCAAAAAGCCGGTGCGTTCCTAAATTGAACTTGACAAAAACTTCACTTTAGGATAAAATTATAGGAGCACCATTCCAAAAATAACAAACGAGGTACGCAAAAATGAAAAAGATTCTTGCCATCATGCTTGCCGTGCTTCTGCTTTGCCCGCTGTTTGCCGCTTGCGACAAAACGCCGGACAATCCGGATGCAGGCACCACCGATCCGGCGGCAACCACCGCACCCGCAGAGACCCTGGATCCCAACGACCGTAAGAACGCCAAGGACAACCTTCCCGCTGACTTCAACATGAAGGGCGAAAAGGTGGGCGTTCTCACCAGAAACACCTACCGTAAGATCGACTGGGACGGCGCCGGTGCCGAGGAAGTACTGGCACAGGCCGTTTACAACCGCACCCAGGCTGTGCAGGAGCGTCTCGGACTGACCTTCGAGGTGACGGATATGGAGCTGGGCTACGACGATTACGGTAAGTCCATCGAAGAAAACGTACTGGCCGGCGACGACACCTGGCAGATCATCCTGGCCGCAGGCAACGCCTCCATCCGTCTGGGCAACGACCATCTGTTCCTGGACGTAACGGACAACCAGTATCTGGACTTTGACCAGCCCTGGTGGGCAACCGACGCTATGCTCAACATGTCCATCGACGGCGAATCCATCCGCTACATGATGGGCGACGCGATTATGAACACCTATTACTGGGCATACGTTAACTACTTCAACAAGAACATCTACGAGCAGAACTTCGGCTCTTCCGATGAGCTGTATCAGAAAGCCATCGACGGCAAGTGGTACTACGACGAGCTTGCCTCCCTCAGCGAGGCTGCTGCCAACGACGTGGACGGTGACGGTGCCATGGACGATGACGACGTATTCGGTATGTATTTCGACAACTCCGGTATCCTCGGCTTTATGGAGATCGCTTCCGGCATGAAGACCACCACCCGTGACGAGGACGGTTATCCCGTGATCGAGCACGATACCGAGCGCGGCACCGAGGTTCTGGACGTACTGTACGCTTACCTGTTCGAGAATCCGGGCGTAGGCGTGGACTGGCCCCGCTACAAGACCCATCCCAACCAGCAGACCTTCACCGACGGCGGTGCCCTGTTCCAGTTCGGCACTCTGTCCAACACCGACCTTGAAAACTTCCGCAACATGGAAGACGACTACGGTATCCTGCCCATGCCGAAGATCGACGAGAAGCAGGAAAATTACGTATCTCCCATCACCACCTCCGCTACGTTCCTCACCATTCCCAAGACCTGCGTGGATGAGCGTATCGGCGGCGTGATCGAGGCTCTGTCCTCTGAGTCTTACAGAAACGTAGTAGAAGTATTCTACGAGTCCGCCCTGAAAATGAAGTACTCCCGCGACTCCTACTCCGGCCAGTGCATCGACATCATCAAGGACACCTTCTATAAGGACTTCATGACCGAGTACGGCGGACAGGTGGGATGCAACCAGTTGCTCCGTTCTCTGCTCATCGCCCAGAGCAAGGCGTACGTATCCACTTATCAGGCACAGGTTGCTGCAGCCAATAAGAAGATCGTAGAGCTGGTAGATTCCATCCTTGCTCAGACGGAGTAATTTCCCCAAAAATACTTACGACAAAAACGGTACTGCCATGGGGCAGTGCCGTTTTTTTATCTTCGTCACATTGCAATTTATGCACAGTTTATTGCAAAAAACCGAAAGGATTTTTCCATGTATTGACAAAAACTGCACTTTCCGTTAGAATAAAACCATAGTTTTCAACCGTATACAGATAAACAGGAAAGGCTTTTGTACTATGAAACGTATTCTCGCACTCCTTATGGTGCTTACGCTGCTTCTCCCCGCCATGATCGCCTGCGACAAGAACTCCGATGATCCCACCGGCACCACTGCACCGGCGGAAACCACCGCACCGGCAGAAACCGGCGATCCGGACGACCGCAAGAACGTCAAAGACAATCTCCCCGCCGACTTCAACATGAAGGGTGAAACCGTAGGCGTTCTCACCCGGAATACCTACCGCAAGGTGGACTGGGACGGCGGCGACGCCAAGGATTCCGAAGTTCTCGCAGAGGCTGTCTACAACCGCACCCGTGCCGTGGAAGACCGGCTGGGACTGACGTTTGCAACCACCGAATTGGAACTGGGCTACACCGAATACGGTGCGGCCATTGAGGAAAACATCATGGCCGGCGATGACACCTGGCAGATCATCCTGGCCGCCGGCAATGCTTCTATCGAACGGGGCAACGACCACCTGTTCCGGGACGTGACGGACAATACGTATCTGGACTTCGATCAGCCCTGGTGGGCAAAGGAAGCCATGGAGAATATGTCCCTCGACGGTTCTTCCATCCGCTACATGATGGGTGACGCCATCATGAACACCTACTACTGGACGTGCAACGCTTTCTTCAACAAACGTATTTATGAAGAGAACTTCGGTGATCCGGACGAGCTGTACAAAAAAGCCATCGCCGGCGATTGGTACTACGACGACCTCGCTTACCTCAGCGAAGAAGCCTCCAATGACGTGGACGGCGACGGTCAGATAGACGAAGGCGACGTGTTCGGTATGTTCGTGGACAAGGTAAACGTTCTCGGATATATGGAAGGCTGTGCGAACGTACGTACTACCATCCGCGATGAGGACGGCTATCCGGTGATCGAGCACGATACCGAGCGAGGTGTAGAGGTGCTGGACGTACTGTACGCCTACGTGCATGAAACGCCGGGCATCGGCTTCGATCTGAACAGATACAAAACGCATCCCGACTGGAAAACCTTTACCGACGGCATGGCTCTGTTCCAGCTCGGCGTTCTCTCCAATACCGATCTTGACAACTTCCGCAACATGGGAGACGACTACGGTATCCTGCCCATGCCGAAGATCGACGAGAAGCAGGAAGAATACATCTCTCTCATCACCAACTCCGCTACGTTCATTACCATTCCAAAAACCTGTGCAGATGATCGTATCGGCGGCGTAATTGAGGCACTGTCCTCCGAATCCTACCGCAGTGTGGTAGAAGTATTCTATGAATCTGCGCTGAAGATGAAATACTCCCGCGACTCTTACTCCGGTCAGTGCATTGACATTATCAGAGACTCCTTCTACAAAGATTTCATGACCGAGTATGGCTCTCAGGTAGGATGCAGCAATCTGCTCCGTGCCTGCCTGCAAAAGCAAACCAAGGACTACGTTTCTTCTTATCAGTCAAAGGTGGATGCCGCTAACGTGAAACTCGCAGACCTGATCGACAGCATTCTTGCACAGGAAGAATAAAACAATACAAAGACTTATGTAAATGAAGAACGCATCCCTTTAGGCGGGATGCGTTCTTTTTTTGTCACCTTGCACAAACCGAATAAGGATTTTTTGTAAAAACATTAGAAGATTGTTCACTTCCCTATCATCAATCTTGACAAAGACATCATTTGTAGGTACAATTATGCTATGGGGCAATCCCAATACATAGTAAGGAGAAACTATATGAAAAAGATTCTCGCACTGGCTCTGGCACTGCTGATGCTGCTGCCTGCCATGATCGCCTGCAAAAAGGATCCTAATCCCCCGGCAGCCGGCACCACCGATCCGGCCGCTACTACCGCTCCGGACGAAACTTTGGATCCCAACGACCGAAAGAACGCGAAAGATAACCTCCCGGCTGACTTCAACATGAACGGACAGACGGTGGGCGTTCTTACCCGCCACTCCTACCGCAAGATCGACTGGGACGGCGGCGATTCTGCCGATTCCGACGTTTTGGCACAGGCCGTTTTCAACCGCACTGCGGCCGTGGAAGCCCGTCTCGGACTGACCTTTGAGCTGACCGATATGGATCTGGGATACGACGACTACGGTCTTGCCATCGAAGAGAACGTCATGGCAGGCGACGACACCTGGCAGATCATCCTTGCCGCCGGCAACGCTTCCATCCGTCTGGGCAATGACCACCTGTTCCAGGACGTAAGCAATCTGAAATATCTGGATTTCGATCAGCCCTGGTGGGCAAACAACATTATGGACAACATGTCCATCGACGGCGAATCCATCCGCTATTTGGCTGGTGACGCTATCATGAACACCTACTTCTGGGCAAACGTAGCCTACTTCAACAAGCGGATCTACGAGGAGAACTTTGGAAATCCCGACGATCTGTATCAGAAAGCCATCAATAAAGACTGGACGTACGACGATCTGCACGAGATGGTGGAAGCTGCCGCCAACGACGTAGACGGTGACGGTCTCATGGACGATGGCGACGTATTCGGTATGTTCTGCGACAACTCCGGCCTGTACGGTACCATGGAGCAGTGTGCCTCGTTCAAGCAGATGACCCGCAACGAGGACGGCTACCCGGTGATCGAGCACGATATTGCCCGCGGCACGGAAGTTTTGGATATAATGTACGATCTGTGTTGGAATAACCCCGGCTTCGGTACGGACTGGGCTATGTACCAGAACCATCCGGACGCTACCTCCGGCGTATTCACCGACGGTAACGTACTGTTCGCTATGTATACCCTCTCTTACACGGACCTTGACAACTTCCGCAACATGGAAGACGACTACGGCATTCTGCCCATTCCGCTGATCGATGAGAAGCAGGAAGAGTACCGTTCCACCGTTACCACCTCTGCTACGTTCCTCACCATTCCCAAGACCTGCGGCAACGCGGACGACATCAGCGGCGTGATCGAGGCTCTCTCCTCTGAATCCTACCGCAACGTAGTGGAAGTATTCTATGAATCCGCCCTGAAGATGAAGTACTCCCGCGACTCTTACTCCGGTCAGTGCATCGACATCATCAAGGACTCCCTCTATAAGGACTTCATGATGGAATACGGCGGACAGGTAGGATGCAACAGCATTCTCCGCACCTGCATTATCGAAAAGACCAAGGCGTACGCCTCTCTGTATAACGCACAGGTTACTGCCGCCAACAAGCGGATCATCGATCTGGTAGACGGCATTCTGGCCGCATCGGAAGAATAACATGCACAGAAAAAGGCTGCCCTCACGGGCAGTCTTTTTTCTTGCAGTGATAACCGATCCCTCTTGCATTTTCCGTCATATATGCTATAATTAAATAAAGACACAGCATCGATCCCACACATCTACTTTAGGAGGAATCAATATGGCACTGAATTACAAGCCCGAGCTGTCCGAGCTTTCCCTGCGGGAGAAGATCGGGCAGACCTGTCAGATGCAGACGGCGTATCTGATGAACATGAAAGATCTGGAGGAATATCTCAAAGACAACCCCATCGGCAACGTGTGGCACACTTGCAACTCCGCTATGACCACCGTCAATCTGGCGGATATTGAAATCGACGAGCCGGCAGACAGCACGCTCTACCGCAAGTGGACACAGCGTATGACGAAAGCCATGCGGATCCCGCCCCTGTTCACCCTGGACAATCCCGGCAGAGCACAGGCGACGGATCTTCTGGATCTGATTTCCCTGCCCCTTCTGGGAGCGGCGGACGATGAAGCCATCGCCGAGGAATACGGCAAATATTTAGCACTGAACTGCAAGGCGATCGGTGCCAACAGTGTCTGGTCTCCTGTGGTGGATCTTTCCAATCGCTTTTCCGTGTGCGGCATCATGCGGGCGGCCTCCGACAAGCCGGATCATCTGGTGCCCATTTCCCTTGCCATAGTAAGAGGTGCACAGAAAAACGGCATTGGCATGTGTGCCAAGCACTTCCCGGGTGAGGATAAGTTTGAATACCGGGATTCCCACTTCGTCTGCCCCAGCATCAAAGACAGCAAGGAGGACTGGTGGCGTGAGCAGGGAAAAGTTTTCCAGGATATGATCGACGGCGGCGTATGGCAAATCATGCCCGGCCATCAGGGATTTCCTGCCATTGACGACCGCAAGGTGGAAAACTACTATATGCCCGCTACCCTGTCCGATAAGATCATCACCGATCTTCTCAAGGGAGAGATGCACTTCGACGGCGTGGTCGTTACCGATGCCATCGAAATGGCGGCTTTGAAAACCGCTTATCCCGACAAGGAGGATCTGTTTGTTGCCCTTCTCAATGCCGGCAACGATATTCTTCTGAACGTCAAGCGGCTGGATTACATTGACATCATCGAAAAGGCCGTAAACGACGGCCGGATCTCCATGGAACGCATTGACGATGCGGCTCGCCGTGTGATCGATATGAAGGCAAAGATGGGTCTGTTTGACAATCCCGCCGAGGTAGAAATGACGGAGGAAATCCGCGGGGAGATCCGTACCTTCAACCGGAAGGTAGCAGAAAAGGCGTTGGTTCTCCAGTGCGACAGCAACAAGCAGATTCCGCTGGATCCGGCA
>JAZPZY010000083.1:0-29367 GCA_045544955.1 Eubacteriales bacterium
TCAGCTTCGCTGACAGCTCCCTTTACACAAGGGAGCCTTTGACACAAGATCATTCTACGCTGAATTTTTATTTGCTTTCTGCTCATCGGCAAAGCCTTTATGGAACCCCGCCACTATGGCGGGGTTTTCATAATACAAAAAGAGGTACCGCAAAATTACGGTACCTCTCAAGAATTACGCCTTGGCGGCAGCCTGAATGGTCAGGGTGTCGCGGCTGGACTCGATCACCTCTGCCGTGGTGAATTCGCACTCCTTGCCGGCGATCTCGTCAAGGAAGGAATCAAGATAGGTGCGGGTGACTTCCTTCACCGGTACGTGCACCGTCTCCTGCGTTTCAGTCAGCGTCATGCTGATATCGCCGCCCACGTTGCCTTCCACGCTGTTATATTCCAGCATACCCTTCGTTCCCCAATAGGTGAAACGCCAGTACTGGGGCATGGAGTACATGATGGGGCCGGGTGCGGCGTAGGAAACGTCCGCGATCACACCGGTGCCGCCGGTGAGTTCCAACATGAACTGGGCACTGTCCGCAAAGTTCGGCTCCTTGTCGGCAAAGGCGTTCCACGTTCTTGCCGCCACGATCCGCTCCAACTTCTTGCCGGTGATATGCTTTACGATGTCGATGCCATGGATGGCAAGATCGTTGATGGTGCCGCCGTGCTTGCCCTCTTCAAAATACCAACCGGGACGGCTGCCGTACATCAGCGGATGCTGACCGGTGAACATCACCTGATGGATCTCGCCCAGGGTGCCGGCGTCAATAATATCCTTTACGGTAAGAGCGTAGCTGCTGTACCGCATATCCAGCATACAGCCTACCTTCAGTCCGGTCTTTTTCACCAGAGCCTCGATCTCGTCAAGTTCCTTGAGCGAGGTACACACCGGCTTGTCGATCTGCACGTGCTTGCCTGCCTTGAGAGCGGCAATGACCATAGCACCGCGGCGGCCGTAATAATCGCCGATGGCCACCACGTCCACCGTAGGATCGGCAAGCAAAGCCTCGTAGGAATCGTAAGTAAAGGTCACGCCGTGATTATCGGCGGCGTCCTTCTTTGCGGCCTCGTTCTCTTCCCAGGCACCCACGATTTCGGTGTTTTCATTCTTTGCCACCAGATCCCACAGGCGGTAAATATGCCCGTGACGGAATCCGGCAAATGCGTATCTTACCATGATAAAACTCCTTTTTGGAAAAAAGATTGTACGTTTTTGCAAATATTGAAATCGGTATCTTTATTATACCGATTTTCCGCATTCCTGTCAACCGGACAGACGAAAAAAGAACGGGGGAGCGGAAAAATCCTGTTTCAAAGAGCGGGCATAGACTTTTCACCGCTGATCCACGCCCAGAAATCCTCTGCCAGCAGGCTGGGTGCCTGTGCATCAAAAAGGCTGTACAGCGTCTTTCGTGCAATCAGCATCATCAGCGTGGCGTCGATATCGCCCTCGTTCATCCCGTGGGAACCATCGATACCGCCGAAGGAAATCATGGATTTTCCCTTGGCAGCGGAAAATGCACCATCCGGGCACAGGAACTCTCCGAAGCTGGCGGTCACCGCATCCATGCGGCGTTGGATCCCCACGCAGATCTTCTCCTTTGCATGGGCATCATACAACGCTATCTGCCGGAGCAAGGAAATAGGATTGCGTACAAAGAAGGGGGAAGTGGTTTTTGACACCTGATAGCAGCGGAACACCGCGTCAATGATTTTGCTGTAATTCGGCAGACGACGTCCGCAGGCACCGTACACAAGTCCCACCTTGAATGCGCCTGACACCGCGTTGAAATCCATATCCGGGCTCCATAGCCCGCTTTCCTGCTGCCGCTTCTCCAGCCAGTCAAAAAGAACTTCTTCGTAGGCAGCTTTCTTTTCGGCATCCAGCATATTCACATACTGAAGGGATGACTGGGTCTGATCTCCCGCCGTCCAGGAATTGTGATTCCAATCCATGCCGGAAATCCAGTCCACATAGGAATCCGTACTTTCCATATAATCCGGTAAAACAATGGCGCATGCCGTATCCCCGGCATTTTTTCCGGGATGGGGATAGCGGGCTTCTGCTTTCATAATCCGCAAAGCGTCCAAAGCCGCCGCCTGATTGCGCGCTGTCTCCCGGGCATTGGCCGGTCCCTGCCGGTCAATGAACATCCCCGTGAGCGGATCCTGCCGATCATTCATAAAACGGATGATTCCCTCCCGGAATGACAGCGGCATGGTATTCAGTGCATTCGTATAGTCGTTCAGTATCGCCACACCCCATGCGGTCATCTCGATTCCCGGCTCGATGGCGGGATCCTGCACGCCGCTCATTGCCATATGAAATCCGCCCGTGGCGGGATCAAACATATGGGCAAGCCACAACACGCATTTTTCGTAGTAAATTTCCACTTTTTCCAGCGTTTGTGCCGCCTCGCGGGGCAGTATCGCTTTCGGCTCCATATTCATTCTTCCTCCTGTACTCGTAACACCGGATAGGGACTCCGGCTGTTTTTGTGTTTATTATACACAAGATCCCCGTTTCTGTCAATACGGCGGCTCCGTCCTCTCCGCCGCTTTGAGACGATTTTTCAAAAAACGCTTGACATACGCAATACTTCGTGATATGATGTATGCTACAAGAGGAGGTATGGTATGGATGCTCAATTGAAGCGCGGACTTTTGGACGTGTGCGTACTGGCAGCGATCCGCAGCGAAGAATCCTACGGGTATAAGATCATCAAAGATGTAAAACCGTACACGGAGCTTTCCGAATCCACCCTGTACACCATTCTGAAACGGCTGGAATCGGCGGATATGCTGACAGTTCGCACCGCAGAGCACGGGGGAAGACTGCGGAAGTATTACCGGATTACCGAGTCGGGATGCCGACGCATTGAAGAGTTCAAGAGGGACTGGGAAGAGATGCAGTCCATATACCGATTTGTAACAAAGGAGGACGGCAGCAATGACTAAAATTCAGTTTCTTCTGTCCCTGCGTGACAGGCTACGGATATTCCCAAGGCGGATCTGGAAGAACGTCTGCGTTTTTACACGGAGATGATCGAGGACCGCATGGAGGAAGGCGTGCCCGAGGAAGAAGCCGTAGCGGCGGCAGGATCCGTAGAGGAGATCGCCGCGCAGATTCTCGCTGAATTTCCTCAAAAAGAAGCCTTGCCGGAAAGGCAAAAACCGAAAAAGCAGTGGCGTGTTTGGGAGATCGTACTTCTGGTGCTGGGCTCGCCCCTGTGGCTCTCCCTGCTTCTTACCGTCTTTTCCATACTGCTTGCGCTGTACGTATCTCTTTGGGCGATCATCGTCTCTCTCTGGTCGATACCCGTTTCCCTTGCCGCCTGTGCCATTGCCGGCCTCATCGCCGGGGCGGTATTCGTTTTCGTTCACCGTCCGATCATCGGTGCGGCGCTCTTCGGCGCAGGGCTGATCTGCGCGGGACTTTCCCTGCTTCTGTTTTTCTTATGCGGTGCGGTATCCAAGGGTGCGGTATGGCTTACGAAACGTATTTTTCTCTGCAGAAAACGCACAGTTAATAAGGAGGAATCGAGATGAACAAAACAACCAAAATCGTACTGATCGCCGCGGCTTCCTTTCTGCTGATCGGATGCATCCTTTTCGGAAGCGCCATGACAGCACTGAAATGGGATTTCTCAAAGCTGTCCACAACTTCGTATGAAACGAGAGAATTTGCCATAAAAGAACCCTTCCGTAACATCCGCATCGTGACGGACACCGCCGGTATTTCTTTCGTGCGGACTGAAAGCGAAACGCCGTACGCGGTTTGCTATGAGCCGGAGAAAGTCAAGCACAAGATCTCCGTAGAGAACGAAACCCTTACCGTCTCGGTTACCGATACGCAGAAGTGGTACGACCGGATCGGCATTAACTGGGAATCGCCCAAAATCACCATCTATCTGCCCGGAAGCACCTACGGCACGCTTTTCATCAGAGAACACACAGGCAGTATTGCGATTCCCGGCGATTTCTCTTTTGAAAGCCTGGATATCACCGCCACCACCGGCAGCGTAACCTGCCGCGCCTCCGTCTCGGGCGATATGAAGATCAACGCCACTACCGGCAGCATCCGGGTGAAAAACACCGCCGCCCGCTCGGCGGATCTCTCCGTTTCCACGGGCCGGATCATCGTATCCGCCCTGCAGTGTCAGGAGGATGTGCGTGTGCGCGTTTCCACGGGAAAAGCCGATCTCACCGGCATCCGCTGTCAGAATCTTCACTCCGACGGAAACACCGGTGATCTTTCCCTTTCAGACGTAATCGCCGCCGGGTGCATGATGATCGAGAGAAGCACCGGTGACGTAATGCTCACCGGCTCGGATGCTGGGGAGATCTTTATTAAAACGGACACGGGCGATGTGACCGGCACGCTGCTTTCGGAGAAAATATTTTTCACCCGCACGGACACGGGACGCATCCGCGTTCCCAAATCTACCGCCGGCGGCAGGTGCGAGATCACCACCGACACGGGCGATATTAAAATGGAGATACAGTGAAAAATCCCCCTGCGGCATTTGCCGCAGGGGGATTTCCGTTTTCTTTTATTTCAGCATACCGGAGAGGATACCCTCGGCTGCCGCCAAAGCGTCAGCGATCTTCGTAAGATCCTTACCGCCGGAGGTGGCACTGTCGGGACGTCCGCCGCCCTTACCGCCGGCAATGGCGCTGACCTCGCGGAGCAGATTGCCTGCGTGGGCACCGGCCTTCACGGCGTCCGCACCGCAGACTGCCATAAAGTTCAGCTTGTCGCCGGTATGGATGGCGATTACGCCCACCGCGTCGGCGGTTTCCTTCAAGGTATCGCACAGGGTACGTGCCGCATCCATGGACATTCCGCCCAGATCGGCTGTGATCAGCGATACGGCGCCAACCTTCTTTGCGCCGGCACGGAGAGAATCCAGCTGACCGGCGGCTAGTTTGGCGTTCAGCGATTCGATGACGCGGCGCTCTTCCTTCAACTCACTCTGCAGCTGGGCGGCGCGCTTCGGCAGATCGGCTGTATTGGCGGCCTTCAGTTCCTTGGCCGTCTCGGCGATCAGTGCGTCCTTGGATGCAAGCAGGGCAAGCACGCCCTCACCGGTAACGGCCTCGATACGGCGTACGCCGGCGGCTACGGAAGACTCGGAGATGATCTTGAACAGGCCGATGTTGCCCGTGCTCTCACAGTGGGTACCACCGCAGAGCTCCGTGGAGAAATCGCCCATTTTGACCATACGGACGACCTTGCCGTATTTCTCGCCGAACAGTGCCATGGCACCGTTTGCCTTCGCAGTCTCGATATCGGTCTCCATGGTTACGACAGGCGTGGCGGCAAAGATATTGGCGTTTACCATCATTTCCACAGCGGCAATTTCCTTATCGGTCAGAGCGGCGAAATGGGTGAAGTCAAAGCGGCATACGTCCTCGCTGACGTAGGAGCCGGCCTGCTCCACGTGATCGCCCAGCACCCGGCGGAGAGCCGCCTGCAGAAGATGGGCGGCGGAGTGATTCCGCATGATGGCACGGCGGCGTGCGTCGGTAATATCGGCAGTAACCGCATCTCCCACGGAGAAGGTGCCGTTCACCACGGTGCACAGGTGGATATATACGCCCTCGGATTTCTTGGTGTCGTACACGTTGGCCATTTTGCCGTCGGCATACAGGGTACCGGCGTCGCCTACCTGGCCGCCGCCCTCGCCGTAGAACGGCGTGCGGTCCAGAACCACGGTGCAGTCGCCTTCGCTGACGCTTTCCACAGCGGCATCGTCCACCAGGATGGCAATGATCTTGGCCTCGCTGCGGTACTCGGCGTAGCCGGTGAACTCCGTCTTCTGAAGATCGGCAAGCAGGGTTTTGGAGGATTCGCTCCAGCCGCTGATGTTGGCACGTGCCTCACGGGCACGCTGCTTCTGATCCTTCATCAGTGCGTTGAATGTTTCCTCGTCGATCTTCAGATGGCTCTCCTCGGCGATCTCACGGGTGAGGTCGATGGGGAAGCCGAAGGTATCGTACAGTTTGAACACGTCCTCGCCGCGGATGGTGTCGGCATTTTTATCGATAGCGCCCCGGATCAGATCGGAGAGGATGGAAAGGCCGGCGTCGATGGTAGCGTCGAAGCGCTCCTCCTCCATAGAGAGAACCTTGCGGATGTAGTCGGCACGGGCGTTCAGCTCCGGATAGCCGTCCACACTCTCGGCGATAGCCACGTTCACCATGTCAATAAGGAACGGGCGGTTGATACCGAGAAGCTTTCCGTGACGGCAGGCACGGCGGATGATGCGGCGAAGCACGTAGCCGCGGCCCTCGTTGGAGGGGATAACGCCGTCGGAGATCATGAACATAGCGGAACGGGTATGGTCCGTGATCACGCGGATGGAGATATCGTTGTTCTTGTCGTCTCCGTACTTTTTGCCGGAAATCTCGCTTACCTTATCGATGACCGCGCGGATGGAGTCCACCTCGAACATGTTGTCCACGCCCTGCATAACGCAGGCCAGACGCTCCAGTCCCATGCCCGTATCGATATTCTTCTGGGCAAGCTCGGTATAATTGCCCTGACCGTCGTTGTTGAACTGGGAGAACACGTTGTTCCAGATCTCCATAAACCGGTCGCAGTCACAGCCGGGACGGCAGTCGGGAGAGCCGCAGCCGTATTTGATGCCGCGGTCGAAATAGATCTCGGAGCAGGGACCGCAGGGGCCGGTGCCGTGCTCCCAGAAGTTGTCTGCCTTGCCGAGGCGGGTGATCTGATGGGCAGGCACGCCGATCTTCTTCGTCCAGATCTCAAAGGCTTCCTCATCGTTTTCATAGATGGAGGGCCAGAGCAGCTCACCGGGAATGTCCAGCCACTGGGGGGAGGTCAGAAACTCCCACGCCCACTGAAGTGCCTCCTCCTTGAAATAATCGCCGAAGGAGAAGTTGCCCAGCATCTCAAAATAGGTGCCGTGGCGGGCAGTATGTCCCACGCGCTCCAGATCGGGCGTACGGATGCACTTCTGGCAGGTGGTAACCCGATTGCGGGGCGGAACTACTTCACCGGTGAAGAATTTCTTCATGGGTGCCATACCGGAGTTGATCAGCAGGAGGGACTTGTCCCCCTGGGGAATCAGCGGATAGCTGGGCAGGCGAAGATGCCCTTTGGATTCAAAGAAAGAGAGGTATTTCTCTCTCAGTTCATTCAGAGAAGTCCATTTCATGGAAAAAAGCTCCTTTATAAGTAAGCGTAATTACATATAATTATAGCACTTCCCGCATGCGGTGTCAATGTGTGCCGGGACGTTTTGCACGGATTTTTCGGGAGAAAACCGCGTTTTCCGGGAGAAAAAAGGGAGGGCTCCGGTCCCGTTTACGAAAACAGACGTGCAGAAAGCAGAAAATGCACCGATTTTGTTCCACTGTTGAAAGTTACAGAAAAGTATGCTATAATGAAAAAAAGAGTATTCCGCTCCGGATCATATACATTTCCAAGGCCAGACGAAAAATAAAGAAAACGAGGCGTTTCATTATGAAAAAATATCTGCTTCCCAAAGACGGTCGCTTTTTCAAGGCAAATCTGCACTGCCACTCCACCTTTTCGGACGGAAGATGGACGCCGCAGGAAATAAAAGTGAATTACAAAGCCCAAGGATATTCTGTTATCGCCTTCACCGACCATAACCTTTTGCTCTCTCACAGCGAGCTTTCCGACGGGGATTTTCTGGTGCTGAACGGGGTGGAGGTGAACGTAAACGATGAAAAATACCCGGACAAATACGGAAAGACCTGCCATCTCTGCCTGATTGCCCTCACACCGGACAATCTGATACAGCCGTGCTGGCACAGATCGAAATATCTGAACGCCCACACCTCCCAGTTCCGGGATCTTATAAAATTCGATGAAGCAAAACCGGATTTTGAGCGGATTTACAACTGTACGTGCGTAAACGAAATCATAAAGGAAGCCCGTGAGAGCGGCTTTTTCGTCACGTACAATCACCCCACCTGGTCCGGGGAATCCTACGAAACGTACATGGGTTACGAGGGCATGCACGCCATGGAGATCTGCAATTACGAGTGCGTAATTTTAGGTCACGACGAGCATAACGAAAAGATCTACGATGAGATGCTGAAAAAGGGAAAGCGTCTCTTCTGCGTCGCCACGGACGACAACCACAACAAACCCGAGAGAAAACTCTCCTCCTTCGGCGGATTCACCGTTATTAAGGCCGAAAAACTGGAATATAAAGCGATCACCGACGCTTTGGTCAAGGGCGATTTTTATGCTTCGGAAGGGCCTTCCATCGAGGAGCTGTGGTATGAAGACGGCAAGGTTACCGTTACGTTTTCTCCCGCCAAAAAGGCGTTTATCACAAAGCCGAACAGACGGGCCGCAGTCGCACAAAGCGAAAACGACGAGCCCATCACAAAGGCCTGCTTCAACGTGGAAGACGACGACGGCTATTTCCGGATCACGGTGGAAGACGCAGCCGGGAAACGGGCGTACACCCATGCGTATTTTTTGGATGAGCTGACCGGTATATAACGGATAAACACGAAAAAGGACAACACAGCTATGCGATTTTTACTCACAGGATTTGCCCCCTTCGGGAAAAGTTCCATCAATCCCTCCTACGAGGCGGTGCGTCTTCTGCCGGACAGGATAGCACAGCACGAGATCCTAAAAGCAGAGCTGCCGGTGGTCTACGGCGAGGCCGCCGCCCGTCTTCTGGATCTGATAAAAAAGAATCAACCAGACTGCGTCCTTGCCGTGGGACAGGCCGCCGGGCGGTCAGGCATTTCGCTGGAAAGCACCGCCGTCAACCGCCGCGCCGCCTCCGTCCCCGATAATGCGGGCAATCGGTACTCCGGCGAGGCGATTGAAGAAGGAGCACCGGCATCCCTCCCTGCCCGGCTTCCGCTGGATGTGCTCCTGCACGAATTGCAGATGGCAGACATTCCGGCGAAAATCTCCGCCTCTGCCGGCACGTACGTGTGCAACGATCTGTTCTATTCCCTGATGCGGTATATCGAAACGGAGATGCCGTCCCTTCGGGGCGGATTTATTCACATTCCCGCCATCGATGCCCAGGCGGCGGATTTCAAGCCCGGCACGCCTACCATGCCCCTTGCGGATACGGTGCGGGCACTCAAACTCATCATCCAAGCCATAGGAAACTAAAAAACGGAGGCTGTGCACCGTCGGTGCCGCCTCCGTTTTTTATTGGTGAAAGAATCAGTCCCTCTCCAGAAAGGAAATAATAATACTGATGATTCCCGCAATGGGAGCGATGATCGCAACGATGGCATAAAAGTTGCCCACTTCCTGCAGTGCCGCACCCCAGGCACCCAGCACAAGCAATGCGATCCCCATCAGCATATACCGCATAACCTTCGTCATTTTCGTCTTCCTCCTGCGTTTGATTTTTATGATTTCATTATACCACACGCACGCTCCTTTGCCAAGGGATTCCGGGAAAAAGCACAAAAAAACAAAAAATTCGCCCTTTCCTCTTTACAATCTGATCGCTTTATGTTATGATTAAGTGAACAAATTACAGTCTTTAACGCGGTACCGTGATGCCGGCAAGACAGGTTGCTTTCTTCGGACGGGCGTTTTCTGCACCCGCCGAAAACAAGCGAGCCCGCCGCGTCCTGTCGCTGACAGGCTTTTTTTATGAGGTCACGCCATGTTTCGTTTTAAGGCACAGGTTATGGATGAAGCGGCCGTGCAGCGGGCACTCCGCCGCATATCCTACGAGATCATTGAAAGAAACCGGGGTGCGGACAACCTTGTGCTGGTGGGCATCCGCCGCCGGGGCGTACCCCTTGCCGCCATTTTAGCGGACAACATCCGCAAAACGGAAGGCGTGGAGGTGCCCGTCGGGGCACTGGACATCACCCTGTACCGGGACGATCTGATCCGCAAAACGGGTGATCCGGTGGTTTCCGCCACGGAGATCCCCTGGGACATCACCGACCGGCACGTGGTACTGGTAGACGACGTACTGTTCACCGGACGCACCGTACGTGCCGCCATTGACGCTTTGATCGAACGGGGACGCCCTGCCTCCGTACAGCTTGCGATCCTCTGCGACAGAGGACACCGGGAATTTCCCATCCGTGCCGATTACATCGGCAAGAATCTCCCCACCGCCCGCTCAGAACTCGTCGTAGTGCGGATCCCCCCTTTTGACGACGGATTCTGCGTAGAGCTGCATGAACGATCATCATCACCGAAAGGTGTTAAGGAGGATACTCTATGAAAGACGCAAAAACCAACTCCGCGATCCCGGAGAACGGCATTTACGATGCCCGCACTCTCGGGATTCCCAGAATGCTGATCCTCGGATTCCAGCATATGTTCGCCATGTTCGGCGCTACCGTTCTCGTTCCGCTTCTCACCGGTCTGCCCGTGGCCACCACCCTGCTCATGGCCGGTCTCGGCACGCTGCTCTTCCATCTCATCACCGGCATGAAGGTGCCCGCATTCCTGGGCTCTTCCTTCGCTTTCCTGGGCGGTTACGGTGCCGTAGCTCCCCTGGCAGGCAAGGACGGCATGACCCAGGCTGAGCTTCTGCCTTACGCCTGCCTTGGCGTTGCCTGTGCCGGTCTCGTTTACCTGGTGCTGGCTCTGCTCATTAAACTGGTTGGCGTACAGCGCGTAATGCGTTTCTTCCCGCCGGTTGTTACCGGCCCCATCATCGTTGCCATCGGTCTGGGCCTTGCCGGCAGTGCCGTTTCCAACTGCCAGAACAACTGGCTCGTTGCCCTCATCGCGCTGGGCATCGTTATCGTGTTCAACATCTGGGGCAAGGGCATGGCAAAGATCGTGCCGATCCTTCTGGGTGTGGTTGGCTCCTGCGCCATCGCCGCTATTCTGGCGCTGACCCTCGGTGAGACCATCACCGCCGCTGACGGTGCACAGTACATCGCCATCGCCGGCAAAGAAAACATGAAGCTGTTCTCCGTTGCCGCTCTCGATAACCTGAAGAACGCTGCATGGATCGGTGTCCCCGTGATCTGGAAGCAGACCGTGTTCGGCGGCGTAGACTGGGCGAACACCTCTCTCGTTATCAGCGCTATCGTTGCCATCGTTCCGATCTCTCTCGCTACCATGATGGAGCACATCGGTGACATCTCCGCCATCAGCTCCACCGTAGGCAAGAACTTCATCTCTGAGCCCGGCCTCCACAGAACCCTTACCGGTGACGGTCTGGCAACCGCTATCGCCTCTCTCTTCGGTGCTCCGGCCAACACCACCTACGGTGAGAACACCGGCGTTCTGGCTCTGTCCAAGGTGTACGACCCCCGCGTGATCCGCATTGCTGCCGTGATCGCCGTGGTCTTCTCCTTCTCTCCCAAGTTCGCCGCCCTCGTTAACCTGATCCCCACGGCCATCATCGGCGGTATCTCCTTCGTGCTGTACGGCATGATCTCCGCCATCGGTGTTCGCAACGTGGTTGAGAACAAGGTTGACTTCACCAAGAGCCGCAATCTGATCGTTGCCGCTATTATCCTTGTATGCGCACTGGGCCTGGGCAGCGTTTCCTTCGCTATCGGCTCCGTAACCATCTCCCTGTCCGGTCTGGCCGTTGCCTCCATCGCAGGTATCGTTCTGAACGCCATCTTCCCCGAAAAGGATTTCAAATTCGGTGAAGACGACGCCGGCAAGGAAGCCGTAAACTTCAAGGTCTGATTATCACAAGACGCAAAAAGAGGAGTGCCGCCGCGGCATTCCTCTTTTTTTCGGTTTTTTCAAAAAAACTATTGCATTATGAAAATTTCTGTGATATAATGGTACGGACATGGGGGTATAGCTCAGCTGGGAGAGCGCTTGAATGGCATTCAAGAGGTCACCGGTTCGATCCCGGTTATCTCCACCAAATGAAAAGGCCGACACTTCGTGTCGGTCTTTTATCTTGCGGATACGTTCACGGAGCGAACCGGTGACGCGCACGGCGCGGCATAAGGTTTGCGTGATGCGCACTTTGGCCGCTGCTTTCCTTTGTACGCAAACCGCGGTTCTGATCCCGGTTATCTCCACCAAATGAAAACACCGATGCTTTGCATCGGTGTTTTTGTTCTTCCCATAAAATCCATATTTTTCTTCAAAATCCGTTGCAATCGGCGGGGGGATATGCTATAATGAACCCGGTGAAAACGAGCAGGTGCCGTTTGTGCCCACAGTTCGCTTTCATGCACATATTCTTGAAAAATTCTGTCATCCCAACGGATGAAAGTGAGGTTTCTATGAGCAAAAAACTTTGGACCACGGAAGGCTTTGAGTCGTTCCGCAAGGGTACGTTCGGCAACGCCGGACACAATCTGTACGTTTCGAAGAAGGGCGTACTGCAGCGGATCTTCCAGTACGATCTGGACCGCAACGGCTACGTAGACCTGGTATTCGCCAACTGCCAGAACCACAGCGAATCCCCGGAAAGCTACGTTTACAATCCGGACGGCACCTCCGACGCCCTCTTGAACCAGGGCTCCATCAGCGGTATGGTGCTGGATATTGACGGCGACGGTTATCAGGATATCGTCATTGCCGGTCACTACGATATGGTATCCCCCTACGCTTCTACCGACATCTACTACGGCTCTCCCGAGGGCTATTCCGAAAAATATCACGTACGTATTCCCACCCCCTGGGCGTTTGACTGCTGTGCCGGCGACTTCAAGGGCACCGGCAAAAAGACGCTGGCCTTTTCGCTGGGAATGTACGGCACGATCCGTCTGTTTGAGCAGACCGAGCTTGGTCTGGAATGGAACGGATTCACCGATCTCCCCATTGATGCAAAGCTGATCACTGCCGCCGATCTGGACGGGGACGGATACGACGATCTGATCGTCCGCCAGTCGGAAAAGGTCACTGCCACCACCGTATACTGGGGCGGCGAGGACGGCATCAACCCGGAAAGAAAAACCGTGCTTCCCGAGCTTTCCTCCAAAGAAATCCTTATGGAAGAAGAAGCACAGCAGTTCAAGAGCGAAATGGAGCAGGCCTTCGGTGCCCCCCGTCAGCTTCAATCGGTTCGCTGGAACGGCAGAAACTGCTTCACTCTCTCCACCGGTAAAAAGGTGATCTTCTTCTCCGGAAACAAGGATCGGCAGATCGAACGCGTGCTGGATCTGGAAGTACCGCTGGCACTGGCTGTCGCCGTGGGCGATATTGACGGGGACGGATACGACGATATTGCCGTGGCCGCCACTGCCGCAAACGAAAAGGATCCTCAGGCACAGAGCAGCTTTATTATCTGGAACGGCAAGGACGGTCTGGACAGCCGCCCCCGCACGGTGATCGCCACCAAGGCCGCCTGCGACGTGGACGTTCTGGACGGACACGTGCTCTTCTGTCAGTGTGAGGCAAACCGCTCCTACACCAACGACTGTCTGCTCTTCACCTATCCGGATTTTGAAAATCCGAAGAAGTACGTGGGCGAGGATGCCCGCCGCTGTGCACTGATCAAGAACCCCGACGGGGCTCTGCGCGTATTCCTCAACAACCACTACTCCCGCTCCTCCATCGGTTATGACGAATGCTTCGTATACTGGGGCGACAAGGACGGATACTCCCCCGACAGGATGCTCCGTGTGCCCGGTCACTGTGCCGTGGACGCCATGATCGCCGACTTTGACGACGACGGCTGGGCAGAGCTGATGATCGGCAACAACTCCGAAAACTCCACCAACCTGGACGTGGGCCATCACGTACACCACTTCGGACCGAACGGATTTGAGCCGGAAAAGACCTACACTATCCCCACGAATCTGGGCTGGGGCTCCGTTTGTGCGGACTTCAACCGGGACGGCTATCTGGAGATCGTCACCATTGCGGAAAAATGGGGACACCTCCGTATGTACAGTGCCAAGGACAATTTCCAGACCTGGGAAACCATCGAGCTGCCGGAAGGCTCCTCCGTACGCTGGCCTGCAGCGGTGGATCTGAACAATGACGGCTGGCTGGATATCATTGCCGGCGGCGGCAAAGCGAAGACCATGATCCTCTGGGGCGGCCCCGACGGTTTCTCCAAGGAGAGATCCCAGACGCTTTCCACCCTTATGCCCATCCGCGTAACGGCCGCTGACCTTACGAAGAACGGCTACGCCGATCTGATCGTGGGATGCCACACGGAAACGCCGGTGAAGGGCGACGTATCCCACCGTCAGCCCCACCACAGCTTTATGCACATCTACTGGAACGGTCCCGAGGGCATCAGCGAAACCAGAAAGAGCATGATCCGGGGCGACGCGGCCGACTCCTTCGCCATCGCCGACTTCAACGGTGACGGCTGGCTGGATATCTTCTCCGGCAGTTACCACGGCGGTAAAGACCGGGACGTAAACTCCTTCCTCTTCTGGAACAGAGAAGGCAAGTTCCGTGAGCTGGACCGTGAGCATCTGTTCACCCACTCTGCCTCCGGCTGTATGGCAGCCGACTTCAACGAGGACGGCTTTATCGACTTGGCCGTTGCCAACCACAAGGTATTCGGCGACCACCACGGCTATTCTACCGTTTGGTGGAACAGCGAGGACGGCTTCAATCCGAAGAACTGCACCAATCTGCCCTCGGAAGGCCCCCACGGCATGATCTCCGCCGAGATCGGCGACATCATGAACCGTTCCTTCAGCGAGTACTACTACTCCGAGGAATACGCAGTGGAGGCAGACGCCGCATCGGTTACTGCATCCGTTACCGCTGACATTCCCGAAAAGACGGCCGTGAACGTCACCCTCCGTGTAAACGGCGGCGAGTGGATGGACGCAAAGGATATCACCGTGAAGAAAGGCGACAAGCTTCAGTACCGTCTGGAGCTGTACGCATTCAACGGTCTGCGTACGCCCCGCGTAGAGAAAGTGACTGTTGAACTGAACTGACAGGAAACGGAGGTGCCGCGTATATCCCACGCGGCACCTCTGCCTGTATTGAAAAAATCGAAAAACAGAATCCATTTCATCGATTTATGGATTGTTTTCCCCTCTCCGATTTGTTATAGTATCCTTGAAAAATAAAATCGGAAAGGATGCAAAACCATGATCTACACACTGAAAAACGATGTTTTTTCTTATTCGCTGAATGAAAAGGCACAAATTATCTCCGTTTACAGTTTCTTTACGGGCAGAGAATACTGTACCGCCCCGGGTGATCTGTTCCGTCTGATTTACAAAACCGACGATTTTGAGGAACGTCCCGTCACCCCCGAAGAGCAGATGCCGCCGGAAATTTCCGTCTCCGAAAACGTAATGCACGTGATATATCCCACGCTTAATACTATGGACGGCGTACAGAATATCCGCCTGGAATTCACACTGACGCTGGAAAAAGAAACGCTGCGGGTCGTATCCTTCGTGCAGAACGATTCCGATCTGGAAGTAATGGAAATACAGACTACGGCCCTCGCCGGCATCGGGGACACGGAAGAAACAAGCGGTGATGCACTGCTCACCCCCGTATCCATCGGGGAAAGGCTGCCCGATCCGTATCATTACGATTTCTTCAAAAACTCCTATCTGTTCAAGAAAAAATACGAGCAGCCGGATCACATCCGTTCCGTTCTGGATATTCCCTATCCCGGCTATTCCTGCATGCAGTGGTTTGCCCTGTACAATGAGAAAGAATGTCTGTATATAGGCAACGAGGATACACAGCATCGGATGATCTGTATGCACACCGAACGACGGCTCACCGACAACACGCTCCGGCTGGGCATCTGCCAGTATCCTACGCTGAAACGGGGAGAGAGTTATAAGACGCCTGCCATCGCCTACGCAATTCTCAAAGGAGACTGGCATGCCGGCTCCAAATACTATCGCAAATGGATGGACGAAGTTTACGGATGGAACGTGCCGAAGCGCCCTCTCTGGGCGGAAGAATTTGAAGGCTGGCTCCGGTGTATCTTCCGCACCCAGACGGGCGAATTCAACTTCCGTTTCACCGATATTCCCCGAATGTACGACGAACTTGCGGCCGTAGGGCTGAACACGCTTTTCGTCCTCGGCTGGCCCATCGGCGGCTTCGGCAGACGGCGCGGCGATTATTATTTAGATCCCCGCTACGTGGACGATTTCAAAAAAGGCGTAGACTACGTACACGCCAAAGGCGGCAGGATCTTTATGTACATCAGTTATTTTGCCGTGGACGATCACAGCCGATTCTATCGGGAAGAGGGCGGCGAGGCAGCGCTTGTGAAGGACGTATGGGGGCGATCCATCAAATTCGCCGAAACCTACGCCGGTGCCGGCACCTACCGGAAACTGATGAACAATCCAAGAGAGCAGTACTGCACCTGCTCCGGCTCCGATCTCTGGCACGAGAAGATGAAAAAAAGCGCCGAATACTGCCTGTCCGTAGGTGCGGACGGCGTACTCTTCGATCTGGGCGGATTCCGCCCCTTCCTCTGCTGTGCCGAGGGACACGATCATAAAAAGCCCAACGAATCCCGTGTTTCCAAAGCGGCACGATACAAGGATCTGCACGACTTCATCCATGAAAAAGGCGGCATCATTCTGATGGAGCACGTGGTGGACATCTATTCCCAGCACATGGATTTCTGTCAGGGAAGCAACTTCGGACCGCGTCACGAAACGTGGCTGCCGGAAATGTATCGCTACACCTTCCCGGAAGTGAAAATGACTGACCGCAATTTCTCTTTGGATGAAACCGATTATCTGGATCACTGCAACTACAGTTTCATGATGAATCTGGCATACGATCTCTCCATTTTCCGCTGCGCGGGACTTCCATCGGATATTCCAAACTATACCGGCTATATGGCAAAGCTGATCGAACTAAAAAAGCAGCACGCAAAATTCTTCCACTTTGGAAAATTCAGCGATCAGGACGGCTTCACCACGGACGGCTCGGCCTTCAACCAGCGTTCTTACATAGCAAAGGACGGCTCTTTGGGCATCGCCGTGTGGAACTGGTCGGACGGTACCGCCACCCAAACGTACACCAATACGAAAACCGGCAAAAAAGCCACCGTTACCTTGGAAAAAGACACCGTTGCGTTTATCGAACTATAAATTTTCAAAAAGGAGATTTTCCCATGAAGCTTCTCTCTATCGGCAACAGCTTCTCCGTAGACGCGCAAAGATACCTTCACGCACTGGCAAAAGCGGGCGGAACGGAGATCACCACCGCCAATCTGTATATCGGCGGATGCCCGCTGTCTCTCCACTACCGCAACATGCTGGGTGATTTCCGTGCATACACCCTGTACTTCAATGGAGAGGCCACGCCCTTCGATCTCTCCATAAAGGAAGCGCTTCTGTCCGCCTCCTGGGACGTGGTAACGCTCCAGCAGGCAAGCCACGAGAGCTTCCGCCCGGACTCCTTCGTGCCGTACATTACGGAGCTTGCGGATTTCGTACGGAAATGCTGTCCTAAGGCAAAGGTGATCATTCATCAGACCTGGGCATACGAGGACGGCAGTGAGCGGCTCGCAAAGATGGGATTTGACACCGGGGCGGATATGTTCCGGCAGATCGAAAAAGCGTACGACGCGGCGGCAGAATCGATCCGTGCAGACGGGATTCTGCCGGCGGGGGAAATGTTCCAGCATCTTCTTGCCCGGGGAATCGAAAAGGTACACCGGGACACGTTCCACGCCTCTTACGGGCTGGGGCGGTACGCACTCGCTCTGCTTTGGTACCGACTGCTGACGGGAAAATCTGCCATGGACAATCCGTTCTGCGATTTTGACGAACCTGTAAGCGAGGAGGAGATCCGCATCGCAAAGGAATACGTGGAGTCCCTGCATCCCATTTCGTTTTGATTTTCCGTTTTGATCAAAAAGGGGCTGTCACATTTCGATGTGACAGCCCCAAATTTTTGCGGCAGAGACGCAAAAATTTGAAATTCCGTAGGAATATGCTGCGAGATTTCCCGACTTTTTGCCCGGAACGGGCAAAAATGACCGCCGTATCGGGCAAGGGAAAACTCGCGGAGGTGTTGCATTTGGCAAATGCAACACCTCCTTTTTTCTTGTGCGTCTTTTTTCGTACAACCGATTATTTCTGATTCTTCCGACGGTCCAGATAATTCTGCAGAATCAGCGTAGCGGACAACTCGTCCACGGAGGACTTCCGCTTTTTGCCGCTGACACCGGAATCGGACAAAAACCGATGGGCGGACACGGTGGTGAGTCTCTCGTCCATAAGTTCCACGGGAAGACCGGTCAGCTCCGCCACCATATCGGCGTATGCTTTCACACGCTCGGCACGGGGGCCGGCGGTGCCGTTCATATTGAGGGGATTGCCGATAATGATCCGGGCAACGCCCTTTTCTTTGGCGAAGGCAGCAGTCTGCTCGGCGGTTTTTCTAAGATTCTCACTCTTGATGCAACCGGCACCGGTAGCGAGAAATCCCATGGGATCGGACAGGGCAAGGCCGGTACGGGCATCCCCAAAATCCACCCCTAAACAAATTTCGTATTTATCAGCCATACACTGTTTCCTCCTCCTCCGTTTTCGCATACGGAATGCCCAAAAGGGAGGCGGCCGCCTCCATGGCTTCTCCGTACGCCATACCGGGGATAATCGTTTCATGATAGAGAATTTCGAGAAGTGCCCAATCGATGGGTGCGGGACGTACGGAGCCGTTATATCCCTCGTAAAACACACTCTCGGGGAACGCATAGGAATCGGACGTAAGCCCCAGCGACTGCAGAAGCTCCTCACAGATCACCGACGTCTTGGCGTTCCGGGGCGAAATATTGGACGCCACGCCGGCCTGTGCCTCCAGGATTATGCCGGTGGATTTCTGAAAGGAGAACTGGGACATGCCGCTGGAGGTCTCGGCCCGCTCACCGAAATAATCGGCAAGATCCCCCTGCATCACGAAATGCAGGCGGAAATTCGCCGCGGCTTCCGTTTCCGCATACCGGATACCGGGAAAGCCGTCGATTCCGTTCAGCCGATCCATCAGATCCGCAACGACGGCCACCTCGTCCTCGCCGTATTCCCCATCGATCCACAGGGCGATCTCGTCCTCCCATTTGCACAGCGTACCCCGGTAGCCGCCGTACTCACTGCCGAAGGCGATCCCGGCAAAATAAGACAGGATCTGCTCCGGCGTATATCCCTCTGCCCGGACGACCGCACTCCCGGCGGACACGGGCTTATGGGAACGGCAGGCGATCAGCGGCAAAAGGCAGAGGAGGCAAAGGACGGCAAGAATACACCGACGCATCAGCGCATCGGGTGCTCTTCAGCAAACGCCAGCACCTCTTTCAGAGTAGGAATGGACGAATAGGCCCCGGGACGGGACACGCCGATGGCGGCGGCACAGTTGGCAAGATGGGCCGCTTCTTCAATCGGTTTGCCCTCCATATAGAAATGCACCAGAGCGGCGGTAAAGGTATCCCCTGCCGCCGTGGTATCTGCCACGGGCACCGGGATCGCCGGAATGATGCGGTAATGCTTGCCGTCGTAAATATACGCACCCCGCTTGCCGATCTTGATTACGATATATTTGGCGTCCACCATGGTGGACAGTTTGATGGCGGCGCTGAGGCAGCCTTCCCCGTCTTTCGTATCGATGCCGGTAAAGATCTTTGCCTCCGTTTCGTTGGGGGAAAATATCTCCATCCGCCCCAGTGCCTCCAGCGGGAAATCCGCCCGGGCAGGGCCCGCATCCACAAACAGGGGAATATTCATTTCCCGTGCAAACTGTGCGGCCGCCAGCACCGGCTTATCCGGAATCTCAAACTGGAGATACACCGCATCGGGATAGCAGGTAAACGCCTCCTCCACATCTGCGGGGGACAGTTTTTCGTTGGAGCCGGGATAGACGATGATGCGGTTCGCGCCGTCCTCCTCCACGAGAATGGAGGCAAGGCCGGTGGCCGCCGCTTTATCCCGGAAAATGAAACGGGTGTCGATGCCCTCCCGTTCATACACGGAGAGCAGGCGGTTTCCGTTTCCGTCCGTTCCCAGCCGCGTACAGAACACGCAGTCGTCCCCCATACGGGCAAAGGTAACGGCACTGTTGCCGCCCTTTCCGCCGGGAACGTAGCTGTATCCGGCCGATTCCACCACCGTTTCACCGGCGTACGGGATCCGGCGCATCCGCTGTACGAAATCCAGATTGGCGGAGCTGACTACAAGGATTCTCTTTTTCATACGGCTCTCCTTATCGGTATATTTTCCACAGAATATTTCAAAAGCGGTAATTATCCCCGCAGGGACGTGGGATGGTCAAAATCCAGCAGCTGTGCCGCGGTGGAATTAGGGTAGCAGGTCACGTCCAGGATCCGCTGGTTGCGGCTGCCCCGGAATTTCAGATTCAGATCCCGCTCCGCCAGAACGAAAGGCCCGTCCACCAGATAATTGGTAACGGTGAGAAGCTCCTTTACCGAAGGCTCCGTCTCTGCCCGCTCCAGAAGCTTTTCATAGGTGAAGCCGGTATAGGTCATCACGTCAAGACCTGCCGCCCGGGCGGCTTTGCCGATGGCGGCCAGCTCGTGCCCCCAGAGGAACGGCTCTCCGCCGGAAAACGTAACGCCTTTGAGAAGGGGATTTTCCTTTATGGCATTCCAGATGCGGGTGGTAGTACTCATATACCCGCCCTCGGGATCGTGGGATTCCGGATTATGACAGCCGGGGCAATGGTGGGGACATCCCTGTACGAAAACTACCAGGCGGAGCTTCGGGCCGTCCACAATGGACTCCCGCGCTACGCCAAACAGGCGGATGGGCATCTCCTCCACAGTAATTTCGGATGTATGAGAATAGCGTGGCGTATGTAACATATTTTTCCTTCTTTGCTTTTTGTCTGCCGTCCTGGGCGAAAAATTCTTCTATATATATTATACGGCAAAATCCTCCCAAAATCAACACCGGAGAAAAAAGAATCTTTTGCCGTCCGGCGGAAAGGATAAAAATTCACAAAAAAATATATACTATCTATTGCATTGCGGATTTTTTGTGATATAATAATTTTGTAAAGATATTTTTTAAAGGAGGTTCCGTTATGAACTGGGATTATTTCAATCTGCTGAAAAAGCATGAAGAAGAGAAGAAGAGCAGTGCCTTGAAGGCCGTTTTGATCACCGTAGGCGTGGTCGCTGCCGTAGCCGCTGCCGCCGTTGTGGTATATACCATTTTCAAGAAGTATTTCACCATCACCTTTGAATGCGATGACTGCGACGGATGCTGCGATGACGATTGCTGCTTCGACGAGTGCGAAGGCATCGACGAGCCCATCTGCTGCTGCGACGCAGAGGACGAGTGCGACGCCCCCGAGGCCACTGAGGCATAATCTTTTCGGAAAACAAAAGGCGGATGCTTTTGCATCCGCTTTTTTCTTTTTTTCTGTTTCCTCTTGACAAACGTCACGGAAAGAAGTATAATTATTCCAGTGAATGGACTAATTAAAAGTGGGGGGAGGGAAAACCGCTTGAATACCAGCCAGCAACAGATGAAAGAAGCCAATGAGAAAACGCTGTTCCGCCTGGTGCGCGAGCACGTTTCCCTATCCCGGGCCGATCTTCGGCGGCTTACCGGATTCAGCCCCACCACCGTGTCCTCTCTGGCAGACAGTCTCATCGAACGGGGCCTGTTTTTGGAAACGGGCGTAAAGGAAGTAAAAACCAGCGGACGGAAGGCAACGCTTCTGCAGGTAAATCCGGAGGGCGGTTATTTTCTGTGCGTATACGTAGGCAAGAAAATTACCGTGGTGGACTGTCTGGATCTTTCCTTCCGCACCGTGCACCATTTTGAAACGGAGACCACGGCACTTTTGCCGCTGGCCGAAAAAATTGCCGCCGCCGCGCTGTCCTTCTACGAAAAGCATCCGGCCACGCTTGCGGTAATCACCGCCTTTTCCGGCACGGTAAAGCATAACGAGATCCGTTCTTCCGTATTTATCAGCACGGACGGGGCAGCAGAATTCGTGCAGCGGATGCGTACCATGCTGCCTGACGGAGATATTCCCTTTTATCTTCTCAACGACTCTTCCCTTGCGGCCTATGCGGAAACCACCGTGGACAGAAATCTTGAGAATATCATCACCGTGGATATAGACGACGGCGTAGGCTCCGGTATTCTGGTGAAGGGACATCTGTTCACCGGGGCGGACGGCATGGCCGGCGAGATCGGGCACACAACCATCGACTGCCGGGGCAAAGAATGTGCCTGCGGAAGCCGGGGCTGTCTGGAGTTATACGTATCGATCCCCGCCATTGTGGACAGATGCCGAAAGACAGATCCTGCGGTTGAGACCTTTCAGCAGGTCGTATGGGCGGCGGACCGGTTCTGGGAGATCCTTGCAGACACGGCGGATCTGCTCTCCTTCGGCCTTGTGAACGCCGTTAACCTGTTTGATCCCCAGAAGATCGTTCTGTCCGGGCCGCTCACCCGGCTGGGCGACCGGTTTCTGGACGCCGTCCGCTTTCATACACACAAGCGGCTCATTACCCCCACGGTATCCATTGAATACTCGTCCCTCACGGGCAATCCCGTTACCATAGGCGGTGCCAAATTCGCCTTTGATCATATTTTAATTTAATATCACTTAAGGAGGATACTCTCATGGAAAAGAAAGACGTCGTTATGAACGGTCCCGACATCGCACGGCTGGGCTTCCCCGGCTGGCCCCAGTTCAACCCCAAGTCCTACGAGGACATCATCGCTCCGCTGAAGGAAGGCAAGGTAAACTACTGGACCGGCGAAAAAGGAAGAGAATTTGAAGAAATGTTCGCCAAATGGGCAGGTGCCAAAATGGCCATCTCCTGCACCAACGGCACGGCAGCTCTGCACATTGCGCTGGGCAGCCTGGGCGTAGGCCCCGGTGACGAGGTCATCGTTCCGTCCTACTCCTTCATCGCTTCCTCCTTCTCTGCCGTACAGGCAGGTGCCATCCCGGTATTTGCCGACGTAACCGAGGATCACACCATTGATCCCGACGGCATTGAAAAGCTGATCACGAAACGCACCAAGGCCATCATCGTAGTGCATCTGTACGGCGTGGTCTGCGACATGGGCAAGATCCTTGCCATTGCCAAAAAGCACGATCTGAAGGTAGTGGAGGACTGTGCGCAGTGCATCGGCGGTGAGTTCCAGGGCAAAAAGATCGGCACCATCGGTGACGTGGGCTGTTTCTCCTTCTGCCAGTCCAAGCACTTCACCACCGGCGGTGAAGGCGGTATGGTTCTTACCAACGACGAGGATCTGGGCTGGGAGTGCCGCTCCTTCCGCGATCACGGATACGACGTGCGTGCCCGTATGAACATGCTGGCACTGGAAGGCAAGCTGCCTTACATCCACCGCCGCGTCGGCTTCAACTACCGCATGACGGAGATCCAGTCCATCATCGGTATCAACGAGCTGGCACGTTTTGACGACTGGAACATGCCCCGCCGTCTGAAATATGCAAAAATGTACGACGAGGCTCTCGCCGGCGTGAAGGGCATTAAACACCTGCCCCACAACAGCGAGGAGAGAAAGAACGCCTACTGGTGGTATCCCGTAACGCTGGATCTCACAAAGCTTAATTGCAAGGCACAGGACGTTCTCGCCGAGCTTGTGGAGATGGGTATTCCCTGCCACGGCATCCAGTGGCCGGAAGCCTACGAGGAAAAGGCGTACAAGGAGCACGGCGGCTTCGGCTCCTGCAAGTTCCCCTTTGAATCGAAGGAATACACCGATCCGAAATCGGCCGACTACACAAACGTGCTCTGCCCGGTGGCAAAGAGCCTCCGCGATATGACCGTTTGTCTCTTCCTCCATCCCTCCTGGGAAGAGGAGCACGTAAACGCCTGCATCGCCGCTTTGAAGGACATTCTGGCAAAGCACGCAAAATAATCCCCCAACGCCTTGACAACCGCACGGGCTTATGATACAATTATTAAAGTATGAGGGAGTAGCAAGCGCGCCCGGCGTAGCAAGTCAACACCCCTGACCGAAAGGTCTGGCTTGTTTCAAATTGCGAGACTCATGTATAACAGCAGTTATACATGAGTCTTTGTTTTTTCTCCCGCCGCTTTTGTGAGGTTTTTATGGACACGTACGGATTTGCCTTCTTTTTCAAAAGCATCCTTCTGGGGCTGGGGCTGGCCATGGACGCTTTTTCCGTTTCTCTTGCCAACGGACTGAATGAACCCCGGATGAAAACGGGAAAAATGTGCGGTGTAGCCGGCGTTTTCTCCGTCTTTCAGTTTGCCATGCCGCTGATCGGATGGATCTGCGTCAGCACCGTTTGCCAGTATTTCCGGATGTTTGAAAAATGCATCCCGTGGATCGCCCTTATCTTGCTTTTGTTTATCGGCGGTAAAATGCTGATGGAGGGCATCAAAAACAAGGGTGAGGAAGCACCCCAGCCGGTGCACGGCGTCGCCGCTCTGCTGCTGCAGGGCATCGCTACCTCCATTGACGCCCTCTCCGTGGGATTTACTATTGCAGAATACGATCTCGCCCACGCTCTCGTGGCCTCTCTCGTCATTGGTATCGTCACGTTTATCGTTTGCTTTGCCGGCATCTTCATCGGCAAAAAAGCAGGCACCAGACTTTCCGGGAAAGCCGGGATCCTGGGCGGTGCCATTCTCATCTTCATCGGACTTGAAATCTTCATCACCGGTCTTCTCTGACCAACCTGATACTGCCGCCGGTACTTTCGTATCGGCGTTTGTATACCCCGCAGACTATTATTTATTGAGGAGGATTTTCCATTGACACCCTACACCCAAAAACCGGAGGAGCTTTTGAAGGAGCTGGCCACAGACGCACACAAAGGTCTGACCGCCGACGAGGTTCTCTCCCGCAAAGAAAAGTACGGTATCAACAAACTCCGCGAAAAGAAGAAAAAGACCACGATGCAGCGGTTCTTTGATCAGTTCAAGGACGTAATGATCCTGATCCTCATCGCTGCCGCCGTAGTCTCCTTCACAGTTATCTGTCTGGAGAAAAACTGGGGCGAGCTGTTTGAGCCGGCGCTGATTCTGCTGATCGTTATACTGAACGCCGTCATGGGCGTGTACCAGGAAGGCAAGGCGGAAAAAGCACTGGACGCGCTGAAAAACATGTCCGCACCCCACGCCCGGGTCATCCGGAACGGGACGGAAACGGTAATCGACGCCGCCGATCTGGTCCCCGGCGATATAATCAAGCTGGAAGCGGGCGATTTCGTCCCGGCGGACGCACGGCTGATCCACAGTGCGGGGCTGAAATCCGAGGAATCTGCCCTGACCGGTGAATCCGTTCCCTCCGAAAAGGACGCTCTGGCCGAGGTGAAGGAAAACGCACCCCTGGGCGACAGACATAATATGATATACTCCGGCTGCTCCATCACCTACGGTACGGCACTGGCCGTAGTTACCGCCACCGGTATGGACACGGAAATGGGCAAGATCGCCAATCTGTTGGACAATGAAGAAGACACACAGACGCCTCTGCAGCAGAAACTCTCCCAGCTTGGCAAATATCTGGGCATCGTGGCACTGGCTGCCTGCGGCATCATTTTCGTGGTGGGCATGATCAACGATCTTGATCCCCTCCATATGTTCATGACCGCTGTTTCCCTTGCCGTATCTGCCATTCCCGAGGGCCTGCCGGCCATCGTTACCATCGTGCTCTCCATCGGCGTACAGCGGATGGTGAAAAAGAACGCACTGATCCGCCGCCTGCCTGCCGTGGAAACCCTGGGCGGTGCGTCCGTCATCTGCTCCGATAAAACCGGTACGCTGACGCAGAACCGCATGACGCTTACCAAAGCGTACGTGGATGGTGCCGGCGATACGGAGATCATCTCTGCCGCCAACACCGACTCTGTCAAAAAGCTTCTGATGTACGGCACCCTCTGCTGTGACGGCTCGGTGGTATTCACCGACGAGGGCGAGCAGCACATGGGTGATCCCACGGAGACCGCCATCGTTCTTGCCGCTCACAAAAACGGCATGCCCAAGGAGGAGCTGAACGCAAAATATCCCCGCATGGCAGAAATCCCCTTTGACTCCGACCGTAAGCTGATGTCCACGGTAAACGTGATCGACGGCAAAAACGTAGTGATCGTCAAGGGTGCTTTCGATATGATGGCCACCCGATGCATCAAGGGCGATCTTGCCGCCGCAAAGAAATTCACCGAATCCATGAGCGAGGACGCACTGCGCGTGCTGGCCGTAGCGTATAAGGAGATCGATACCGTGCCCGCCGTGCCCACCTCCGAGGAGCTGGAAAACGGGCTGACCTTCATGGGACTTGTGGGCATGATCGATCCGCCCCGCCCGGAAGCAAAGGACGCCGTTGCCGTCTGCCGCCGCGCCGGCATCAAGCCGGTGATGATTACCGGCGACCACGTGGTAACCGCCTCCGCCATCGCAAAGGAACTTGGTATCCTGCTTCCCGGCGACCGTGCCATCACCGGTGCGGAGCTTGACGCCATGACCGACAGAGAACTGGACGAACAGGTGGAAAGCATCAGCGTATACGCCCGGGTATCGCCGGAGAACAAGATCCGCATCGTAAAGGCATGGCAGCGGAAGGGGCAGGTCGTATCCATGACCGGTGACGGCGTAAACGACGCCCCGGCACTGAAGGCCGCCGACATCGGATGCGCCATGGGTATCACCGGCACGGACGTTGCCAAGGGTGCCGCCGACATGACGCTGACAGACGATAACTTTGCCACCATCGTGGATGCAGTACGGGAAGGCCGCGGCATCTACGCCAACATCAAAAAGGTAGTAAGCTTCCTGCTCAGCACCAATATCGGTGAGGTCTTCACCGTATTCTTCGCCATGCTGATGTGGCACACCTCTCCGCTGCTCTCCATGCAGCTGCTCTGGATCAACCTGGTCACGGACTCTCTGCCGGCTATTGCCCTGGGCATGGAAGCGGTGGAATCGGACGTAATGGACAGAAAGCCCAAACCCAAGTCCGAAGGCATCTTCGCACACGGTCTCGGCATCCGCGTCGTTATCCAGGGTGTGATGTTCGCATTTCTCACCCTGACTGCATTCTGGGTAGGCACCGGTCTTGAACTCGTACACATGTTCGACGGCGTTCTGCTTGACAAAGCGCACGAGGCGAACCTGATCGGCGGTCAGACGCTGGCGTTCATGGTTTTGGCTCTTTGCCAGATCGTACAGGCGTACAATATGCGTTCCGAGCATTCACTCTTTAAGATCGGTCCGTTCAAGAACAAGAATTTGAACCTCGCCGCACTGGCCTCCACCGCACTGATGGCATTCGTGCTCTTCGTCCCCGGTGTGCAGGGCATCTTTAATCTCTGCTACCTCACCTGGAAGCAGTACCTGATTGGCGTCGGCCTGATCTTCGTTCCGCTGGTAGTAATGGAGCTGTTCAAAGCACTGGGCCTTATAAAACATCATAAATAACCGTTTCGGGAGAATGCCGCATAGCGGCATTCTCCCTTTTTCTGCCGTTGACAGAAAGGAAAAAAAATGATACAATATAAAAACTTTTCTAAAAGGAGACACACTATGACAAAGCTTGGTATGTTCGTATGGTTCAGTTATTCTCTGCCCCTTGAGGAGCGGATGCGGCTGATACGGGAGGCCGGATTTGAAGCGGTGAGTTTGTGGTGGGGTGCCGCCGATCGGGAGCAGCAGCCGTCTCTCGCCCGAGCGGCAGGGCTTATGATCGACAACGCCCACGCCCCGTTCCGCGGTGCCAACAGTCTGTGGATCGAAGGGGAAGAAGGCGACGCCCATCTGAAGGAACTGACCGACACGGTGGAGGACTGTGCCCGGCACGGTATTGAAACGGCGGTCATTCACGCCGCCGGCTTTCGGGATATTCCGGGCGTAACCCCCATCGGCATGGACCGCATCGGGCGGCTGGTGGAATTCGCCGAAAAGAAAAACGTGCGGCTGGCTTTCGAAAACCTGTGTGCACTCTCCCATCTTGACGAAATTCTGCGTGCTTTTCCCGGGGTTGGATTCTGCTACGACAGCGGACACGAAAACCGGTATCACCCGGACGCACGCTGTCTTACGAAGTACGGCGACCGGCTGCTGGCCATTCATCTGGACGATAACTTCGGGGACGGCGACACCCATCTTTTGCCCTTTGACGGCAACGCGGACTGGGCGACGATTCTGCCGGATCTGAAAGCGGCACGCCCTCTGCCCTATCTGACGCTGGAGGTGGATTTTGACAAAAACAGCCCCCACAGCGAGATTTACAAAGAATTGTCCGCCGAGGAATATCTGTGCCGTGCATATGAGAAAACGGTGCAGATCGCAAAGCAGCTGGGACTGCGGTAAGAAATAAGAAAAGCCGCCTTTGCTCCCTGCTGGTAAGACAGTAATATAATTTTTCTGGGAACAGGCATGATTTCGGTCATGCCTGTTCTGCTTTTGCGAGAATATCCACGGGGATAAATCCTACAAGATCATAGCAGATGTGAATCTTCTGCTTTCTCTTGCCGCTGGACTTATCTGGCGCATCTACATAGACTGCCTTGACAAGTTCATGCAGCGCATAGGGCGTGAGTTCAGTCAGCTCACTGTTTCTCTTTACCCTCTGAATAAACTGTTCCAAATCTTCTGCCTTGCGTTCCTGTTCTTCAATTTCCTGCTGCAGACTGATGACTTCTTCTTTGAGTTTTTTCTGTTCTTCCGCGTAGTTTCGGTTCATCATGGCAAAGCGTTCGTCATCGATCTTGCCCGATACATTGTCCTCATAGCTGCGGAGGAACAACCGATCAAGCTCTCCGAGACGCTTCTCGGCCTGTGCCATTCGCTTCCTGGCTACCCGCAGCTTTTCCTCGCTCTGTAACCGGAGTTTCTGTTCCATCTCAGAACGGAAATAGGTTTCATAGCGGGTGACCACCGAGATCACTTCCTGTACGTGTTTCCAGACCTCGCGTTCAAGTACAACTTCACGGATATAGTGTCCGCTGCACTTGTCCTTGTTCACCCGATGGGTGGAGCAGATGAAGAAGTCCTGTCTCTTCTCAAAGTAGCTGGTAGTAGAGTAGTAGAGCTTCTGCTTACAGTCGTCACAGAATACCACACCGGAGAACATACTGCTCTTTCCTGTTGCCGTTCTGCGATGCCGCTGCTGTCGGATTTCCTGCACCTTATCGAATACCTCCAGAGAAATGATTGCCGGATGGGTGTTGTAGAAGACTTTGCGGTTCTCCATCGGTGTCTCACGCTGCTTCTTGTCCCAAATGGAGTTGGTGTAGGTTTTGAAATTGACCGTACACCCGGTGTACTCCATATATTCGAGAATGTAAGCAACGGTACTTTCATGCCAGCGGTACTCGTTCTCCGGTGTCTGATGCGGTGTCTTTCTGCCCTCACGCTGTTTGTACGCAGTAGGGTTCAGTACCTTTTCCTTTTCAAGCAGTGCGGCGATCTGGCTTGGTCCTTTGCCCTCCATACAGAGGGAGAAGATTCTTTTGACTACGCCTGCCGCTTCTTCATCAATGATCCACTTG
>JAZPZY010000084.1:0-29317 GCA_045544955.1 Eubacteriales bacterium
CCCCGGCAAGGGGGCTCACCCCCTTGCAACCCCAACCTAAGCGGCACAAATACTTGTGCCGCGGGTGCTGGCTGACAAAACGTATAATTCCCCCAGTGTGGGATCCAAGGGGCGAAGTCCCTTGGCAGGGGGTACGGGGGACAGGGTCCCCCGAGGAAGGTTAATATAATATGAAAATACTTGCAATCGGCGACGTGGTGGGTGCGGCGGGCACCCAGTATCTATCGGAGGGACGCAGGCTTTCCCGGCTGCGGGATTCGCTGCGGGCGGATCTGGTGATCGTGAACGCAGAGAACGCCGCACCGGGCAACGGCACGTCTCTTGATGCCGCCCGTGCTCTTATGGAGGCGGGGGCGGACGTGCTCACGGGCGGCAATCACACCTTTCGCCGAAAGGATTATTTTACGGCCCTGGACGATACGGACTGCTTTCTCCGCCCGGCCAATTTTCCCGCATCCGCTCCCGGCCACGGCTGGTGCATCACGGAATGTGCGGGCTGGCGTCTGCTTGTGATGAATCTTCTGGGATGCGTCTATATGGAAGCCATGGCGTCCCCCTTTGAAACGGCGGATCGGATCCTGAAAGAGAACGCCGGCAAATACGACGCCGCCGTGGTGGACTTCCATGCGGAGGCCACCAGCGAGAAGATCGCCCTGGCCCGGTATCTGGACGGGCGTGTCTCCGCCGTGTTCGGCACCCACACCCACGTGGCCACCGCCGACGCACAGATTTTGCCCGGCGGCACGGGATATATCACGGATCTCGGCATGTGCGGCTCCCACGCCGGCATCCTGGGCGTCGCGGCAGAGCCCATCATCCAGAAATTCCTCACCAAAATGCCCGTCCCCTTTACCCCCGCCGAGGGAGACGTTCAGCTCCACGGCGCCCTCTTCGAAATCAAAGACGGCAAATGCACGGCAGTGGAGAGCGTACGGGGGTAAATGCATGGGGCGCCGCCCCATACCCCGGCAAGGGGGCTCACCCCCTTGCAACCCCAACCTATGCGGCACAAATACTTGTGCCGTGGGTGCTGGCTGACAAAACATATTCTTTTCCCCAGTGTGGGTTCCAAGGGCAATAGCCCTTGGCCGGGTTGCAGGGCGGGGAGCCCTGCGTCTCCCCGTGTTTCCCCCTCTTTTTTCTGAAAAAACTTTGCTTGCCCTCTTGTAAAGGGGGCAAGTTTTTGCTATAATAGGATAGAATAGAGAAAATATGGAGATTTTTTGACCGAATGACGATAGATACCCTTATAAATTCCCTGGGAAGCGGCATGCTGAACGGAGATTTCATCACTCGATGCGGCGTGGATCCCTCCCTTGTGGGGGAGTGGCAGAGCCGTGCCATCCGCTGTGCCGAGGCGTTTGCCTCCCGGTACGGCCGTGACCGGGACGGGATGCTTCTGTCCGTAGGCGGACGGAGCGAGATCTCCGGCAACCACACCGACCATAACTGCGGCCGTGTCATCGCCGCCTCCGTTTCTCTGGACGTGCTGGCCGTGGCCGCACGGCGGGACGACGGCGTCATGTCCGTCTCCAGCGAGGGATTCCCGGTGGATACCGTGTCTCCGGAGGCCGTCCTCGCCCCCGATCCCGGAAAATATTTCAGAAGCGAAGCCATTATCGCCGGCATGGCACGGGCGTTCTCCGATGCCGGATACGAGATCGGCGGATTCGACGCCGCCACCGTGTCCAACGTGCTGAAGGGCTCCGGCCTTTCTTCCTCCGCCGCCTTTGAGGTGATGATCGGCAATATCCTGAACCACCTGTATAACGACGGCCGCGTGCCGAACGTAGAAATCGCAAAAATGGCACAGTATGCTGAGAACGTCTATTTCGGCAAGCCCTGCGGGCTGATGGATCAGACCGCCTGCGCCGTGGGCGGATGCATCACCATCGATTTCGCCGATCCCAAAGATCCCGTGATCGAAAAACTGCCCTTCGACCTTTCCGGGGCAGGCTACGCCCTCTGCATTACCGATACCGGCGGCAACCACGCCGATCTGAACGAGGATTACGCCTCCGTCCCCGCCGAGATGAAAGCGGCCGCCGCCGCTTTGGGCAAATCGGTGCTCCGGGAAACGGATAAGGGGGAAGTGATCGGAAATCTCGGGAAGATCCGGGAAAAGCTGGGCGACCGGGCGTGCCTCCGTGCCCTCCATTTCCTGAACGAAAACGAACGGGTGACGCGCCAGGCGGACGCTTTGCGTGCCGGCGATATTCCCGCATTCCTCACCGGAGTGACCGCCTCCGGCAGATCCAGCTTCTGCTATCTGCAGAACGTCTATACCACGAAAAATCCCACAGAGCAGGGACTGTCCCTGGCTCTCTGCCTCACGGAAGAATACCTCTGCGGCCACGGCGCGTGCCGCGTCCACGGCGGCGGCTTTGCCGGTACGGTCCAGGCGTACGTCCCCGCGGATATGGCGGCGGAGTATAAAGCGTATATGGAAACCGTGTTCGGCGAGGGTGCGGTCTACGTCTTGAACGTCCGCCCCGAAGGTGCCATCCGGCTGATGTAAGGGGAAGGGAGACGGAACGCATGGGGCTGCCCGCCCCATACCCCGGCAAGGGGGCTCACCCCCTTGAACCCCAAACTGGCGGCACAAATCCTTGTGCCGCTGACGAAACGTATAAATCCCCCAGAAAAACTTTTGAAAAAGGGCATGGGCTCGCTCGTATGCCCGTATATTGAGTCCGGGTTTCTTTATTCACCGCCAGCCAAGGAAGTGGGGTGAATTTCGCTCGTCAGAGCGAAAGAGGGGCAGGAAACTTCGGCGATTGAGATGGTTCCTGCCCCTGCCATGAAAGGCGGCGCCATGAAACCTACCCATTCCAGAAAACGGACGCTGTTGTTTCTCGTCCTCAATTTCATTATCGTGTTCACCGTGTACCAGATCTTTCTGCATCTGCAGCTGCTTTTCGGTACGGCCCTGTACCTCATCGCCGCGGCGGTGATGACGGTGGCGTATTACGTGGTCAACCGGGGCTTCGGAAAGCCCATCACCGATCCCGACGCCCTGCCGGCGGCGTGGTCGCCCGTGGAGAAAACGAAATATATCGACGAGGTGACCGCACGGCACGGGAAAGCCCGGAAGATCCTGCTCTGGCTCCTGCCTGTGATCCTTACCCTCATGATCGATATGACGGACCTGTTCCTCATCCAGCCGATCCTTGATAAGCTGGGGTGAAACTCTTTGCAGGGGCGCCGCCCCTGCACCCCGGCAAGGGGACTGCGCCCCCTTGCAACCCCATGCTGGCGGCACAAGTACTTGTGCCGCAAAGGTCGGGTTCCAAGGGTAGCGAAGCGACGGCACGGTAGTGAATGACAGTCCGGGGGACTGTCATGAGCCCTCGAGTTGGCACAGCCAACTCGGGTGACACGAGCCGCAGCGAGACAGTAGCCCTTGGCCGGGGTATGGGGCGGACAGCCCCATGTAATCTTACATATAAAGAAGTGATACATCATGAAAACCATTGATCTGCATACCCATTCCCTCCACAGCGACGGGGCGGATACCCCGGCGGAGGTAGTACGGCGTGCCCATGCCGCCGGCCTTTCCGCCATCGCTCTGTCCGATCACGACTGCGTCTCCGGCGTGGAAGAAGCCATGGCGGAGGGCGAGCGTCTCGGCGTGGAGGTGATTCCCGCCGTGGAACTGTCCGCTACCTGCGATACCGAGCTGCACATTCTCGGCTACTATATCGATATCCATAACGCAAAGCTGCAGGAGAAACTGAAGGAGTCCATCCGCGTCCGGGACGAGAGGCAGGAGGAGACCTGCCGAAAGCTCCGCGAGCAGGGCTTTGACATCACCATGGAGGAAGCCCGCGCCGAGGCAAACGGCAACCCCATCCTGTGCCGGGCCCATTTCGCCCAGATCATGGTGCGCAAGGGCTACGCCGAATCGGTGAAGGACGCCTTCAAGCGGTACCTTTCCGTGGGCTGCTACGCCTATTCCAATAGACAGGCACTCTCCCCCGAGGAGGCCGTGTCCCTCATAAGAGAGGCCGGCGGCGTTGCCGTGGCGGCACATCTGCATCTGATCCGCCTGCCCGACGACGAGCTGAAAGCGTTCCTCAAATCTCTGATCCCCCACGGCCTGCAGGGCGTGGAGGGGTATTACACCGACTACACCCCCGATATGCAGGCGCGGTATCAGAACATGGCGGCGGAACTTGGTCTGATCCTCTCCGGCGGCACCGACTACCACGGCAAAAACAAGCCCCATATCTCCATCGGACGGGGACTGGGCGATCTTTCGATCCCCTACGATCTGCTTTACGATATCCGTGCGCTTCGCGAGAAGTGCTGAATATAAAAAATATTTCATCATATAAAGGAGATTTCCAATGAAAAAGGCTGACATTGGCCTGATTGGCCTCGCCGTAATGGGCGAAAATCTGGTACTGAACATGGAATCCAAGGGTTTCACCGTGGCTGTGTTCAACCGCACCACCGAGAAGGTGAAGAACTTCGTGGAGGGACGCGGCGCCGGCAAGAACATCATCGGTGCTTACTCTCTGGAAGAGCTGGTGGCAAACGTAGAGAAGCCCCGCAAGATCATGATGATGATCAAGGCAGGCTCCGCTGTGGACGCTACCATCGAGTCCCTTCTTCCTCTGCTTGACGACGGCGACGTGATCATCGACGGCGGTAACTCCCACTTCCCGGATACCGCACGCCGCACCGAGTACGTGGAGTCCAAGGGCAAGCTGTACATCGGTACCGGTGTATCCGGCGGTGAAGAGGGTGCTCTGAACGGCCCGTCTCTCATGCCCGGCGGATCCAAGGCCGCATGGCCGCTGGTTGCTCCCATCCTGCAGGCTATCTGTGCCAAGGTCGAGGACGGCTCTCCCTGCTGTGACTGGGTTGGCGAAAACGGCGCCGGCCACTTCGTAAAGATGGTACATAACGGTATCGAGTACGGCGATATGCAGCTGATCTGCGAAGCATATCACCTGATGAAGAACCTTCTGGGCATGACCGCTGACGAGATGCACGAGGTGTTCGCTGAGTGGATGAAGGGCGATCTGGATTCTTACCTGGTTGAGATCTCCCGTGACATCCTGGCATACAAGGACACCGACGGTGAGCCCATCGTTGAGAAGATCCTGGACACCGCCGGCCAGAAGGGTACCGGTAAGTGGACCGGCATCGCCGCTCTGGACGAGGGTGTGCCGCTGACGCTGATCGGCGAGGCCGTATTCGCACGCTGCCTGTCCGCTATGAAGGAAGAGCGCGTGGAAGCTGCCAAGATCCTGCCCGCAGAGGCTGCCGCCGCTCCGAAGCTCACCGCCGAAGAGAAGGCAGAGTGGATCGAGGCCATCCGCTGCGCACTGCTTGCTTCCAAGATCGTATCCTACGCACAGGGCTACACGCTGATGCGTGCCGCAGCCAAGACCTACGGCTGGAACCTGAACTACGGCGGCATCGCGCTCATGTGGCGCGGCGGATGCATCATCCGTTCCGTATTCCTCGGCAAGATCAAGGACGCGTTCGATAAGAACCCGGCTCTGACCAACCTGCTTCTGGATCCCTACTTCACCGAGAAGATCACCTCTCTCCTGCCCGGCTGGCGTAAGGTAGTGGCACAGGCTGCCCTGAACGGCATGCCCATCCCCGCCTTCTCCTCCGCTTTAGCATACTACGACGGATACCGCTGCGACCGCCTGCCGGCAAACCTGCTCCAGGCACAGCGTGACTTCTTCGGCGCACACACCTACGAGCGCGTAGACGCTCCCCGCGGCCAGTTCTTCCATACCAACTGGACCGGCCACGGCGGCGACACCGCAGCTTCTCAATATGTAGTCTGATTAGGAACGAAGGACGCGGAACCCTTTTGCAAAAGGGTTCCGCACCTCCCAAAAACCTTTGAAAAAGGGAACGGATCCCGTCAAAGTGTATCGCATAAACGCCGCCAGCCAAGGAGATAGGGGTGCCGGGGAAAGAAACTTCGGCGCTTGAGATGGTTCTTTCCCCGGCATAGTACGTGGGGATGAGAGTCGTACTCCAAGGTTTAGGCTTTCTCAAAAAATCTAATATTACACAAGGAACTACCATTATGAAACTTCGTGAAAACTGCAAGTATGCACTGGTATGCCCCACGTCCATGGGCGTACGCATCACGCCGCCCAACGGCCAGCCTGTGGCTTCTGCCAACACCTTCGTGATGCAGGCTACCTCTGCGGAGACCAACGTGCTCTCCATTTCCGCATTCCTCGGTCTGCCCACCAAGGTGCTGACCACCTTCGTAAAGGATTCCCCCATCGCCGACTTCATCAAGCGTGACCTGCGTGCCCGCGGCATGGAGTTCGAGGGCAAGGAAGTAGAGCAGGGCGGCCCCTGGGGCTACCGCCACCAGTTCAACATCGCCGATTCCGGTTACGGCAGCCGCGGCCCCCGCGTTTGCAACGACCGTGCCGGTGAGGTTGGCCGTACGCTGAACATCAAGGACTTCGATCTGGACCGCATCTTCGGGGAAGAGGGCGTGCAGATCCTCCACCTGTCCGGTCTGATCGGCGCTCTCTCTCACGAGACGTCCATCTTCTGCCTGGAGCTGGCACGCGCCGCTAAGAAGTACGGCACGCTGATCTCCTTTGACCTCAACCACCGCGCTTCCTTCTGGAAGGGCCGTGAAGAAGAGCTCCACGACATCTTTACCGAGATCGCTTCCGTTTCCGATATCCTCATCGGCAACGAGGAAGACTTCCAGCTCTGCCTGGGCGTACAGGGCCCCGAGGCCGGCGGTAAGGACATCGGTGCCAAGATCGAATCCTTCAAGGAAATGATCGGCCGCGTTAAGGCACAGTTCCCCAACGCATCCGTATACGCTACCACCCTCCGTCAGGTCGTGAACGTAAACAACCACCTGTGGGGCGCCATCCTTCTGGCAGGCGACGAGTGGCACGTGGTTGAGCCCCGTCCCATCACCGTTCTGGACCGCATCGGCGGCGGCGACGGATTCGTGGGCGGCATGCTCTACAGCATCCTGAAGGGCTGGGAGTCCGAGAAGTGGATCCAGTTCGGCTGGGCTTCCGGTGCTCTGGCTACCACTTTCCTTACCGACTACGCACAGCCGGCTGACGAAGAAGTCGTCTGGTCCGTATGGGGCGGTAACGCAAGAGTTAAGAGATAAGGATACGATGAGGGGAACTTTTTGCAAAAAGTTCCCCTCAAACTCCCCTCAAAAACTTTTGAACTGAAAAACAAAATCACGTCTGTGCGTGTTCGTTTGCACAGGCGTGGTTTTCTGTTATGCAGGAAACTGTGTTCGCACAAACCAATCGCGCGAAAGCGCGTTCACTCACGAGCGTCCGGCTGGCTGACGGCACCGCCAATGAGGCTTGGCCTCATTGGCAGCTGAAACGCGCCGCCCGCGGGGTGATCCAAGAGGGGCGGAGCCCCTTCTTGGCGCGACAGTAGCCACGAAGAGCCTACGCGCAGTGGCTCTTCGTGCGGGGCATGCGGGGCGGCGCCCCGCAATAAAGAAGATTGGATTTGATAAATGAAGAATGCGAGGGAAAACCTTTATACTATATAAAAGGAATCACGTCTGTGCGTATTTGGCACAGGCGTGGTTTTTTGTGAAGGCATTTTTGGCACCGATACATATTTTCCCAGTGCGGGTTCCAAGGGGTGTGCCCCTTGGCCGGGGTGTGGGGCTGGTGCCCCACACCTCTTTTTTGCCGAAAAAATAAAAAAATCCCTCTATTATCTGAAAAATCATATTTACAAAAGGGCAAAAAAGAGGTATAATATAGGTTGAATGCAGATGTGCGGATTCCCGCACATGTCATATACATAATTTAGGAGGATTTTCCATCATGGCAAGAAAGAAACTTTCCATGGACGGCAACACCGCGGCGGCGCATGCTTCTTATGCGTTTACCGAAGTGGCTGCCATCTACCCCATCACTCCTTCTTCCGTCATGGCTGACGTGACCGATACCTGGTCTGCCGGCGGTTTGAAGAACATCATGGGTGACACCGTAAAGGTTGTCGAAATGCAGTCTGAGGCAGGTGCAGCCGGTGCTGTTCACGGCTCTCTCGCAGCCGGTGCTCTCACCACCACCTACACCGCATCCCAGGGCCTGCTCCTTATGATCCCCAATATGTACAAGATCGCAGGTGAACTTCTGCCCTGCGTTATCCACGTATCCGCTCGCTGCGTGGCTTCTCACGCACTGAACATCTTCGGCGACCACTCCGACGTGTACGCTTGCCGTCAGACCGGTTTCGCTATGATGGCTGAATCCAACCCGCAGGAAGTTATGGACCTGGGTGCCGTTGCACACCTGGCTACCATCAAGGGCCGCGTTCCGGTTCTGAACTTCTTTGACGGCTTCCGTACCTCTCATGAGATCCAGAAGATCGAGACCTGGGACTACGGCGTGCTGAAGGAAATGGTGGACAAGGATGCCATCGCCGCATTCCGTGCCCGCTCCATCAACCCTGAGCATCCCGTACTCCGCGGCTCCGCCGAGAACGGCGACATCTTCTTCCAGCACCGCGAGGCGTGCAACCCCTACTACGATGCTTTCCCGGCAATCGTTGAGGATTACATGCATAAGGTCAACGAGAAGATCGGTACCAACTACGAGCTGTTCAACTACTACGGCGCACCGGATGCTGACCGCGTGATTATCGCTATGGGCTCCATCTGCGACGTGGCTGAGGAAGTTATCGACTACATGCTGGCAAACGGCGAGAAGGTCGGCCTTGTTAAGGTTCGCCTGTACCGCCCCTTCGTTGCTGAAAAGCTGGCTGCAGCTATCCCCGCAACCGCCAAGAAGATCGCCGTTTTGGACCGCACCAAGGAACCCGGCGCTCTGGGTGAGCCTCTGTATTTGGACGTTGTTGCCGCTCTGGCTGTTACCGGCAGATCCGATCTGAAGGTAGTAGGCGGCCGCTACGGTCTGGGCTCCAAGGATACCCCGCCGTCCTCCATCTTCGCCGTATACGAGAACCTGGCAAAGGACGCTCCCAAGGCGAACTTCACCATCGGTATCGTAGACGACGTAACCGGCCTGTCTCTGGAAGAGAAGCCGGCTCCCGACACCGCAGCTGCCGGCACCATCGCCTGCAAGTTCTGGGGTCTGGGCGGTGACGGTACGGTAGGCGCCAACAAGAACTCCATCAAGATCATCGGCGACCACACCGATAAGTACATCCAGGCGTACTTCCAGTACGACTCCAAGAAGACTTCCGGTATCACCATCTCCCACCTGCGCTTCGGTGATCAGCCCATTAAGTCTCCTTACTACATCAACAAGGCTGACTTCGTTGCATGCCATAACTCTTCCTACCTGAAGAAGTACGACATGATCTCCGACGTAAAGCCCGGCGGTACCTTCCTGCTTGACTGCTCCTGGGATATGGCAGGCCTTGAGGAGAACCTCCCCGCTAAGGTGAAGTCCTATATCGCCAAGAACAACATCAAGTTCATCACCATCGACGCTACCACCATCGCAACCAAGCAGATCGGTAACGCCAAGGTTAAGAACACCGTTCTCCAGTCCGCATTCTTCTCCCTGGCAAACATCCTGCCGAAGGATGAGGCCATCGACTACATGAAGAAGGCCGCTTACAAGTCCTACATCAAGAAGGGCCAGGCCATCGTGGATCTGAACTACGCCGCTATCGACGCCGGTTCCGATGCATACGTTGAGATCAAGGTTCCCGCAGAGTGGGCAAACGCCGGTGAGGACGCTCCCAAGGCTGCATTCACCTCCAAGAGAGCTGACCTTGAGAAGTTCGTTAACACCGTTGTGACTCCCACCAACGCTATGGCCGGCGACAGCCTGCCCGTTTCCGCATTCACCGACTACGTAGACGGTACCTTCCCGCAGGGCTCCTCCGCTTCCGAGAAGCGCGGCGTTGCCGTATACGTTCCCGAGTGGATCCCCGAGAACTGCATCCAGTGTAACAACTGTGCGTTCGTGTGCCCGCACGCTACCATCCGTCCCTTCGCTATGACCGAGGAAGAGGCAGCCAAGGCTCCCGCTAACACCAAGTTCACCGCAAAGCCGGTTCTCAAGACCAACTACAAGTTCACCATGGCAGTATCTCCTATGGATTGTATGGGTTGTACCCTCTGCGTAAAGGCTTGTCCCGTTACCGCAAAGGCTCAGAAGGACGGCACCGACAAGGTTGCCCTGAAGATGGTTCTCCGCGAGACGCAGGAAGACCAGCAGGCACCGTGGGATTACGCCGTTGCCAACGTATCCGAGAAGGAAGAGCTCATCAATACCACCGTCAAGGGATCCCAGTTCAAGCAGCCGCTGCTTGAGTTCTCCGGCTCCTGCGCAGGTTGTGCTGAGACCTCCTACGCTCGTCTCATCACCCAGCTGTTCGGTGAGAGAATGTACATCTCCAACGCTACCGGTTGTTCCTCCATTTGGGGCGGCTCCGCACCGGCTACGCCTTACACCGTAAACAACAAGACCGGCCACGGTCCCGCATGGGCTAACTCCCTGTTCGAGGATAACGCAGAGCACGGTCTCGGTATGTACCTCGGTCAGAAGACCATCCGCAACCGCCTGATCGCACAGGTTGAGGAAATGATGGCTTCCGATAAGGCTTCCGACGAGTTCAAGGCCGCTGCCAAGGCATTCCTTGACACCAAGGACAACGGTAAGGAAAACACCGCTGCCGCTGAGGCTCTGATCGTGGAACTGGAGAAGGCTGCCGCTGCCGGCTGTCCTGTCGCTCCTCAGATCCTTGCCGAGAAGAACTACCTGGCCAAGAAGTCCGTATGGATCTTCGGTGGTGACGGTTGGGCTTACGATATCGGATTTGGCGGTCTGGACCACGTAATCGCTTCCGGCGAGGACGTAAACATCATGGTATTCGATACCGAGGTTTACTCCAACACGGGCGGACAGGCTTCCAAGTCCTCCAACATCGGTCAGGTTGCTCAGTTCGCCGCTGCCGGTAAGGCAATCGGTAAGAAGAACCTGGCAGAGATCGCTATGTCCTACGGCTACGTATACGTGGCACAGGTTGCCATGGGCGCCGATATGAACCAGCTGCTGAAGGCTCTCACCGAGGCTGAGGCTTACAACGGCCCGTCCATCATCATCGGCTACGCTCCTTGCGAAATGCACGGCATCAAGGGCACCATGCAGAACTGCCAGCTGGAAATGAAGCGTGCCGTTGAGGCAGGCTACTGGCAGATGTTCCGCTTCAATCCGGCTCTGAAGGCCGAGGGCAAGAATCCCTTCTCCCTCGACTCCAAGGAACCCACCGGCGACTACATCGAGTTCATCAAGAGCGAGAACCGTTACAGCCGCCTGATGCAGTCCTTCCCGGAGAGAGCAGAAGAACTCTTCGCCAAGGCAGACGAAAACGCAAAGGCCAAGTACGAGAGACTGACCAAGTTCGTCGAGCTGTATAAGTAATAAGGGGATACGGCCAAGGGGGATTTTTGAAAAAATCCCCCTTGAACCCCCAAAAACTTTTATACTGAAACAAAAATCACGTCTGTGCATCAATTTACGCACAAACGTGATTTTTCGTTTTCCGCATTCTCTGCGTCAACGCACAGACGAAAACGGTAATTTCAGTATAAAGGTTTTCGAGGGGGGTACGGGGGGATCCTTTTGCAAAAGGATCCCCCCGCTTTTCGTTCCTTATTTTTCTTTGGGAGCCGTAACCTTGTTGAGCAGCACGGTTACGCCGATGAGCACGCCCATCACGATGATGATGCACAGCATGCCCACGCCCATGTACTTCATGTTGGTGAGGAAGTTCAGGGGCTTGAAAAACGTTTTGGAGCCTTCGTCCTCGGCATCCTCTGCCGTTTCGGTTTCCTCTGCGGGCACGGTTTCGTCGGCTTCTGCCGCAGATTCTGCTTCCGCCATCACGTCGGCGGCACCGGTCTCCTCCGCCTCATCCGCAAATACGGATACGGCACAGAGGGAGAAGGTGAGGATCAGCACGAACAGGACAGACAAAATTTTCGTCAGTTTCATCAGTCGTCGTCCTCCTTATCACATAAAGAAGTTCAGAATCAGACCGCCTGCGATCACGGACGCGATCTGACCGGATACGTTTACGCCAATGGAGTGCATGAGAAGGAAGTTCTGGGGATCCTCCTGAAGGCCCATCTTGTGAACCACACGACCGGACATGGGGAAGGCGGAAATGCCTGCCGCACCGATCATGGGGTTGACCTTCTCTTTCATGAAGAGGTTCAGAAGCTTTGCGAACAGCACGCCGCCGGCGGTGTCGAAGATGAACGCAACCAGACCGAGCCCCAGGATGAGAAGCGTGTCCCAAACCAAAAACTCGTTCCATACCATGCGGGTGGCGATGGTCAGACCCAGGAAGATGGTGATCAGATTTGCCAGCACCTTCTGTGCCGTCTCGGAGAGGGAATCCAGAACGCCGCACTCACGCATCAGGTTACCGAACATAAGGAAACCAACGAGAGAAACGGAAGCGGGAGCCACCAGACCGGCGATTACCGTGATCACGATGGGGAAGAGAATACGGGTGGTCTTGGAAACGGCTGCCGGCTTGTAGGGCATCCGGATCTTACGCTCTTCCTTGGTGGTGAGCAGCTTGATTACCGGGGGCTGAATGATCGGCACCAGTGCCATGTAGGAGTAAGCCGCTACCATGATGGCGCCAAGGTACGTGGAGTTCAGCTTGTTGGCAACGACGATGGAGGTGGGGCCGTCTGCCGCACCGATAATGGCGATGGAAGCCGCGTCGTTGATGTCGAAGAACACGGAAGCCAGGCACAGGGTAAAGAAGATACCGAACTGTGCGGCGGCACCGAAGATCATCAGCTTCGGATTGGTGAGGATCGGACCGAAGTCGATCATAGCACCGATACCGATGAACAAGATCAGGGGGAACAGCTCGTTGGAGATACCGGCGTTAAAGAGCGTGGTAAGCGCACCCTCCTCCTCGCCGGTGACGTTGCCCAAAGCATCCGTCACAAACTGGGTGATGGCACCGGAATGGGGCAGGTTTACGAGAATAGCACCAAATCCCATGGGGAGAAGCAGCGTGGGCTCCATGTCTTTCTTGATGGCAAGATAGATGAGCACACCGCCGATGATCCACATGACGATCATCTGCCACTGGATCTGAAGCAGGTTTTCCCAAAGAATACTCATGGTTAATTCCTTTCCTTTATATAAAATGATTTTTCGGGAACGGCCGCAGGGCAAAAAAAAGGCTCTTATTACCGTGGCAATAAGGATTGCGTGGGCAATAAAAGTCTCGCCAGTATGGCAGTGCCGGGCAAAAAAATGCCGGGATGACGACACGGCCGCGGATGCCCGCCGGCTACTCCCTTTGTATTCGACAAGATTATAGCACAATTTTCTCTTTTTTGCAATAGGGAAAAGCGGATTTTCTTTGTATTTTACAGTTAAAGAAGGACTGCACGTATTGACACGCACAAAACACGCGTGCTATACTATACGTACCTGTATACGAAAAGGAGATATTGCCATGCGCGTATTTGAACAGATCTGGTACAATCGGAAGGATATCCGTTTTAAGGATACCGCGGACACGGTCTGTGCACTTTTGCAGAAATACGGTATATCTTACAAAAACATCGCATTGTATCTTGATTTCGATCAAACGGGCGAGGCCTGCGAAACGGTTGCAAAGTTGTTTCCCGCTCTGAACAAATACAAAAAGAGTTGCCAATCTCCCTATCGCGGGGATCCTACCTACGCCATAACCAGCGTTTCGCAGGATGATACGGGAAGAGTCTGCCTGCACGTGGATAAAGAGGACGAACAGGATGTGTTCGCCCTTTTACGCAAGATTCCGCGCCCTGTCAATTTTGCTTTCATGGGTGTGCTTTTTGACGGGGTAGACTGGTACGGCGAGGAAGAACAGACGGGACTCTTTTCGCCGAATCACAGGGGCGATATCGTACCTAACCACGAGTTTCAAACGTACCGCAGCAACAGTATCCTTCTCACCAAGAAATTTGATTTCGGCAACAAGCGCAATCCGGTAGAGGTGCGGATCGACCGTACGGATGCGGACGGCAGTCTGCGGCCGTACCCGGCGGCATTTGAGAAATTTGCCGCAGAGATGGGAAAAGCGCTGGGACAGAATTTGGAGTGTATATTCCCCGAGAAGGAGAGAGAAGCACTCCGTGCTGTGAGCAAAGCGTTGGACGGACAGATCCAACAGCAAAACTACGGAAATCTTTTTCAGGATTTTGTGCTCTATGACGCACCCATTCCCATGAAATCCATTGCGAATCACGTAATGGAAGTGTACAGACCGGTGGAGGGATTTTCGCCGAAAGAGATTTTTGGAAAAATCGCCCGCAAATACGGATACCGGTACGTTTCTTTTTCCAACGGCTTGTACACGTATCAAAAGATCAATAACAGTAACCACCGTTTTTTGGTGGAGATGATATTTATACCGTTTTCTGTGGCGCTTGAATCCTTTATCCGTGCAGAGGGGTACAATTTTTCCCACACCTTCCCCAGCCCGGAACGAATTATTGTGAAGGATGCCGCTGATGCGGAGCGATATGCCGAGGTGGTGTTTGGCATTGCCGCCCGTACCGAAGGGGCGTTCGCAGATACGTTTCTCACTCACTACGGAAATACACCGGATTGGTACGTACAGAAGAAATAACAGAAAGGGGATTGTCTGCGGACAATCCCCTCTTTTCAATGCTTCGGCTTCGCCTTCAGCTTTTCCTTCGTCCCGTCCGGACGCTTAATGTAGGTGTTGTCCAGGATCCCCCGGAGCATGGCCCGGTATTTCACGATGTATTCCTTCCGCAGTGCGGCCTGCTCCTCTTTTTCCTCCGGGGTGAGCCCCGCCGTCTTTTCCTTGTTCGCCAATTCGTTGATCCGCTTCAGCAGCTGTTCCATATACGTCCTCCGGTTTTTGGTGAATATAGTGTTTTCCTGCATTGCGTTCATTATAGCACGATACGGCAGAAAAGGCAAGAGGGAAGGGGAAAACCGGCGGGTGCAAGCCACGCTGACCTGCGGTGCAAGTATTTGAGACACAAAGTTTGGGGTTAAGGGGGCGAAGTCCCCTTACCGGGGTGCAGGGGCGGGGCCCCTGCGTACTCTCCTCCCCCCGTATTTTTTCAACCGCCCCGCAGATTTCTGTTGCTTTTTGCCGCCGGGCGTGATAAAATAAATAGGATAAAAGACAAAATATCCCATTAAATCCGATCTTTCGGGAGGTATATATATGAAGATCGCACTCATCGCACACGATAAGAAAAAAGATACCATGATCGATCTGGCCATCCGCTTCAAGGACGTTTTGGCCGAGCACGATCTGTACGCCACCGGCACCACCGGCACTTTGGTCATGGGCGAGACCGGCCTTCGGATCACCCGTATGAAAAGCGGCCCTTTGGGGGGCGATCAGCAGATCGGCTCCATGATCGCCGAGGGCAATCTGGATCTGGTGATCTTTCTCCGTGATCCCCTCACCGCCCAGCCCCACGAGCCGGACGTGTCTGCCCTTTTGCGTCTGTGCGACGTGAATGCCATTCCGCTGGCGACCAACGTCCGCTCCGCAGAGATCGTTCTCAGTGCCCTCAAGGATCACCGCATCTGAGGGATTTTTCACGAAATTGTATAAATTTTTCTAAAGCCTCTTGACATCCCACGGCGTGTGTGCTAAGATATTTTTACAATTTCACAAAATATAGGAGAACTGCATATGAAATTCGGTATCTGTGCATCCATTGACAATATCGCAAAGCTGAATCCCGGTACGGTAGACTACGTGGAGCTCAACCTTTCCAATATTCAGAAAATGACGGCGGAGGAGCTGAAGGCAACGGCGGACCGCCTTGCCTCTATCGGCGTTCCCACGGAGACAGCCAACGGATTTTTCCCGCCGGAGGTGCGCCTCTGCGGTAAGGAGTACCGCCCGGAGAACGTTTCGGAATATACGAAGCGTGCCATGGAGAACGCGTCGTATCTGGGCATCCATACCTGCGTCCTTGGCAGCAGCTATGCCCGGAATATCCCCGAGGGGGAGGACAGAGACACCTGCCTTCGCCAGTTTGAGGAAGCGGTGGTCATCGCCGGCGATATCGCCAAGGAGCACGGCACCATCGTGGTGCTGGAGCCCCTTTGTGCCAAGGAAGCCAATTATCTGAATAAGGTTTCCGAGGGGGCGGAGATCTGCCTCCGCCTTGCCCATCCTGCTGTGTTCCTGCTGGCAGATTATTATCACGTGATGGACGCCAAAGAGCCTATGTCCGTCTATACGGAGAACGCGGATCTCCTCCGCCATCTCCACATTTCCGATCCTGCCATCCGTTCCTTCCCCCGTTCTACGGACGGCCACGATTACGCCCCTCTGGTGGCGGCAGTGAAGGCAGCAAAGTATGATCTGCGAATGAGCATCGAGGGCGGTGCACCCGAACCCTTTGCCGAGCGGGGCCACGAGGCTATTGCGTATCTGAGAAAGCTGTTTGCGTGAGAAAAAACCTTATATCACCCCCCCAATACAGTCTGTGTGATACGTCTGCACGCAGACTGTATTTTTGTGCGGGGACGTGTTTTGGCATAACGGGAAAGCAGATACCGTATTGACACCCGGGTGAAACGGCTGTACAATATATACGGTACGATACGATAAACAGGGAGGTAACCGAACCGTGCAGTATATATCCTTTTGGCGCGCGCTTGCCGCGCTTTTGCCTGCGCTCTTTCTCTGCGGATTTATTTATAAAAAGGACAGAATCGAAAAAGAGCCCGTGGGGCTTCTGGCGATCCTTTTCGGCCTGGGTGCTCTTTCTTATTTCCCCGCCCGCCTGCTTGCACGCATAGCGGCCGGCGGCATGGACAGGCTTTTTGAAAGCCGCCTTTCCTTCGGTGCGGACGGTGCCGCCGTTTACTCCTCGGAGGCTGTCCGTATTCTGCACGCGCTGTTTGCCGCCTTTCTTGCGTCGGCGTTTTTCTCGGTGCTTGTGCGGTGGTGCGTCCTTTACTTCTGTACGAAAAACAGCAGGCATTTCAATTACCTGTTCGACGGGATCGTGTATTCCGTCTTTATCTCGCTGGGCTTTGCCGCCGCGGAAAACGTGCGCTTCGCCTTTATCAACGGATGGGACACGCTCCTTCTGCATCTGATCTCTTCCGTGCCTGCCCACCTTTTCGCGGGGATACTGATGGGATATTATTTCTCCCGCTATATTACCTGCCGGGAGGCGGTGCGGCTGGAGACTGCATGGCTGGCGGAGGGCCGGATCAAAGAACGGAAACTGGGCGGGACGCACGTGCCTCTGGCGCTCAGTTTTCTCGTACCGTTTTCTGTGTTCGGCGCTTTTCTGTTCACGGGCGCCGTAGAATCCAAGGCCGTTCAGACCGTCTTTTATTTTGTGATCTTCTCTCTGTTCGGCGTGAGTATTTTGGGCATAAACCAGATTGCGGAAATGGACGCGCCCTCCCGGAAATTCTCTGAAAAGCTTCTCCGAACGAAGCACCCGGAGGTGCAGAATGATGCAGAAAAGGAGGATGCGCTGTGAATAAAAAGAAAGCCCGCGCGTATCTTCTGGTCTACGCCTTAGCCGTGCTTTTTTCCCTTCTCACCTCGGGCGTTCTGGATTTTGCCCAAAAGCCGTACACCTACGATTATTCGGGCGAAAACGCCGTTTCTCTGCCTCCTGATGCCCTGCCGCAGGAACTGACCACGTTCTATTACGATCAGCTCAACGCCACTGAGCAGAAGATATACGACGGTCTGTATGCAGCGGCGGCAGAGGGCAAGCCGGGCATTATCTTTTCGGGTGAAGAATTTTGGTTGTATGACGGTGACATCATGCCCGTTATTCAGGCACTCACCTACGAGCATCCGGAGCTGTTTTGGCTCCGCTGCGGATATAGATTGACAAGTATAACCCCCTTGTCAATAAGCTTTTCCCAGTATCCGTACTGGACGTTCGTTTCGGATAAGGAGGAAAAGATCCGGGAACTGGACGAAGCCGCCGATGCCGTGGCGGAAATGGCGCGCGCCTGTGAAAATCACTACGAGCGCATCAAATTCGTCCACGATTATCTGACCGCAAACGCAATGTACGATTACGACGCCCTTGCCGAAACGAAAAAGAGCGTCTACGATCCCGTGCACTATTACATTTATTCGGCGTACGGCTGTCTCGTGAACGGCAGGACCGTCTGCGCCGGATACGCCAAGGCGTTTCAGCTGATCATGCAGAAGCTGGGATACGAGTGTCTCTACGTATCCGGCGATGCGGGCGGCTCCCATGCGTGGAATCTGATCTTCGTGGAGGATGAAGGATATTACGTGGACGTGACCTGGGACGATCCCGATTACGACCACGATGAGGCAACCTACGAGTATTTCTGCATAGACGACGAGCTGCTCTGCCGCACCCATACGCCCGGCGACGACTTTTCCTATCCCGTATGTGATTCCGATACGTACAATTACTACGAGATCAACGGATTCCTTTTGGAAGAGTATACGTACGACAGCCTCTGCCAGGTGCTTTCAAAGCAGAAAGGAAAGCATATCCTGACGGTCCGCTTTACAAGCGAGGCGGCGTACAGGGAGGCGAAAGAGGATCTCTTTGACGGGAAGAAAAAGGTCCTTTCGATCCCCGCTTTCTCCGGTGCGGAACGAGTAAGGTACACGGTGGATAATTCCCAATACACCATAAACTTTATGCCGGAAAACTAAGGCGAGGACGCGCGAAAAATCGCTTCCGAAATCATCCGTCTTACCGACGCGCCCGTGCGGTGAGACGGATGATCCGCGTGCGCGCCGGCACGAAATGTTAAAAAATGTTGAATAATCGGCGGATACCATTGACTTTATCCGGGTAAAGTGATACAATGCAGAATGTCAAATGCGAAGAGCAGAAACCAGTAGACTGGAAAGAACCTGAAGAGAGTTGCCGGCCGGTGCGAGGCAATGGGGACGTCCTTTCGAATTCCTTCTGTCAGCAGTGCACTGAATCGGCGTCGTCCGTAGTAGGAGGCAACGGGTGTTCCCGTCACAGAACGAAGGTATGCAAGTACCGGATGAGGCCGTCCTTGTGAGAGGGCGGTAAACTGAGGTGGTACCACGGGATCGTATTTCTCGTCCTCTGTATTCTTTACCGGAATGCGGAGGACGTTTTTGTTTTTCCACCTTCCGTTTTGGTAAATTACCGTGCAAACGCAAAACAGAACCGAGGTATAAAAAATGCAGATGAATTTTCACAGAAAGCTTCCCATCCCTGCGGAAGTAAAGAAGGAGTATCCGCTGACCGAAAGTATGGTCCGGGCCAAGGCAGAACGGGACGAGCATATCCGACGGGTGTTTGACGGCACCAGCGACAAGTTTATTCTCATCATCGGCCCCTGCTCCGCAGACCACAGCGAGCCCGTTCTTGAATATATTTCCCGGCTCCGCCGGATCGAGGAGCAGGTAGCGGACAAGATCATTATGATTCCGCGAATCTATACCAATAAACCGAGAACCACCGGCCAGGGGTATAAAGGCATGCTGCACCAGCCCGATCCGGAGGCAAAGCCCGATATGTATAAGGGAATCGTTGCCATCCGTGAGCTGCACCGTGCCGCTTTGAAGGATTACGGCTTTTCCTGCGCGGATGAAATGCTCTATCCGGAAAACTACCGCTATCTTTCCGATCTGCTTTCCTACGTGGCGGTGGGCGCGCGCTCCGTGGAGAATCAGCAGCACAGACTGACGGCAAGCGGCATCGACGTGCCCGTAGGAATGAAGAACCCCACCGGCGGCGATCTCAGTGTGATGATGAATTCCATCGTGGCCGCCCAGTCCGGCCATACCTTCATTTACCGGGGCTGGGAAGTGACCAGCGAGGGCAATCCGTACGCCCACGCCATCCTTCGCGGCTATATCGACTACGCCGGAAGAAGCACCTCCAACTATCACTACGAGGATCTGCTTCGGGTGGAGGAGATGTACGAGAAATTAAGTCTGACCAATCCCTCCGTCATCGTGGATACCAACCATAACAACTCCGGCAAGAAATATCTGGAGCAGATCCGGATCGCCAAGGATATCGTGCACAGCCGGAATCAGAACGGGGATATCCGGCGGCTGGTGAAGGGACTGATGATCGAAAGCTATATTGAGGACGGCGCCCAGGGTACGGGTGAGCACGTCTTCGGCAAATCCATCACCGATCCCTGCCTCGGCTGGGAGAAAACCGAACGGCTGATCCTTGATCTCGCCGAAAAGCTGTAACGGAGTGCACCGGATGATACGAATGGCAAAGGAAAAGGATATCCCGAAGATCGGGGATCTGCTGTCTCAGGTGGATCTGGTCCACCATAACGGCAGACCGGATATTTTCCGGATCGGCCGAAAGTATTCGGATGCGGATCTTTTGGCGCTTTTGAAGGACGAAACACGCCCCATCCTCGTATCCGTCAGCGAAAAGGACGAGGTGATGGGCTACTGCTTCTGCATCTATCAGCAGCACGCCGGCGATCCGGTGCTGACCGATATTAAAACGCTGTATATCGACGATCTTTGTGTGGACGAATCTCTTAGGGGAAGGCATATCGGAAAAGAGCTGTACGAGGCGGCGGTACGGCTGGCAAAGGACAGCGGCTGCTACAACCTTACCTTGAACGTGTGGAGCTGCAATCCGTCCGCCATGCGGTTTTACGAGGCACAGGGCCTCGTTCCGCAGAAGATCTGCATGGAACGGATCCTGTAACAAAAGTGCGGGTGACAGGATGTATTTTGAAGATATAAAAGAGGGAATGACGGTGGAGATCGCCCCTGCCGTTATTGAGAAAGAAAAAATGCTGGCGTTCGCCAGGGAGTACGACAATATTCCCCTTCACACCGACGAGGAATACGCCAAAAGCACGCCCTTCGGCAGGCTGATCGCGCCGGGGGTAATGTCCTTTATGGCGGTCTGGGCGAAATATCTGGAGGTGGATTTTTTCGGTGAGGCGCTTCTCGCCGGTCGATCCACGAAGATCGAGTGGATGAAGCCGGTCTTTGCCGGGGACGTCCTGCGGGGAAAAGCCACCGTTACCGGCCTCGTCCGGCGCAATCCGAAAAACGGATTGGCGGAGATCACCATTGAGGCGTATAACCAGCACGGAGAACTCGTTTTGAAAAACGTCACGGAGGCGGTGGTAAAGTGCCGCCCTGCGTGATGCGGCATCTTTTTTCCATGAACCGAATAGCAAAACAGGACGCTTCCTTTGGGAAACGTCCTGTTTCTTTATTCTTTCGCGTGCGCCCGAAACGGCTTATTTCGTGCCGCCGTACGTGCCGCCGATGTCTACGAATACCGTCTTACCGCCGGTCTTTCTGCGGGAGGTGGCTACGCGCTTCATCAGCTCGTCGTAGTACAGATCCTCGTCGAAAGGAAGCTCAATGGTCTTTCCGAGCCAGTCGGACAGATACATTGCGTTGGCAAGGGTTACGCCGTTGATGCCTTCTTCACCGGCAGCAACCAGCGGCTCGCCGCGCAGGATCGCGCCGCCCCATGCACGGATAACGCCCATGTGAGAGGTGTGCAGACCGTCCGTCTCCAGCTCCAGCTTCGTTGCCTTGGGAGCGGCAAAGGGCTTGGTGTTCTCCTTGGTGAACTCAGGCTCGCTCTGCTCAAATTCCAGAACGGTCAGCGTATCGCCTTCTGCGATCAGCTTGGCCTTGTCCATCTGTACCTCAAAGCGGTTGGTACCGTTGGCATCACCGGTGGAGGTGATGAACACGCCGGTGCCGCCGTCCTCGTATTCCACGTAAGCGGTAACGTCGTCGTCAACCTCAATATCGTGCCACTGACCGTACTTGATGTGTGCAGTTACCTTCTTGGGCATGCCGCAGATCCACTGCCACATATCCAGCTGATGGGGGCACTGATTCATCAGAACGCCGCCGCCCTCGCCGGACCAGGTTGCACGCCAGTCACCGGAATCGTAGTACGCCTGCGGGCGGTACCAGTTGGTGATCAGCCAGTTGGTGCGGCGGATGCGGCCGTACTTGCCGGAGTGCACCAGCTCGTGCATCTTGCGGTAGATGTGGTTGGTTCTCTGGTTGAACATCATGGCGAAGACCACGTTGTGCTTTTTCGCCTCTTCGTTCATTTCCCGGATCTGCTTGGTGTATACGCCGGCGGGCTTGTCCACGCAAACGTGAACGCCCCGACGCATGCAGGCGATAGCACTTGCGGGATGGTCGTAATGGGGAACCTCGATAAGGCAGGCGTCGATGGTGCCGCTGTCCAGCATCTCGTCCAGGGATGCGTAGAAGTTCAGCTTGTCCGTGAAATTCTCCTTGATCCACTGCAGGCGGGCAGGGTTCTTGTCCGCAACGGATACCAGCTCAAATTCGGGACATTCGCCGCTCAGGATCTTCTTTGCGTACATGGAGCCCTGGTTGCCTACGCCAAGAATACCCACTCTGATTTTTTCCATAGTAGTAATCTCCTTAATAAGAAAATTTTTCCGTATCTTCATTATAGCACAAATTTTGAAAAATGCAACTACCGCCGGGGAATTTTCAAGGTTGCGGGTCTTATTTTTTTCGGAAGTTATATCCTCGCAACGCCGGTTTCCTTTGCCGCTTTGATCACGACTTCGGCTACTGCCGCCGCCACTCTCTTGTCAAGCCCCGCAGGAATGATGTAATCTTCGCTCAGTTCCGCATCGGAAACCAGATCCGCCAGCGCTCTTGAGGCGGCGATCTTCATCTCCTCGTTGATGCAGCTCGCCCGGCAGTCCAGTGCACCCCGGAAAATGCCGGGGAAGGCAAGCACGTTGTTGATCTGGTTGGGGTAGTCGCTTCTGCCCGTTCCCACCACTCTCGCACCGCCAGCCTTGGCAAGATCGGGCATGATCTCCGGCGTGGGGTTCGCCATGGGGAAAACGACGGCGTCCTTTGCCATGGCGGATACCATCTCCGGCGTAACCAGATTGGGTGCGGAAACGCCTACGAAAACGTCCGCGTTCTTCATAGCATCCGCAAGGCTTCCCGTCTCACATAGGGGATTGGTACACCGTGCCATCTCCTCCTGGGCTGGATTGTTTTCCGGCTTTCCCTCGTATATGGCGCCGAAGCGGTCCACCATCACGAGATTCTTCACACCGAGATGCAAGAGATGCTTGCCGATGGAAATACCGGCCGCACCGGCCCCGCTGATGACCACCTTGACCGCGCCGATGTCCTTTTTCACCAGCTTCAGGGCGTTCAGCAGTGCCGCACCCACCACGATGGCCGTACCGTGCTGATCGTCGTGGAAAACGGGAATATCGCAGATCTCCTTCAGCCGCCGTTCGATCTCAAAGCAGCGGGGAGCACTGATGTCCTCCAGATTGATGCCGCCGAAACTGCCCGAAAGCAGATACACCGTGCGGACGATCTCATCCACGTCCTTGCTCTTGATGCACAGGGGAAAAGCATCCACGCCGGCGAACGCCTTGAACAGAGCACATTTGCCCTCCATGACGGGCATGCCCGCCTCCGGACCAATGTCGCCCAGCCCCAGAACGGCGGTTCCGTCCGTGACAACGGCAACCATGTTCGACCGTCCCGTCAGCTCGTAGGATTTGTTGATATCCTTCTGTATTTCAAGACAAGGCTGTGCCACCCCCGGCGTGTACGCCAGGGAAAGATCCTCCCGGTTTTCGATGGGGCATTTCGTGACGATCCCGATCTTGCCCTGCCATTCGTAATGCTTTTTCAGTGATTCTTCTGCGATTGACATGTTTATCCCTCTTTTTCTGATATTTGTGCTGCCGGGTACCATTATATCACATTTGCAGAATATTGTAAACAGTCAAGTGAAAAAGGGGGATCCCTGTATTTTTGAAAGAGAAGTACGCCGTTTTTGCGTAAATGTTCACAGTTTTCGGGTAAAATATATACCGTTCTCAGAAGAAATAAAAGGAGGATACGGTATGACAGAACAAACCGTAACGAATACCCACCTGTACGCATTTGAGGAGTACCTTTTCCGGGAGGAGAAAAGCGGGGCAACCGTGGAGAAATATCTCAGGGACGCCCGTGCCTTCGTGCGGTATGCACAGGAAAAGCCGGTGACGAAGGAGTTGTGCATCGCATACAAAAAATCCCTGGAGGACGCCGGATACAAGCCGCGCTCCGTCAACTCCATGCTGGCGGCGCTGAACCGTTTTCTTTCGTTTATCGGTGCAGATGCGTGCCGGGTAAAAACGCTCCGCCTGCAAAAGGACGCCTATCTGACGGAGGAAAAGGAACTGACGAAAGAGGAGTACAAGCGTCTCCTTGCGGCGGCAAAGGGAAAATCGCAGCTGAATCTGGTTCTCAGAACCATCTGCGCTACGGGCATCCGCGTGTCGGAGCTGCAGTTTTTCACCGTGGAAGCGGCAGCCCGGGGCGAGGTTTTGGTAAAATGTAAAAATAAGACCCGGACCGTGCTCGTTCCGGGGGATCTGCAAAAACTGCTCTTGAACTATGCGAGAAAAAACGGGATCCGATCGGGAACGGTGTTCGTTACGAGAAACGGAAAACCCCTGGACCGCAGTTATATCTGGTCGCAGATGAAAGGACTCTGCCGGTCGGCCGGCGTGCGTGCGTCCAAGGTGTTTCCCCATAATCTGCGGAAACTGTTCGCCCGTACCTTTTACGGAATGGAAAAGGATATCGCCAAGCTTGCGGATATTCTGGGGCACAGCAGCATCGAAACGACCCGGATCTATATTATGACCACGGGCTGGGAGCACCGCCGGCAGATCGAGCGAATGGCCCTCGCTCTCGCGGGACAGTAGCCTCAAAAAAGAAAAACCACATAATTCGCATTATGTGGAGAAAATACGGACATTCCGAGCGCCGTTTTATTACGACAAGTCATTGAGAGTGCAAAAAAGGTGTACAAACAAAAGCCCTCTTGACTTTTTTGAAAAAAACGTCAAAAAGGGGGCTTATCGCTGTGCCATTTTTATTCGCAAAGCAGAAAATAAGCGGCAGAAAATGTTTTTTTGCAAAAGCAGGTTGACAAATCTGCCGTTACAGTGTATAATGTACTTCCACAAAAGAATATGTGTAAAAAACACCTTCAGCCTTGGCTCCACATAATGCGAATTATGTGGATACTCCTTTTTCAAACGAATATAACATTCCACATAATGCGAATTATGTGGAATCCCGGACGGATACGTGCAGCCAGGCTGCGGTATCCGTTAAAAAAACAAAAAATGTAGCAAATGCTATAAAAAGGCTGGTGAATTATCATGAAAAATGAGAGCGTATACCGGGAACTCTTCATTGCGAACACCATCCGGTGCGTGGCGGAGGGCGGCTTTGAAGCAGCCACCACCCGTGCGATCGCCGGAGAGCGGCGGGAGATCGGCGGCGTTAAGGTGAATGAGGCACATATTTACCGTGTTTTCGGCACGAAGGATGCTCTCTTTGCCGAAACCTTCGACATGCTGGATAATGACCTTGTGGGCGTGGTGGTGCAGAATCTGTCGGTCTTTGAGGGTGACGGGGATTTCCGAGACCATTGCGAAAAGCTGTTTACGCAGCTGTGGCGGTTTCTTTTGCAGAATGAGAACAAGTGCAAGTACTATACCCGGTATTTCCATTCCGTGTATTTCAAAAACGATATATACCTTTCGCACGTGCAAAAGTACGTACCCTTGATCGGGAAGATGTCGCCCCTGTTTGTACCGTCTGCGGACGTGTGGTCCATTTTTCAGCACGTGCTTACGTCTCTTCTGGAATTTGCACTGCGGGTGTACGGCGGCTCTTTGGAGGATAACGAGGATACCGCCACCCACGTGTTTAACGTGATATACTGTGCTATCGATCCGTATCTGAAAAAATAGTCCCAATTACCATTTGTGTTCCCGGACAAAAGTAAACTCTGCTTTGTAGGACGGGGCCTTGGTCCTGCCGCCTGAAACGGTGTAAACTGCACGAAACGGCGGGAGTAAACCCCCGCCCTGCGGTGAAACTGCATGTGCATAGTCAGCGGGAACACGCTGCCGAATTGGGGAAAAATAAAACTGACAAGATCCGTAAGGAGGAAGTGCTATGGCGGACTCGCTGAAAAAAATGAAAACGCTGAATACGGTCCTTGCCGTGCTTTTGGGGCTGAGTCTTCTTTCTCTTCTGGGCGTTCTTCTGTACGGTTATCTGCAGCCGGACGGGGGATCTGCCGTGGTGCCCGATAATTACATAGCGCCGGCCACAGCCGGTGTGCGTCCCGTGCTTTGCGCCGTTATGCCGGTGCGGGCGAAAACCATGGTGGACTGGGATCAGGTGAACCGGACGGCCATGGCTATCTACAAAAACCATCCGGAGGACAGCACGCCGTTCTATGCCGATAATATGTTTCCCGGGGATCGGGAAACGAAAGCCTATCTCGTAGAGGTTTCCCACCGGGGAACGGTTACGGTGCATTTTCACGCCGATATCCGCCCCGGGTACGAAAAGCTTGCGGAGGTTCTGCTGTGCAAGGTGGTGATCCGGGAGGATAACGCCGTGCTGTACGACGGCCTGATGCGGGATATGCCCCAAAGCGTTTCCTACCCCGTTACGTCCGTGTATGATAAAACCACGCCCCTTACCTATGATATTACCGTTTCCCTCGATACCAGCGTGGGCAACGCGTATATGAATAAAGAACTCGTGGCAGATTTCCGCTGGTGGGCAGAGGAAAAAGGAAGTTCCGATTCTATGCCGCCGTTCCCGCCGTTCCCGCCGTTTACGTTCCCCACGGAAACCACTACCGGCGGTACGCCCAATACAGATGAATCTGCAAAAACGGAATCTGGAACGACGTCCTATGATACTACCGTTCCCACGGGCACCGGCATCCCCCATGAGACCACCACGGGTACCGGCGGTGCGGATACCACCGCCTCCGGCGGCAGCGATACGCCCGGCGAGACGGCCGGCGTATCGGATACGTCCGGCACGTCGGGTACGGCTATCCCCGGTACGGGTGAGCTGATCGATCCGCCGCCCACGGGTGATACGGCTCGGCTGGGCGTGTGGCTTCTGGTGGCTTTGGCTGCCCTGTTTGCCATTATCCTTCTTTTAGGCTGGAAATGGCGGGAAGGAGGCCGGCACCCGTGAGTAAAAAAACGAATACGTCCCGGCGGCTGACGTGGAGCGTGGTCTTTGCCGTGCTTTTGTCCATGGCGCTCTGCGTTACCACCTACGCGTTGTTTTACGCCACCGTTACCGTGGAGGAAAACTATTTCAAAACGGGTACGGTAAGCATCGATTTGAACGGCGGCCAGCCCGTTATTGAAGCGCACGAATTCCTGTTTGAGCCGGGCATGACGGTGGAAAAGCCGTTTTACGTGCAGAACGGAAGCACCTGGCCGGTGTATTACCGGATCTATTTTGACAACGTCACCGGCGGCCTTGCCGGCGTTTTGGAGATCACCGTTCTTTCGGGAACCGAGATCCTTTATAAGGGGACGGCGGAGAGTATGACGAGGGAAAACACGCCGGCCGCCGACGATCTTCTGCTGATCGGCGAAAGACGGGATCTTACGATCCGCTTCCACTATCCCGAAAACAGCGAGAACAAGACGCAGAACTGGGAAATGAAATTTGATCTCTGCGCCGAAGCGGTGCAGGAAAAGAACAACCCGGACAGGGAATTTGATTGAGTAAAAGGAGCGAAAAGCCGTATATGAAAAAAGTACTCAGCGTTTTGTCCACCGTGCTTGTGTGGGTGATCGTTGCCGCCACGGTGTGCATCATGGTGTTTACGCTGATCTCCGTAAATACCTTCGATCAGGCAAACCGAAGCATCTTCGGCTGTAAGTTCTTCGTGGTCCGTTCCGACTCCATGAGCGCCACGGACTTTAAGGCCGGCGACATCGTTATCATAAAAAACACGGATCCGGCCACGCTGCAGGCCGGCGATATCATCGCCTTCTCTTCGCAGAACAGCCATAACCGGGGAGAGACCGTTACCCATAAGATCCGCTCTCTTACCGAGGATCCTTACGGTAATCCCGCCTTTATCACTTACGGTACGACTACGGACGTAAACGACGAGACGCCCGTTACGTACCCTTACGTGCTTGGTAAATACGTGGGCCGTATTCCCGGCGTGGGCGCGTTTTTCCAGTTTCTGAAAACCACGCCCGGCTATATCCTTTGCATTTTCGTCCCCTTCCTGCTTCTGATTTTGTATCAGGGGATCCAGTGCATCCGCCTGTTCCGCCGGTATAAAAAAGAGCAGATGGAACAGCTGGCCGCGGAGCGTGCCCGGATCGAGGAGGAACGCCGCCAGTCCTTGGAAATGATGAAGGAGCTGCAGGCGCTGAAGGCACAACTGGCGTCGAAAGACGGAGGAAAGCCGGAGGAAAAGAAATGATGAATGGACGTAACACAGGCCGGGCCCTGTTCAGCAGTATGCTGTCCATGCTTCTGTGCTGTACCATGCTGTTCGGCACCACGCTTGCCTGGTTTTCCGATTCCTCCGATTCCGGCAATAACGTGATTTTGTCCGGCAATCTTGATATGACCGTTTCGTATACGCTGGACGGCGTTACCTGGAAGCCGCTGGACGGGGCGGTGGATCTGTTCCAGAAGGGGCTTTGGGAGCCGGGACATACGGAGGTCGTGGCGCTGAAGATAGAAAACACCGGCTCGCTGGCATTGCAGTACGCCGTAAATCTTAATACCGCAGCGGAGGTGCCCGGGGTGAGCCGGGACGGTGCTCCCATCGTGCTTTCTAAGATCCTTACGGTCAGCACCCTGCATCAGCCGGCGGCAACCTTTGATCCTGCCGCACCCTTTGCCGGGGAGAACGGCGTGACGTACGCCCGGACGGACGTTTTTGAAAACGCTTCCGTTCTGCAGCCGGATATGCTGCTGAAAGCGGGGGAGACGCACTATCTGACCGTAAAGGTAGATATGGCCGATACGCTGAACGGCGAGGTGAACCATAACGGCACAAGCGTGCCTAAGATCACCTTCGGCATAAACGTCCTTGCAAACCAGACCGCCTGGGAAAGCGACAGCTTTGGCAATCAGTACGATACGCCGCCGGTGCCTCCCGTACCGTGACGGAGTTTGATCCGATATAAACAGCCCTGGCTGTTCTATAAAAATCTACGCAGGAGAAAACAGAATGAAAAAGAATGCAACCAAAAGCGCACTCCTTATGAGTGTGGTATCGCTTATGCTCTGCTTTACCATGCTGCTGGGTACTACCTTCGCATGGTTTACGGACAATGCGGCGTCCACCGGCAACAAGATCCAGGCCGGTACGCTGAAAATTGATCTGGAACTGCTTGAGAACGGTGCGTACACCTCCGTGAGAGATATGACTGCTCCCATTTTCAACTACGATAAGTGGGAGCCGGGCTACACCGTG
>JAZPZY010000085.1:0-17245 GCA_045544955.1 Eubacteriales bacterium
GGTTTTAGTCCCGCTTGAGCGGGGTTTCGTAACAAATGCATGGCTGGCAGGCCAATAAAAGACGCACTTGTGCGTAGCCTGTAGTATTAGGGCTATGCCCGAAACTGAAATACCACCCGCTATGCGGGTGGATTTTTATTACTTTCGCTTTTTCTTGCCCACGTATTGCATCTTTTTACCGGTCACCTCTTCCAGAAATGCCCGGAATTTGTCTTCTGTTCCGCCGGTTAGCGTTCGTTTGTCGTATACCTGCCCGTGCATGGTGCTGAACAGAAAAACAACGTAGGTTTCCGTTTCAGCGAGGGTGTGGATCTTGTCGTATTTCCACTCCGTTTTCGCCATCTCGGCAGCGGTGGTATATCCCTCTTCCGTGAATACGGCTTTTACTTTTTCCGTCCCGGCAAGATGACGTTTTTTGGCGATCCAGCCGTTGATTCGGTCTTCAAACAGGAGTACAGTGAGTATAGCCAGTACTGCGATCCATGTTACGACCGTGCTTGCGGTGATAACGTATTCTTCATCGCCGATGGGAAGGGACAAAAACAGCCCCAAGAGAATAACGATCCATCCGAAAATATGGGTGCGGCGGCTTCTTTTTCTGCGGACAGTCTTCCGGAGTGCCCGTGCTATGGTAGTGCACGCTTTTCCGTCGTAGACGGTTTCAAATGTGTATTCCATTTTCAGCCTCCTTTTTCTAATTATATCGTGCGGTGAGACATCTGTCAATGGGAAGTGCTCTTTTTCGTCCGTTTTTTGTTTTCCGTGCTTGTGCCGGGGAAAATGTCCCCCGGTTTGGTGCATAATCTGCTTGATTCGTCTTGACACGACAGGTTTTGTGTGCTACAATTACCATGAATCGAATACAAATTATGGAGGCGTATTTTATGATTTCCTGCACGGAGTTTATCCCGTCTTACAGTGAGCTGTTTACCTATCTTGAGGATCACTACGGACGCGGTGAAGTAGATAATTTCTGGGAGTATCTGTTCAAGCCGGACGGTGAAGGTATTCCGCTGGTCAATTTCATCAAAAAAGAAGGTATCCGCGGCTGCTTTACCTACTGGAACGGCACGCTGAACGAGGAAGCCGCCGATTTCACCATGTATCTGAACGAAAAGGCCGGCTGGTACTATGAGGTCATGCACAAGTGCCCGTCCAAGGGCCGCCTTCTGGCACTGAAGGATGAGATCGGCGTAGAACCGTATCACGATTACTGCCTCCACTGCGACCACTACCGTGCGTCCGTGGAGAAAATGGGATTGAACTATATGTTCAATTTCGTGGGCGTGGATCACGCTTCCTGTTCTCTTCTTGTTACCGATCCCAAGGTGTTCGACGGACGGATGATCGTGGATGAGAATACCGAGATCGTGGATCGCCGTGCGGCGGACAACGAGTATTTCCACAGAGATTTCCACAGCAGCCTCAATAAGGGTGTGGACTATGTGGGTGAAAAGTACGGCAAGGATGTGCTCATTGACTATCTGACCCGCTATACGAAGAATATCTATAAGCCGGTGTTTGCCGCTATCGAGACGGAAGGCCTTGCCGCTATCGAGGCAAAGATTCTCGATACGTACAAAAAGGAAAAGGCGGAAGACGCCGTTTCCACCTGCCTTAAAGATGACAAACTGACTGTCACCGTGCATTACTGCCCGGCTGTAAAGCATCTGAAGAAGATCGGCCGTACCGTTTCCAAGTGGTATCCCTACACCACCGAAGTCGTAATGTCCGTTCTGGCTGAGGCTGCCGGCTATCGCTTCACTATGGAATCTTACGACGCCGAAACCGGTGCCGCCAAGTATTCTTTCGCGAAATAAAGGAGAAGTTATATGATTTCCTGTACTGAATTTATTCCCGCATACAGCGAGCTGTTCAAATATTTGGAAGAGCACTACGGTGCCGAGGCGGTGCGTACCTACTGGGCTACCCGCTTTTCTCCCGAGGGAAAGGGTATCCCGCTGACCGGCTTTCTGGAAAGAGAGGGCCTTCCCGGATGCTTCTCCTACTGGTCCGGCACGCTCAATGAGGAAGCCGCCGATTTCACCCTGTATCTGAACGAAAAGGCCGGCTGGTTCAAGATCGATATGCACAAGTGCCCCTCCAAGGGACGCCTGCTGGCACTGAAAGAGGATCTGGGCGTGGAGCCGTACCGGGATTACTGCCTCCACTGCGATCATTACCGTGCATCCGCTGAAAAGGTGGGCTTGAACTATATCTTCGACTGCACCGGCGCGGATAAAGCCGCCTGCACTATTCTTATCACCGACCCGAAGATTTTCGACGGTCAGGTCGTGGTGGATGAGAACACGAAGGTCATGGACCGCCGTGCGTCCGATAACGAATACTTCCATCAAGGCTTCCACAAGAGCCTGAACGTGGGCGTGGATTACGTGGCTGAAACCTACGGTAAGGAAGCCATGATCGATTATCTGACCCGCTATACGAAGGTAGTGCAGAAGCCGGTCATTGAAGCCGTTAAGAAGGAAGGCCTGTCCGCCCTCAATACGAAGATTCTGAATACGTATAAAACGGAAAAGGTACCGGAGGCGGTTTCTACCGTTCTCGACGGTGACACGCTCACCGTAACCGTTTCCGCCTGCCCGGCAGTTGCGTATATGCATTCCGCTGACGTACCCGTATCGAAGTGGTTCCGCTATACCACCGAAACGGTGATGGGCGTGATCGCAGAGGAGACCGGTTATCGGTTCACCATGGAATCCTACGACGACGAGACCGGTGCGGCAAAATACAGCTTTTGCAAATAAGGATCTACATACATGAAATATTTTATAGCCATTGATCTGGGCACCACCGGCTGCCGCAGCATGGTGTTTGATGAGAATTTTACGCTGCTGGGCTCCCAGTACGAGGAGTACGGGCTGATCGCTCTGCAGGCGGACTGGTACGAGCAGGACGCAAACCTTTGGTGGGAGTTGTCTGTCAGCACCATGATCGCTGCCATGGAAAAGGCAAAGATCGACCGGCGTGACGTCCGCTCCATCAGCATCAGCTCCCAGGGGATCAGCATCGTTCCCGTGGATGAGAGCCTGACACCTCTCCGCACGGCACTCAGCTGGATGGACAGCCGTGCTCAAAAGGAAACGGAGATGCTCCGCTCGGTATGGGGCGACAAGGCGGCGTTTACGCTCACCGGCAAGCATCTGCTTGCGTGCTACTCTCTGCCGAAGATTCTGTGGATCAAGGACAACCAGCCGGACGTGTGGGCGAAAACCCACAAAATGCTGATGCCCCTGGATTTTCTCACGGCAAAGCTTACCGGTGCTGTGATTACCGATCCGTCCATGGCATCCGGCACGCTGCTTTACGATATTAAGGGCGAAGTCTGGCATAAGGAAACGCTGGACCGCTTTGGTATTCCTGCCTCCATGCTGGCGGAGATCCGCCCGGCAGGCTCTTCTGCCGGCACTCTTCTGCCTGACGTTGCCGCGCGTCTCGGTCTGTCTGCGGACTGCGTCGTGGCACTGGGTGCACAGGATCAGCGGTGTGCTGCTTTGGGCGCAGGTCTTGCCCCCGGCACGCTGACCGTATCGCTGGGCACGGCCGCCGCCGTGTGCAAACTGTGGGACGTGTGCGACACCGTGGGCAACACGGTGGTTGGCTGGTCTCCGTACGTTTATCCCCGTACGTGGGTGACGGAAGGCGTGGTGGGCACCGCCGGTGCGGCACTTCGCTGGCTTCGGGATCTGATGTATCCCGGCATCGGCTACGACATAATCGATAAGGAAGCCGCCGAGGCACGTGCCCGCGGCTCGGAGGTTATTTTCCATCCCTATCTCAGCGGAGATTCGTTCCCCCGGTATAACGTACCTGCCGTGGGCTGCTTTTACGGACTGTCCCTGGCGGCTGTCCGGGGAGACTGTGCCAACGCGGTAATGGAAGGCGTGGCGTTCCAGATTGCCGAGATTCTCGGAAATATGGATCCTGCAGGCGAGGTAAAGAAACTGATCCTCTTCGGCGGCGGTGCCAAGAGCAAGCTCTGGCAGCAGATCTTCGCTGATGCCACCGGTATGGAGATCATCGTACCCCAAATGGCGGAGGCCGCCGGCGTGGGTGCGGCTATGCTTGCGGGCGTGGGCAGCGGAGATTTTGATCTCGGTGCACTTCCCGTGATGCCTCTTGCCGATTCTACCTATCCCGGTCCGCTGCACGAGGCAACCCGTGCACGCTACGACCGTTATCGAAAACTGGAAGACGACCTTGCGAAAGGAGCAATAAACTAAGATGAAAGCGATTATCAACGCAAATCTGATTTTGGAAGAAGGTATCCTGTTTGACGGAACGCTTCTTATTGACAACGGCGTGATTGCCGCATACGGCGATCATCTGGAAATCCCCGAGGGGGCAGAGATCGTGGATGCCGGCGGAAAATACGTGGGCCCCGGCTTTGTGGATATCCACTGCCACGGCGGCGGCGGATTCCGCTTTGACGACAAGCCCGGCGAGGCCATCAAGCATTTTCTGAAGCACGGTGAAACCACCGTTCTCGCCACGCTGTATTACGATCTTACCTACGAGCAGATGCTGGCTTCCGTAAAGGGTGTGCAGCGTGCCATGACGGAGACGCCTGCCGGCCGTGCCATCGGCGGTATCTATATGGAAGGTCCCTATATGAATCCCCGCTACGGTGCATCCCCCGAGCGGAATCAGTGGAAGGGCGAGATCAATATGGAGCACGCCCGCTCTGTTGCGGAAACGGTGGGCGATACGGTTCGCGTATGGGCCGTCGCTCCCGAGCGTGAGGGTATTGAGGCCTTTGTGAAAATGGCACACGAGGTGAATCCGAACGCCGCTTTTGCTTACGGTCACACCGAGGCTACCCCCGCACAGGTGTTTGCACTGAAAAAGTACGGCATGAAGATCCAGACGCACTGTACCAACGCTACCCATCCTTTGCCCGCAGCCGGCGGTACACGCAACTGCGGCCCGGATGAGGCCTGCTTCTACGATCCGGAAATTTTTGCGGAAGTGATCTGCGACTACGGCGGAATCCACGTGCATCCTGACATGCTGCGTCTGATCTACCGCATCAAGGGCGAGGACCGGATGATGCTGATCACGGACAGCACCAATTTCGATAACCGTCCGCACGTTGTCCCCGAGGCACTGAAGCACTGCTTCGATCTGAACTTTGACGCCAACGGCGGTATCGCTGGCAGCAAGCTGACGATGGAGATCGCCTGCCGCAACATGATGCGTCATACTACCGTGGGACTTTGCCAGGTGTTCAAGATGGCCAGCCTGAACCCCGCCCGTGCCATCGGCATGGACGATACGGTGGGCAGCATCGCCGTGGGCAAGCGTGCCAATCTGGTGCTGACGGATGACCGTATCAATCTGTACGCCGTACTTTTGGACGGCGAAGTAGTGGAAGGCGGCTTCTGACTGCACGTTCCCCGTTTTCTTTGATTTTGACTCGAAAGAGCCCAAAATATATTCAAAAATCATTTTTTTAGGAGGCACATACAATGAAAGGTTTTGTTCCCGCACTGGGTACTCCGTTTGGTGCAGACGGTAAGTTCCTGAAAGAAAGCTTTATGAAGCAGATCGACGATCAGATCAAGGCCGGCGCTGCCGGTATCCTGGCAATGGGTTCCATGGGTACCCAGGCTATGATCACTGTCGAGGATTATCCGAAGGTTGCCGCTGCTGCCGTTGAGGCTGCTGCCGGCCGCGTTCCGGTATTCGTAGGCGCTATGGACTGCTCTATCGCAAAGGTTAAAGAGCGTATGGCAAACATGGAGCATCTGGATATCGCAGGCTTCGTATTTACCGCTCCCTTCTACGGCAAGATTTCCAACGAGCAGATTCTCAACTACTACAGAGGCATCGCCGCTGCTACCAAGCACAAGATCCTTCTGTATGATCTGCCCTCTGCTACCCAGAACAAGATCACCTATGATATGGTTCTGACCATGCTGAAGGAGATCCCGAACCTTGCCGGTATCAAATCTGCTGACACCGTTATGTTCCGTAAGCTGAAGCTGAACCCCGACGTTCCCAAGGACTTTATCATGGTTTACTCCGGTCTTGACACCTTCGATATCGCTTACAAGTGGGGTATCGAGAGCCAGCTGGACGGCATGCTGTCCTGCACGCCTACCAATACCCGTTTGCTTTACGAAGCAATGGATAAGGGCGACTTCGACGCTGCTGCCAAGTATCTGGACAACATCCTCGGCCTGCGTGATCTGTTCCTTGCCAACAGCCTGTGGCCCAGCTTTACCGTAGCTATGAACCTGCTTGGCTACGAAGGCACCTACGGTCCTGACTACGTATCTCCCGGACATGCAAAGGTACCGGAAATCGTAGAAGCTGAAATGCGCCGCATCGGCGAGATCTAATGCGAAAGCTATGCCCATGGAGCGCAATATATCCATGGGCACATTTTTTGGAGGTATATTATGATTTTTGATAAACTGACGAATGCGGAAACCTATAAGGGGATCCATCCCGGCGTTGACCGCGTGCTGGCTGAAGCCGCAAAAATTTCTGCTGACAATTACACCCCCGGCAAGGTAGTGCTGGACGGCGAAAATCTGTTCATGAACGTATGTGCCTATAACACCCACGCCACCGACGGTGCTCTCGCGGAAGCACATCAGCAGTATCTGGACGTTATGGTTATGATCGAAGGCGAAGAGACCATCTACGTGAAGTCCACCGATGAGCTGAAGAACGTGACCAAGCCCTACGATCCTTCCATCGAGGCTCTGCTCGCTTCCCTTGATCCGGATGCTACGCCCATCCGCCTCACCGCCGGCCACTTCATCGTTCTGTTCCCCCAGGATGCCCATGCACCGGCATGCCATACGGACGGCGAGCACGCTGTAAAGAAGATCATCGGTAAGGTTCGCATCTAAGAGGATCGAGCTGTGAGACACACGAAAGATTTGTTCAGCCTTGCGGGCCGCGTAGCGATCGTCACCGGCGGCAGAGGGTTGTACGGTGCGTCCATTTCTCTTGGCCTTTGCGAAATGGGTGCCTCGGTGGTGATCGCCTCCCGCAACGGGGAAAAGTGCGAAGAATATGCCGCCGAACTGCGCTCCCAGGGGTACAATGCCGTGGGTATGGCGCTGGATCTGAGCGACGATGAGTCCATTAAAGCACTTGCGAAAGCGGTGTTTGATACATACGGCAGAATCGACATTCTCGTCAACAACGCCGTGGACCGCCGGAATATGACGTCCCTGGCGGACGCCACCCGGCAGAAACTCCGGGATTCTGCGGAAACCAATCTGAACGGACAGATCCTCCTTTCGCAGGCGGTGCTTGAGTATATGATCCCCGCGGGGAAGGGCAGCATCATCAACATCAGCTCCATGCGCGGACTTGACTGCCCGCACTTCCCGTTCTATCCCGAGTCGTGGGGCGATCAGCCGATCAACTACACCACCGAAAAGTGGGCGATGATCGGTATGACGAAGTATATGGCGGGACGCTACGGCAAAAACGGCATCCGCGTAAACGCGGTTGCCCCCGGCGGATTCAGTCCCGGCCTCAGTGACAATGAGGATAAAAAGGAATTTGTAAAAACCTATATCGAGAACTGTCCTTTGGGCTGCTGGGCAAACGAGGACGATATCAAGGGTCCCGTTGCCTTCCTTGCCTCCGACGCGGCAAACTACATCACCGGCGCTACCATTGTGATGGACGGCGGCTGGACGATCTGGTAAGGGGTGGCGTATGAAGTACATAACTGCAAAAGGGCAGAAGATGTCTGCGTTCTCGCTCGGCACGGTACAGCTGGGTATGGCGTACGGCCTCGGGGAAGCGAGAGAGAAAATGTCCGAGGAAAAGGCACACGCCATTCTGGACTGTGCCGTGGAAAACGGTATCGACAATCTGGATACCGCCAACAACTACGGGGATTCCGAAGCGGTGATCGGCCGCTGGCTGGATAAACGGAAAGCGGAAGGAAAGTCTCTGCCGTGGATCGTAACCAAGATCGGTCCGCTGGATCACGGATCCTACGATGCGCTCCGGGACGACGTTTTCCGCCAGGTGGAGGCCTGTCAGAAGAATCTCCGCACGGATACGCTGGACTGTCTGATGCTTCATAATTTTGAGGATTACGACAAAGACCGGGACGGCATGCGGAAGATTTTCGAGGAACTGAAGCGGCAGAACGCCTATAAGTTCAGTGCCGTTTCCGCCTATTCCCGCCACGATTACGGTGTGATCGCCGAGTCCGGCTTTGACGCCACCCAGATCCCCATGAACGTGTTTGATTGGACGCAGATCGAAAACGGCGGCATGCAGAAGCTCTGCGATGCCGGCATGATGGTGTTCGTCCGCAGTGTGTTTCTGCAGGGGCTGGTTTTCCATACACCGGAGGATCTGGATCCTAAGATGTCCTTCTGCTTCCCCTATCTTCGCCGCTATCATGAACTGTGCCGGGAGTTTTCGCTCTCTCCGGACGTTTTGGCACTGTCCTTCGTCCTTTCTGTTCCCGGCGTGACCACGGCGGTGATGGGATGTGACAACGCGGCACAGGTGGAGGCAAACTGCCGTCTGTTTGACAAAACGGTAACGCTGGAAAAGGAACAGCTTCGACAGCTCCGGGATGCGTTTGCGGAGATTGATCCCCGGGTGATTAATCCCGGTATGTGGTATAATCATACCTGATGACGGAAACTGCTTTCCGTCATTCTGCTGTATCGGTGCAAGGTATCTGCCGATTTCTTTGCGGAAACGGATGAAAAAGTGAAAGAACATTGACATCCTTTTCCCAAGGTGGTATAATATACCCGTGTGGAAACCCATTATTTCACTATAGTAAGGAAGAGAGTTCTTATGCATAAGGATTGCAAAATTCGCGCACCGTTTTTCGAGATCGGTCCCAAATCCTATCTGTACGGCGACGACATTCTGGATCTGGCTCTGGCTGCCGATGCGGCTGCAAAAAAGTATGACGTGGATATTATCTTCACCACGCCCCTCGTGGATATCCGCCGCGTAGCCGAGGCTACCGAGCGTATTCACGTGTTCGCTCCTCACATGGACAACCTGAAGCCCGGCCGCGGCCTGGCTGATACCCTGCCTGAGTCTCTGGTGGCTGCCGGTGCGGAAGGCGTTATGCTGAACCACTGCGAGAAGCCTCTGACCATGGCACAGCTCCGTGCGGCCATTCTCCGTGCGGATGAGGTTGGTCTTGTAACCATCGTTTGTGCAGACTCCATCGCAGAGGCTGCCGCTATCGCCAATCTGAACCCCAACATTATCGTGGCAGAGCCTACCGAGCTTATCGGTACGGGCAAGGCAAGCGATGAGGATTATGTTCGTGCTTCCACCGAGGCTGTAAAGAACGTAAACAAGGATATTCAGGTGCTCCAGGGTGCCGGCATCAAGTGCTACGACGACGTATACCGCAACATCTACGCCGGTGCGGACGCTACCGGTTCTTCCAGCGGCATCGTGGCTCTGCCTACCCGTGAGGCACGCAACGCCATGGTGGACGAAATGATCCGTGCCGTACGCGAGGCATGGGACGCCCGCCACTGATTTTTGATTCAATAATATTTATTATATTTTGGAGGAAACTACAATGGAACTTGTTGTAATTCAGAAAGAGATCGAACTGCAGTCCCGCGGTTGGATCCCCACCTTCCATGACATCTCTACCGATGTTATGAAGATCGTTGAGGAGTCCGGCGTTAAGAACGGTACCTGCGCTATCGTTTCTCATCACACCACCTGCTCCGTAATGGTTCAGGAATGCTCCCACGACTTTGACTCCTTCGATCTGGAGTACCTGCAGCACGACCTGCTTGACATCATGCGCAAGATGATCCCCGACTTCGCCAACGAAGGCGACTACCGTCATCCCGGCCCGGTACACGCACAGTTCGGCCGCTACGTAAACGAGCCCGGCAACTTCACCTCCATGAACACCGACGGTCACCTGCGTTCCGTATTCTTCGGCCGCAGCGAGACCATGACCATCAAGGACGGTAAGCTGGACGGCGGTGAGTTCGCTCACATCTACTTCATCGACTGGGACCACGTTCGTGCCCGTCGCCGTCAGGCAAACATCACCATCATCGGTACCAAGGAAGATGTGGGTGATCGCAAGTACAACGGCGGTGAAGTCGTTAACACGCTGCGTAAGTTCCCGGAAGAGGAAAAGGCTTACATGGCTCAGTACGACGAGTGGAAGAAGCGCTGAGTAATCCGCATAGACTTTCATAATTGTGAAAAATCCCGGCAGATTTTCTGTCGGGATTTTTTTATCGTTTTCCTGTGCGAATAAATGAAATAAGAGACTCAACGTCGTTGAAAGCATCATAATCACCGGTAATTCCCTCCCTGTGATAAACAACACCGTTTAGCTCGTTTCGTGCAAGACAGTCCAATAATTGCTCTTCGCCATATCTGGCGGCAAATAAACTGAATGCATAAGGTTTTATCTTGCCGAGCAGTCCCTTTCTGCAAGTTTTGCTGCATTTATAGCAGTGTGAAACTCCTTTTTCACGGGAGCATTTTTTGTTTTCGCAAATATCGTTGTCCGGACATTCTGACGAGTTGCATCCGTTGCATACTGTGTTTTCGGAACACAGACAGCAGGCAAGACCGCACCGGGCGATTCCTAATTCTCTTTTCATATTTTTCTAAAGCTCCGATCTGCTTTTTTGGTAACTGCATATTCGTATCACAAAGGAGGACGCCTAAGGCATCTATTTTATTCAGCAGTATATAATTCATCGAGATGCCAATGGAGGGGATTATTGTAAATATAACGCAAATGATCTTCATGATCTTCACGGTTGCGGATGATATGATCGTAGAATCGATCCTGCCAAATGTTTTCTCCGTATTCTTTGTTGTAAAAACGCTTAAACGTAGATATAAATTGGGAAACTGTGCTATTTGATCGCACGATGTTCGTAGGGACAGGCGTCCTCGACTGTCCGTCTGCGGGCGTTGTTTTATTTTCTGCAACAAATAATAAAAGATGAATATGATTGGGCATTATGACATAACTTTCTACCGATAAATGATCGTAAAACGCGTTTAATTGTTTGATATATCTGTCGGCGATTTCTCCTTGCTTGGTTAATTCAACTCTCGGACAGTCGGGGACGCCTGTCCCTACAACGTGCGACAGAATACATCTTCTGTTCTGTGTGCAAATCGTAAGAAAATATACACCGGCACTACCGTAATCGAAACCTTGTAAGCGAGAAATTTTTCGCTGTTTCCATCCATTCATTCTCATCACCCGATTCGATTATAACACAAAACCAGAACGAATTCAATGTCATTTCTGTTTTTGCTCTCCCGATGGTTCACTGACTGAACAGCACTTATTTGTGCTTTTGTGATATTTTCCGCCAATTTCCAAAAACCTATTGACAACCCTGTTCCGTTTGTTATAATTAAGGTACGAGTTTCATCATTTTTTTGAGGTGACATTTTTATGAAAAAGATTATTACGGAAGGCTTTGACGCCTTTCAGCGCGGTACGCTGGGCAATGGCGGACAAAACCTGTACGTCTCGAAAAAAGGCGTGCTGCAGCGTATTTATCAGTACGACGTAAACCGGGACGGCTATTTTGATCTCCTGTTTGCCAACTGCCAGAATCATCACGAGTCCACCCCCGGCTACGTGTACCATGCGGACGGACACCGGGATGAGCTTCCCGCACAGGGCAGTATCTCCGGCGAGGTAGTGGATCTGAACGGGGACGGCTATCCGGACATCGTGATTGCCGGCCAGTACGATATGGCAGCCCCCTATGCCACTACCGATATTTATTACGGCAGTGCAGACGGATACAGCGAGAATCTGCATATTCGTATTCCCACCCCCTGGGCGGTGGACGTAACTGCCGGCGATTTCTTCGGTGACGGCCGTCCTTCTTTGGCGTTCGTGCTGGGAAGACAGAAGATGGTCCGCATCTTCCGTCAGTCGGATCTGGGCTTTTTGTGGGATGATTATACCGATCTCCCCATCGGGTGCGATCTGATCGCTTCTGCGGATCTTGACGGAGACGGCTTTGACGATCTGATCGTCCGCTATCAGAAAGAGACCAAAACGGTTATCTACTGGGGCAGTGCGGAAGGCTTTGACGTAGAACGCAAAACCATTTTCTTTGAACTGCCTGCCGCCGACGTTCTTCAGGTAGAGGAAAGCAAGGAAATCACCAGTGAGATGGAGAAAAAATCTCCCACGCCCCGTCTGCTTCAGACGGTGGTCTGGAACGGACGGAAGTGCTTTACCATTCCCACCGGTAAGAAAGTGCTGTTCTACGCTGCCAATCCGGACAGAACGCTGGAACGTGTGCTGGAGATCGACGTGTTCATGGCCATGGCAGTGGCTGTGGGTGATATTGACGGCGACGGATACGACGATATTGCCGTGGCGGCACAGGTGAAGAGCGAGACGAACCCCGGCGGACAGAACAGCTTCATTATCTGGAACGGTCCGAACGGGCTTGACAGCCGTCCCCGCACGGTGATCGAAACCCAGCAGGCGTGCCATGCGGATATCGATAACGGCAGCGTGCTGTTCTGCCAGTGCAACGTGGGACGTATGTATACCAACCAGTCCCTTTTGTTTACCTATCCCAATTTCACCGATGCGGTGGAGTTTGAGTCCGAGGATGCCCGCCGGGGCTTCTTCGTGAAATCGCCCACCGGCGAGCGGTACGTGTTTATCCAGAACCATTTTGCCCGTTCTTCCATCGGCTACGACGATTGCTTCCTTTACTGGGGCAGTAAAGACGGCTACGACGAGAATAATATGCTGAAACTGCCCGGCCACTGTGCTGTGGACTCCCTCATCGCCGATCTGGACGACGACGGATGGGCAGAGGTGCTGATCGGTAATAACGCCGAGAACTCCGTTCACCTGGACGTGGGACATCATCTCCATTTCTTCGGTCCGAACGGCTTTGAACCGGAAAGAAGCCGCACCCTGGAAACCAAAATGGGCTGGGGCGTGGTTGCCGGTGACTTTGATAAGGACGGCTATCTGGAAATCGTCACGGTGGCGGATAAGTGGATGGGGCTTCGCATCTACTCCGCCAGAGACAATTTTGAAACCTTTACGCAGATCTCTCTTGAGGAGTTCGGCCAGGGCCGCTGGCTGATGGCCGCTGACGTAAACAACGACGGCTGGCTGGATCTGATCGTGCCCATTATTTCTTCCAACAAGAGTATGATCCTCTGGGGCGGCCCGGAAGGCTTCTCCACCGATCGCAGACAGGACCTGGCTGTATGGAAAGGCGTAAGCTGTGCTGCCGCTGACCTTACCGGCAACGGCTATCCGGACGTGATCATCGGCGGACATACCGAGACGCCGAAAGCCGACGGCTATCTTACCACCGGCATGCCGCACCATTCTTACGTGAACATCTACTGGAACGGCCCCGAGGGAATCAGCGACGCCCGGAAATCGGTGCTCCGTGCCGACGCCGGCTGCTCCTTCGCTGTGGCTGATTTCAACGGCGACGGCTGGCTGGACGTGTTCGTGGGCAGCTATCACGGCGGTAAAGACCGGGATACCAACTCCTTCCTCTACTGGAATAGAGAAGGCAAGTTCCGTGAACTGGACCGTCAGCTTCTCTATACCCACTCCGCCTCCGGCTGCGTTGCCGCCGACTTCAACGAGGACGGATATATCGATCTGGCAGTTGCCAACCACAAGGTGGATGGCGACCATAAGGGCTATTCCACCGTCTGGTGGAACGGGGAAAAAGGATTCAATCCCGAACGCTGCACCAATCTGCCCACCAACGGCCCTCACGGCATGACGGCCATCAACCCGGGCAATATTCTTAACAGAAGCGATTCCGAATTCTACTATTCCGAATCCTTCCCGGTGGATGCAGACTGCACCGTGAAATCGGCATCCGTTGAGGCGGATATTCCCGAAAAGACGGCGGTGCTCCTTACCGTCAGCGTAAACGGCGGTGAGTGGACGAAGCCGGAAGGCACGGCTCTCAAGAAGGGCGATTCCTTCCAGTACCGGCTGGAGATCGTGGCGAAGAACTGCCTTCGCACGCCCCGCATCACCAAAGTTTGCGTGGATTTCGCAGAATAACGGGGATTATAAAACAGGACTGCCCGAGGGGCAGTCCTGTTTTGTCCCTTTTTGGCAGTTTATGCGGACAAGTTTGCAAAATTCCCTTGCAATTCCGCCTGCGTCATGGTATACTTTAAAGAGGAAAATTTACTCAAATCCGGGAACCGGACGGCGGCGTGCCGCTTTCCGCTTCTCTTTAAGAAAGGACTCTGTATTATGAAAGAAATCGGACTTCAGAGACTCCGCGAGAGCTTTGAAATCGAGGCGGAATGCCTGGCGAACGCGGCATCCTACATAGACGAAGCCGCTTTTGCCAAAGCGGTGGATCTGCTTGCAGGGGCACAGCGTATCGGTACCGCCGGCTGCGGCCACTCCGGCATTATCTGCCAGCATGCGGCGCATCTGCTCTGCTGTATCGAGCGTCCCGCACGCTTTATCTCCCCTGCCGAGGCAGTACACGGAGCTACCGGCTATCTGCAGAAGGGCGACGTAATGATCTTTGCCTCCCGCGGCGGCAAGACGAAAGAGCTTCTGCCCATTCTGGACATCTGCAAGGCAAAGGGCGTTTCCGTTATCACCATTACCGAGAACACCGAATCCCCGCTGGCTACCGGTGCGGACGTGGTTCTCCGTCAGTACGTGAATAAAGAAACGGATAAGTACAATTCCCAGGGAACCACCAGCAGCACGTCCCTTGCCGTGATCTTCCACGCACTGCAGTCTGCCCTCATTGAGGAGACCGACTACAAAAACGAGCAGTTTGCCCTGATCCATCCCGGCGGAGCCGTGGGCGAGCGTCTCAATAAATAAATCCGGCGCATCCGTCCCGGATGCGGAACATATTATTAAGAAACGAGGTTTTTTCAAATGTTGAAAGCAGGAACGGCTCTTGTTGATATTACCCCGCCTCAGGGTCTGGAGTTGGGCGGTTATCCCCATTATCCCCGTCACAATACCGGTGCGCACGATCCGCTGTACGCCGCTTGCATGTATCTGAACAACGGTGAGACGGAAGTGGCTATGGTCACGCTGGATATTCTGTTCTTCTCCAAAAAGCACGTGGCCGAGGTTCGCCGCCGCGTAGAAGCGGTGACCGGCATTCCCGGCGGCAACGTGATGATCAGCTGCAGCCACACCCACTCCGGTCCCTGGGCGTCCGGCCGTCTGGATATTGAAAGTCTGGAAGCCGGCGTTGAGCAACCCAAGGAGTACGTGGAGGATCTGATCAAGAACATCACTCGCATCATTGCCGAGGCCAAGAAAAACGCCTTTGACGCCGCATTTACCTCCGGCGTGACCATGTGCGGTGCCGAGCAGGGCGTAGGCGGCAACCGCCGCATCCCCGGCGGCCCTCACGATCCGCTGGTCAGCGTAATGGCTGTCAAGGATATGGACGGTAAGGTCCGCGGTATTTTCGTAAACTACACGCTCCATCCCACGTTTATCCACGAGTGGAGCGAGGTCTGCACCGCAGACTATCCCGGATACGTCCGTATTCAGCTGAACGAGCTGGAGAAGGACGCCGTAATCGGCTTTTCACAGGGTGCCTCCGGCAACCAGTCCAGCCGCTACTACCGTCAGGGCGAAAGCTACGACGAGGCAGAGCGTGTGGGACGGATTCTCGGTAAGGCGGCACACTCCGTTCTCGATAAAGCCGAGTGGCTGACGGAGCTGGATATCCGTGTGGCACGTACCACCCTTGAGATCGATCTGCGTGACTTCGGTACCGAGGAAGAACTCCGTGCACAGGTGGCGCACGATGAGGCTATCTATAAGGATCTGTACGCAAAGTACGGCCAGTCCACCAACCGTGACGAGTACTATCTGTGGCAGAACGCCAATCTGAAGCTTCTGGGCTCTGAGGATCAGCTTGGCTATATTCTCATGAAGAAGCGGGGCGTGAAGATCGAGCTTCTGGATGACGAGGCTCCGGTTGAGATTCAGGTAATCCGTCTGGGCGGCACCTGCGTCGTGGGCGTGCCCGGCGAGCAGTTTGTGGAATACGGTCTGTATGTAAAGGCCATGGCAGGCTTTGGCATGGTGGTATACAACACCCTTACCAACGGCTGTCTCCCCGGCTACATGTATACTCCCGAATCCCTGGTTACCGGCGGTTACGAGACGGATACTTCCATGCTGGGCGTAAGCTTCGGCCGCCATCTCATGGATGCGATCCTGGATACCACCGATAAGGTAAAATAATCTGATTACATAAGAGAGGTATTTACTATGATTTACGGACCCGATGCGTTTTCCTTCAAGCCGGCGTCTTTCTATCCCTTCAAGAATCTCGCCGAGATCGAGCGCGTGCGTGCCATTACCAAAGAAGACATCGTTGCCATGAACGGCAAGCACCCGAACGGCAAGGCGAACCACAGACTGGAGATCATCCGTGACGACGAGTTTGAGACCATCATGCTCACCGATATGCTGAAGCGTATCATCGATTCCGACCGGTACGATCAGAAGGTAGTCATGATCATGTGCAACCCCAACCCCACCTACCGCAAGGTTGCCTACATGCTCCACGAGCTGAACGTAAACTGCCGCAACGTCAAGTTCTATATGATGGACGAGTGGGCAGATGAGGACGGCAATATCGCCCCTCTCAGCTATAAGGCCGGTTTCGGTAATGCGTTCTACCGCTTCATGGTCTCCCAGATCATGGACCTGGGTTTCAAGGAGGAGAACTTTATCTACCACAGCAATAAGGTAACGCCCGATTTCTCCAAGATGCTGGAACAGGACGGCGAGGCGGATATCGTATACTCCGGTCCCGGCTGGCCCGGACACCTGGCATTCATCGATCCCGTGGACGATTGGTTTAAGCCGACCATGGAAGAGTATTGTGCACAGGGTGCCAAGGTGGCGTCCCTCCATCCCTTGACCATCGCACAGAACTCCCTCCACGGTGCCTTCGGCTGCTCCGGCGATATCGTAAAGGTACCGCCCAAGGGTGCTATGATGGGCCCCCGTGACGCTATGAAGGCGAAGAACGTGCTGGATATGCACGGCATCACCACCGCCGGTTCAAAGGTAACCTGGCAGAGACTGACCTCCCGTCTGGCTCTGTTCGGCGAGCCTACCCAGGAGTGCCCCGCATCCATCCTCCAGCTCCGCGACAATCCTACCCACTTTATTATGAGCGAGAATCTGGCCTCCACTATCGTGGACGACGATATGTATCAGTACTGA
>JAZPZY010000086.1:0-10557 GCA_045544955.1 Eubacteriales bacterium
AGCATCTTGCCGTCGATGTCCACCTTATAGTCGGTGCCCATCTTACGCTTGATGCTCATGATGGTCTTGTCGGGGTTGGTGATTGCCTGACGCTTTGCCACCTGACCGACCATTCTCTCGCCGGTCTTGGAGAAAGCAACCACGGACGGGGTAGTCCGTGCACCTTCCGGATTGGGGATAACAGCCGGCTCGCCGCCCTCATAAACGGCAACGCAGGAGTTGGTCGTACCAAGATCTATACCGATGATTTTTCCCATAACAAATATTCCTCCAAAAAGTAGTATTTATATAATTTGTATTGTAAGCGTTTGTGAATCAGTTTGCCACCCGCACCATAGCGTAACGGATGATCTTGTCGCCCCGGCGGTAGCCGCTCTGGAATACTTCCAGAATCTCGCCCTCGCCGTGCTCGTCGTCCTCCACATGGAGAACCGCGTTGTGAATATTGGGATCGAACGTTTCCCCCGGTGCTCCGAATTCGGTCACGTCCAGTTTACCGAGAATCTCCGGCACGGAAGCGAGGATCATGCGGACACCCTCTGCCACCTTGGCAGGATCGCCTTCTGCATACTGCTGTGCCTGCTTCAGATTATCAAACAGCGGCAAAAGCTGCGTTACGCTGTCCGTTACGGCGTCAGCATAGATGCCGTCCCTCTCTTTGGCGCTGCGTTTGCGGAAGTTATCGTATTCCGCCAGGGTGCGGAGGTACTTATCCTTTGCGTCAGCCGCTTCGGCCTCAGCCGTCTCCAGCTTCTTTGTGAGCTGTGCGATCTCTCCGCGGAGTTTTTTCACGTCTTTCCGCCCGGCCGGTGCGTCCGTCTCAGGCGTTTCCTCACCTGCGGCCGTCTCTTCCGTTACCGTCTCTTCCGTCTCGTTCTGCTTCATTTCTTCCTTATTCATCGTCTTCGCCCCTTATTCTGAATGTTCTTCCGTGCCGTCATCCAGTGCATCCCGGATGCTGGCCGTCAGCTGATCGATCATGGAAATGACACGGGAGTAATCCATACGGGTAGGCCCGATGATACCGATGGTGCCGATGGCGTGCCCGCCGCTTTTGATCGTCTTGAAGATCAGCGTGGAATTATCCATGATATTGACCATGTTCTCGTGACCGATATACACCTGCACCTTGCCGTCCTCACCGGACTGCTCCACCGCCCGGGTCTCCTCGGAGATAAGTCTCAGCAGATCGTCCTTCTGCTCGAACATCTGCAGCATCTGCCGAAGCCGGTCGAAATCGTAATACTCGGGATAGGAAAGCAGCCGGTTGATGCCGTCAAACTTCAAATCCCCTCCGGAGAACGAAGTCAGCGTTTCGTACACGCCCTTGGACACGGGCGTCACCAGATAGGCGTACACGCCCATGCGTCTTTCCATATCCATAAGCAGCGGCAGCGTGATCTCTTCCGCCGTTACGGAAACCAGGCACTGATTCAGTGTGTGTGCCAGAAGGGCCGCCGCATCGTCCGGAACCGCCGTTTCACACAGGATGTACTTGCTCTTTACCGTACCGCCGGACATAACCATGACCAGCACCATCTTTCTTTCCGCCACACGGATCACCTCAAAGCGGGTGACAACGTTGCGGACGTGCCGGGAGCGAAGAGCCAGGGCGGTATAATTCGTCATGGAGGACGCAAGCCGCATGGCCTCTTCCAGAATATTATCCAGTTCGGACTGCCGGGAACGGAGAGCGGTTTTCAATTCCGTGATCTCACGGTGGGTCATGTTATACCGTTCCACCAGGGAATCCACGTAAAACCGGTATCCGGCCTCCGAAGGAACACGCCCCGCGGACGTGTGAGGCTGCTCCAGGTAGCCCATCTCCTCCAGTTCCGCCATTTCGTTGCGAATGGTGGCCGGCGAATAGGCGATCTGCTTATACTGCGTCAGGTACTTACTGCCTACCGGCTCGCCCATCTCTATATGAGATTCGATGACCGCTTTCAGTATCAGTTTCTTTCTTTCGCTTAATTCTCTCTCTGTCATTCGGGGAAACGCCTCCTTTCCGGATCGTGTCATTTTAGCACTCAAAGAACGCAAGTGCTAACCCTTGACTAACAATTTACCATTTTGGGCGGACAAAATCAACACTAATATAAATATAAACCGTTAACATTTTGTAAACGAGCCGATTTTTTATCACTAAAAGCGAGGGACTGCGTAAAACACGCAGTCCCTTACGAAGAGCATATATATTTTCCCGCCGGATTCGTTTTTTATACACGGCGGCGGCGGAGCGAAAGGGCAGTCACGAAGGCGGCGGCTGAAAAGCCAAGCAAAGGCAGTGCCGCATCCCACGTAGCCGGCGAGGCCGGCTCGCCCCCGGAGAGGGGTACCGTATACGAGGAGGAGGCAAACGCTCCCGTTTTTTCACTGTACCCTACGCCGCTGACCACCGCGGTGGATTCCACAGAAACGGAAGCATTCCGGAGAACGAACCCCCGGCTTCCCCCGGCAATCGTCTTTACGGCAGGCAAAACCAGTTTTTCCTCCAAATCGCCGCAGCGTACGTTCACTTCGTACATCATGCCGCTGGACACGGGAACGGTAACGAAAACAGGCTGGCCGGCCGCCATAGCCGCCGTAAGTGCCTCACTGAAAATCCCGATCCCGTCGCACGTACCGTTTGCACGGAGAATTACCTCCGTCCGGTTGGAGGGCACGTCACCCTCAGCCGTCATGAGAAAGCCGAAATAGCCGTTATCGGCAGAAACCTTCGTAAACCGGAAGGAAAACTCTATCGTATATGTATCCGCCTGTGCATCGGGCAGATCAGGCAGCAAAAGATACACCTTGCGGTCATCCGCCGGACGGACGTGCAGACCGTCATCCAGAGAAAGAGAGGCAGTACCGCCGCCCGTACCGAAGCGGATGCCGGTTTTGCGGAAATCGGAGAAATCCCCGTACCGCTGGGCGAAAAGAACGGTGCCGTCCGGCACGCTGTCGGCAAACACGTGAACGGCCAGGGAAACGCACAGCCAAAAGGCCGCGCATACAGCCATCAAACGACGCATATCCATTCCCTCCCATTCCCGTATTCCTTTATTATCTATTATACTGTTTCCGGGCGGAAAAAGCAAGAGGGATTGCATATTTATCCGAAAAAATGCAGGAATTTCTCACCGGTAAATTCCCCCGCAAAAGGAGAGGACTTCCATCCCGCCGTCAAGACAGAGCGATCGGCAGTTTTCCCGGATAGCACCGGTTCTTCATTGCGTGCAGGACGGCCTTCACAGAAAGTTTGGTATACTCGTATCCCGTAATCACCGCCCGGCAATTCGCCGTGTATTTCCAATCGTACGGAGAGCCGAGAAGAACGGCAACGACGGGCTTTCCCGTTTTCTCAAGTGCCTTCAGCACGTCCAGTTGTCCCGGCTTCAGTCCGGCGTTGAACACGCCCAGCACGGCGACGTCGTAGTCGCCGTTTACCGCCTTTTCCACGTCGGGCGTCAATCCGTCCAGGGACGAAACGCACGCTTCCGCCTGCTCAAATTCTTTTTTGAACAGATCCGCAAAGCTTAAAATCTGCCGGCTTCTTTCCTCCACGCCCCGAATCGCATCGCATACCGGGGAAACGCAAAGCAGTTTTTTATCCGCCAGAGTATCCAGCACGCCGTCATCCTTCATGCAGGTGACGGAACGCAGCTTATCGTCGAACACACGGGCAAGCTCAGCCTCGTCGGACAAAAGCTTTTTCAGCAGCATAGGATCCGGCTCGCCGTCGGCAATTTTATACTTCTCTTTCTGCCGGAGGATCCGCCCGTACGCTTCATCAATCCGAGCCGCCGGAATCCGTCCGGACTCCACGGCTTCGTACACCGCCTCAACAGCCTCCGCCACGTTGGCAGAACGGAAGGTGTAATATAAAAGAATATCGCATCCGGCCAGAATGGCAAGCACGGCCGCCTCTCCCAGAGAATACCGCCGGCTGATGGCACGCATTTCCATAGCGTCGGTTACTGCAACGCCGTCAAAGTGCATTTCGTGACGAAGAAGATCGGTAATGATCTCCGGCGAAACGGTACAAGGACGGTCGCTGTACGCATCCAGAATCACGTGGGCACACATGATTGCCCCGGTACCCGTTTCAAAAGCACGCTGAAAAGGTACAAACTCCGTTTTCTGCAGCACTTCCCTGCTCCCCGCGTTATGCACGTCCCCCAGATGGGTATCGCCGCATACGTTGCCGTGGCCGGGAAAATGCTTTACGGCAGTCACGACGCCAGCAGATTGCAGTCCCACGGAAAAGCCCACGCCCAACTCCGCCGCCTGCTCCGGCGTATCACCGTAGGAACGGGAGGAAATAATGGGATTTTCCGGATTGAGGTTCACGTCCAGAACGGGGGCGTTATCCATATTACAGCCCGCCGCGCGCAGGATCCGCCCGAGTTTTTCCCCCACGGAAATCATTTTTTCCCGATCCGCCCCGGCGGCAGAATAGGACATGGCGCCGGGAATCAGTGCCGTCCCCTCGTAAAAGCGGGTAACCCACCCGCCTTCCTGATCGATGGAGATAAAAGGATACACGCCGGCGGCACGGTATGTGACCGACCGAAGCTCCTTTGTCAAGCCGCACAGAGACTCTGACGAAATACAGTTCTGTGCATTGAGGCAATAGTTGCCAATCTTATATTTTTCACAAAACGCCTTTTGCTCCGGGGACAGTTTTTCCCCGGTGATTCCCACCATAAACATCTGGCCGATTTTTCTTTTCAGTTCTTCCGTCATAGCAAACACTCCTGTTCCGTATCCTGCAGCCGCAAAGCAATGCTGCCATGGATATATTATAGCACGCCATAGCTTCGGCTGGCAACCTTTCACCGAAAATAGAAAAACTCTCTCTTTTTCCGCGTAAAGAGAAAGACCGCAGACAAAAAAGAACGGACAGAAAATCTGTCCGTTCCATATTTGTTTTTCGATCAGTGAACGATATAACGCTCGGTGTCCTTGTCGAAGAAGTGCACGCGGGACATATCGATAGCAATCTTGATAACGTCGCCTGCACGAGCCGTAGAGCGGGCGGAAACGCGGGCAGTCATGTTCTGCTCGTTAGCAACCAGGTAGAGATAGATCTCAGAGCCCATAAGCTCGGTTACTTCCACGTCGCACTCGATTACGGAATCGGGCATGCTGGAGAGATACATAGGCTCGTCGTGGATGGACTCCGGACGGATACCCATTACAACGTCCTTGCCGATGTAATCCTTAACAACGGGATCGTTTGCCTTCTCAGCCGGCAGTTTCAGAGCATCGGTTCCGAACACGGCGTAGATGCCGTCGCCCTTCTGCTCCAGCGTGCAGTTGATGAAGTTCATCTGCGGCGTGCCGATAAAGCCGGCAACGAACAGGTTTACAGGCAGATCGTACAGGTTCTGAGGCGTATCTACCTGCTGGATGAGACCGTCCTTCATAACAACGATACGGGTAGCCATGGTCATAGCCTCGACCTGGTCATGCGTTACGTATACGAAGGTGGTACCTACTCTCTGGTGGATCTTGGTAAGCTCAGTTCTCATCGTTGCACGGAGCTTTGCGTCCAGGTTGGACAGCGGCTCGTCCAGAAGGAATGCCTTCGGGTTACGAACGATGGCACGTCCCAGAGCAACACGCTGCTTCTGACCGCCGGACAGAGCCTTCGGCTTTCTGTCGAGCAGGTGAGTGATATCGAGGATACGAGCAGCCTCTTCTACGCGGCGCTTGATCTCTTCCTTGGGAGTCTTGCGGAGCTTCAGACCGAATGCCATGTTATCAAACACGGACATGTGCGGGTACAGAGCGTAGTTCTGGAACACCATTGCGATGTCGCGATCCTTCGGGGCTACGTCGTTCACCAACTTGTCGCCGATGAAAAGTTCACCCTCGGAGATCTCCTCCAGACCTGCGATCATACGGAGCGTCGTGGACTTACCGCAACCGGAAGGTCCTACGAGAACGAGGAACTCTTTGTCCTTGATCTCCAGGCAGAAATCGGAAACAGCCGTTACGCCGCCGGGGTATTTCTTATAAATGTGCTTAAGGGAAAGGCTTGCCATGTATGTATCCTCCTAAAGATTATCGGAATTTTCTTCTGCCGCCGGAAAGCGGCACGCCGTGCTCCGACAAGAGCATACGGCCACACATATTTTGCTGTGATATATTGTACCAAAAAATCACGCTAAATAAAAGAGTTTTTTTCTCCAAAATTTATTTTCTTGATTTGTGTATATTGCACAAAAAGAAAGGAACCAACCGAAAATCGCACAAAAAACAGCGACACAAAAGTTCTAATCGAATTAGAATCAGTGAGAAATGCCCTTCATGGACAGGGCGATCCGCTTCTTTTTCAGATCCACGCTCTTAACGCGCACCTGTACGATATCACCCACGGAGACCACCTCACTGGGATGCTTCACGAAGCGGTCGGCGATCTCGGACACGTGCACGAGGCCGTCCTGATGGACGCCGATATCCACGAACGCACCGAAGTCGATCACATTCCGCACCGTACCGGTGAGACACATACCGGGCGTCAGCTCCTCCATGGTGAGCACGCGCTCCTTCAGCTGGGGCTGGGGGAGTCCGTCACGCACGTCCCGCCCCGGCTTTTCCAGCTCGCCGATAATATCGGTCAGGGTCGCCTCGCCGCAGCCGATCTTTTCCGCAAGGGCGGCGATGCCCGTATCCTCCGCACGCCGGCGGAGCGTTTTCAGATTGCCCACACGCACATCCTCCACGGTATAGCCGAAGGCCTCCAGCAGCCGCTGTGCTGCCCCGTAGGATTCGGGATGCACGCCGGTGTTGTCAAGGATCTCCGCAGAGCCCGGCACGCGGAGGAAGCCGGCACACTGCTCGTACGCCTTGGCACCGATGCGGGGCACCTTCAGAACCTGGGCACGGGAGGTGAACTCGCCGTTTTCATCCCGGTATTTTACGATATTCTTTGCCGCCGTCATATTGATGCCGGCGATATAGGACAGAAGCATATAGGAAGCGGTATTCAGATCCACGCCTACGGCGTTTACGCAGTCCTCCACCACGCCGGTGAGTGCTTCGTCCAGCCGTGCTTCCTTCATATCGTGCTGGTACTGGCCCACGCCGATGGACTTGGGATCGATCTTCACAAGCTCTGCCAGAGGATCCTGCAAACGGCGGGCAATGGACACGGCGGAACGCTGGGTCACGTCAAAATCCGGAAATTCCTCCGCACCCACCTTGGAGGCGGAATACACGGACGCACCCGCTTCGCTGACCACGATGTATTTGGTATCGCCGCCGATCTCACGGAGCGTGTCAGCGATGAACATTTCGCTCTCGCCGGAGGCAGTTCCGTTGCCGATGGCAACCACGTCGATGCCGTATTTCTGAATCAGCTTCGTCACCACGCGGCGGCTTTCCTCGATACGCTCCTGGGGTTTTGTGGGATAGATCACTGCGGTATCGATCACCATGCCGGTCTTATCCACCACAGCCAGCTTGCATCCCGTGCGGTAGCCGGGGTCGTATCCCAGCACCGTTTTGCCCTTCAACGGAGCCTGCATGAGCAGATGCTTTAAGTTGTCGGAGAACAGCTTTATAGCCTGCTCGCCTGCCATTTCCGTAAGAGCGGCCCGGATCTCCCGCTCAATGGACGGTGCGATCAGCCGATCGTAAGCGTCGCACACGGCGGACGCCACGTATTTGAAGGCGGGGCTCTTGAAATCCGTAATCACCGCCGCCATGAGATAATTGAGGATAATGTCCTTTTCTATCTCCACGGAGACCTTCAGCACGTCCTCCGCCTCGCCCCGGTTTACAGCCAGCACCCGGTGGGAGGGAATGCCGGACAGCTTTTCCGTATAATCGTAGTACAGCTCGTAGGTGGCGTTCTCCTTATCCGTTTTCTGGGAATGGAGAAGGCCGTATTCCGTGGTAAGCGTACGGATCTCCCGCCGGAAGTCCGCATTGTCGGAAACGTCCTCGGCGATAATATCGCAGGCACCGGCCAGAGCGGCAGCGGCATCCGGCACTTCTTTTTCCGCATCCACGTACTGCTCTGCCGCCGCAAGGATCTCCGGATCGTACGCAGGCGACTGCTCCATCAGCAGTGCCGCCAGTCCCTCCAGTCCCCGCTCCCGGGCAACGGATGCACGGGTCTTTCTCTTGGGGCGGTACGGACGGTAGATATCGTCGATCTCCGTCAGCGTCTGTGCGGCCGCCACCGCTTCCCGGATCTCGTCCGTCAGCTTGCCCTGCTCGTCGATAAGGGAAAGCACCTCTTCCCGACGTTTCTCCAGATTGCGGAGATAGGTCAGCCGCTCCGTCAGGGTGCGGAGCACCTCGTCATCCAATCCGCCCGTGGCTTCCTTACGGTAGCGGGCGATAAACGGCACGGTATTGCCGTCGTCCAGAAGCTTGACCGCCGCTTCCGCCTGGGTACGGCGGATCCCCAATTCTTTGCAAAGTATGTCCAAAATATCCATGATTCTATGTTCTCCGTTTTTTGATTTCTGAATTTACTGTTCCCTGCCGGCCGCACGCCGCAGGATCGCCTCTTCTTCCGGCGTCAGATACCGCCACTCGCCCCGGGCAAGGGACGGATCCAGGGGCAGATCGCCAAAGGAGATCCGCTCAAGTGCGGTGATCTCCGAGCCGACCGCGTGAAACATCCGCTTGATCTGATGAAACTTTCCTTCCCTTATCGTTATGGTGCCCCGGGAGGCGGGAAGCGGCTCTTCCGGCACGATCTCGGCAGGCTTGGTTACGATATCGCCGATATCCACGCCCTCGGAAAGCTGCTGCACCGCCGCCCCGTCGATGGGCGGCTCGCAGGTGAAGCGATACGTTTTATCCACGTGGTGCCGGGGAGAGAGCAGTTCGTGCCCCAGTGCCCCGTCGTTGGTTACAAGCAGAAATCCCACCGTGTCTATATCCAGCCGTCCGCAGGGGAACAGCCCCATACGCACAAACTGGGGCGGCAGAAGATTCATCACCGTAGGCCCACGGTCCTCCGTGGCACTCACGTATCCTTTCGGCTTATTCAGCATCACGTACGTAAACAGCCGCCAGATCACCCGCTCGCCGGCGAGAGTGACCACCGCCGTTTCGGGATCGATATGTTTTGCCGGATCCCGGACGGTGACGCCGTCCACCGTTACCTCCGATTTGCGGATACGCTTCGTGGCTTCACTGCGGGTACATACCCCGGCCTCGCCCAGATACTTGTCCAGACGCATAGCGGCACCTCCGTCCACACATGTCAGAAAATAAACCAGATGACAGAAAACGCGGCAAAGAAAAACAGCAGTGCCGCCATTCCCACCGCAAAACCAACGGCAAAATCCAAAAAAAATCCTCGCACGAAACGGTCCCTCCATGCATAAAAGCGTTCATAAGGGGGGCATACTACCCTCGTCGTGCCGTTAGTATAGGAGTATTTTACCACAAATATACGCATATGTAAAGAACGGCGTCAATTTTTTCTCCGGCAAATCCTCTTCCCAAAAAAAGTTTAGAAAATTTCAGAAAAACTGTTGACAAAAGGAAAAAGCGGTGCTATACTATATACCGCGATGCCGAATTGTGTAACGGTAGCACGACAGACTCTGACTCTGTTTGTTGGGGTTCGAATCCCTATTCGGCAGCCAAATAAAAACAGACACCCTTGCGGTGTCTGTTTTTATTTTTTGCACGGCTGCCGAATAGGGATTCGAACGCAGTGAAAAAATGCTCCGGTGGAGCATTTTTGAACGGTGACCGAAGAATTTTGCAAAGCATTTCATAAAACCCAATCCAAAATGCTTTGCAAAATTCAAGAACGAATCCCCGAGGTTGCAGAGCAACCTCGCCCGGACGCTTGCGTTCTCGATTCGTCAGCCAAAATATCACATTGAACATAGCGAAGAATACTGCTAAAACGCTTTACAATTTCTTTCTTTTGTGTTATAATATCCCCAAAGTAACGGCAAGGACAGAAAGTATTTTAAGAGATACACCCGGAAGCTTTGCAAATCAAGCAAACAAATAGTTTCAAAAGGAGAAAACACATGCTGAACAAATGGATTCAAAAGAAAAATCTGATATTGATTGCCTATTCTGTCATAGTTCTTTTGGCTTTTTGCACAACACTGATTTTGGGAACCAGCGAGGACAAGTTGATGATTCTCATTCTTTCTCTCGTTCTGCCGTTTGTTATATATGGTTTTGTGCGTTTGATGTATAAGATTGTGAGTGTAAATGCTTCTTTCAAGATAATGTGCATTTTTTACTATTTTTTCCTGACATTCGGATTGCTTTCAACAGTTATGATGCTTATTGAATTCATTGGAGGATTCCCGAACGGTTTGTCCCCCACACTTGGTATTAGCGGATCTTTAATTATTGCAACCCTTGATAGCGCAAAGAAAACTATTGAATTTGAAAACAAAAAGTAATGTCATCTATTTCGGTTGCTAAACACAAATAAAAATCCACCCGCATAGCGGGTGGTATTTCAGTTTCGGGCATAGCCCTAATACTACAGGCTACGCACAAGTGCGTCTTTTATTGGCCTGCCAGCCATGCATTTGTTACGAAACCCCGCTCAAGCGGGACTAAAAC
>JAZPZY010000087.1:0-59156 GCA_045544955.1 Eubacteriales bacterium
CGACCTTCCTGAACAGCCTTGATACCGGAACCGGAGCCGGTAGGATTGTAAGTAAAGCTGATGCCGGTGTCATTCTGGAAAGCTTCACCCAGAGCACCAATCACCTTCTCCATAGAGGTGGAACCATCGGTGGCAACGGAACCGGTGGCCTTATTGCTGCCGCAGCCTGCAAGCATGGAGATAGCCAGGACTGCGATCATCATCATAGTAATCATCTTTTTCATTTCAATGTCTCCTTTCAGACAACTGATTATGTTTTGGATTTCCTTAGTACAGTTATCATTTTAGGATCGCCATGTGAAATCAAAAATACAAGGAATGTGAAATATAGGTCAAATCGCAAAAAGAAATAGCCCGCCGATCATTATTAACCGACGGGCTATGGTGATACGCTATTCTATTATTCTTCCATGACTTCCAACATCATCCTGGCACCCAGCTTGAAGCCATTCTGGAATATCAAGCAATCCGTGATAGTTTGATACTCTCGCACACAATCAGTGTATTTCTCGAACAACTCTTTCTGCTCATCCGTCATGGTGGCTTTGAGTTTTTCTTCATTCCTACAAATCAGCTCCAACAGTTTCTTGTACTCCTTAGAAGAAGTATCGTACTCTGTTGGCTCAATGTTACCATACCAAAATTCTTCAAGGATTCTCATACCGCATCCTCCTCATAGATCATCTCACGCAGAACAATTTCCTCGGCTCGGTTGCGGATGCTATTCATGGTTCCAACCCACGCTATCTGATCGTGCTGCTTCATGTGCTCCGTCACGCCCTCGGCGGCTTTCATTTGCTCGATGATAAGTTCAAGACGGCTCTGTGCCTGCTCGTTCAAATCAGCCAGATATGTCCACAGCTCACCGCATCGGATATAGTTCAGTTCCTGCATCATATATACTCCACAAAATCATTTTCGGATGAAAAAGCGATACTCGGTTATCAAATCAAGTATCGCTTTTTTGTTTGTAGGTCCGTCTGACAGATGCCGTAAAATAGTAGTTTTTTAGAAGTGCACCCGTCTAAACAGCGGTTGTTTTTTGCGGTTGTACAGTTTTACAACGCACCTCACAGTATCGTAAAGTACAGGTGTATATGACAAATCCTGTACTTGCTGAAGATATGTCAGGAGGTTTTTGTATGTCAGATGCGAAAGAAAAAAAGACAGTAAAAGGAAAAACAATTTCCGTGAGATTAACTGTTGAAAATGAAAGAATTCTAAAAATTGAAAATGAAAAGGGAATCAGTACATCGGCGTATGTAAATTCTCTTATCCATACGAATGGGAAAAGCCGATTGTTTGTAGATTCACATGTTCTTGTGAATTTTGCCAATCTGCAAAGTTTGCTGGAGCAGTCAGATGATCCGGTGGATAAAAGAATCAGAGAGGAACTAAATGAACTATGCCTATACTTAAAATCATAAATAAACCGTACATAAATACTATTGATGGAGCAAATTTGCTTGATTATATATTCCGAAAATCATTTATGTACGGTGGATGGAATGTGGATCCCAAGCATGCGTGGGATCAGATGGAATTTGTACGTATGTATTGGGGACAGAATAACGGTTCAAAACTGTATCATTTTATTGTGTCCTTCAGTGCGTATGAATCTAAAGCAATTCCATCGGATGCATTTCTTTCATGTATTGCTTATGAAATTGGCAATCATTTTCGCGATGCGTATCAGCTTGTATTCGGAATTCATGAGAGAGTATATGAAGATTTCTATGGAAAAAAGAAATGTTGGGATGTGCATTTTGTAATGAATCCGGTCAGCTATCGCACCGGGGAAAGGTATGCCAAACGGAAAAAGGATGACTGTGCCTTGGCCGCTGTTGTGCATAATGCCGCTGATATGCCGGTTAAACTGGTATACGGCAGTTGAATGTAGCGGAAGGCATGAGATCCTTGTTCCAGGAGAAAAAATTATGGTTGTTTTTCTTTGGAAAGATCAGGGGCAATACATTTGTGGGCGGTTTTTCTGTTTAGTTGAAAAATAAATTCCCGTTGCTGAAGGGTGGCTATAGCTTCCCGTAAATAGTTTCGCTCTGCGGAAGAAAGGGAAAGGCTATCGGCAAGTACGTTGCTTCGTTGCAAGCCGGGCTGAAAGAAAATTTTCATTGCTGTCTGTTTCAGTATGTTATTGAGACGTGAATCAGAAGTGGTTTCCAACATTTGAGAAGCTAACCACAGAGCACAGCCGTGCTTACGGCCTTCTCTGAGAATTTTATCGAGCATGGACGCGCGGGTTACATTCATATTTTGATATTCATCTGAAACAATGATCAGAGAGGCTTTTTCTTCAGCTTCCGTGGAATGCTGCAGTTGATAAGTATAAAGATCATACAGGTATAGTTCTGAATAGCACTTATACCAGGTACTGTGGGCACTGTTTCCGCTGAAATCCAGAATCAGCACCTTTCCCGTGTACTTTCCCCAGTCCAAAGGCTGTTCGGAAAAGGACTCTTCGCCGAAGAGGATACGGAATTTGCGTCGGATGGAAGGTGTAATTCCCGGCAATTTGTCTTCTTTGTCTAAGACACGGTATATAAAATCCTGTATGGAAGTCGGTGTGCGGCAATATTTTGGCTCATTTTTTTGCTCTAAGTATTCTGTATATGCTTCGTTTACAATGGATTCCTGGTCATTTGTTAAGTGTAATGCCACAGCAAGGTGCTCGGCAACAGCCGCGACATTATCTGTCGTTTGCAGAAAGCAAAGCAGGTTTGGCAGTTCCTCTTTTATATCTATTCGTACAATGTTTTCGCCTGTAATAGGAGGACCTTGGTGGTGAAAAACTACAGTGGTAATTTTTTGCTCAGCTGCCTGCGTGATAAGATTCTCCAAGAAACAACTCTTTCCTGCACCGCTTTGCCCGGTGATAAGCATATGCTCGTTCATATTGGAGACATTGTCGAAATTCCAGTACATAGGGATGTCATAGTTCAGATTTTGGCCAAGCAGGAAATGTCTGTGATCTTTTACTGCTTCAAAGGTGTATTCAATGTCTCCACTTAAAAGAATATCCCTGCGGGGGAATATTTCATAAAGATACTGGTCATCCATTGTTGTGTCACTATACCGGATACGGATTTTATTTTTATACGTTTTATCGTTTCCACGGCTGAATGTGAGCACATGACTGGCAGACAGCTGTCGCAGAAGGGTTGTTACAGAAAGCGGGTGAGGCATGCGTTTGCGGATAAGTTCAAGAGCAGGGGCGTTCAGTGCCCATTTATCGGATGTGCTTAAGAGACAGGGGCTGTTTTGTAAAGATTCTTTGGGAACGCAGTTTGCCGCGTCGGGCGTGTTACGGGAATAAGTGTGCAATTCATCAGTGTCTATTAGTTGTTTTAATGTGTCATAGAAGGAATCTGTGTCAAAGGTGTGGGTTGGCTTTAACCCAGGCAGAAATCTTTTCAGATAATCATCGATGTCTTCATCGAAATACTTATGGTATAAGTCGGCGGTTTCCTTTCCAGCATTGCATGTATCATTATAGTATCCCTTCAGCAATTCATTCAATGTGCGGAATACCGCAAATAAGTGAGGTTCATTATTAATCTCGGCTGTTTGTGTGTTGCGATAAACACTTTGATACAGGTAGGGTGAATGAATGTTGGATATGTACTGTGCCAATAAAGAAAAGTATTTATAAAGGGAAAGGACAGATTCCAAAGAATCCAATGGAGCATCTATATCTTCCGGTAAAATTTCAAGATGAATGTAATCGTCAAAACAGAATTGATGGCCCGAGAAAACAACGGGGACAGAGAAAGAGAGGGAAGGAGCGCCATGAATCATTGGCATTTCGGGGAAAATTGAATCAAGAATCGTTTCTGCTTTTGACGCAGTAAGTTTAGGATTGATGTCAATTACAAATGGAATATCTTTGGTATTGTGATAAATGAATTTTATACTACCAGAATCTGTATATTCAAAAATTCTCTCGTAGGTTCTTTGATAGGAGCCAAACAGGAATGAGAGTAAGTATTCCTTCAGCTGAGGTGTTGTATCGAAAACAACTACGCAGTCTTTTGATATGGGAGTAAACCACGACGACATGTAGCAATAATGCAGATAAAGAAACAGAAAACGGCGGATATCACAATTCTTGATTTTTGAAAAGTGGGATAATAACGGTGATTTATTGACGTACTGATAATTGAAGGTAAAGGGCGTGAGCATATCATAATAACCGGCATAATTGTTTTCAATTGAAATTTTTGTATGCGAATTAATGGGAAGTGCGTATTGGATGAGGTTTGATTCCTGATACCAACCAGAGGGTAAAACAAAGGAATTGAGTGGGCGGGTTTCCAGAATATTTGTAAAAAACTTGTTGATTTGTTCAGTGGGGATGCACGCGCGAATACTAAACTGCTTGTTTGATCCAACATGTAAGCGGAATATATTGAGCAGTTGATTTTCTATTGACTGGACAAAATTGGGGTCGAAATACAATTGTTTGTTGGAAAAATAAAGAGAAGCATTGGATATAGAATTAAACGATTCATTATAGCTGAGGATTTTGCAGTTGATTTCTATCCCGTATGCATTCATATCCCATGGAAACTGTACCTTGGTGTATGCAGTTGCTTCTATGGAAAGGGGGGCGGAATTGAAGTTGTCTGTATCCGTTATCTGGAACGCATCACTCAGTGTGGCGGTATGTCCGATTACTTCCATGATTATTCTCCATATATAAAATATTAATTATACTATTATAATATCACTAAATATAATACAATGCAACAAAATATAGTGATAAAATCAACAAAAAATTGAAATTTTAGAAAAATACAAATGTTTCAACCATATATTATAGGAATAATAGAACCGCTCGCTGCTGTTGTCCGACATATGCGAGTGGCCTTTTTATGATGAGGAGAAGGATATATGGGAAGAAGAAAGAACGGTGATGGCAGTATTCGGCAGCGGAAAGACGGTCACTGGGAAGTAAGCGTTACGATCAAACATGATTTTGCAACCGGTGGTCCGAAACGAATTACACGGACGGCACATACACAACAGGAGGCATTGGCTCTCCTGCATGAAATGAATTATCTGAATGACACACGACCGCAGAGCTTCGCAGATATTACCCTGGGAGAGTGGCTGGATATGTGTCTGGAAGTATATATGAGAAATGCATTAAAACAATCGACGTATAACAGTTATGAATCATATATTCGAGTACATCTGAAGCCTGCATTGGGTAATTTGAAATTACAGGAACTCACCCCGCGTCTGCTTCAGGAGTTCTATAATTACAAATCCGAAATGGACGGATTGGCACCTAAAACGATTGTGAACATAAATCTGTTTCTGCATAAGGCATTGTCATTCGCGGTGGGAGAGGGGATTCTTGCGCTGAATCCGGCCAGTGCAATCAACTTGCCGCGCGGTCAAAAGCCGCAGATTGAAATTCTTAGCCGGGATGAACAGGCACGACTTATACAGGGAAGCTACAAACATCGCTACGGTGTGTTTGTTCGATTAACTTTGTTTACCGGATTACGCGTAGGAGAGCTTCTTGGCCTTCGTTGGGAAGATATTGACTTTACGGGGCAGATGCTGACGGTACAACGAACGCTGAATCGTTTGAATAAGAAAAAACGCCCGATGGAAGAGGGAGTCAACACAACGGAAATCGTTATTCAAAGCCCTAAATCAGAGAATGCTGTTCGAAAGATTCCGCTCCTTCCGGCCGTAATGGATGATCTTATGAATTGGAGATCGATCCAGAGAGCAGACAGGCTGAACGCGGGAGAGGCATACTGTGACAGCGGAATGATTGTAACCAACTCCTTGGGAGGTTATATAGAACCGCGTACGTTTAAGGATTATTATAACCAAATCCTGCATCTGTCGGGGATACGGCACGTGACCTTTCATGCGCTGCGTCATACGTTTGCTACACGGGCCATGGAGCAGGGCATGGATTCAAAAACGTTGTCTGTTCTTCTTGGGCACTATTCAGTTAGCTTTACCATGGATACATACACGCATGTGCTGGATGAACACAAGAGAAATGGCATTGCACTTATGGAGGAGCTGTACACAATGCAGCCGCTGGAGCTGCAGTCATATTCGTATCCGGTTTTGATTTCCCCCGGAGAGTATGGTGTGCTGACATTTACAGTACCGGACTATCCGCAGATAGAATTTACCGGAGCGGATATGCAAGGAGGTATTGCGTATATCAAGGAACGTTTGCAAGAGGAAGTGCTGACGGATGTATGTCCGGTAATACCCACTTCACCGGAGTCGGTGCAGGTGGCACCGGGACAGCTTTTGATACAGATACCGGTGTGAAGAATTTCTAATAATACCCAAGCCCACCGGTTAAATCGGTGGGCTTGGGAGCATGCTTTTTATTAGGTTACTTTGCAATGTATTCCGTAAGTGAGTTTGCAATTTTCTTTTCTTTTGAATTGGGCGCAGTTTCATAAACAGTTCCATCAGAATCCTGCCATATTGCGATATCATAAATGTTTGTATCTTCGATAACATATGATGATTAATTGTTCAAGTATTTTAGTGTATCTGGTCGAATTTCTAAAGTGGTCCGCTGAACTTCTATGTGGATGAGATTGCCAGACAGTTTGCACGTGAGGATTATGTGAAATAGAAGGGAAGAGTAGTCTGTATTAGATATATTGGTGCGTAAATGTGCACAAAACAGACGCACGGAAAATGGTCATGTTACATAATTATTTGTGGTAAAACTGTGGTAAAACAAGTATGCCGAATCACTGTATATGCATAGATTTCCCCACTTGGATGGAAAAACAACGAAAAAAGCCTTGGAATCACTGTAATTCCAAGGCTTGATTTGGGAAGAGGTGCCAAAAAAGATGCACCCGCGAATTGGACGAAAAACGCTCAATCAAAGGTAAACACAAAGTTTTTTAGCATCAGAGTGATAGAGTGCTATCTTGTTATTGTGCTTATTTAATTAGTAGTCGAGTTGTCGTTTGGTTTATGGAGCGTATCTTCCCAAATGCCTTGCTCTCCTTCTCCAGGAGTAAACTCTAAACGAATTTCCTCTCCAGCATCAAGAATATCAGCTTTTTTCATAATTTGCTCAAGATTCTTGGGCTTAACAGATAAATACCTTCGCATTATAGGAATCTCATATTTTTGACCCCATAAAGGAACTTCAACAGTTCCGACATAAGCCAAAGTAAATGGGTTATCATTCCATTCTGCAATTTTCGCTTTGAACTCTTCGCATATTTCAACTTTAAATGCTACAGAGGACCAAGTAACTGTATTAGTTTCTCCGTTAATCAACGTGTACAAATACTTAAGAAGATTATGCTCACTATCATAGATTTCCTTCGGCGTATCAATGGTAGTATGAAAATAGTTTTCTACAGCAACAACCATTTCCCAAAAATGAACTTCCTCTTCGATGCTTTCAAAATCAGATGAATAATTAAAGTCATCCAATCGCCCTTTGGCAAATTCTTCTTGTAACTCCAACGATTTTACAGAAATAATCTTGCCTTCTTCCACATCCTTCATGAAACGAACATATTTCAAGATATCGTTATTAGTAGGGTTATTTATAGATATGGTGAAAGAAATCTTCTGAGTTTTTAAATTTGTTCTCATTGTAAAGAAGAACGGAAAGTTTTCTTGTTCTCTATTAGAAACAACAATAGTTTCATCGTCAAGTATTTCTTGGGTACGAAGTAGTATATAGTCAAACTCAACTTTGTCGTTAATACTGATCGTACAAGGAAATGCCTTTCTAAAAGGTTTGGGAGGAATAGTAAGTGATCTGCCAACCAAATCATCCGCTTCGTGCTGTACGGGGTCTATCTCTGCTCCTAATAATTTTTGGGCCTGAGTAATGTTTAGTACCAACGGGAGTTGATGGCGATTTGCATAATGAATAAGATCCGGGGTTATTTCACTAACATATTTTTCACCCATGCGTACTGTTCCCATACATTTGAACTTTGGAGGATATAACTTTTCAGCCTCCGAAGAAAGAGGAACACTATTCAATACTTGTTTCCCGTTTTTTAGCTTAAAATCATAGCCATAATGTGGAAAAAGGGCATGTCGTGTACTTAATACATTGGTAAAATCTGTGAAAAGCGTCTCTAAGGTTGATTCTTTTCCACCAAGCATACTAAGTCCTTCTGCGATAGCCTTTTCAGGAGAAAACTGAATCAAGGATGCTATTTCGGAAGTAGCTATTTCACGTTGTTTGCTCATTTCGTCAATAAGAACTTGCGTTTGTTCGGTATGTTGTTCCTTTGAAATTTCAGCTATCTCTTCAGATATTTCGGCTGCTATGAAAAGAAGATCTGAATTTGTTTTGCTACGATAATAGGCTCTAAGAATTTTTATCGCCTTATTAACGAGAGCCAAAGCTCGTTTTTCTCCCATTTTTGTTCTTGCTTTGGCAAAATTTTTAACTTTGCTCGTTATTGTTATATGGGCAGCGGCTCGCTCGGCAGTTGTTCCACGCAAACGCAACCGGAGATCATCAATAAGATCACCTTGCATATACTCTGCTAAGGCATCAAAATCAATTTCTTCCTCAACATAACATGAAAAATTGTATTTTGCCTGCCTCTCAATGAAATCTGTGATTCTTTCGCGTGCCTGCTTTTCTTGAATAGCATCTTTAATTTTATCACGAGATACTTCCAAACCAATGTCAATTAAATGGCTACCCAGAAAAGATAAAATTTTATTTCCCATAACACTTCCTCCGTCACTTTATTATATCATAAATTTGTAACTTTTTCCACCAGTTTGATTGGAATTACAAATGAATTTAACATTTATCTGATACAATGGAATGTAAAAAAATCACAGGAGTGTAGAAAATGTCGCATAGCAAATACCCAGTCGACACCGTAATAGAGTGTTGTTCAAAATATCGTGCCGGAGAATCGGTTGCTACCATTGTCAAAGAATTCGGAATCCCTCGCAGTACCATTTATCATTGGATCAAGAAATACCGTGATTTAGCTGACGTGGAAGACATAAAACCCCGGATAGAGTTAGGGAAGCTGAAACGAAAATATGATAGAACTCGGCAAATAAATGAAGTCTTGCAATCCGTAAATTGTACCAGACAAGCCCCTTTGAAGACAAAGCTATATGAACTCGAAAGACTCTACGGTAAATATAGTGTCCGTGTTTTGTGTGAGGCTTTGGATGTAGATCGCGGAACGTTTTATAATCATGTGCTGCGCAACAAAAAGGCCGACACCTCATACGCAAGGCGTAGACTGGAATTATCCGATGCCATTCGCAAAGTATACGAAGAAAGTCGGGGGCTTTTCGGTTCGGATAAAATCCTCTCCATCTTGCAAACCAAAGGTTATCATACTAGTAAACATATGGTGCGTCAACTAATGAATGAGATGGGACTGAAAAGTTTTCGCTCCCGTGCTAAGAAGGACTTTGCATTGTGGGAAAGACTACACGAGACAAAAAACATTTTACAACAGGATTTTTCTGCAAACGAACCGAATCTTGTATGGGTTAGCGACTGCACGCAATTTACCTTGTTTCAAAAAACGTATTATCTATGCGCAATTCTCGATTTGTTTTCAAGGAAAATCATTGCATATAAAATATCGCCAAAGTCAAGTACGCAGTTGATGACTTCGACCTTAAAGATGGCGCTTGAGGCACGCACTCCCAATAACCGTTTGCTTTTTCACTCGGATCGCGGATGCCAATACACCTCATTCGCATTTCGAAAATTACTTATTTCAAATGGAATTACACAGTCCTTTTCCAAGTCGGGAAACCCGTATGATAACGGTGCTATGGAGTCATTCTTTTCATCGTTAAAACAAGAAGAAATCTATCGTACTTCATATCGCTCGGTTGAAGACTGCAAAAAACACATTGCTGAATACATGGAATTCTATAACGAAAAGCGACCTCACCGCGCCAACAACTATAAAACACCTAATCAATCAGAGGAACTATTCTATCAAAGAAAAAAGAACCGTGGTGTCTAAAGCACACGGTTCAAAAGTTGTTACTATTTTTTCTTTTGCAAGCCCGTTTTCGATTTTTTGCTCAAACGGTGTCCAATGTTAGCAAACGAGAAAAGCCTGTGTTTATCGATAAAAAATAGGAGTCAATCTCTCACAGTCCAATAAAACTGTTCAGAAGTTGACTCCTATTCAATTGGTTGCGGGGATGGGATTTGAACCTCATGACCTCCGGGTTATGAGCCCGACGAGCTACCAGGCTGCTCTACCCCGCGATATTCAGTTTATCCAAGAAGATTTGGGGGTGTGGTGCCGGAAACCGGAATCGAACCGGTACGCGATTTTCATCACACAGGATTTTAAGTCCCGGGCGTCTGCCAATTCCGCCATTCCGGCATTTTTGTCTCGCCCGCCACATTGGGTCTCTTGAATGCTTATCTATTATAGCACAAGTGCAGTGCTGTGTCAATAGGTTTTCGAAATATTTTCTTTCCGGCCGTTTGTTTTATACAAATCCGCCTTTACAAACGGGCGGATTTATGGTATCATAATAAAGTTAGACTGCGTTCGACAAAAACGAAAGGAGGGATCTGCACGTGAAGCTGATTCCGTATTTTGAATACTCACTCTGCAAGGCGTCGGATCCCCTTCACATCCTGCATGATCTGGCAGACAGCCGTGCCGGCGCCGTCGTGTGCCGGGTGCGGCAATCCAGTGACGGCCACCTTTTCGTTTGTCACGAGCCGACGCTGGCACGCCTGTGCCTGTGCGAAGAGCGTGTGGATGATTTGCGGTTTTCGGAAATTGATGCGTTGCTGCGGCTTTGCGGCCGGCGTGTGCTGACGGCAGACCGACTGCTTGATTCGTATGACCGAAAAACGCCGGTGATCCTTCATTTCCGCGGCTTCCGGCCGGATGCGAACGTGCTCAGCCGGGTGGTGAGAGATGAACGCTTTTCCTTCGGTACGGACAGCGTGGAGCAGCTGCGCGTGATAGCCGGGGCGTTTCCCAAACATCGCACGGTTGGCTTTGCTTCTCACCTGGAAGCGGCCGAACGTATGGCCGATTCGGGGGCTTCCGTGGTTTGCCTGTACGGGCGGGAAGCATCGGTATACACGGCAGAGCAGGTGTCGGTGATAAAGGATAGGTGCGAGGTGTGGACGGAGATTCCGCGCTACGCCGAGATGCCGCTGGACAGTGCCATTCGCACGGCGGATTCACTTGGATGCAGCGGCGTGGTTCTGCCGGTGGATATGATTCGATAGAATTCATTTTTGATGTATAGAAAAAGCGGGAGAGGAGCGTAGTATGGCGGCAAAAGTATTGGCGGTGTGCGGGCCCACGGCGTCGGGCAAAACGGCACTTGCCATCCGGTTGGCGGAAAAACTGCAGGGGGAGATCATTTCCTCCGATTCCATGCAGATCTACCGCCGTATGCGGATCGGTACGGCAGCACCTACCGTGGAAGAGATGTGCGGAATCCCCCACCACCTGATCGGTATCGTTGAGCCGGACGATTCTTTTTCCTGCGCCGATTATACCGCCCGGGCAGAGCAGTGCATTGCGGATATCACCGCTCGTGGAAAACTGCCCATTTTATGCGGCGGAACGGGACTGTATCTGGACTCGCTTCTTCGTGTGTCCGCTTTTTCGGAGGCGGAGGGATCGGCGGAAGTGCGGGAAAGCCTGCACAGGATTGCCGATGAGCAGGGAACAGCCGTTTTGCACGCTCGGCTTGCTTTGGTGGATCCGGAAGCGGCTGCTGCCATTCATCCCAATAACGTGCGTCGGGTTGTGCGTGCGTTGGAGATTTTTGAAACTACGGGTGTGACCAAAACGGAATGGGATCGCCGTTCACTGGCTGTCGAGCCGAAATACGATGCAAAGATTCTGGTGCTGAATTTCCGGGATCGGGAGCGATTGTATGATCGCATCGATCGGCGTGTGTCCATGATGCTGGAGGAAGGACTGGAGGCCGAGGTGCGTGCTCTCTACGACGACGGTCTGCTGCAGGAGAATTATATCGCCGCCCAGGCTATCGGTTATAAAGAATTTCTTCCGTATTTCCGTGGCGAGGCGACGCTTGACGAGGCAGCGGATCAGATCCGGCTTTCCACCAGGCGGTACGCCAAGCGGCAGCTCACCTGGTTCCGCCGGTACGAGGATGCTTTGTGGCTGTATCCCGACGAAGACGGGGCGGAAACTCTCCGGGATGCGGACAGCCTTGCCGATGAGGCGATTGAAATACTGAAAAAAAGCCGAACCCTTTAAGGGAACGGCTTTTTTTGTCGTACGCTGTCTTATTTCTTGTAGAACGGACCGTAGGCGGCACAGGCACGGTAGTCGGCACCTTCCTTGTCCATACCGAATGCGTTCCAGGACGCAGGACGGAAGATCTTATCAGGGGCCACGTTGTGCATGGCGACGGGAATGCGGAGCATGGAGCAAAGCGTGATCAGATCCGCACCGATGTGGCCGTAGCTGATGGCACCATGGTTGGCACCCCAGTTGTTCATCACGTCGTAAGCGGTCTTGAAGGGGGAACCCTCCTTGCCGTCACAGCGGGGAGCGAACCAGGTGCAGGGCCAGGTGTAGTCCGTGCGTTTCCAGAGCGTGTCGGTCACTTCATCGGGCAGAGCCACCGTCCAGCCCTCTGCAATCTGCAGCATCGGACCGAGACCGTCCACCAGGTTGAGGCGGATCATGGTGCAGGGCATTTCGTATTTGGTAACGAAGCGGGAGGAGTATCCGCCGCCACGGAAATAGCCGCAGTCAGCGTAGTTCCAGGTGGAAGCGGCGAGGATCGCCTTTTGATCCTCCTCTGTTACGTTGTACCATTCCTTCATCAGATGCTCACCGCATTCGACACATACGGCCTCGCCGTTAGCATCAAGGGCAGCGGCACCGGAGTTGATCAGGTGAATAAATCCGTCTGCTTCCTTGGCCTTGCCTTCGATCTCGTAGCCGGTTACACGCTTTACGGCGTCACCGCTCCAGTAGGTACGTACGTCGGCGAAGATCTGGGCACGGTTGGTGAGCAGCTTCATGAACAGCATGCCAAGACCGTTGAGCACGTCGTTTTCCGTAGCAAGAATATAAGGTTCCCGGGCACCGTTCCAGTCAAAGGAGGTGTTCAGCATAGCCTCCGGGAAGTCACAGTTGGGATAGAAGTCCGTCCACTGACGCTGTCCCTGGAAGCCGGCGGCGATGGCGTTGTGGCCAACCATTTCCTCTTCCCGGCCGGCGGGGAGATTCTTGTTGCCGTTCATCAGATCCTTGATGATGACCATCATCTTTACGACGAATTCCCAGTCGGATTCCTTCTGCTCGGCGGTTTTCTGCAGGAAATCAGGGTTCTTGTCAAAGCCTTCGATGCAGTTGGCCTTCGTCCAGGCGAGAGCCTTCTGATATTCAGCCTCGTCGTAGATGCCCTCCGTCATGCGGCGGATGATTTCCACCTCATCCACGGATTCCACACGCATGCCGAGGTATTCCTCGATGAATTTGGAGTCAATGATAGATCCGCCGATGCCCATGCAGATGGAACCGATCTGCAGATAGGATTTGCCCCGCATAGTAGCGGCGGCAACGGCGGCACGGCCGAAGCGGAGCAGCTTTTCTGTAACGTCTGCGGGAATATCCGTGGCGTCTGCGTCCTGTACCTCGTGTCCGTAAATACCGAATGCCGGCAGCCCCTTCTGTGCATGGGTGGCAAGAACGGATGCCAGATAAACCGCACCGGGACGCTCCGTGCCGTTGAAGCCCCAAACGGCCTTGATGGTGTTTCTGTCCATGTCCATGGTTTCAGCACCGTAGCACCAGCAGGGCGTTACGGTGAGCGTGATGGAAACGCCTTCCCGCTGGAATTTTTCGGCACAGGCGGCGGCTTCTGCCACGCGGCCGATGGTGGTATCGGCGATGACTACCTTAACCGGTTCGCCGTTTGAATATTTGAGATTGTCCGTGAACAGCTTGGCGGCGGCACGCGCCATGTTCATGGTCTGCTCCTCCAGGGATTCACGTACCTTCAACGCACCGCGGCGGCCGTCAATGGTAGGGCGGATACCGATGACCGGATATGCGCCGATGTATCTGTTTTCTGCCATAGTAGATTCCTCCGAAAATTCTGCGGATGTCCGCATATTCACATTCATTATAGCATAGACACCGTGCAAATGCAATCAAATTTTTGTATCTTCTTGCCAATTAGGAAAATTTTCTCAACGCCGGATGTCTTCACAATTTGTTTGCAAAATCGTGATGAAAGTTTATTTTCGGTATGCTATACTTATTCATTGAATAACGGACGATGGGGATGCTTTTTATGAAGTGGACAGAAAACTATGTTGTGAATATACACGATGCGGATATGAACGGCATCGTCAGTGCCAGCGGTATTCTCCGATATATGGAGGATGCCAGCAATAAGCAGATGCTGGCACAGAAGCCCTCCTACGAAGAACTTCTGGAACAGGGATATGCGTTTATTCTCAGCCGGCTGGGCCTCAGCGTGTACGCACCGATTCACGCCTACGAATCCATTACGGTGGAAACCTGGGCGGTGGCCAGCCGGGGCGTTACCTACAACCGCTGCTACCGAATTCTCCGTGACGGCGAGATCGTGGCGGAAGCTACCAGCGTCTGGGCACTGGTGGGCGTAGAGGATCGAAAACTGCACCGCGTGGGAGAAGTGACGCTGCATTATTGGGAGGACGAGCCGCTGGAGCTGGATCTGCCGGTGCGGTTCCGCATTCCGCCGGAGGTGCCGCTGACGCTGCGTGGAGAGAGAACGGTGCTGTATCCGGACGTGGATCAGAACCGGCATATGAATAACACACGCTATCCCGACCTGTTTTGCTCCTTCTTTCCGGAAATACAGAACAGCCGGGTGATCACCTCCGTGCTCAGCTTCGTTTCCGAGGCTCCCCTGGGTGAAACGCTGAAGATCTACTGCGGCGAGTACGACGGCATGTACTACGTCCGCTCCGTCCGCTCAGACGGCTCTGTCAACGCTGAGGCCGAGTTTATGCTGGAGCCGATCCAGTGATTTGAATATGCTGCTTCCCGTATATTTTGCTCGTTCTGCTTTTTGTGAACGGGGGAGGATATGCGGGATTTCGTTTAACCTTAAAAAAATCTTAATAGGGCACCGACTTTTTTCTTAATGCTGTGTTTGGTATAATATAAGCAGAAAAGGAGAGGTGCCTGTATGATTCTGAAAATTCTGACCGTTTTTTCTGTTCTGTTTTTTTTGTGCAGCGGTCATCAGCTTTTGTTTTTGTTGATTCCCCGACGGATCCGCCAAAAAAACTCGCAAGAGAACGCGAAAGCAGTGGCAGCACCGTCCAGCGCCGTGCTGATCTGTGCCCGGAACGAGGCGGCGGTGATCGCCGCACTCGTTGAATCGGTGCGGCGTCAATCCATGCCGGCGGACGTGTTCGTTTTGGCGGATAACTGTACGGACGATACCGCAGAGATTGCGCGTGCGGCAGGCGCCGTGGTATGGGAACGTTTCGACTGCACGAGGATAGGGAAGGGATACGCACTTTCCTGCCTCCTTTCTCACATGGAGGAGGAAGGATACCGTTATGAGCGGTATTTTATCTTCGATGCGGACAATCTTCTGGCGGATGATTGCCTTGCTGCTATGCACCGGATCTTTGATGAGGGGTTCCCCATCGTTACCGGCTACCGTGCTTCCATCAATTTTGGAGACAACTGGATTTCCGCCGGATATGCACTTTCGTTTCTCAGGGAGTCGCGGTATCTGAACGGCGTGCGGATGGCTTTGGGGACCAGCAGTGCGGTATCGGGGACAGGTTTTGGATTTACAAAAGAAGTTCTTATGGAACTGATAAAAGACGGGGATCCGTGGCCGTACCATCTTCTTACGGAGGATTTGGAGTTTACTGCCGATCAGGTTTTGCGCGGCCGTACGATAGGGTATGCGTCCAACGCCGTTTTTTTCGACGAACAGCCCACCGATCTCCGCCAGTCCTTCCGCCAGCGTCTTCGCTGGGCGAAGGGAGGATTGCAGGTGGTACGCCGGTTGGGCGGAAAACTGCTGAAAAAGGCCGCAGGCGGCTCTTTTTCCGCTTGGGACATGCTGACGGCTTCGTTTCCGGCGGCACTGTATAATCTTGTATGTACTCTGCTTCACGTTCTTCTGTTTATTGAATGCAGCATTGCCGGGGATGTTATGCCTGCCGTTCTGTCCCTTGTTCGTACGTTGGGAATGATGTGGGGCACGTTTTTTCTCCTGGGTGCCGCCACCATGCTTTCGGAGCGCCGGCGTGTTCCGCTTTCCAGGGGGAAAAAGATCTTCTATACGGTGACGTTTCCGTTATTTATGCTTACTTATATTCCAATTTCCCTTGCCTCCTTCTGCTGTAAGGTGAAGTGGAAACCGATCTATCATAAAAGGAGGGAGCACTATGTACAACATACTGATCTGTGACGATGAGAGGGATATCCGCTCCGCCCTCCGCATCTATCTGCAGTCGGACGGATATACCGTTTTTGAGGCGGAGGATGGCGGGGCGGCTTTGCAGATTGCATCTCGCGAGGATGTACACCTGGTACTTATGGATATCATGATGCCGGGGATGGACGGGATCACCGCGATGACAAAGCTGCGGGCATTTTCCAACGTACCGGTGATTCTGCTGACGGCAAAATCCGAGGATACGGACAAGGTGCTGGGGCTGAACGTAGGGGCGGACGATTACGTGACCAAACCGTTCAATCCGGTAGAGCTTTTGGCAAGAGTCCGTTCCCAGCTCCGCCGGTATCTGAATCTGGGCGGCGGGCAGGTAAAGCCTCACGCTCTTTCCGCCGGCGGTATTCTGCTGGATGACGACGCCAAAGCGGTGACGCTGGACGGGGAGCCGGTGGCTCTCACGCCCCGGGAATACGAAATACTGCGTCTGCTTATGCAGAACGTGGGAACGGTGTTTTCCCCGAAGGAGATCTACCGCCGTGTCTGGGGTGAGGAACCCTACGGGGCGGAAAACGCCGTGGCGGTACACATCCGCCATTTGCGGGAAAAACTGGAGATCAACCCTGCCGAGCCAAGATATATTAAGGTGGTATGGGGACAGGGATACAAAATGGAGGTGAAACCGGGATGAAACTGTTAAGCAGCAAAGCAGTGAAGGCCGTAGCGGTGATTCTGCTGATCGTGTCTATGTTGACCGCACTTGTATCGGCGGCCGCCGTGCTTATTATGGAGAGAAACTCTGCCTATAAGGACGGGGGCGTCTGGCTGCGGCAGCAGATCGCGGAATCCGTTTTCCAGTGGAATTCCAGCGTACTGCAGAACTATGCGTATGTGGTTTTGCAGGGAGACGGAGACGACATTCGGCTTAAAAGCTATCAAATACAGACCGCACGGAAAAACTGTAACCTTTCCGTGCAGGCAGTAGAGATTGAAACCGGGAAAACGCTGTATCAGAACTACGAGACAGGCCCCTACAGTTATACGTTTTCCACTGCCTGTCATTACTACGATGAGATGCTCGACCGGCCGGTGGAAGTGGTGGAGATCACCGCGTACCTGCAAGAGGATCTTTCGGCCAAGGACGGCTTTTATTACGCACTTTCACTGGCGGATTTCTGTATTGCCGCCCGGTACGTGCTGATCTGGGTGGCTGTGGGCACGCTGCTGTTTTCCCTTTTGCTGATCGTGTTTCTTCTGTGTGCCGCCGGGCACCGGCGAGGCACGGAGGGAATCTATCTCCGGGGCTTTGACCGACTTCCCTTGGAGATCGTTGCCACGGCGTATTTTTTCCTCTTTATGTTTACACTATCCGTCTGTGACAGCTTCATTTTCGGCAACGATGCCTTAACCGTCTTTTTCATCATTGCCGGCATCGTCTGGAGCATTCTGTTCATTGAACTGCTTACTACACTGGCCGTGCGTCTGAAGGCGAAAACCTTTTGGAAGAACACGCTTACGTGGCGGCTTCTGAAATTATTAGGCCGCGGTGCACGGCTACTCTGGCACGTTCTTTTGTGCCTGCCTCTCTTTTGGAAAACGGCAGTGGGCTTTCTTCTGTGGAGTGCCTTTGAACTGTTCTTTCTGGCGCTCGGCGGCTCGGAATATCTGGTCTCCTGGCTCTTTACCCGTCCGATCCTTCTGGCGCTTCTCGTCTGGCTCGTGCTGATGATGCGCCGGCTGCAGAAGGCCGGGCAGCAGCTTTCAGCAGGAAATACGGATTTTCGAGTGGATACTTCCTATATGCCGCCGGATTTGAAAAAACACGGCGAGAATCTCAATAATCTCAGCGAGGGACTGAACAGGGCAGTGGAGGAGCGCATGCGGTCGGAACGCATGAAGGCAGAGCTGATCACCAACGTTTCCCACGATATCAAAACGCCCCTGACGTCGATCATCAATTACGTGGATCTTTTGAAGGTGGGCGGTCTTGATTCTCCCGATGCACCGGGGTATCTGGAGATTCTGGAACAGCAGTCTGCCAGACTGAAAAAACTGACGGAGGATCTGATCGAGGCGTCCAAAGCCTCCTCCGGCAGTATGCCGTGGACGCCGGCTCCTACGGACGTAAACGTACTGCTTTCCCAGGCACTGGGTGAGCACGAGGAGGCACTGCGTGCCGCCGGGATCGAACCGATCCTCCGTCTGGCAGAGGAGAATCCCGTAATTTCGGCGGACGGGCGGCTTCTGTGGCGTGTGTTTGATAATCTCATTACCAATATCCGAAAATACGCCCAGCCTTCCACCCGTGCTTATTTCACCAGTCAGGTTGACGGGGGACAGGCCGTGATCACGTTCCGCAATATTTCCGCCGAGCCGCTGGCGGTCAGCGGGGAGGAGCTGACGGAACGCTTCGTGCGGGGAGATACCTCCCGTCATACGGAGGGAAGCGGTCTTGGTTTGTCCATCGCACGCAGTCTGACGGAGCTGCAGGGCGGCGAGTTTGCAATCTCCATCGACGGGGATCTGTTTAAGGCAACGGTACGTTTTCCGCTGATTTAATGAAAAAAGAGGTTCTGCATGGAACATGCAGAACCTCTTTTACTGTTACATAAGGGAAAGCAGTGCCTCCGCCGCATCGTACAGATACCGTGCGAAAGATTCTCTCGCCGTATCCGGAACCCGTCTGGCGGTGATTTCGTAGTTCAGAAGACCGTCAAAGCCGATGGCGGACAAGCCTTTCATGGCATCCGCCCAGTTCACCGTGCCGCAGAAGGGCGGTACGTGATCGTCGCCCCAGGCGAAGTTGTCGTTTACGTGCAGTACCTTCAGCCGCTTGCCCACGTATGAAAGCGCCTCCGACTGGCACAGACCGTTAATGTGGGCGTGCCCGAAATCCCAGCATACGCCGATCCCCAACGCATCCGCGATCTCGCAAAGCTCTTCCGGGGTGCCGCAGTAGCGGTGTACCGGATAGTGTTTTGGAACTTGCCGCATATTTTCCACCACGATGGAGAGTCCGATCTTTGCCGCGTGCTCCGCGAAGGGGGAAAGATGCTCCATGACCGAATCGTACTGGGCCTGCCGGTCGAAATCTTCCAGCGGTACGGTGGTGGTGTTGGGATGGAGCACGGCGTAATCCACGCCCAGCCTTTTTGCCGCCTCAATAGACTGATGCATCAGCTCGTTAAAGGGTGCCACTTCTTCCGGGGTGCCGCCGATCTTTACCCCGTAGGGCAGATGGCATACCTCAAAACGAATGCCCATCTCCCGGGAGGCGGCACAGATCGTATCAATGCCCGATTCCCAATCCTCTCCCATAAGGGTGATGAGCTTTACGGGAAAATCCGCCGCATCAAAACCGATCTTTTTGTGAAAAGCCAGACCGGCACAGGCGAATTCGACCGCATCTCCCTGGGGTGTTCCATGCAGATTGATGGTGGAGGATTTCCGAAGCTTTTTCATAACGACGCACCTCTGTTTATCATTTTTTCTGCGTTCAGTATAGCATATTCCGTGCCTTCTGTCAAGAAAAGTGCCGCACGGTGGTGAGTGTATTTTTACTCATGAGTTTATATAGTCTGAAGATTGTGTTATAAAGTGTAAATTTGATACATAAACAGAGGAAAACCAAAAGAAATTATACTATAAAATGCAAATAATTCTCCGGTTTGTATTGCGTTTTTGAAAAGACGGTGTTATAATTATACCAATCAGTTACAGCATACGGAAAGGGGATTCTTTTTATGAAATGTATCCTTGGGGCGAAGATCGTACTGCCCCATTCCATAGAAGAGGGCATGGCTCTCCTCTTTGACGAAAAGATCATCGGTGTCGTGCCGGAGTCGGACGTTCCCGCAGAGGCGGAGATCATCCGTGCCGACGGACTCTACGCCGCACCGGGACTGGTAGACGTACATATCCACGGGTATCTGGGCGAGGATGCGTCGGACGGCAAAGCCGACGGTATCCGCATAATGGCAGAGGGCGTGATGAAAAACGGCGTTACTACCTTTTTGCCCACCACCATGACCGTTTCCATGCAGGAAATTGAGACGGCACTTGACGTGGTTCGCTCCCTGCAGGAGGAAAGCCGGACGTGGAACGGTGCGTATCTCGCCGGCGTGCACGCCGAGGGCCCCTTTATCAACGAGTCCAAAAAGGGAGCACAGGCTGGCGAGCACATCAAAGCCCCCGACGCCGATTGGGTGCTGAAAAATCAGGACATCATCCGTCTTTGCACCGTGGCACCGGAAGTGAACGGCGGTATGGACGCCATAAAGAAGATTACTGCCAACAGCCGCGTGCGCGTTTCCGTCGGTCATACGGACGCTTCCTTTGAACAAGCCATGGAGGCGTTCGGGGCGGGGGCAACCCACGTTACCCATCTGTTTAACGCCCAGACCGGTCTGCATCACAGAAAACCCGGCGTGGTAGGTGCCGGCCTTTCCGCTGACGTGTATACGGAGCTGATTGCGGATACGTTCCACGTCCATTCCGGCCTGTTTTCGCTGATTGCCGGATGCAAAGGGGATAAACTGGTGCTTATCACGGACTGCACCCGTGCCGGCGGCATGCCGGACGGCGAATATTCCCTGGGCGGTCAGAAGACCATCGTGAAGGGGATTCAGTGCCTCCTTGAGGACGGTACCATTGCCGGCAGCGTTCTGAAACTGAATCACGCCGTGAAAAACGTGATGGAGCATACAAATCTGCCTCTGTATCAGATCGTGGCGGCGGCATCACTGAACCCGGCCCGTGCCATCGGCATCGACGGTGCGAAGGGCTCCCTTGAAACGGGCAAGGATGCGGACATTATTCTTGCGGATGCAAACTTTGATATAAAGAAAACTATTATCGGAGGAGAAGTGCGGTATGAAAGCGAAGTTTGAAGCGGTTCTTGACAAAGAGTTTATGCCCATGGCACTGGTGTACCGGACGTTTACCGAGTCTGCCAAAGCGGCAGGCGGTCAGCGGCTGGTGATCGGTATTGAAAGAAACAAGGGTTACGTCAGTGCCTTTGAAACGGTGGTGTATCCGGACGGCACCGGGCATGATGCGGAGAACGTCCAGTTTGTGGAGCGTCTCGTGAAAAGCCTGCTCTGGATCCGCGGCGGTCATAAGATCATCATCGCAGGCTCTGCCCTGATCGCGGAAAAAATCGCCGAGGCGTATACGCCCGCCGGTGCACGTGCCTTCGACTACGATTTCATGAGCGGTGTGTACGAAACGCCGGTTACTGTGGAGCACCGCGATATTAAGGACGCTCCGGTTACAAGCGAGAGTGCCACGCCCGTGGGACGTCATCTGGACGGCTGCCGCATCGGCTTTGACGCCGGCGGAAGCGACCGTAAGGTCAGCGCCGTGATCGACGGCAAGAGCGTATACAGCGAAGAGGTGGTCTGGTTCCCCAAGACCAACGACGATCCCCAGTATCATTACGACGGCATCCTCGCCGCTATGAAGAGTGCCGCTGCCCATATGCCCCGGGTGGATGCCATCGGCGTATCCTCCGCCGGCGTGTACGTGGATAACCGCATTATGGTGGCGTCTCTGTTCCTCAAGGTTCCGAAGGAACAGTTCAACGCCCGGTGCAAGAACATGTATATCGACGTGGCCAAGGAATTCGGCGACGTGCCTCTGGAGGTTGCCAACGACGGCGACGTAACCGCCCTTGCCGGCGCTATGGATCTTTGTGATAATAACGTCCTCGGTATCGCCATGGGTACCAGCGAAGCCGGCGGCTACGTGGACGGTGCGGGCAACATCACCGGATGGCTGAACGAGCTTGCCTTCGTGCCCTGTGACTATTCCAAAAATGCTATGGTGGATGAGTGGTCCGGCGATTACGGCTGCGGCGTAAAGTATTTCTCCCAGGATGCGGTCATCAAGCTGGCGCCCGCCGCCGGCATCGAGCTGGATGCATCCCTTTCCCCGGCGGAAAAGCTGAAGGTAGTGCAGGGACTTATGGCAAAGGGCGACGAGCGCGCCGCCAAGATCTACGATACCATTGGTGTGTACTTCGGTTATACCATCGCGTACTACGCCCTGTTTTACGATATCAAGCACGTGCTTATCATGGGACGGGTTACGTCCGGTGAAGGCGGCGTGATCCTTCTGGAAAAGGCGAAAGCAGTGTTGAAAGAGGAATTCCCCGAGCTGAACGAAAAGATTCAGCTTCACATTCCCGATGAAAGCAGCCGCCGCGTCGGTCAGTCCGTGGCCGCCGCAAGCCTGCCGGAGATAAAGTGAAATGAATCACCGCCGGAATGTCCGCTAAGGGCAATCCGGCGGTGATTTTTATACCAACACAGCGTTTTCTGTCAAGACAAAGTGACCCGGTTGTGGTATACTATACGCACAGACAGACGGCCGGATGTTTGATAAACGGGAATAGGAGGACTATCCAGTGGAAAACAGTGAACTGATTACCAAAGCACTGAAATATATTCGGGAAGAAAACAAAAGCAGTGAAATAACCATTGAGGATGTTGCCGCCCATGCAGGTTTTTCCACAGATTATTTTAACCGTGTTTTTTTTGCACACACCGGATTTACCGTAATGGAATACGTGCGATTCAGCCGTATGAAGAAAGCGGCACGTCTGCTGCGTACTACAGAACGGGATATTCTTGATATTGCTTTTGACTGCGGGTATGAAGCCCACGAAAGTTTTACCCGGGCATTCAAAAAGCAATACGGCGTAAGTCCTGCGGAATACCGGAAACAAACAGAGAAAACAGAGGCATTCTACGGCGACTTTTTCAACGACACGGTAGGCGCGCGGCTGACACACGAGTTTAAGGATTTCAAGATAGCAGATACCGATGAGGTTATTGATTTCATGCTTGAACACAACGCGCTGAAATACGGATATGCTGCTATCTGCTGTCGGGTCAACGGCGGCGCGGCACTGTACAGCGGTGAGGACTTCCGTGACGGATTTATCTGGTTTACGGAATGGGATGGCAGATTCGAGGGAGATATTGTGTGCGAAGACTACGAAAGAATTGCCCAGTATCTGAAAAGGTTTTCCGGCGACCGGTTTGATATGTCTATCTATACGATGGATGATGACGGAACTGTAACGGATACGCTTGCGGGGTTCGGTGTGAACATATCCGAAATCAGACGTTATGAGGAACGGTATTATACCGGTGAACCGTATGTGATTACACCGCCTGTCGGCTATTCGGTGCGCTCGATACAATACGAAGAGTATGATACTGTAAGGGCATTTTGCGCAAAGAATGGATGGTTCACACACTACATTCCACACATGAAGCAGGATCTCTACCAAAGAGATGTTCTCGGAAATGAGGAGCATTCTGTTTTCGGGTTTGCCGTTTTTTATGAAGATCAGATGATAGGCATCAGTCTCGGCGGACTCCAGCGCGTGCACGGATTTGTGATAAACAACTGTGTGACTACCTCATTGCGCAAGGAACATGAAAGTGAAGAATTGTACCAGTATATATTCAAGTTTGTAACCAACACGGCTATCACTAAAGGGGCTTTGCCATTTGACGATGTTCAGACGCCCTATAGCAAAGCGGGCAGTAAAAGCGGCAATTTCGATTCCGGCATATTCGGTTACAAAACTGCAGTCTTCCACTGTCAACTCAAATAACAAAAGCAGATCCTCCCTTATGGAGGATCTGCTTTTCTATCACTTCAGCGTGTCTTTCGAGCTGTTCAGCACCAGCGTGCTGTAGAGAAACAGCACGTCGTCCGCCGTGGTAAGATCCACGAAACGCTCAATATAATCCGGCAGGATATAGCGGATATCCACCAGCGTGATCTTGGAGTAGGCGGGTACCAGAAGCGGTGCGATGCTGCTGCCAAAAGAATCCCGGAAGATCACCAGTTCCCGATCCGTCTCGGCGGCGGGATTTTCAATAGTCAAAAGCGAAATGGGGCCGGAGAGGTACATCTCGTACGGATCCTGGGAGGTGAGCTTTGAAAGATCGTACACAGGGCCTGTTTTGCCCGTTTCGAAATTCGTCACGGTGCATCCGTCCAGCACCTCACTGGTGAGATAGGTGAGTGTATCCGGCGGGAGAGGCAGTGCCGCCTGGCCGTAATACACGCCGTAGAAGGGCGTATGGGTGACGGCAGTGAACTCCTTGTTCATAGAATCTCCCACGCCCATGGCACCGGCCAGCGTGTCCGCTACGCCAAAGAGGGATTCCTGCTTCCAGTGGGTGTCCGTGCGGTAGTAGTCGCCGAGAGACAACTGACCGAAAATGTCAATATAGGAGAAATCGGTCATGTTTTCTTCCATGATTGCAAGGAGCCGGTCATAATCCAGCGCGGGATAGCCGTTTTCCTCTGCCATGAAGTAGTTCTTGTCCGGAATGACGGCGTAGTACATGTTGGCATCCGTATCCTTGAAGAATTTTTCGTACATATCCTCAAAGCGGTTTGCCGCGTGGAGTACGTTATCCTCCCGGAGCGGGAAATCCAGTTTGGAAACTACGTCTCCGGCGATATAAATATCGTTGTTGTCCTTCTGTGCGAAGATATAATAATGGGTAAACGCTTTCAGCCGGCGGAACGTGTCCCTCAGCGGGAACTGATCCAGGGTGTAGTCCTCAAAATCCTGCATCCAGGAGGTGTCAAGAACGGCATCCCACGTGATTTTCGGAAACTGTGCCAGCGTGCGTCTTTCCGTATCGGAATGGGCGTTGGGCGGATTCAAAAGACATACCACGCATCCGCCTACGATAAACAGGCAGAACAGCACGGCTACGGCGAAATCTTTTGCTTTATTACTCATAATCGTTTTTCCTGCCTTTCATCAGAATCTAAAATAGAGGAACGGGTTGAACGAGCCGTCCACGAGATACGCGGTGATAACGAGAAGAAGTGCCACCATCACCGGAGCCGCAAGCAGATTTGCGATCTTCTGCGTTTTTTCGCTTTCGGCAAATTTGGTGGCGGCGATCTTCACAGCCGGCGTGGCACCGATAATGCCGAGAATCAGGATCACAGCATAACTGCGGAGGTAGTAGATCGTTTCGGTAGTAACGGCCGGAATACCTCCCGCACCGAACAGGCCGCCGATATCCGAGAACACAGCACTCATGCTGGCGGCGTTGAAGATCACAAAGCTGATGAGCACCAGAAACAGAAGATAGATACGGGACAGCAGGGCAGGTGCTTTTTTCAGAAGTTTGCCCAGCCACAGCTTTTCGATGATGAGGAAGAAGGCGAAATACAGTCCCCAGATCACGAAGTTCCAGTCCGCACCGTGCCAAAAGCCGGTGAGCATCCATACGATGAAGATGTTGAACAGCCAGCGGGGTGTGGAGCAGCGATTGCCGCCCATGGGAATATAGACGTAATCCCGGAACCAGGAGCCCAGGGACATGTGCCAGCGGCGCCAGAACTCGGTGATGCTTTTGGAGATGAAGGGATAGTTGAAGTTTTCCATAAAGCGGAAGCCCAGGATGCGGCCAAGGCCGATGGCCATGTCCGAATAGCCGGAGAAGTCGAAATAGATGTGCAGGGCGAACGCCACCGCGTACAGCCAGTAGAACGCCACGGATTTTTCATCCGACGCACGGAACGCGTCGCACAGCTCACCAAGCTGATTGGCGATCAGGATCTTTTTGGCAAGGCCTACGGTGAAGCGGAACGCACCGGAGGCAATCTTTTCGAGGGAATGGGTGCGATGGGAAAGGTCGTGCTCTACGTCCGTATAACGGACGATAGGGCCGGCAATCAGCTGGGGAAACAGCGCCACGTAGGTGGCAAGCGTCACGTAATTCTTCTGTGTCGGCGTGTCGCCCCGGTACACGTCGATGACGTAGCTGATGCTCTGAAACGTATAAAAACTGATGCCGATGGGCAGGGCGATGCGAAGCAGGGGCACGCTCACGCCGAAGATCGCATTGATATTGGTAATAAAGAAATCGGCGTACTTGAAAAAGCCCAGAAGCAAAATGCCTGCACCCACACCAAACCACAAAAAGAGCTTGGCAAGAGGAGTACCCCGGTATTTTTCCACCAGAATACCGGCCGCGTAGCTGATGGTAATGGAGGCGAGCATGAGGAGGGTATATTTCGGTTCGCCCCAGAAATAAAAGAACAGGCTGGCAAGAAGCAGAACACCGTTTTTCAGTTTTCGGGGGGACAGTGCGTAGAGCACCAGTACAATGGCGAGATAATAAAACAAAAACGGAATGCTGGAAAATAACACGCGTTTTCTCCTTCCTGATCGTTGATTTTTTGCTTTTTCGGCATATAGACAGCAAAACGGTGCCCCTGTCGGGGACAGAGGCACCACACTTGTGTCAGTCAGTTACGGAAAGAAGAAATTACTCGATGTTCTGATCGAACAGTACCTCAGCGGAGGGATATGCCTCGGTGAGCTTTGCCTTGAGGTTGTCGATGAGCTCGCCGTTGCCGTAAGCGGAAACCAGATACTCGCCAACGGAGGCAACGAACATCTTCTCCGGGAAACCGCACATCCACTGGTTGCCCATTACCTGCGTCTCGATGGCCTTGGCAAGAGCCGCCATATCGGTGCCTTCCACCGTGCGGTATGCACCGCAGGTAAAGGTGTTCAGGTTCATCATGTGAATAAGAGAAGCGGCGTCGTCGATCTTTGCGATTTCAGCGGCAGGGAAGTTCAGGGTAGCCTGTACAGCCTCTGCATCGGTAAGAGCGTATCTGCCGGGACCGTCCATGGACATATTTGCCTCGGAGTAGTCACCGCCGGCTGCCGGGAACTTTTCTTCATCCGCGTACAGTGCCCATACGGTGTTGAGGAGCTCCAGGGAATCAGCGATCTCTACCTGTGCGGCATCGTTGTTTTCTTCGTTTTGGTTGTTGTTTACGTCTTCATTGGGTTTCTTTCCGCAGGCAGCAACGGAAAGCAGCATAGCGGATGCGAGAAGTGCGGTTACGATTTTCTTAAACATGGCAAAATTTCCTTTTCTTTTTTGTTTTTGAATTTATTTGTCGGACATTGTATTGGCAATAAGCCAAATGCCGTCCGCGGCATCATAGGTAAGGGTGACCGTGTCGATCACGTCGCCGGTCTCCGTGAGGATCTCGGCTGAAAGCGGAGCATCCGTCTCGCAGGCCTCCAGCGACCAGTACAGGGATGTGCCGTCCTTTACGGCACCGAACGCACCGGCATACACAAAACTTCCGTCATCGAGGGGCAAAAGCAAGGCTCCGCCGGAAATGGCAACGGTTACGTCCTGTCCGTAGGACAGGCGAAGGGCAACGCAGTGTGCGGCAATTTTTTGCGGCGTATCTTCGGTGGGGACGCCAAGGCTTGCACGCATAAGTCCGCCTGTATAAGGAACGGATTGGGTGATTGCGGCACGTGCTTGATTCTCTACCATTCCGTCGCCGGTATACACGCCGGGCTTGCTTTGGGGAAGGGCGAAAAACAATACGGCGGCCAGCAGAAGAAGGGAGCAGAGTGCGGCAGCAGGCCGCAGAAAAGACTGTCCGGCAAACGGTGCGCGTCTCTCCCTTTGCCGTGCCAGAATGTCGGCACGCAGATCCCTTGTAAGGCGGATGGATTTATACGTTTGAACGGATTCTTCGTCCAGCACGGGAAACTCCTTTCTTATATACGGATTTTCAGCTTCAGGAGTGCAGAATGATCTCCCGCAGTCTGTCCCGTCCGCGGCTCAGCCGCATCTTGACGGCCGAGGGGGAAAGGGAAAGGGCGGCTGCGATCTCGTCAATGCTCATCTCCTCCAGATAGTGAAGGATAATGACGGTTTTGTACTTGTCGGGCAGTGCGTACACCGCATCCAGTGCCGGCGTGCTTTTTTCACGCACGCCCACTTCGGTCAACGCCTCAATGGGAAGCCAGGCACGGAGTTTCCGCCGCCGCATCAGATCCTTGCATTGATTGATGGTCACTCGGAGAAGCCACGCCTTTTCGTGCTCATTATCACGAAAGGCAGGAGCGTGATCCAGATACCGGCAGAAAACGTTTTGGACGGCATCCTCTGCATCGCTGGAACTGCGAAGCATGGAAACAGCCAAACGGTACAGCATATCTGCGTAGGCATCGTATACCCGATCGAAGGAAGCATCCCTCGCATTTGACTGCATCTGATCACTCCTTTGCCATATACACGCACAAAAACGGTCTCCGGTCACATATTTCAGAAAAAATAAAAAATTTTTTTCGCAATATTCCGCCGGGGCATGTTTACGTATTTACTGAATCATATTATATACTATTTCCGAAAAAATGTCATCCCTTTTGCATATATTTCTTGACAAATCTTTGTTTTTGATATATAATAAATACAACACATGAACAAGTGCTCATGTATTTTGCAAATCAAGGAGGAAAAATGAGAGAAACGAAAGAGTACGTCTGCATCACGCCGGAGGCGGCCGAGCAGATTGCAGGGGAAATGCCGGACGAAGAACTGATGGCAGATCTGGCGGAATGGTTCAAGATTTTCGGCGATACTACCCGGGTGCGTATCCTGTACGCACTGTTTACAAAGGAGTTGTGCGTAGGGGATCTTGCGGAACTTTTGGGGCTGACGCAGACGGCGGTTTCCCACCAGCTGCGGATCCTCCGCACAAGCAAGCTGATCAAATCCCGCAAAACGGGAAGAAACGTGTTTTACTCCCTTGCCGATGATCACGTCCGCACAATTCTGGGGCAGGGCACTGCCCATCTGCAGGAATAACATATGATATATGAGAAGGAGATTTAAACTATGACGAAAACGTTTTTGATGGAGGATCTGGACTGTGCCAACTGTGCACGGAAAATGGAGGATGCGATCCGGAAGATAGACGGCGTGACGGAGGTTCACGTGAATTTTCTTACGCAGAAAATGATTCTGACCGCTGACGACGGACGGTTCGATGAAATCGTGAAGCTGGCGGCCAAGGCGTGCCGCCGTGTGGATCCCGATTGCCGGGTGATCGTCTGAGGCGGAAAATGAAAACGAAGAACGGCATGACGAAAAAGCAAAAGCGGATGCTGTACCGGATCCTGGCAGCGTCCGTGCTTCTGGCGGCGGCGTGGATCTTGCCGGTTGAGGGCGTTTCGTCCCTCTGCCTCTTTCTGTTGCCGTACGCCGTGGTTGGATACGATATTCTTTGGCGTGCGGCGGTGAATATCGTACACGGACAGGTGTTTGACGAAAACTTTCTTATGTCCCTTGCTACAGTGGGCGCCTTTATTACGGGCAGTTACGAGGAAGGCGTGGCGGTGATGCTGCTTTATCAGATCGGTGAGCTGTTTCAGAGCTGTGCTATTGCACGCTCCCGCCGCTCTATTGCACAGATGATGGATCTTTGTCCCACGTACGCCAACGTGGAGGTGGACGGCACTATTTCGGAGATGCCGCCGGCGGAGGTACCGGTAGGTGCCGTGGTGGTGGTGAAGCCGGGGGAGAAACTGCCCTTGGACGGTGTGATCGTTGAGGGCACTTCCTCCCTTGATACCTCGTCTATCACCGGAGAAAGCATGCCCCGCGGGGCAGCGGTGGGCGATGGGGTGGTAAGCGGCTGCGTAAATCAGTCCGGCGTCCTCCGCATCCGTGTGACGAAGCCGTACGCCCAGTCTACGGCGGCACAGATTCTTGAACTGGTGGAAAACGCATCTGCACGCAAAGCAAAGGCGGAGCAGTTTATCACGAAGTTTGCCCGCTGGTATACGCCGCTTGTGGTAATCGGTGCGGTGCTGCTCGCACTGCTTCCCTCCCTGTTCACCGGGGAGTGGCGGACGTGGGTCCACCGTGCGTTGATCTTTTTGGTTATCTCCTGTCCCTGTGCTCTGGTGATTTCCGTACCGCTGACGTTTTTCGGCGGCATCGGCGGTGCCTCCCGGCGTGGTATTCTGGTGAAAGGCGGCAGTTATCTGGAGGTGCTTGCCCGTGCGGAGACGGTGGTCTTTGATAAAACCGGCACCCTCACCGAAGGCGTGTTCCGGGTAACGGCGATCCATCCCGAGGGGATGAGCGATAGGGATCTGCTTCGGCTTGCCGCCCATGCGGAAGCCTATTCCGATCATCCCATTGCACAGTCCGTGAGAGAAGCCTACGGCTCGCCCGTTGATACGGAACGGATCGGTGATGTGTCAGAGGCAGCCGGATACGGTATACGTGCTCTGGTGGACGGTCAGATAATTCTGGCGGGAAACGAGAGAATGATGACTGAAGAAGGCGTAACGGGCGTTTATGAAAATGCATCCGGTACGGCGGTCCACGTGGCGGTGGACGGTCGGTACGGCGGCTGTATCGTGATTGACGATACTGTAAAGCCGGATGCCAAGCAGGCGATTCAGTCTTTGAAATCCATGGGCATCCGGAAAACGGTAATGCTTACTGGGGACACGCCGTCGGCGGCGGCAAAGGTAGCGAGTGAAACGTCGTTGGACTTTGTTCACAGCGAACTCCTGCCGCAGGATAAAATGACCATCGTGGAGTCTCTTCTGAAGGAAACGCGGCACGGCACGCTTTTGTTTGTGGGCGACGGAATGAACGATGCGCCTTCACTTATGCGGGCGGATGCAGGCATCGCAATGGGTGCGATCGGCACGGATGCCGCTATTGAAGCTTCGGACGTGGTGCTGATGAACGACCGCCCCTCTGCTGTGGCGGAGGCGATCCGCCTGTCACGCCGCACGGTGCGGATCGTCCGGCAGAATATCGTATTTGCTCTGTCGGTAAAGGCTTTGATTCTGCTGCTGGGGGCCTTGGGATATGCCGGCATGTGGGCGGCGGTATTTGCCGACGTGGGCGTATGCATCGCTGCAATTCTGAACGCCGCCCGTTCACTGGAACATAAGAAATAAAAGAGAGAGCCGTCGCTTTCCTTATGCGGCGGCTCTCGTTTTTTATTTTTTACTCCAACGCTTTCGGAGAAGTTTCCGAAGAAAATCTGCCGGGATCACCGTGAACGCGATCAGCGCACTCAGTGTGATTTCTTGGGCTGTAAGCGGTACGCATCGGAATATATCGCCGCCGAAAAAGAGGATCATCAGCTGAATGACCGCCACGGCAAGCATAATGAATATAAACGGTTTGTTGCCGGAAAGATGGGCAAACAGGTTCAGCCGTTCCGTTCGTGCGTTGAAACTGTTGAAGATCCCGCAGAAAATGAACACCGCAAAGAATACCGTTAGATAATAGACATCATCCCCACGGAAAAAAAGGCGGTGCATGGCAGGGGATTTTAAAAACCACAGGCACAGCGTGAGCGTGTATCCGCCTGTCAGCAGAATGGATTCTATCATCTCCCGGGAAAGAAGCGGTTCGTCCCGACGGTGCGGTGCGTGCTTCATGTATTCCGAAAGGGAAGGCTCACCGGCAAAGGCAAGGGCACCCAGCGTATCCATGATGATGTTTACCCACAGCATCTGAATAACGGTAACCGGGTTTTCCACGCCGATAAATGGACCGATGAGCGAAACGCCTACCGCACAGAGATTCATCATAAGCTGAAATACGATGAATTTCCGGATGCTTAAAAAGATCGTCCGCCCGAAAAGAACCGCTTTCGTAATGGAGGAGAACCGATCGTCCGTGATAACGATGTCGCCGGCTTCCCGTGCCGCATCCGTGCCGCTTCCCATGGCAAATCCAACGTCCGCGGCACAGAGGGCAGGGGCATCGTTAATGCCGTCACCTGTCATTCCTACCACCAGGCCGCGGCCTTGCGACAGGCGGACGAGCCGGCTTTTATCCTTAGGCAGTGCTCGGGCTACCACCGCAATTTCCGGGATAGCTGCAGATAGTTCGGCGTCTGTCAAATTTGCCATTTCCGCCCCGGTGATTACCCGGTACGCCCGTTCCTTTCCGCTGATGATACCGCACTCCCGGGCGATGGACTCCGCCGTCAGCGGATTGTCACCGGTGATCATGACAGTCTGGATACCGGCACGCCGTGCCGTGGCCACGGCTGCTTTAGCATCCGGGCGGAGCCGGTCACGGATGGCAATCAGGGCAATGAATGTGAGCGAGGCGAAATCTCCCGTTTCCGTCCGGTTTTCACCGTCCTCCTCGGCCACGGCAATCACACGGTAGGCGGCACCGGCCAGCGATTGCCACCGTGCACGGATATTGGCAAGATGCCCCGGCGTCAGCGGACGGACACGCCCGTCATCGGCTAAATAATAGGCGGATGCCGAAAGAAGCGTTTCCGGCGCACCGCGGATCAGCGTTTTCATCCGTCCGTGTATCTCAGCCCATCCGCTGCTGTACCGCCTTTCCGAAGAAAAGGGAACCCGTCCCCGTATGGGAAGATCTGCCTGTGCGCCGTTTCCGAAATAGGACTGCATAGCACGGTCAGTGGCGTTTCCACGCCCCTGCGGGGTGCAGACGGCGTGATTTACCAAAAGGGCACTGTGGACCGCCGGGCATCTTTTCAGTGCTTGTGGGCTCTCAAAAACGCTCTCCGCCGTGATTACGGAGGCAACCTGCAGCTTACCGGCAGTAAGCGTGCCTGTTTTATCCGTAAACAGTATGTTCAGATTTCCTGCCGTTTCAATTCCAACCATCCGCCGCACAAGAACGCCGGCTTTCAGCATCCGCTTCTGATTGGAAGAAAGCACTACCGTGATCATCATGGGAAGTCCCTCCGGCACGGCTACCACCAGAATGGAGATGGCCACGGTCAAAGCACGGATCAGTGCCGGAAGCGAAAATGAGAGATCGGTGATCTTCTCCCGGATGAGAGCCGGATTCATGCCGCTGTCTATGACGAATTCGTTAAACAGGTAGGCAAACGCAATGGCGGCGGCCGCTACGTAGCCGAGAAAACTGACGCTTTTGGCAAGGCCGGTAAGACGTTCCTTCAAAGGGCTGGGACGCTGGCTTTCCTGTACGTCTGCGGCCACGCCGCCGTAGAAAGTGCCGTCTCCTACCCTGAGAACGAGAAGCTCCCCTTCGCCCTCCGTGATACGGCTGCCCCGGAACAGCTGATGTGCGTCGTCCAGATCCCAGCGAACGGAGTCTGGTGCGATTTCGCCTGCGTGTTTTTCGGCAAACGCCGTGCTTTGCGCTTTCCGCTTTTCCTCGCTCTCACCGGAAAGCGGAGACTGATCCGCCGACAGCGTCCCTCGCACCAGAATGCCGTCTGCCGGAACGGTGCATCCGCTCGTAAGCTGGATCACGTCGCCTACGGCAATTTCCGAGGATGGCATGGAAAGAACGGTCCCGTTCCTCCGTACGCTGACGGTAGATACGTCCGCTTTGTCGCTCAAGGCTTCAAATGCACGGGCACTGTTGTATTCGGAGAGCGTGGAAACGAGGGTTGCAATCAGAATAGCGGCGGCGATGCCGGCACATTCCGGATAATTCACGTGTCCGAAGGTCAAGGCTACGTTTACGCCTAACGCTCCCAGCAGAATTTTAATAATGGGATCGTTGAAATTGCGTAAAAATTGCAGAAAAAAGCCGGCACGCTTTTTCCTCGTCAGCACGTTCAGTCCAAAAATTTTTTTCGCATCCGCAACCGCTTGATCGTTCAGACCGCGTCGGAGATCGTACCGTACGGCGGGAAGATGCGGTGGACGTTCACGCATATCCATAAATTCACATCCTTTACTGATGCAGGGTTTCTGCTCTACTATATGCGTGCGTCCCGAATTTTAGTCTGAAATTGAAAGACCGCCACTAAAAAGCGGCGGTCGGAATCTTATTTGAAGATACGAAGCTTTGCAAGAATGATGCCGGTGATGATCAGTGCAAGGACGGAGATGCCGAGAATGATGGCAAAGCCGTAGGGACTCTCAGCAAAGGGCATTCCGGCGGCAGATACGTTCATGCCGTACGCGCTGAAGATCATGGTGGGGACGGACATAACGATGGTGATGATGGCAAGAAGCTTCATGACCAGATTCAGATTGTTGGAGATCACGGAGGAAAATGCGTTCATCAGTTCGTTCAGAACGCCGCTGTATATGGCCGCCATCTCGATAGCCTGTTTGTTTTCCACGATGACGTCCTGCAGAAGTTCTTCATCCTCCGGGTATTTTTTGATGGCTTCCACACGCAGAAGCTTTTCCAGAACGATCTCGTTGGCCCGCAGAGAGGTGGTGAAGTACAAAAGGCTTTTTTCCAGCTTCAAAAGCTCCAGCAGTTCTTTGTTTTTGGTGGACTTGTGCAGCGTTTTTTCGATTTCGTCACTGCGTCGGTCGATGCTGCGGAGGCAGGCAAGATAGAGCGAGGCCACGCGGTAGAGGATCTGCAGAACGAATCGGGATTTCATAGCCGTATTGAAATCCTTTACCTTGCCGTCAGTAAACGGCCGCAGTACGGTCGTATCTTTGGAGCATACGGTAACGGCCACGTCTCCCGTGAGAATAATGGTTAGCGGCATGGTGTCGTATAATTCCCGGTCTGCCTGTACGCTGCTGTACGGCACGTTTACAACGATCATGGTGTAGGACGGATCGACCTCCAAACGGGAACGCTCTTCCATATCCAGTGCGGAGCGGAGAATGTCCTCATCCAGCAGAAGCTCCCGGGAAAGGCTACTGATTTCGGCATCCGTGGGGGCTATTGCTGATATCCACGCTCCCTTCGTGCAGGGATCGGCGGCTCTCAGAAGACCGTTTTCACTTATGTAACGACTGATCATAGCGTATCCTCTTTTCCTTGGGATTTGTTTTTTTCCTCACTGAAGCCGGAACCGATTACTTCAGCGGCGTCTGTGATGATCATGAAAGCCGCCGGATCGATCTCTTTTACCAACTGCTGGAGGGCGAACAGCTCCGCTCGCTTCATTACGCACATAACTACGTTTTTGTTTACGCCGGTGTACCATCCAATGCCGCGGAGAACCGTTGCTCCTCGGCTGATCTTTTTTGTAATGGCGTCTCCGATCTCCGCATAGCGGTCGGAGATGATAAGGGCAAGCTTCGCCCGCCCCATGCCGTTCATAACCGCATCAATGGAAAAGGAGTAGGCGATGGTGGCGGCCACGGAATAGAGGATACCGTCCAGCTGCCATTGGACGATTGCCGCTCCCACGATAATGAAAGCATCGATGATGAGGATCAGCGTGCCCACGGGAATGCGGCGGATGCGGCGGTGCAGGAGATAGGCCGCCAGATCCGAGCCACCGGTGGTGTATCCCCGCATCAGCATGATACCGGCACCGGCACCCATCATGGCACCGCCGCAGATGGCACTGAGCAAAGGCTCCTCCGAGGCGGCAGGGAAGAAGGAAAGCAGATCGGTGAGAACGGAGGTGGCGGCAATGCCGACGACGGTACGGATCATACCGCGTACGCCGTCCAGCCGCATGTTTAAAAGCACCAGCGGGGTGTTAACAAGGAAGATACCGATACCTACGGGAAAGCCGATCAGCTCGTGTGCGGTGACGGCGATACCCGTGGCACCGCCCGTAACGATACCGCAGGGCGTGAGAAAAAAGGCAAGTGAGAGGGCGAACAGGGCACTGCCCGCAAGAACGGTACCGATTTCAAGAAAGAAAGATTTTTTCAGCATATAACAAATCCTTACAGTGTTTTCAGTTTCCCGGAATAACAAAACGCGGGGCATCATATCTTATACCATGCTGGACAACCAAAGACAATTTTCAGAAAAAGGGAAAAGAGGGCATGGAGAAAATGGCGGAAAAGAGATATGCACCGGAGGGAAGCCTCATCGGCACGTTGGAGAATACGGCGTGCGTGTCGTCACTGCACGGGCTGGAACGGGCCATGACACAGGGAAAGATTCTGGAAGGGATTGCCCTGATGTGCGACTGTACTGTTATGAGCCTTCAGGTGGATCTTGGCGGAATTACAGGTATTATCGAGCGGGACGAGGCAGTATACAATCACGACGGCAGTGAGGTAAAGGATATTGCCATCATCACAAGGGTGGGAAAGCCGGTCTGCTTCAAGGTGATCGGCATAGACCGGGGGCCGGGCGGCGTTGCCGTTCGCCTGTCCCGCCGCGCGGCACAGGCGGAATGTATGCACCAGCACGTTCTGCAGTGCCGTCCCGGCGATATTCTGCCGGCAAAGGTTACCCATCTGGAGCCGTTCGGTGCTTTCGTGGATATCGGATGCGGCATCGTATCGCTTCTCACGGTGGACTGCATTTCCGTTTCCCGGATCTCGCATCCGTCCGACCGGCTTTCGCCCGGGGAACAGATCATGGCCGTCGTCCGCAGTATTGACAGGGAAAGCGGGCGGGTATACATGACGCACCGGGAGCTGCTGGGCACCTGGGAGGAGAACGCCGCCGCCTTTGCCCCTACGCAGACTGTATCCGGCATCGTCCGCTCCATTGAGCCGTACGGTATTTTTGTGGAGCTGGCCCCCAATCTGGCAGGTCTGGCGGAACTCAGAGAAGGCGTATCCGTGGGGGATCGGTGTGCCGTATACATAAAAAGTATCGTTCCGGAACGGATGAAGATCAAGCTGGTGATCATCGATTCCCACGGGGAGCACGTGAAGAATCGGATGCGTTATTTCGTGGATACCGCGGCGGTCCGTCATTTGTCGTACTGGCGGTATTCACCGCCCGCGTGTCCCAAATGTATTGATACGGATTTTGACGCACTTTGACGGTGAAGCCCAAAACAGCATTCGATTGCATACGACAGGAAAACGGTACCCCGATGATAATGATCGGGGTACGGTTATTTTTTTGTATGGCGGTTCCGGCTTTTTTGCCGTTCCAGCCGTGCCCGGATAAATACCTCGGCGGATTCAATGATCCGGCCGATGCTGCGGCCGCCCAGGCGGCGGATGGCCGTGGCTTTTTCCGCCCAGATGGCATCGGAAATCTCGTTTTCGCCCAGGGACAGCTCCCCGGTTGCTTCTGCCAGGAAAATCACTACGTTTTTTGAAGCTTTGGCGGAAACGGTGTAGGACAGCTCCCGGCGGAAGCCGTCGATCAACGCCACGTGCAGACCGGTTTCCTCCCGGATCTCCCGAAGGGCGGTTTCCCGTTCGGTTTCCCCGGCGGCGATGTGCCCTTTGGGGACGCTCCAGGTGCCGGAGCGGTGCTGATACAGGATCAAATATTCGATCACCCCGTCCGGGCGAACCCGGTAGATAATACCGCCGCAGGATTTTTCGTAAATACAGATAATGCTGGTATCAAAATACTGCTCGGCAAAGTGAACTGCCTCGGCAATCATCGGCTCGTAGGCAACCATGCCGCTGGGAGCCACCACCAACTTATCCTCGGTGTCATTTTTACGGTGGATGACCGCAATGACCGTGCCGGTAAACCGGTGGACAGGCTTGTTCACGCCGATCACGTAGGCATCCAGATTCTCCCCATCCGGTGCGGGAATACCGGGCACGAAGCCGTAATTCAGCTCGTACCGCAGATCGGGATGCGCCGGGTGTACACTGCCAAGCGGTCGGTCGATAACGATGGTAAGGTGCCGTCCCAGAAAGGGATCGGTGAAACTGAGCCGGAGAATGTTCTTTATAAACTGTGCCTTCCCGTCGGCGTATCCCTTCGGATCGTGCCGGTATCGGGCGGCCAGCGTTTTTTTCAGTTCTTCGTATTCGTTGGCGGCAAAGACGTGGTTATTCAGATAACTGCGGAAGGCCAAAAGATCCTTATACATCGGATCAGTATACCGGGTGATAAAGAGCCGGTGGGCGTCGTGGGAGCGATCCCGATGCCGGCGTGCCATGCGGATACAGCCGGTAGCGTCCGCCGGGATACGGCGGAACCCAACGCTTTCCAGTATGCGGAAGCACTGTTCCGTATCTGCCGTTTCACAGAGCCCGAGGGCAATATCAATTACGGGAACGGCAAGGATGCCGCGAACGGCCGTGGAGCCGATATGCTGCATATCTTCGACAGCGTCGCCCAAAAGATCACGGAGACGGGATATGACCACGGATGCTTCGCTCTCCCAGGAGGACATATGACGGCAGAGCCGGATTTCAAAGCGAGACGCCATATCATCACCTCCGCACACTTGTCCCAGCAGTCTCATTCACGGTACAATACTTATTCCTTTACATTATACCGCATCCGCACGTATTCCGTCAAGGCGATTCGGGAAAAAAGGGCTTTTTTCAAATTTGCCGCCGTCTGTCTGCCGCTTTATTCCGGGATCGCATCCAGCACGTGACGGAGAACGGAGAGCCGTGCGTATTTTTTGTCCTCGGCGGGGATGAGCGTCCAGGGAGCGTAGGAGGTGTCCGTCAGAGCCAGCATATCGGCAATGGCCGGGAGATATTCCTCCCGGTGGGCACGGTTGCGCCAATCCTCCTCTGTCATTTTCGTTCGTTTTTCCGGGGAGGCAAGCCGTGCCTCAAAACGGCGGAGTTGTTCATCCGGGGATATTTCCAGCCAGAATTTCAGAAGAATATATCCGTTGTCGGTAAGCGTCCGTTCAAAATCGTTGATCTCGTCGTAGGCACGCTCCCATACGTCCCGTGGCGTGAAATTTTCTACCCGTTCTACAAGCACTCTGCCGTACCAGGTGCGGTCGTATACGGCAACGGAGCCAACCGGCGGTACCGTCCGCCAGAATCGCCACAGATAGTGCCTGGATTTTTCCTCCGGGGTAGGAGCCGCCGCGGCAAATGTCTGAAACCGGTCTTCCCGGAGAGCATCCGTCAGTCTGCGGATACAGCCGCCTTTGCCGGCAGCGTCCCATCCCTCGAAGGCAATCATCAGGGAACGGCCGGAGCGTTTCAGCCTCTCTGGGATTGCGGATATCTCGTCCTGCAGTATGCGGAGCGTTTCTTTGTACGTGTGGGGATCGGCACGGAGCGACAGATCCGCATCACGGAGTTCCTTTTTCGGCGGGAGGAGAACGCTGATTTCTTCCTCCTCGTGCTGCGTTCGCATTTCATCAATCATATTCTCACCTCTCTTATAGTATGATTTTTTTGTCCCGCGGAATGTACGGGAAAATGTACCTGTACCTTGCAAAAAACAAAAAAATAGTGTAAAATAAAGAAAAACGAAAGGCGGAGGACAAAATGCCGCTATCTTTGACATCTCCCGTCTCGTCTATGCGGGGCGTTGGCGAGGCACGGGCCGCATCCCTCGCCGCATTGGGCATCCATACGGTAGAAGACCTGCTCCATCATTATCCCCGGGGCTATCAGCGGCGTGGCGACGTCCGTACGGTGGCACAGGCTGTGGATCTGCTCCGTGCCGGCGGCGGAGAAATGCCCGTTTCCCTTATGCTTACCGTGTCAGCGGAGCCGAATTACCGCATGATCCGCCGGGGAATGTCCGTTTTGCGTTTTCGTGCATTTGATGAAACGGGCGTTTGCGAAATTACGTACTTCAATCAGAATTTTTTGCGGAATACGTTCCATACCGGCGGCGAGTTTCGCTTTTTCGGACGGGTATCGCTGGACGGACGTACGCTGAAAATGGCGTCTCCCATCTGGGAGCCCTGCGTGCCCGGCCGGGACTTGCCGGCCATCGTGCCGGTCTACCGCCTGTCTGCCGGACTGTCGCAAAAGGTGCTGTCCGGGCTTATTTCGGAGGCTTTGGCATCGACTGCGACGCAGATTAAAGAAACGCTTCCGCCGGACGTTTTGACACGTGCATCCCTCTGCACGCTCACCTATGCTATACGGAATATCCATACGCCTCCGGATACGGAAAGCCTGCTTCGGGCACGCCGTAGGCTGGTGTTTCAGGAGTATTTTGAATTTGGGCTTATGATGGCGGCGGCCGGACAGCCCCGCTGTGATCTGCCGGCGCCCCGGATGCCCATTGCAGATATTACAAAGCTGACAGCGGCTCTGCCGTATGATCTTACCGGGGCACAGAAGCGCGCCGTCACGGAGATTGCCGCCGATCTTGCACGGGGTGTGCGGATGAACCGGCTTCTTCTCGGCGACGTCGGCTCCGGTAAAACGGTGGTTGCCGCCGCCGCGGCGTATATTGCCGCAATGAACGGCTTTCAGACGGCGATCATGGCTCCGACGGAGATTCTTGCTGCCCAGCACGCCCGTGAGCTTAGCGAGCTTCTCGGACAGTGCGGCGTGCGTGTGCTTTTGCTTACCGGATCTATGACGGCCGCACAGAAACGGAAACTGTACGGGGAGATTGAGGCCGGTGCGGACGTGGTGATCGGTACCCATGCTCTCATCAGCGGCGGCGTCTCGTTCCCCAAACTCGGCCTTGTGATTGAAGACGAGCAGCATCGCTTCGGCGTGGGACAGCGTGCGGCTCTTGCGGATAAGAGTGAGTCTGCCCATATGCTGACCATGAGTGCCACGCCCATTCCCCGGACGCTGTCCCTGGCGGCGTACGGCGGCCTTGACGTTTCCCGGCTGGACGAAATGCCCCCGGGACGGCAGAAGGTGGATACCTTCGTGGTGGACGAATCCTACCGCCAGCGGTTGAACGGCTTTATCCGGAAGGAAGCAGAAGCCGGGCATCAGGTGTATATCGTTTGTCCCGCCGTGGAGGAGAAAGCGGAGGCAAAGCGGAAAGCAGGCGACGATCCGGAGGAGCTTACCGATCTTCTCCTCACGGAGGCAACGGTGAGGGAAGAGCGTCCTCCCTTGAAGGCCGCCGTGGAATATGCGGCTCATCTCAGAGAGGAGGTGTTCCCCGATCTCACCGTAGGATTCGTGCACGGGCGGCTGAAGCCGCAGGAAAAGGACAAAACCATGGGTGCGTTTGCCGCCGGAGAAATCTCCGTTCTTGTCTCCACTACGGTGATCGAGGTCGGCGTAAACGTGCCCAACGCTACGCTGATGATCGTGGAAAATGCCGAGCGATTCGGCCTGGCACAACTCCATCAGCTTCGGGGGCGTGTGGGACGCGGCAAAGCAAAATCCTACTGCGTGCTCGTTTCTGACGCCAAAGGAGAGACGGCACGCCGCCGGCTGGACGTTCTTCGCCGTTCAAACGACGGATTTGCTATTGCAGAGGAGGATCTGGCCCTGCGAGGCCCTGGCGAATTTGTAGGATCCGGCGGTGCCGTGCGGCAGCACGGAAACGCCATGCTTCCTATCCCAGCGGAAAGCGGCGATTACGCTCTTTTGGGCGAGGCCATGGAGGAGGCACGGCGGATCCTTGCGGAGGATCGGGAACTTGCCCTGCCGGAGCACGCCGTTCTGCGTGATGCAGTTCTCAAAATGCGGGAAACGCTTACCAATACGCTGAACTGAATAAAAAAGCACCGCATTCCGGTTTGGGAGTGCGGTGCTTTTTCGTTTTTAATCGGGCAGCGAAATGGCGTAGTGCCAAACCTCGGATTTCTGCCAGGGACCCTCGGGGAACTGTTTCCGTTTCGTGAGGAACAGCTCAATATCGCCGGTCTCCCGGTTCTGGTGAATGGCGAAATTGGAAAGTTCCAGATTGACGCCTTCTCCTTCCCGGCGTGTGTCGATCAGGGTGCAGGTTTCCTTTTTGGCTGTGCCGTAGGTTTCATCTACCTCCACGATCTGGAGCGGCCACCGGGGATCGTTGCCCCGGATCTCGTGTCCGGTGATGTTGCCGATCCAGTACAGCTTTCCATTCTTTTCCGAGCGCACCAGATGACCGATAGAGGAGGAGGAATAAATCACCTCGCCGTCGTCGTAATGCCACGGCATGGGATTTACGAAGGTTTTTCCGCCGTCATCCGAATAAGTGTACCACTTGAAGGAGGGCGTGCCGTTTTCAATACGTGTACCCCAGGCGGCGTTCTGGTAATTGGATACGCGGAATACCACCAGAAGCCTGCCGGATTTCAGCTTGGCGATGGAGGGCTCCATAACACCCCGGGAGGAAAACAGATCGGAAATGACTGCCGGTCTGGAGTAGTGCAGATCGTATTTTTCTCCGTTCCATACGCCATGGACCACGATAAGACTGCCGCCCACGTGGCTGGGGCATACGTCCTCGGGATCAATGCCCAGCATTTCACAGCACTTGACGGTGGAAACGATCACCGGCTGGAAGAAATCGCCGTTGTCGTCAAAAATCAGATTGTTTCCTTCGTAACTGTTGTTTTTGTAGAAATACTCCGGATTCAGCGGATCGTCCCGGTTAAATTCCGTGCCGTCCTCGTATTTCACCATCTGATAGAAGCTTTTGCCGTCGGGATGGCGGATGCGGAAGTACACGTGATCGGACAGGGGAGAAGGTCCGCCCTCCGTCCAGATCTGGCGGAGTGCCTTTTCGTGACCGCCCTTGAAAATGCGCTCCATACCCGGCCCGACCCAGTGCTTGTGTACCGGATTCCAATGCTCGTCCGGATGAAAAGGGAAGTTGCGGTCATGCTCGCCCATATTATCGTAACTGCTGTCTTCTTCTTTAATAATTTCCCATTCCGTCCATGTTTTTCCGTTATCTTCGCTGAAGCGTCGCATGCTTCCTTCGCAGAAGTCAGAAATGCCGGAACGGGAGCAGTCTTCTACCATGGAAAGGCCGGTAATGTCGCGATACTTGCGGCGTACGCCCTCGTAGATGGCATCCTCTCTTGCATCTCTGTATTTTTCGGCTTTAACGGTAATCATACAGATCTCCTTTTATCAAAGAATTTGTGTTATTCCGGCAAAACGATCTCGTAGTGCCAGGGCTCTGCCTTATGCAGGCCGCCGCCGGGGAACTGATTTCTCTTGGTGAGGAAGATTTCCAAATTGCCCGTTACCCGGTTCTGCATCATGCTGAAGTTGGAAAGCTCCATCCGCTCGCCCTCGCCCTCGCGGCGGGTGTCGATAATTGTGAAGGATTCCTTTTTCGCCGTGCCGTAGGTTTCGTCCACCTCTACGATGCAAAGTGGATAGCGGGGATTGTTTTCGTATACCTGATGGCCGGTGATATTGCCGATCCAATAAAGACGGTCGTTCCGTGCATCCCGGAAGAAATGGGAGATGGACGCGGAGGAGTAGATCACCTCGCCGTCGTCAAAGTGCCAGGGCATGGCCTCCGTAAAGGTCTTACCGCCGTCGTCGGACCAGGTGTACCACTTGAATCCGGGGGTACCGGGCTCAATACGGGTGTTCCATGCGGAATTCATGTAGTACGCACCGCGGAACACAACCACGATTCTGCCGGATTTCAGCTGTGCAATGGTAGGCTCATCCATACCCCGGGAGGATTGCAGATCGGAGATAATCACCGGGCGGGAGGGGATAAAATCGTACTTCTCGCCATTCCACACGCCGCGCATCACGATCAGCGCACGGAGCTTTGTGGGGTTGCTGGGGAATACCTCGTTTACGTCCTTGCCGGCCATTTCACAGCATTTGTCCACACGAACGCCCACGGGAATAAGCAGATCTCCCTTGTCGTTGATGAGCCAGTTGCAGCCGGGGAAGGCGGTGTTCTTCAGAAAATAGTCGGGATTTACGGGATCGTTTCTGTCAAAATCCGCGCCGTCCTCGTAGCGCATCATCTGGTAGAAGGGCTCTTTGCCTTCCTCGCGCACGCGGATATAGCAGTGGTCGGAAATGTAGGGCATTTCGTCCGATTTCAGTTTCCAGGTCATGCTCAGTGCTTTTTCGTGACCTTCCCGGAAGATGCGCTCCATACCGCTGCCCACCCAGTGCTTATGTACCGGATTCCATTTTTCGCCGGGGTTCTTGGGGAAATTGCGGTCGTGAACACCCATCTGATCATAGCCGCTTTCCTTGTATACGTTTTTCCATTCGCCCCAGGTTTTTCCGTTGTCCTCGCTGATCCGCTCAAAGGAATCGTCGGAAAAATCCGCGATGGAGGAGCGGGACAGGTGCTCTACCAGCGTCACACCTTCTTCTCCACGGTATCCGCGGCCGATAAATTCACATATGCCGTCGTCCCGGGCGTCTCTCAGTTTTTCTGCTTTGATAATCATAGGAATGTCTCCTTACTGCATTATTGTTTGCTTATTCCGGCAGGATGATCTGATACCGCCACGGCTCAGCGTTCCAATGGCTCTGCCCGTCAAACTGGCCGATCTTGGAGAGATATACCTCAAGCCGGCCGGTTTCCCGGTTCTGCATGGTGCCAAAGTTGGAAAGCTGTACTCTCTCCGACTCACCTTCCCGGATCGTGTCAATAACGGTGAGGGAGTCCTTGATGGCCGTGCCGTAGGTTTCGTCCACCGCCACGATCTGGAGAGGCCAGCGGGGATAGTTTGCCTCTACCTTGTGGCCGGTAATGTTGCCGATCCAGTAGAGATTTCCGTTGCGCTCGTCCCGGATGAATTTGGAGATGGTGGCGGAGGAATAGATGACCTCGCCGTCGTCAAAGTGCCAGGGCATGGCAGGGACAAAGGTCTTTCCGCCGTCATCAGACCAGGTGTACCATTTGAAGCCAGGCGTGCCCGGCTCAATGCGGGTGTTCCACGCGGGATTCTGATAGTTGGAGCCGCGGAACACCACAAGAATCCGGCCGGATTTCAGAATGGTGATGGTGGGCTCATCCACACCACGGGAGGACTGAAGATCATTCATGAGAACGGGCGGGGCAGGGAAGAAATCGTATTTCTCTCCGTTCCATTCGCCGCGGACAACCATCAGTCCACGCAACGCGTGGGGGTGAGAGGGGAATACTTCATTCACGTCCACACCGCGAATCTCACAGCATTTTGCCATGTTTACGCCCATGGCGATAAATATATCGCCGGTCTTTTCATCTACTACGAGAGAGTTGGGGAATGCGGTGTTTTTGAAACGGTATTCCGGATTGAGAAGATCGTCCGGATCGCGCTCTGCACCGTCCTCGTATTTTACCAACTGGTCAAAATAGGTTCCATCCTCCAGCCGGACGCCGACGTACGCATGGTCACACAGGGCGTTTCCCTCGCTCGTGCGCCATGTTTTGCGGAAGGCTTCCTCGTGGCCGTTTACGAAAATACGGTCCATACCTACGCCTACGTAGTGCTTGTGCACAGGATTCCACACGCCGTTTATGTTACGGGGGTAATTTTCCTCATGGGGGCCGATTTTCAGCGTGCCCACCTTGTCCCATATCTCTTCCCACTCACTCCACGTTTTTCCGTTATCTGCGCTTTCGCGCTTCTTTGCGCCGCATCCGAAGTCGGAGGTGTTGTTGAAACTGCAGGTTTCGATCAGGTACAGACCGTCCTTGTCTCTGTATTTGAAACGGTACTGTTCGCACACACCGTCCGTGCGCGCGTCGTGATATTTTTCAGCAATTACGGTAAACATCAGGATGCCTCCTCGTTATTGATTATTCCGGCAGGATGATCTCGTACCGCCAGACCTCGGATTTGTGTACGTTTACGCCGTCCGTCATGCCCAGCTTTGTCAGATACAGCTCGATATTGCCCGTTTCCCGATTCTGCAGCATGCTGAAGTTGGAAAGCTGCACCTTTTCCGACTGCCCCTCGCGGCGTGTGTCGATAACGGTGTGGGATGCCTTGATGGCAGTGCCATAGGTCTGATCCACCTCCACGATGTTGAGGGGATACCGGGGGAAATTGGCGTTTACGTGGTGATCGGTGATGTTGCCGATCCAGTACAGTCTGCCGTTGCGGAAATCTCTTATGAATTTGGAGATGGTGGCGGAGGAGTAAATGACCTCGCCGTCGTCGAAGTGCCAGGGCATAGCGGGGGCGAAGGTCTTGCCGCCGTCATCGGACCAGGTGTACCATTTGAAGCCGGGTGTGCCCGGCTCAATCCGCGTGTGCCACGCCTTGCTCTGATAGTTGGAGCCGCGGAATACCACAAGGATTCTGCCGGAATCAAGGACGCAGAGCGCGGGCTCATCCACACCGCGGGAAGACTGCAGATCGGAGATAAGGATCGGTTTGGAAAAATGGAAATCGTACTTTTCGCCGTTCCATACACCCCGTACCACAATCAGATTGCGAAGACGGGCGGGCATGCTGCGGCATACGTCGCCTACGTCTACGCCTGCCAGCTTGCAGCACTTGTCAATCGGCACACCCATGGGAAAGAGAATATCGCCTTCCTTTGTGATGGTGAATCCCGAGCCGGGGAAGCTGTTATTCGTATAGAAGTGTGCCTCATTCAGCGGATCGGCGGGATCAAAGTCCGCACCGTCTTCGTAGGCTACCAGCTGGTGCATAACGTTTCCGCTCTCATCGCGCACACCCACATAGGTGTGGTCGGACAGGGGAGAGGGACCGTCGCTGGTCCATATGTCGTGGAGCGCCTTCTTATGTCCGTCCTTGAAAATCCGTGCCAGTCCGCAGCCAACGTAATGCTTATGTACCGGATTCCAGGTGCCGCCAACCTCTTTCGGGAAGTTGCGTTCATGCTCACCGTAGCTTTCGTATCCGGATTCCTCATATACGTCCTTCCATTCGCCCCAGGTTCTGCCGTTGTCGGGACTTATGCGCCGCTGCTTGGCATCGGAAAAGTCGCTGCCTGCCTGCAGAGCACAGAGTTCGGAACGTTCCAGCCCTTCGTTCTGGGTGTATTTTACATAGTAATGCTCGCTCAGGAGATCGTCCCGCACACCGCGGAATTTTTCAGCTTTTACAGTAATCATTGTGTATCTCCTTGGATAACTTAAATTATTCGGGAAGCGTGATGTCGTACAGCCAGGGCTCGGCTTCAAAGGCAGAGCGGTCGTCAAACTGATTCAGTTTGGTAAGGCGGACGTGCAGATGCCCGGTTTCACGGTCCTGCATCATGGTAAAGTTGGAAAGATGCAGCTTCTCCGATTCGCCCTCACGCCTTGTGTCTATCAGTGTGTAGGATTCCTTGATGGCCGTGCCGTAGGTCTGATCCACCTCTACGATGCAGAGGGGGAAGCGGGGATGGTTCTCGTATACTACGTGCCCGGTGATATTGCCGATCCAGTAGAGTCGATCGGTGCGGGGATCACGGAAGAAGTGGGAGATAGAGGCGGAGGAGTAGATGACCTCGCCGTCATCAAAATGCCAGGGCATAGCGGGGGTGAAGGTCTTGCCGCCGTCGTCAGACCAGGTGTACCACTTGAAAGAGGGAGTGCCCGGCTCAATGCGGGTGTTCCAGTTCTTGTTCATATAATACGCACCGCGGAACACAACGACGATTCTGCCGTTTTTGAGAAGAGCGATGGTGGGTTCATCCATGCCGCGGGAGGACTGCAGGTCGGAGATAACCACCGGGCGGGAGTAGGTCAGCTCATACTTCTCCCCGTTCCAGTGTCCGCGTACTACGATAAGCCCCCGCAGGGTGTCGGGCTTGGAGGGGAACACTTCGTTCACGTCAAGGCCAGCCAGCTTGCAGCATTTGATTACCGGTGCACCGATGGGGAAGATAATGTCGCCGTTTTTGTCAAAGACCATATTGCTGCCGGTGTAGCAGGTGTTCTTTGAGAAATACTCCGGATTCGTGGGATCATTGATATCGAACTCCGCACCGTCTTCGTACATTACCAGCTGTCTGAAGGAGGTATCGTCCGTGTGACGGACGCATACGTAGGTGTGGTCGGACAGCCATTGGGTGCCGCTTTTGTCCGTCCAGATCTTTGAAAGGGCGGTTTCGTGACCTTTCCGGAAGATACGCTCCATGGCGATGCCTACGTAGTGCTTGTGAACGGGATTCCACGTGCCGCGGCTGTTGGCTTTCGTGCGGTCATGATCGCCCAGCACGTCGTAGCCCTCTTTGTATACGTCTTCCCATTCGCCAAAGGTTCTGCCGTTGTCGTGGCTGATACGCTTTTGGGAACCGGTATGGAAGTCGCCCATGTTGGTGGTAGACAGTCTTTCCACCAGATCGAGTCCATCCTTTTCCAGATAACTGCGGGAGTAGCTTTCGGACACACCGTCGGTACGGGCGTCTGCCCACTTGATTTGGTCTACCTTAATATAACTCATTGCTGTATCTCCTTTTTATTCGGGAAGGGTAATGTAATAGACCCACGGTTCGCATTCTCTGCCGGAGCGGTCCGGATACTGACCGTATTTGGTCAGGCGGATCTCCAGTCTGCCGGTTTCTCTGTCCTGCAGAATGCCGAAATTGGACAACTGTACCTTTTCACCCTCGCCCTCTCTGCGGGTATCGATGACGGTGTACGTCTCCTTTTTGGCCGTGCCGTAAGTTTCGTCCACCTCTACGATGCACAGAGGCCAGCGGGGATTGTTCTCATATACCTTGTGTCCGGTGATGTTTCCGATCCAATAGAGCCGGCCGTTCCGTGCATCCCGGAAGAAGTGAGAGATGGTAGCGGAGGAATAGATAACCTCGCCGTCATCAAAATGCCAGGGCATAGCCGGTGTAAACGTTTTGCCGCCGTCGTCGGACCAGGTGTACCACTTGAACGCGGGCGTACCCGGCTCAATGCGTGTGTTCCAGTTGGCATTGCGGTAATAGGCACCGCGGAATACAACCAGAATCCGCCCGGATTTGAGAAGGGCAATGGTAGGCTCATCCATGCCTCGGGAGGATTGGAGATCGGAGATGACCACGGGACGGGAGAAGGTGAAATCGTATTTTTCACCGTTCCAGTGTCCCCGTACGACGATGAGACCGCGCAGATGATCCGGGCGGGAGGGGAATACCTCGTTTACGTCTAAGCCGGCAATTTCGCAGCATTTGCGTACCGGAGCACCGATGGGGAAGATGATGTCTCCCTTTTCGTCCATAACCAGGTTATTGCCCTTGAACGCATTGTTTCTGTCGAAATAATCGGGTTTCAGCGGATCATTCCGGTCGAACTCGCCGCCTTCCTCGTACTTTACCAGCTGATAGAAGGGCTCACCGCCATCCGGCGTGCGGACGCGGATGTAGGTGTGATCGGACAGCGGAATTTTACCGCTGTTGTTCCAAAGATGAGAGAGGGCATACTTGTGACCGCCCTGGAAAATCCGTTCCATGCCGAAGCCGACGTAGTGCTTGTGTACGGGATTGTAGTATTCTTTCGGATTTTTCGGGAAGTTGCGGTCGTGTTCGCCCATGTCCTCATAACCGGACTCTTTGTATACGTTTTTCCACTCGCTCCATGTTTTTCCGTTGTCGTGGCTGATGCGCTCAAACGTGTTGTCGGTGAAATCGGACATGGATTCAAGGCCAAGCCGTTCAATGCGGGTAAGACCGGTGTCGTCGGCATATCGCTGGGAATAGCTTTCGGAAATTTTATCCGTGCGGGCGTCTCTGTATTTTATTGCTTCTACGGTAATCATAGTTTTCTCCTGTTTTTATTCCGGCAGGGTTACGTAGTACGTCCAGCATTCACATTCTCTGCCCGGACGGTTCGGGAACTGGTTGTATTTGGTCAGACGGATCTCAAGCCGGCCTGTTTCTCTGTCCTGCAGCAGATTGAAGTTGGACAGCTGCAGCTGATCGGATTCCCCTTCACGGACGGTGTCGATCACCGTGTAGGATTCCTTTTTGGCCGTGCCGTAGGTTTCGTCTACTTCCACGATGCAGAGGGGCCAGCGGGGCCAGTTTTCACGCACTACGTGCCCGGTGATATTGCCGATCCAGTAGAGCCGGCCGTTTCTTTCGTCCCGGAAGAAGTGGGCGATGCTGGAGGAGGAATAGATCACCTCGCCGTCATCAAAGTGCCAGGGCATAGCAGGGGTGAAGGTCTTGCCGCCGTCGTCGGAATAGGTATACCACTTGAAGCCGGGCGTGCCGGGTTCAATACGGGTGTTCCATTTGGGGTTGATGTAGTATGCACCGCGGAAAACCACCAGGATTCTGCCTGTCTTCAGAAGAGCAATAGACGGCTCATCCATACCCCGGGAGGACTGCAGATCGGAGATAACCACGGGACGGGAGTAGGAGAGATCATAGGATTCGCCGTTCCATGTGCCGTGCACCACGATCAGTCCCCGCAGCTCGTTGGGCTTGGAGGGGAATACTTCGTTTACGTCCAGCCCGGCCAGCTTGCAGCACTTGGCAACGGGGGCACCGATGGGGAAGAAAATATCGCCCTTTTCATCGATAACCAGATTGCTGCCCGTGTAGCAGGTATTCTTGTAGAAGTATTCGGGATTGATGGGATCGTTGCGGTCAAACTCCGCACCGTCTTCGTATTTGATCAGTTGTCTCGTACATTCCTGTCCGGGGATCCGGGTGAACAGATAGGTGTGATCGGAGAGATAGGACGGGCCGTTATAGTTCCAGATATGGGCAAGGGCAACCTTGTGTCCCTCCTTGAAGATACGCTCCATATCGATGCTCACGTAGTGCTTGTGTACGGGATTGTAGTATTCTTTGTAATTGGTGGCAAGGGCACGGTCGTGCTCGCCCATGTCCTCGTATCCTTCCTCGTATACGTCTTTCCATTCCCCCCAGGTTTTTCCGTTGTCGCGGCTGATCCGTTCCATGGCGGAATCGCCGAAATCGGACATGGAGGAGGTGCCGTAGCTTTCAATACGGGTAAGACCGGTGTCGTCCGCATACCGCATGGAAAAGCTCTCCGCAATATTATCCGTGCGTGCGTCGCTTCTCTTAATGGATTCAACTGTAATCATAATAATACTCCTTCAATGGCCGTTTATTCCGGCAGGGTGATGTAGTATACCCAGGGCTCGCATTCCCGGCTGTCCCGTCCTTCAAACTGGGATTCTTTTGTCAGACGCAGCTCCAGAATACCGGTTTCCCGATCCTGCAGAAAATTGAAGTTGGACAACTGAATCTTGTCGGATTCGCCCTCTCGCTTGGTATCGATTACCGTGTAGGATTCCTTTTTGGCCGTGCCGTAGGTTTCGTCCACTTCAACAATGCACAGCGGCCAGCGGGGCCAGTTTTCGTACAGGGTATGTCCGGTGATGTTGCCGATCCAGTACAGGCGGTTGTTGCGGAAATCGCGGAAAAAGTGAGAGATAGACGAGGAGGAATAAATGACCTCGCCGTCGTCAAAGTGCCAGGGCATGGCGGGGGTAAAGGTCTTGCCTCCGTCATCCGACCAGGTGTACCACTTGAATCCGGGGGTGCCGGGCTCAATGCGGGTATTCCAGGACTTGTTCATGTAGTACGCGCCGCGGAATACCACCACGATACGGCCGGTTTCCAGCAGAGCAATGGTAGGTTCATCCATGCCCCGAGAGGACATAAGATCGGAGATAACCACGGGGCGTGAGGAAGTGAAATCGTAATTCTCGCCGTTCCAGTGCCCGCGTACTACGATCAGACCGCGCAGATTCCGGTTGGAAGGGAATACTTCTTCTATATCAAGCCCGGCCATGGGACAGCATTTTGAGACCGGTGCACCCACGGGGAAAAGAATGTCGCCGTTTTTATCAAAGACCATGTTCATGCCGGTATAGCAGGTGTTTTTGTAGAAATACTCCGGATTTACGGGATCGTTTATATCAAATTCCGCACCGTCCTCGTAGGTGTACAGCTTCCGGTTTTCGGTTCCGTCCGGCTTGGTTACGATCACGTAGGTGTGATCGGAGAGGGAGTAGGGACCGTTGGAATTCCAGATCTTTGACAGTGCCTCTTCGTGTCCGTTTTTGAAGATCCGTTCCATCTGCAGGACGACTTTGTGCTTGTGTACGGGGTTCCAGGCAGTATACCAGGTGTACGTATCCCGGTCATGCTCGCCCAGAACATCGTGGTTGTTGCTGTATACGTCTTCCCATTCGCCCCAGGTTTTGCCGTTATCCTGGCTGTAGCGAACGGTGGCAGCGTGATGGAAATCTGCCATGGCGGAAAGATTGTGTCGCTCGCGGCGGGTCAGTCCGGTTTCGTCCACGTAAGCCTGGGAAAAGGTCTCAACGACTTTATCTGTCCGGGCCTCGCGGTATTTTTTGCCTTCTACTTTGATATTGCTCATGATCATATTCTCCTGAAGATTGATTATTCTGGCAGGGTGATGTCGTAATGCCAGACTTCGCCTCTCTGCCACGGCTCGCCGGGGAACTGAGAGAATTTCGTCAGGAACATTTCCAGATGTCCGTTTTCTCTGTTTTGGAAGTAATAAAAATTGGAAAGCTGCACACGGTCGCTTTCACCCTCACGCCGGGTATCGATGACGGTCAGCGATTCTTTTTTCGCCGTGCCGTAGGTTTCGTCCACTTCCACGATCTGCAAGGGCCAGCGGGGCCAGCCCTCGTTCGTTACATGGCCGGTGATGTTGCCGATCCAGTACAGCTTATCCGTACGGGGATCCCGGAAAAAGTGGGAGATGCTGGCGGAGGAGTAGATGACCTCCCCGTCGTCAAAATGCCAGGGCATAGCGGGTGTGAAAGTCTTTCCGCCGTCATCAGAGTAGGTGTACCACTTGAATCCAGGCGTGCCGGGCTCAATGCGGGTGTTCCATTTGGGGTTGATGTAATACGCCCCGCGGAATACCACGAGGATTCTGCCCGATTTGAGTTTGGCGATGGTGGGTTCGTCCACTCCCCGGGAGGACTGAAGATCGGAGATGACTACCGGACGTCCCGGAATGAAGTCGTATTTTTCGCCGTTCCACTTGGCGCGGATAACGATAAGACCTCTGAGCGAGTCGGGGCGTGAAGGGAATACCTCATTTACGTCAAGTCCCGCCATGCGGCAGCATTTTCTTACCGGTACGCCCATGGGAATGAGCAGATCGCCGTTGTCTTCCACGATGATATTGCAGCCGGAATAACTGTTGTTTTTCCAGAGGTAGTCCTCATTCATGGGATCCTCCGGGTTAAACTCGGCACCCTCTTCATAGGTGATCAGCTGATAGAACACGCTGCCGTCCGGCCGGCGTACACGCAGATAAGAGTGGTCGGACAGGGTAGAGGGGCCGCTGTAATTCCAGATGTGGGACATGGCGTATTCGTGACCGTTTATGTAGATACGCTCAAGACCGATGCCTACGTAATGATTGAGGGCAGAGTTCTTGTACTCGTAGGACGGATTATAGGGGAAAGAGCGCTCGTGGGGACCGTATTTCTCCGGTTCGGCTTCTTGTTTGGGAAGCGGTTCCCATTCGCCCCAGGTTTTGCCGTTATCTTCGGAAAAGCGGCGGTATCCGCCCGTGCCGTAGTCGGACTCGGAAGAACTGCTGAGGTATTCGACACGGGTAAGTCCGTCAAGGTCGGTGTATTTCTGCCGGATCCCTTCGTAGGCGGCTTCTTTCAGTGCGTCCCGGTACTTTTCTGCTTTTACAGTAATCATGAGGTGTACTCTCCTTAAATAACGTCGATTATTCCGAAACGGTGATTTCGTAATGCCATACTTCGCCTTTGAACAGAGGTTCATCGGCAAACTGACCGCGTTTGGTCATGAGAATCTCAAAATGTCCGGTTTCTCTGTTCTGGTACAGGCAGAAGTTGGACAGCTCGATCCGCTCGCTTTCGCCTTCTCTGCGGTCGTCGATGACGGTGAGGGATTCCTTTTTCGCCGTACCGTAAGTTTCGTCTACCTCCACGATCTGCAAAGGCCAGCGGGGATCGTTGCCCTTGATGCGGTGGTCGGTGATGTTGCCGATCCAGTAGTGCTTGCCCGTTTTTGCGTCCTCTATGAAGTAGGAGATGGTGGCGGAGGAGTAGATGACCTCGCCGTCATCAAAATGCCAGGGCATGGGCTGGGTGAAGGTCTTTCCGCCGTCATCGGACCAGCAATACCACTTGAATCCGGGGGTACCGGGCTCAATACGCGTGTTCCAGCCTTTGTTCGGAATATTGGATCCGCGGAACACGATGACGATCCGTCCGGAATTCAGAAGTACGATGGTGGGTTCATCCACGCCCCGTGAGGACTGTAAATCGGAGATAAGGATCGGGCGGGAGGGGATGAATTCGTATTTTTCCCCGTTCCATACGCCGCGGATCATCATAAGCCCGCGAAGTACCTGGGGACAACTGGGGAAGATCTCGTTTACGTCTGCACCGGCGATCTCACAGCATTTTGCCATGGGAACACCGATGGGAAGCAGAATATCACCGTTTTTGTCAAACACGAGATTGGATCCCTGGTAGGAGATATTTCTGGTGCTGTAATCAGGGTGCATGGGATCGTCGTGATTAAATTCCGCACCGTCCTCATACCGTACCAACTGGAACTTTCTTTCCCCGCCTTCCGGGCGTACGCTGATATAGGTGTGATCGATAAGGCCGGACGGATCCCCTTTCCAGAACAGGGCAAGGCCGTGAGAATGACCGCCCTTGAAAAGACGCTCCATGCCAAGTCCTACGTAATGCCTGTGGACGGGATTCCATATCTCCGTGGGATTGGCGGGAAAATTCCGCTCATGCTCGCCGAGCTGCTCGTATCCGTTTTCCACGTATACGTTCCGCCACTCGCCCCAGGTTTTGCCATGGTCTTCACTGACACGCTGGTATTCATCGTCAGAAAAGTCGGAGGAGGCGGAGATGGACATATGCTCATGCATGAGACCGCCTTCCCGGTTCACGTAGCCCCGGGAAAACCATTCTACGGTCTGGTTATCCAGTGCTTCCCGGTACTTTGTCGCTTTTACTGTAATCATGAGGATAGTCTCCTTGTGATGCAGATCAGTCCGAAACGGTGATTTCGTAGTGCCAGACCTCGCCCTTGAACACAGGCTCGTCAGCAAACTGACCCCGTTTGGTCATGAAAATTTCGAAGTTTCCGTTTTCGCGGTTCTGGAACAGATTGAAGTTGGACAGCTCGATCCGTTCACTCTCGCCCTCACGCCGGTCGTCAATTACTGTGAAAGATTCCTTTTTCGCCGTGCCGTAGGTTTCGTCGATCTCCACGATCTGAAGCGGCCACCGGGGATTGTTGGCATAGACGTGATGATCGGTGATATTGCCGAACCAGTAATGCTTGCCGGTCCGTTCGTCCTCGATAAAGTAGGAAATGGTGGCGGCGGAGTAGATGACCTCACCGTCGTCAAAGTGCCAGGGCATAGCCGGGGAGAAGGTTTTGCCGCCGTCGTCGGACCAGGTGTACCACTTGAATCCGGGCGTACCGGGCTCAATGCGGGTGTTCCATTTGGAACTGCGCATGTTGGAGCCCCGGAATACGATCACGATCCGACCGGAGTTCAGACGTACGATGGTGGGTTCGTCCACACCGCGGGAGGACTGCAGATCGGAAATAAGGATCGGACGGCTGGGGAAGAATTCATATTTTTCGCCGTTCCATACGCCGCGTATAAACATCAGATTGCGAAGAACCTCGGGACAGCTGGGGAAGATCTCGTTTACGTCCGCACCGGCAAGCTCACAACACTTTTTGGCAGGAACGCCGATGGGGAAGAGAATGTCGCCGTTTGTATCGAACACCAGATTGGAGCCGCGGAACGCGATGTTCCGGGTGCTGTAATCGGGATGCAGGGGATCGTCGTGATTGAACTCGCCGCCCTCTTCGTATTTTACCAGCTGATGGAATTTTTCGCCGTTTTCAAAGCGAACGCCCACGTAAACGTGGTCGATAAGACCGGTAGGATCGCCTCTCCAGAAGGCGGCGAGTCCTTTTTCGTGACCGCCGTTGAAAATGCGTTCCATGCCCAGTCCTACGTAATGCTTGTGCACCGGATTCCACTTGCCGGTAATATTGGCCGGGAAATTCCGTTCGTGCTCACCGAGCTTTTCGTATCCGTTGGATACGTACACGTCCTTCCATTCACCAAAGGTTTTGCCGTTGTCCTCGCTGATGCGCTCGTAGGATGCGTCGGAGAAGTCAGAGGAGGAGGAAATTGTCTTCCCCTCCCTCATTCGTACGCCCTCCCGATCCAGATAGCCGCGTCCAAACCATTCTACCGTTTTATTATCTAATGCTTCCCGGTATTTCGTTGCTTTTACTGTAATCATAGAAATCCTCCGTCAAGTATTTCTTATATGTGAACGTTAGTCCAGCGCAATGTCGTAGTGCCAGGGTTCTCCCTTATAGGAGGTGCCCTCAAACTGATCGTATTTAGAGAGATACAGCTCAATATGCCCGGTTTCCCGGTTCTGCAGGAAATTGAAGTTGGAAAGCTGTACTCTCGGGGAGTCGCCCTCGCGGCAGGTGTCGATCACGGTGTAGGTTTCTTTCTTTGCCGTGCCGTAGGTTTCGTCGATCTCAACGATCTGCAAGGGCCAGCGAGGACTGTTGCCGCTTACCTTGTGACCGCTGATGTTGCCGATCCAGTAGTGCTTGCCGGTGCGCTCATCCTCAAAGAAATAGGAGATGGTGGCGGCAGAATAGATGACCTCTCCATCGTCGAAATGCCAGGGCATAGCGGGGGTAAAGGTCTTGCCGCCGTCGTCCGACCAGCAGTACCACTTGAATCCGGGGGTGCCGGGCTCGATACGGGAGTGCCAGTTTTGGCTGAAGTAATTGGAGCCGCGGAATACGATTACGATCCGGCCGGAGTTCAGCCGTACGATGGTGGGCTCATCCACGCCCCGGGAGGACTGAAGATCGGAGATCAGAATGGGACGGGAGGGGATGAACTCATACTTTTCGCCGTTCCATACGCCGCGTATAAACATCAGATTCCGAAGAACTTCCGGGCAACTGGGGAAGATCTCGTTCACGTCCGCACCGGCGATCTCGCAGCATTTTTTGGCAGGAACGCCGATGGGGAAGAGGATATCGCCGTTCGTGTCGAACACCAGATTGGATCCCATGAAGGAGATATTCCGGGTGCTGTAATCGGGATGCATGGGATCGTCCCGGTTGAATTCCGCACCTTCTTCGTATTTTACCAGCTGGTGGAATTTCTCGCCGCCCTCGGGCCGTACGGTAATGTAAGTGTGATCGATCAGTCCCGTGGGATCGCCCTTCCAGAACAGCCCGAGACCGTTTGTATGACCGCCCTTGAAGATACGCTCCATACCGATGCCTACGTAGTGCTTGTGTACGGGATTCCATATTTCGGGCGGATTGGCGGGGAAGTTGCGCTCGTGTTCTCCCAGCACTTCAAAGCCGTTTTCTACGTATACGTTCTTCCATTCACCCCAGGTTTTTCCGTTGTCTTCGCTGATTCTTTCGTACGTGTCGTCGGAAAAATCGGAAGAGGATACGTAGTCACGGGTCTCAATGCGTACGAGACCTTCTCTGTCCCGATACCGATGAGAATAGGTTTCAATAACGCCGTCGTTGCGGGCATCGTGGTATTTTTCCGCTTTTACTGTAATCATAACTGAAATCTCCTGTTGTTTTTTATTCGGGCAGGATAATATCGTATACCCAGGGCTCGCCCTTGAAGGCGGGCTGATTGTCGTACTGGCTAAGTTTGGTCAGATACACTTCCAGATGCCCGGTTTCCCGATCCTGCAAAAAGTAGAAGTTGGTGAGCTGTACTTTGTTGGACTCGCCTTCCCGCTTCGTGTCGATAACGGTCAGCGTTTCTTTTTTCGCCGTGCCGTAGGTTTCGTCTACTTCTACGATATGAAGAGGCCAGCGGGGCCAGTTTTCGTAAGCGGTGTGATCGGTGATGTTGCCGATCCAGTAGAGCCGGCCGTTCCGGGCGTCCCGGAAGAAATGAGAATAGGTGGCGGAGGAGTAGATGACCTCGCCGTCGTCAAAGTGCCACGGCATGGGTGTGACGAAGGTTTTGCCGCCGTCGTCGGAGTAGGTGTACCATTTGAATCCGGGGGTGCCGGGCTCAATGCGGGTGTTCCAGTCCTTGGTCATCCAGTTGGAGCCGCGGAATACGATGAGAATCCGTCCGGATTTCAGCTTGGCCACGGTGGGTTCATCCGCACCCCGGGAGGATTTCAGATCAGAGATCAGAATCGGGCGGGAAGGGAGGAAGTTGTACTTTTCTCCGTCCCACACACCGCGGATGAAGATCAGATTCCGGAGAAGATGTGGACAACTGGGAAAATGCTCGTTTACGTCCACGCCGGCGATCTCGCAGCATTTGGCTACGGGAATACCCATGGGGAACAGAATATCGCCGTTGTCGTCAATTTCCAGATGATCTGCCGGGAACGCCCGGTTTTTATGGAAATGCTCCGGGTTCAGGGGATCGGCCGGGTCAAAGAGCGTGCCGTCCTCGTACATTACCAGCTGATCGAGACGCTTGCCGTCCTCCGTCCGCACGCTTACGTAGGCGTGATCGGATACGTAGTTGTAATCGCCTGCCCACTGTTTTTTATACGCCTCGGTGTGTCCTTCGCGGAAAAAGCGATCCATGCCCACGCCTACGAAGTGCTTGTGCACCGGATTCCAGAACAGATGGGGATTGTTGGGGTAATTCCGCTCATGCTCACCGATGGTTTCAAAACCGGTTTCCACATGTACGTCCCGCCAGTCGCTCCAGGTCTTTCCGTTATCCTCACTGACACGTTCGATGGTGCCGGAGGAAAAATCGCTGGTGGCAACGAAGAAGCAGGTTTCGATGCGCCGGAGACCTTCTCTGTCGGCGTAGGTGTGATAATACGTCTCACTGGGAGCGTTGGTGCGGCTTTCCTGATACCGCCGTCCACTTACCTGAATCATGTATATAACCTCGCTTGCAAGTTGGTTTGAAATTTATTCGGGCAGGGTGATCTTGTATACCCAGGATTCGGCGTTGTACTGAGGCTCGCCTTCCTTCTGACCGAATTTTGTCAGCCGGATTTCCAGAACGCCCGTTTCACGGTCCTGCAGTATACCGAAGTTGGACAGCTGTACCTTGTCGGATTCACCCTCGCGGCGGGTATCAATGACGGTATAGGATTCCTTCTTTGCCGTACCGTAGGTTTCATCCACCTCCACGATACACAGCGGCCAGCGGGGGAAGTTGGCGTTTACGTGATGATCGGTGATGTTGCCGATCCAGTAGAGGCGGTCGTTTCTCTCATCACGGATAAACTTGGAGATGGTAGCGGCGGAGTAGATGACCTCGCCATCGTCAAAGTGCCACGGCATGGGATCCACGAAGGTCTTGCCGCCGTCGTCAGAATAGGTGTACCACTTGAATCCGGGGGTGCCGGGCTCGATACGCATATCCCAGCCCTTGGAGTACCAGTTGGAGCCGCGGAAAACCACCAGGATACGGCCGGATTTCAGAATGGTGATGGCCGGCTCATCCACGCCGCGG
>JAZPZY010000088.1:0-2117 GCA_045544955.1 Eubacteriales bacterium
CTTGACACGGAGTATTCCACATCTTCCGAGAAATTGTTTACTTTCTCTTGGGGAAAGGTTATCGCAACTCGTCTTGGCTCAAAGCTCTCCATTGAAATCACTCTTAACTAAACAGAACAGCCTTGTTCGATTAAAACTAAAATGATAGGAGAAAACGCTATGAAAAAGATTTTAGCTTTATTGCTTGCGGCAATGATGGTATTCGCCCTTGCCGCTTGCGGAGATAACAACACCACCGATCCCGACAAGGATAACCCCGGCGTTTCCCAAAGCGGAGAGAACAACGACGATAAGGGCGGCGACGAAAACAAGGAAATCGAGCCGTACAGTCTGGCGGCGTTTGAGCGTGTGCTCAAGGCAGTCAATCTTGAACTTTCTAATATTGAACCCGGCTTCGAGTGGGAATTAAAGAGTGACTACCACGTTTACGGTGAAGATCCCACTGCAAGATTGTTCAAAGGAAATCTCTGCATGACGAAGAAAAACGGCGAAGTAACCGACGATGAGTACCGCGCATGGGTGGAAAAATTGTTTGCTGCTACGGCTGCTGCATCGGATGACGGCTACAATATTGTCGGAGGATATTTCGACAGTGAGGGTGAAGATCCCGAAGCACAGGTGACTTTGGAAAAAGCAATGACAGATTTTGTTAATATCGGCGAAGTTCAGGGCTGGGCATTCCGTGTCGGAGAAGAAACGATTTCGGTATATCCGAGCCGTGAATATGATAACTCGAAAGACAGTGAGATCGGTGCACAGTTCTATTATTACGGCGTAATGGTCAAGATTCACGACTAATTGAGTTAGGGAGGTATTGAACATGAAAAAACTCTTAGCCCTACTTCTTGTAGGCATGATGATCTTCTACCTCGCAGCTTGCGGCGATAACGAAACACCGTCCGGCAGTGAGGGCGACAAGCCCGGCACCTCTCAAGGTAGCGAAAATAATGATGTTACCGTAAAAACTGCTACCATTGACGGTTATGAGCTGCCCGATGCGGCACTTGCCTACGTTGGAACACTCAACAAGGCGTATAACGATCAGTACAACGACGGCGAGATCACCTTTTATGTGAAATCAACGAATGCCGATGACGACGCATTTGATGCGCTTATTGACTACTACACATCCAACGGCGGCACATTCGATGAAGCAAACTCTACGAGCGTGGAAAAATGTTTCGACTTTGAATGGGGTAGAATTGAGGTCTCCCATTTTGGTGCGGATGAAGAAATCTCGGCTTATATTATCCTTCCCGAATATCCCATTGCCGATAACGGCGGCGAGGACAATTCCGGTACCACCGAGCCGGATAACACAGGAAACGGCACCGAGAACAACGAGGTTGACACCTGGACCGTTGAGAACTTCTTGAAGCTCTACGGTTTCAATGCAGAGGATATCAAGCCCAACCATTTTACCTCTTTTGAGGAACTTAAAATGGCTGATAGCAAGGAACCCGGCAAAAAAGGCAGTGCAGGCAGCGTTATCATCAACGTAGAGAAAGGCAAAACCACAACGGATGATTTTAACGCTTGGTTTGAAAGCCTCTATGCAAAGATGACCGAGCTTTCCGATGATGGCAAGCTGTATTATTCCGCAGCGAAAACGGTAGAAGCCACGCCGCTTTCCGAACTGCAAAGCGGTGTACTTTGGGCAGATATGCCCGGTGGTCTCTGCGTGATTACCACAAACGTGGATGGCTCTGCTATGACGATCAGCATATCGTCCAAGTACGACGTAGAGCTTGAACAATACAGTATCAGCATAACGGTAATGTCGGTGGCTTAATTCAATAACGAACCCCAAACCACCACGGGCGGTTGGCAACACCGCCAACTGCCCGTGTGTGCGATTCAAAAAACAAGAATTGGAGGAAAACAACATGAAAAAAATATTGGCGATATTGCTTGCGGCAATGATGGTATTCGCCCTTGCCGCTTGCGGAGATAACAACACAACCGATCCCGACAAGGATAACCCCGGTGTTTCCCAGAGTGGCAATAACGGTGGAAGCGAGCGTGTTCCGTCTACCGATTATTTCTACGACCACTATGATTTCTGTGAGGAATGGATGCTGCCGGACGATGGCGTATATACGGGATATAAATATGTA
>JAZPZY010000089.1:0-54051 GCA_045544955.1 Eubacteriales bacterium
CGGCAGCAACCTCAGCCAGGGACAGCGTCAGCTTTTATCCATTGCCCGTGCTATTCTGTCCGACCCGAAGATACTGATTCTGGACGAGGCCACCTCCAGCGTGGATACACGTACGGAAATGCACATTCAAGAAGCTTTGGTAGCGCTGATGAAAAACCGCACCAGCCTGATTATTGCTCACCGGCTTTCCACCATCCGAGATGCAGATAAAATCGTCGTAGTAAAGGACGGCAGTATTGCAGAAGCTGGCAATCACGACGAACTGCTTGAACAAAAGGGTGAATACTACACGCTTTATCAAAATCAGTTTGCCGGTTTTGCAACCTGACCGAAAACGTAAAAAACTCCCGTGCACTGCACGGGAGTTTTTCTATGTCAATTTACTGAATAACGATCAGGGATACGGTATCACCGTTTGCCACAAACTCAACCGTCTTACCATAGGTATCTGCCAGTTTCTTGACAGTCACTGCATGATCTTCACCGATCTGTACGATCTTGGTGGAAGCGGTGACGTTGTAAGTGGTTTCACCGATGGTTACGGTAGACGCGGTGTGACCGGTTACTTCACCGGACTCAACCTCGCCGCCTACATCTACGATCGTACCGTCAGAACCGATCAGGTATACATTATCAAGCGTCAGACCTACGACGGTCGTCAGTCTGTTCTCCACGCTGCCGGTTGCGTAGTTGAATACAGTGTACTCAAGATACGTTACGTTGTTTTCGAACACAACACCGTTCAGCGCCAGAAGACGTACGGACTGTGCAGCGGAATCGTAGTTGCCAAGGCTGCCGTCACTTACGTAGAGGTAACGCAGCGTCTCAACGGAACCGGCTTCGTTTGCAAACACGGCAACCACCTTGGCACCGTCATTCACGTGGATAGCGGAATTATATGCACCCTTCTTCACCTGAAGTGCACCTTCGTTTGCTACGAGAATCGTAGTATTCTGATCGGTGACAAACTTCATGGAAGCGGCACCGTTCAGAGAGGCTGCATAGGAAGCCTCGCCCGTAGAGAAGGTAAAGTAGGTGTTCTCACCCTTGGAAAGCGTAGTGGCGTTTGCGGAATCAATGATTACGGCAATTTCATCCGTGCCGAATCCGCTCTGTACGAACTTGTTGATACCGGTGGCGATCACGCCCTCACTGATTTCCGGTGCAATCAGCGTATACATATCGCCGTTCACGGTGTATCTGTATACCTTACCGGCAGTAATGTCAGCGTTTGCCGTGTATATGTTGCGGTTTACGCCGTCAATATTTACCGTCACGACGTAACGGAAAGCACCGTTGGTGAATACAGGAAGTGCGTTTGTCACTGCTACAAGATAGTCGGAGTGCTCGGTAACGATGGTCTCACCGATCACGGCAAGGATCTCGTCACCGCGGATAACGACCTGTGCATTGGCACCGATCATCAGTGCGGATGCAATGGAAGATGCGGAAATGCCTGCTTTTGCGTTGCCAAGCTTGTAGGTGGAACCTGCAATCTTTGCATGAGTGGAGGTTATACGGGTTACAGTACCGAAGAGGATATCCAGAACCTCTACGATCTCAAGTTCCTTCGTCTGGGAGTTGAAGTAGTACAGAACGTACTCACCGATCTGTGCCTCTGCTTCATTGAAGAAACCGCCGGTCAGCTGTGCTTCGGTAAGATTGCCTGCAATATTAATTTTTCCGGCTGCATCTACCTGGAATCTGCCAACCTGGAAATTCCGAAGAATAGCTACGGATGCGGTAGAAGAATCGCCGTAGAATACCAACTCAATGGCGTACAGGCCGAGACGTGCGTTCAGTGCGTCCAGCGTGGTGATCTGCGTCAGGGTCTTATCGTTTTCATAGGCGTATACAAGCAGTTCATTCGCATTAGTAGCCAGAATGTCGGAGAAAGATTCAACAACGGTGTAGTTGTTATCACCGATGGTGACGTAACCCTTGTCTGTATCTACTACTGCAGAAGTATACACTTCCGTTTCGCTGTTCTCAATAGCACTCAGTACATTGATCAGCTTATTGCTGTTGTTGACGGTGTAGATCACCTTAAAGGTGCGTCCAAGATGGTCGTTGGCAGTGCCCTTCAGACCAAGCTCTGCAAAATTCACCGTCATAGTGCGGGGCACGTTTTCGTCATCGTAATAACGGAGCGTCACGTAGTTATCCTTAACGACCGTGCTGCCGCCAAGGGAGTAATCGTTTGTCGCTACCAGCGTAGCTTCATCCATCTCATACCCGAATACGCGCTCAATGATGGTAGTGGTTTCGTAAATCACGTTGCCGCCGGCCAGACTCTTGGGAACGAGATATTCAGCTACCAGTGCATTGTAGAGAATAATGGCAGTCTCACCGCGGGTCAGCGTCTCGGTGTAAGCAATATTTTCAAGGCCGCGGTCAAGACCGAGTTTGATTGCAGCATCGATGTAGGTCCAGGGATAGCCGTTATTCATGGCAGTGCTGGACTGACCGAGGGCACGCACCAGCATGGTCATTGCATCCTGCAGCGTAATTCCTTCAAGAGGCTCGAAGGTAGACCCGGACGTACCGAGTATGTAGCCGGATGCATTCGCCCAGGAGATCGCGCCGTGGTAGGTATCATCGTAGAGATCCGTAAAGGGCGACGTGTTCACGCGGCCGCCGCTCTGCTTGTTCAGCATAAGGCGGAACAGCAAAAGTGCCATCTGCTCACGTGTTACGTTTTCGTGCGGGGAGAATTCATTTTCCGACGTACCGACGATAACGCCGATATCGGAAAGGATGTCAATCTCATCCCGGGCGATGTTCTCCGCGGTAACGTCGTTATACTCACGGGCAAATACAGCCGGAATACCGGCGCACATGATCATAACTGCCAAAGCCGCGGAAAGAATTCGTTTGAAACTTACGTTTCTTGCTTTTCTCATAAAATGAGTTCCTCCTGTGGTTTTTGTATTCGGAGAGATCCTTTTCGTCTCTCGCAACGATATGATACCACACCACAGAAACGCGCGCAATACTTTTTGTGCAAGTGAAATAATTTTGAAATGATTATACACACATAATTCATCATTTTGCACAAATTAACTAAATGATGAAAATTGTGCCAATAAAAAATCAAGTCCAAAGCGAATACAGCTAAAGTTTATATATAAAGGAAAACACCCGGTATTTCACAGTGAGCAAAATACCGGGTGAGGAAACAATATAAATAGATGAAACGAACGAAGAATCACCGGTTTATCCGAAATACACTTCACGCGTACAAAAAGCATCAATAGTATACATATTTCCGTCAGCGGTGATTTTCAAAGGATGACCGCATTCGTTTTCCGCATAGGTAATCGGCTTTTCGCTGTAAATCTTCAGTATGCCGCCTTCATAGAGACGCACAAAACCGCGGGCATGGTCCGTAACCGCACGAATGGAAATGAACTTTGACGCATCGCCGATAACCGCCGTGCCGGATTCAATCGGTGTGAAGGAATACAGTCGGAAATCATCTGCGTCACGAAGCGTGATTTCTGTTTTCTCTTCGTTCGTTACTACCTTCCATTCGCCGCTGAAAAATTCGTACATTACAAACCGCTCACAGCAAAGCGTAGGAATTTCAGAGGCGGCCACCGTTCCCACAGCAGACGTTCCGTCCGTCAGAAGATTGAACACAGCCATGTATCCGGTCTCGCCTGCCATATTGAACACCTTCATAGGGCGAGCCGTCTCGGCCATATTGGTAATCAGGCAATCTTCCGCCGGGACAGCTACGTTATCGGGGCGGAGGATCCGTCCGTCCGAGAAGCAAAGCGGTAAAAAGATTTCGGCACGGCTACGGCCTAACCGGTCGCTGACATAGATCGGGCCGCCACTGATGGCACGCAGAACGCTGTTCTTTACCGCCTGTCCGTCATCGCTCCACCACATGTCCCAGTCATTATAGTAGTACTGTCCCTGTACCAATCCGTTGTAGGCACACTGCATCACATGCTTTGAAAACCATTCCCGGTTCTCCGGCTGAAAATCATCGGAGCAACGGCAGATGGCACTGTTTGGGCGATTCATCATATTTTCCGTGGCCATGCACATGCAGTTAATAAGATTTCCGTCAAAGTTGGCACCAACACTGCCGTCCACTGCCGCATGAAGATTTTTAGCGGCAATGCTGACGGGAATATCGTTACGGTACGCAGCACGGACAAAGCTCTGGTTATCCACTTTTACAAAATCCGCTCCGCTGCGGCGGAAATACGTATGCATCGTATTAAAAAACTGATACGCCTTGCCCGTCTCACGCAGATCGGGCATAATTCGATCTTCATGGGTTATCATCGTCGTGCCGGACAACTTCCGGTCCGCACCTTCGCCAGGATGCAGACCTGTCCAATAGCCGCAGGCGGTATGCCAGATACCCACGGAAAGCCCGAATTCCTCTTTCATCTTTTGGATACAGCCGGCGAGCCCGCTGGGAAACCGTACAGTATCCGCTTCGTAATCCTTCAGCGTAGAGGAATGCATCACGTCAAAGGAAATCTCGTGCGGCGTAAACTTCGGCAGTTTCTGCGTCCATGCAACGTCAGCCCACATGTCGTCCAGAATCGCCCAGCGAACGGGAATGGATTTTTCGGAAAATTCCCGGCATTTCTGGAGGGTTTCTTCCTCATTCACCCAGATTTCCATAGCGTCCCAGGTGCACCAGCCCAGATATTCAAACAGTTCCGGATACCGGCGCTCACTGCGAAGACGCAGGCCATTGTTCAAGAGACGTGCGGCTTCCGCGGCACAGTTCTGCATCAGTTCATAGGGAATTTCGCCTTCTCCGTATACGAAAGCGTGCGCATCGCAGGTGTTCAGCCGGTCGTAGGAGGAAAAGGTTACGGCACACAGCTTTCCGCCGATCCCGCAAAGAGAAGTGACGTATTCACCGCTGCACATCGGTAAGATATAGCCGTATCCGCCCGTTTTTTTCTTCCATAGAAGCGCCTGGGTATTTTCGGGCATCGCACCGAAATCGTCTCCGAACTGCGGACGGCACCAAAACGGCGAGTAGCGGACGACCGCCATATATCCCTCTATTTCATCGGGGATCGAAAGTGTGGTAATGACGCCTCGGTCAGGATCCAAAAAAGAATCTCCGCCGCGTGCGCGGACGGTATAGGCGGTTACTTCCCCGCACGCAGACGTCGTTACATTAGGCGTATCGCCGGGAATCCCGCCAATCAGACGGGTTTCTGATTTCAAAACGGAAAGCATAGCTTCATTCCTTTTCTTTTATTGAGTCATAGGGATAATCCATTTCCAGCATAGGATATTTCGCACCGGCAAGCGTGTTATAAGGCATCTGCTCGTAGGGCGAATCGCCTATAATGGCACGGAGTGCGGCAAGATTTTCTGCCGTATCCGTGATGCCGGGGATCAGCGGCGTGCGAAACAGGTGAGGACGGCCGGACTGACGCAGCCAGGCGGCGTTTTTTAGAATCCAGGCGTTATCAACACCCGTATACTTTTTGTGGAGAATGGGATCCGCCAATTTCAAATCCATGATAACCAGATCACAATTCTCAGCGATCTGGCGGAATACTTGCTCTTCCGCATATCCGCTGGTTTCCACTGCCGTGTGCAGATTTACATTGCGAAGCCGCTGAAGCACTTCCAGCAGAAAATCACTCTGCATAAGCGGTTCGCCGCCGGAAAACGTCACACCGCCGCCGCTTTCTCTCAAAAACTCCCCGTTACGAAGCAACCGCTCGGTCAATCCGTCTGCCGTAACTTCCCTGCCGCAGACGGAGATCAAAGCCGACGGGCATGCATAGATACACCGGTCAAATGGTGCACATTCCGGATGCGTGCAGGATATACGGCACTTTCCGCACTGCCTGCAAAGAGTGTGCCTAGTCATCAGTTGGCGGTGGGGAAACAAGCCTTCCGGATTATGGCACCAGGCACAGCATAACGGACATCCCTTGAAAAATACCGTCGTTCGCACACCGGGTCCGTCGTGAACGGCAAATTCCTTAATATCAAATATTACGCCGAACTCTGCACTCACAGCGTGTACTCCTGGCGCAAAAGCACCTGATTCTGGAAACATTCATCCAGTTCTACGAAATAGGCACTCCAACCCCATATACGGACGATCAGATGGGGGTATTTTTCCGGATGTGCCTTAGCATCCAGAAGCGTATCTCTGTTCACGGCGTTGAGCTGCAGCTGATGTCCGCCGCGTTTTATAAAATAGCGGACAAGATTTGAAACCTTTTCTTCCCCGTCCGGAGCCTCAAACATTTTTTGCTGAAATTCAAGCGTCAAAGGTCCACCGTTTACTGTTTCTGAAAGATCGGGAGACGTGAAAGAATCCACAACGGAAACAGGACCGTCAAATTTCGCAAATAAAGAGGCAGAGAAATTCGTACCGAGAGGCTCGCCCTTGCGTCGTCCGTCGGGAGACGCACCGATTTCATCCGAATGCCAGAGGTAATACATAGCCGTGCCGGTACCGGCACGCCAGCAACCGCCGCGGCAGTTCTTCTTTCCGCGGAGTATTTCGGCAAACTCATGAAGCAGGCGTTCCGCCCACGCCTCCGGTACACCGGTATTCTGTCCGTACTTGGGCGATTCGGTACGCAGTCGTGTAAGCAGCTCCGTATCTTCGGTAAAATCGCTGTCCACGGCGGCAAGATATGCTTCTTTTGTACGGAAATTCTCATTGAACTGGTATTTTTCAATAGCCGCCAGTGAATCGGCGGCACAGGCAATGCCGGTACCGTGGAGTCCAAAATTGTTATACTTTCCGCCCTTTGATATATCTTCCGAATCAGTAAGGATATCCATAAACGGTGCAGGAACAAACCACACGTCCTGTATGGCTTCTGTGATCGTATCCAGCTCCTCCCGCATAACCTGCCGCACACCCTGCCAAAAGTCGTCCATCGTTTCGGCTTTGGCAAGATACGTATGTACGGCACGGTCAATCACCTTTGGAAAAGAAAGAGCACCGATATTGGCGATGTCCGCCCCCACGCGGGGAATGATAAACTCCCAGCAGGCCGCTACGGCGTAATCGGCCGCATCCCGGTGCGAGTACCCTAAGCGTTCCAGGCCGGGTATAACAATGTCGTCGTTGGAATACTGAGGGAATCCGAGTCCGGCCGCCGTCAGACGGCTTCCTTCCCGATATACCTCCATCGGCGTATCCCGGCTCACTCGCAGATTGATTTTAGGATCGATCATCTTGATCTCGCCCGATGCACGCAGGCACAGCGTACTTAATTCGCTGTAAACGGAACGGCCGGCGGCGTCCACACCGCCCAGCATAATACTCTGCCCGTTATCACCCTGCTGAATCCCCGGATACAGATCACTGTCAATATTACAGGAAAGGAAAAAGTCACAGATCAGCTCATAGGCTTCTTCGTTTGTCAATACGCCGTTAGCAATATCGTAGTCATAGTACGGTCTCATATACTGATCAAAACGGCCTAGCGTATTATGGTATTCTCCCTCCGCCCAGATCGCCCAGTGCAGGATCCGCAACGCCTGCAAAGCCTCCCGGAAAGAGCGTGCCCCGTAAGCCGGGACACGGCGAAGCGTGTCGGCGATATCCGTCCTGCCCTCTTCTTCGGCAAGGTTGCGGTACCGGGCAACGAGTTCCAGCAACGCATCAATCTCGGCCGCAGATGCGTCGTCACAGTGATCCCGCTTTGCCAGAAGCCCCGACGAGATCACGGACGCATAATCCGGGCTGAGATTGGAAAGATAGCCCAGCTCGTGAATATAGTGCTTCTTTCGGATCTCCGTCCATTCGTCATCCGTCAGCACGTCCGGCAGTTTTGTTACCGTACGCAAAAAAACCAACTTTTGCCCGGGCAGAATATGGGGCGTCTCCTGGGCACACAGTTTAACAAAACGCTGCGACATCCGCGCGCGCGGTGTAAGCCCCTCCTGGGCCCAGTATGCGGCCGTGCTGCCAACGTACGGCTTGCGGAAGGAATGGTGCTGTTTTTCCGTTATAAACGTATACAATTCTTTATTCATACTACCCTCCGGAATGATTTGGGTAACCGTTCAATTAATTATAACATTTCGTTCTCTTTTGTCAATATACTTTGCCAAAATGCGCGATACCGCAGATAAAATCTGCGGTATCCAAACATTTCTGTCATTTTATGATTCAAAAATTACTCTTTTGCATAAAAGTTTTTGTGTATGGAATGGACGGAACGTACCACGGACTGCAAATAAGTATTTACTGTGTTGCCGCCGTGATCCAGATCGGACATAATAACAAGCACGTACGGATGCTCGTCGTATACGATAGCCATATCGTGATAAGCGCCTTCATCCCAACCGTATTTGTGTGCAGCCGGTGTGGGTGACACACCATAAGGAATCACAACGATATGGGTGGATTCCAAGAGTGCATCTTTCAAAAGGGTGCTGTACGCCGTGCCTTCCTCAATAAAGGTATACATAGCTTCCATGAATTTCCCGCAGTCCTCCGCCGAAAGCTGCATAAACCCTTTCGCCTGTCCGCTGGCACCAATGGTACGGGCCGTGGCGTAGTATTCCGTATACCCGAACATAGCACGAAGTTGTGCAAAGGCGATATTATCGCTGTACAGAAGTGCGTACTGGATCAGTTCCAGGTAGGTAAGCTCGGTGCCGTCCTCCATATTCTTCAGTTTACCGGAGCCGTCCTGCATCATTTTTTCTTTGTCTAAAGTCCAGATGCGGGTCAGATCATACTTTTCTTCTCCCGGAAGATAAATAATGCGACCTTCTTCATCCAGATTCGGATGATCCCCCTCAAAAAGAGGATTTCCCTCTTCATCATACAAAGCGTTGCCTTCGCTGTCAAAATACTGTTTGTTCTTTTCAAAATCCACCACGGATTTTAAAAGCGAGTATATGTACGGTGCCTTCACCAAACTGGCCGTATACATAACTTCATCCGCATTATACGACAGCGTATACCCCGTGGTTATATCCCGGTAATAGAACGAAAGCCGACTGGGGACCTCCTCAAAAACGGTCTCCGTCACTTCCCCGGTTTCTTCATCCACCGTTTCCTTTTTCAGCATACGCGGCGGTCGGTTGGATTCAGCCAAAAACAGAAGCAGATCGCTGATCTTTCTCGCCTGATATCCGAAATTCAGCGTAGTGATGTTCTCATAATGAGAGATAAGCTCGTCGAGTTCGGCAATACGGGAAGCCGTCTCTTCCGCCTCTTTCTCCAACGCAGCAATCTTATCCAGAAGTATCTGCTGAAACTCATCCGAGGCATTGCCGTCACGAACCAGCACGTCTATTTTATGCTCCAACTCTGCTATCGAGTCCAGTTTTGCCGTCAACTCATCGCTTAGAGAGGCGACCTCTGCACGGAGAGATTCGTTATCAACACCCTGATTTCGAATCTGAACATTTGCATCATTCAGCTCCTCCGTTAATTCACGCACTCTTTCACGTGCCGCCAGCTCCTCGGGGCTTTCATACGCAATATAAAGCCAGGCCGATAAAGTACCGAGTACGAGGACAACGGAAATCAGCAAAGAGATACAGATGATTGCTGTTCTGTTCTGCATTTTGCAATATCACTCCAAATTCGTCTACTGTGCAGCATACACACACTGCCCATTTATATATACTTGCTTTACTTTTGTACTAAGAAGAAGCGGATCTCCATCAAACAGCACTGCGTCTCCGTCTTTTCCCGGCGAAATACTGCCGATCCGTCCGTCCACACCCAGCATTTTTGCCGGCTGAATGGTAATCGCACGGTAAGCCGCGTCCGGACTCATACCCTCACGCACGGCCATTGCCGCGCATACGGTTAAATACTTTAGCGGCGTCACCGGATGATCCGTGGTGATGGACACACACACACCTGCACGATCCAGAACGCCGGGCGTCTCAAAAGACAGATTTTTCAGTTCCGGCTTTGAGCGATCGGAAAGCGTCGGCCCCACAAACACCTGTGCACCGGCTTCTGCCAATTCGTCGGCGATCAGATGCCCCTCCGTACCGTGAACAATGCGGTAACTAAGATTAAACTCACGGGCGATGCGAGAAGCCGTGAATATATCATCCGCCCGATGTGCGTGAATATGAAGCGGCATACCGTCCCGGAACAACGGCACCATAGCATCAAGACGTGCGTCAAAATCGGGCTTTTCCACATCGGATTCCGGATCGTCTTTTTTGCTCTCGTATTCACACAGAGCCTCGTAATAATCCTTAGCTTTCCGAAGCGTTTCACGAATAATGGCGGCGATGGCCATCCGGGTTTCCGGCATCTGGTTCTGTCCGTGGAAAGCGCCCTTTGGATTCTCACCCAGTGCACATTTCAGTGCGGCAGGTGCGGCGAGGAGCATGGAATCCACGCATTTCCCATACGTTTTCAGCACACAGACCTGACCGCCGATAGGATTGGAACTGCCGGGTGCTACGCCGACAGCGGTAACACCGGCGGCAATGGATTCGAAAAACGCACGGTCAAGGGGATTGATCGCATCCCATGCACGGAGATGCGGCGTGGAAGGATCACTTGCCTCGTTGCAGTCGTCCCCTTCAAAATCAAGAGAATCCTCGATAATTCCCAAATGCGTATGCGCATCGATCAAGCCAGGGAACAGCCAGCCGTCAACCTTAATATTTTCCTCCCCGGGATACAGGGACATGTCCGGTTCACCGCTTCCAACTGCGGTAATCTTTCCGTTCTGTATGACGACAAATCCACAGGGAATGTTCCCAATGGACTCATCCATAGTAAATATTTTCGCACCGGAAAGAATCATACGGACACGCCTCCGTGATGCTTCTGCATTTCAATAAATTCTGCCGCTTCTACGGCAGCAATCGCGCCGTCCGCCACTGCAGTTGCAATCTGACGAAGGGATTTTGCACGCACGTCCCCCGCCGCAAATAGGCCGGGAATCACAGTCCGGCAACGCTCGTCCGTCAAGAGATAGCCGCTGTCGTCGTAAGCCAGATTTGAAATTCCGTCAAGAAACGAAATCTGCGGTGCACTTCCTACGGCAACGAACACCCCATCTACCGGCAGCTGCATCATTGCCGGAAGTGTATATTCACCGGTTTTCTGAATATCCAGAGAGGTAACGCGCATATCCCCGTTGATTTTTTCCATCCGAGCGTTCATCAGCAAGTGAACATTTTCCAAAGCAGAAAGCCTGTCCACTAAAATGCGATCCGCACGAAATGCCTCTCTGCGGTGGATAACGGTTACGCTTTTGCAGAATTTTGCCAGATACAAAGCATCGCCAACGGCTGTATTGCCGCCGCCAACAACCGCAACGTCTTTATCCTTAAAAAAGCGGCCATCACAAACGGCACAGTAGGATACGCCGCGCCCGATAAACTCTTCCTCACCGGGCACGCCGAGATTCCGTCTGTTGGTGCCTGCGGCGATAATCACTGCACGGTGGCGGTTATTCGTTTCGCCGGCGGCAACGAAAAACCCATCCGAATCCACTTTTACCGACGTCACAGCGGAGTAAACCGTTTCTGTACCAAGAGCCGTGGCCTGAGCCGCCATGGAATCCGCCAGTTCCATACCGGAAATGCTCGTAAAGCCAGCGTAGTTTTCGATCTCATGTGCCAGGAGCATTTGTCCCCCAAGTGCATTGCCGTCATATATCACAGCGGAAAGTCCGGCGCGGAGTGCATAAATTGCCGCAGTCAGTCCGGCAGGACCTCCGCCGATTATTGCTACATCACTTCTATACTTGCTCATTTTTCTTTCTCCACAAAAATTGTGCCGCAATACAACTGGGTATTCACGGCACATAACAAATCGTTTTCAAATTAACAGTCGTCAGTCTACCAAATCGTTATAAAAAACGATCTCTTCCGGCAGACGCAGATTCAGTTTTTCACGCGCAATCTTAATAACGTACTCATGATCAAAAGGCGTGGTCAAAGCAGCCTCGACAGCATCTATACGCTCATTAGCGGCTTCAATTTCCGAAAGAAGCACGTCGCGCTGTTGTTTCAAATTGTTATAACGCAGTTGAAGTGTAACGATCGTAACCACACAGAACACGACTAAAACACAAAGAGCCAGTTTAAAAAACACGTTGTCTTTGATTCTGTTCATACACCTCAACTCCTTTCACAAAATCTTCGCAAATGACAGAACGATTTACTCATTCCCCAATTCAATTTCAGAAAAACAGACCAAAAATTTCAGTTGAGTCCGTAAGCGCCTGGTATAACGCATGCGTGCTCTGTGCTTAATACTAATCAAAATCGGCAACAGAATCCGCCGAATGAACAACCGGCATACCCAAACGGTAAGGGAACGCACAGCACGAAATGGCAAGCACAGCAACCATCCCAGATATCGAAGAAACACACGCAATAAAAATGCCAGCATTTCAGAAGAAAGAACTACCAATCTTCCAAGCGAGAAATAATAGGCAAAAAAGCCGACAGAACAACCCAAGAGATAGAACCATCGAAAGCATCCGCTGGCAAAATGGTATAGGAAAACGCAAAATGCGCATCCAGCAAGGATGGCAAAACACATATCCCCAACCGCCAACCAAAACAGTCTGTATCTGCGTCGTTCTTCCCTGCGGTCCACGGGATATACAGAACCGATAAAAGGAAGAGAAAGCGTTTTTAAGCGACCATCCTCTTTAGTGAAAGAAGAAACGCCGAAAAACACACGCAGAATCCGGATGCAGTCATACAGGCAGCCGAGAAGACACCCGGTAAGGACAGCATAAAGAAACGCATACAACTGCTGTTCCTGTTCGATTCCCATAGTTACTGCTTAGGACGCCGTGCGAACAGTCCGATACGGCCAGAGGAAGATCTGTTGTTTTTTTCATAATAGAAAATGCCGGTAATCTTCCCGTCTATGGAAATTTTGCCGCTTTCTACGGAAAAGCTCTCAATTTTCAGATTTTCCCCTTCAACGGCGATAGCACCGTTTACATAAAGCAGATCAATTTCCGTTTCATGAAAACTTTCCACTTCCGAAATACCGGTCAACTCAGCATGCTTCTGCTGCTGAATCGACACGCTGTGAACACTGTTTTCGCCGCCGTTCATACATATTCCTCCCCATTGATCTGGTTCAGTATATGCAGAATGAAGAAAATTTATACCGTCAATTCGGAATAACCTCGTAAAGGGAGGATACGTCTGCTTTCGCAATATGCTCGCGCACGTCAAGAACACGGAATTTCATTGTTCTTTCGCCGAACGTAATCTCAATCACATCTCCAACCTTCACGTCGTAAGATGCCTTCGCACGTTTTCCGTTCACAGAAACGTGCTCCGTATCGCAGGCATCGTTAGCAACGGTACGCCGCTTGATAATACGGGATACTTTCAAAAATTTATCCAGTCTCATATGATTTGTCACCGTGTCGCAAACAGCCCCAGTGGAACACCGGAGCTGTCAGCACACGTTATAGTTGAAAGAATTACTTGTTAACCTTTTCCTTCAGAGCCTTGCCTGCAGAGAAAGCAGGATGCTTTGCTGCGGGAATTACGATTTCTGCACCGGTAGCAGGATTGCGGCCGGTTCTTTCGCCTCTCTCCTTAACCTCAAAGGTGCCGAAGCCAGCGATCTGAACCTTCTCGCCGTCAGCCAGCGCGTTCTCAATAGCAGCGAGAACAGCGGCAACAGCAGCCTCAGCTTCTTTCTTCGTCTTCAGTCCTGCCTCACGGGCAACTACTTCGATCAGCTGTGTCTTATTCATGGATACAATTCCTTTCTAACTTCGCATATAAGCGATATTACGCGTTGGCACACCCAACGCAAGCATATTATTAAAACCGAGAATATTATAACATTTTACACGGAAAGAATCAAGAGTTTTCTCTGTTTTTTCTTAAAATTTAGTGAATTTTACCTCAAAAAATAGGCATTTTGTGCGATTTTCCGAAGTTCTTCCGCGGAAACATCCGAAAAGGAGCCAGTTTTCGACTCGACCGAGGCCAGCGTCTCTGCAAAACAGGCACTCTTTTTCATGAGAGATTCCTCAACATCCACCCCGGAAAACTGTGCTGCAGCCGCAGTACAGAAAGAAAGCTCTCCACTCAGAACACGTATTTTCTCCTCATCGCCGCACCGGATTGCTTCAGACAGTGCCTCCGCCGTTTTCGTAATCTGCTCCCGGATGACATCCGTGTCGGGCTGCAGACCGGCCTTCCCTGCCTTCTTCACAAGCTTCTGGGCACGCATAAGTGCAGGCAAAGAAGGCGGCACGGAGGCAAGAGAACCGGCAAGTCCGATCCGTTGTTTCTCCTCCGTTTTGATCTGTTCCCAATTCGTCAGCACCTGCTCAGACGTTTCCGCTTCCACGTCAGCAAAAATATGGGGATGCCGGCGGATCAGTTTTTCGGTAATATCGTGCACTACGTCATCGATGGAGAATTTCTCGTTCTCCTCAGCAATACGGGCGTGAAAGACGACCTGTAAAAGAACGTCACCCAATTCTTCCTGGAGCAGGGACGGATCCTTCGTATCGATCGCCTCAATGACCTCGTAGGTTTCTTCAATAAAGTTCGCACGGATACTTTCATGTGTCTGCTCCCGATCCCAAGGACAGCCGCCGGGTGCACGGAGAAGTTCCATTACCTTAACAAGAGAGGCAAAATCGTGTCTTTCTTCACTCAGCAATTGTTTCGCAGTCTCATTCATTTTAAACATCCTTTCGAAAAATGCAGCAAAAGCACAAAGGATTTATGCTCTTACAAGTTTCAGTTTTGTCAGCACAGAGAGAATCTTCTCCCCCTTAGGCAAAAGACGGATATCGTCTGCCGTGATTGCGCGGATGGCAAAAACCAGTATCCCATATACCACAACAGCCGCAAAGATTGCCAAAAGCGTAGAGAACGTGTTGCCGATATGCAGAAAATCCGTGCTCAACACATAAGTGCCCAGTGCTGCACCGGCACATGCGACCGCCGCAGCCAGCGGACGCAGGAAAACACGGTTCACAGACGGTGTCTCTCCCGTCTTTTTCGCTACGAAATACAGATTTAAGGCAGTAGCGGTCAGGTAGCACAGGAACGTACTGATCGGCGTGGCATACATACCGATCGTTCGTATCAAAATATAGTTGGAAGCCAGTTTCACAACAGCACCGGCGACCATAGAATACAGCGGCATACGCTCGTATCCGCAGGACTGCAAAATGGCATTGGTAACGGATAAAACGCAAATAAAGAAAGACGCAGGAGCAAGAAGCGACAGAAGAGGCCACGCCATCTCCACCGATTCCGCCGGGAACAGAAGTGCGAGAATCGGTTTTGAAAGTGCAGACATACCCAGTGCGCACGGAAGTCCGATCAGCACAGACACACGAAGGGAGGATTCCATGATATGGCTCGCGCGCACCGTATCTTTTGTACTGCGCGCCATGGTTAAAATCGGAATGATGGAATACGATATTGGATAGATAAGATACGGAGGCAAATTAAACATTGTGACAGCCAGCGTGGTATAGTTACCGTACACTCTCGTTGCCTCCTCTGCCGTCATACCGATCTTTTGCAGTCCCGTAGAGACAAGGGCCGAATCTATCAGGTTCGTGATACTCATAACGGAGGAGCTGAGCGTAATGGGGATCGCAATTACAGCGATACGTTTCAGTATGGACGCGGTAGAAGCAGTATAATCCGAGGCAGAGTTCCCTTCCAGAATCTGCGCGTTATACTGTTCTTCTTTTGCACGGAAAGTAATTTTTGCGAAGAACAAAAATATCATGCCCAGTGCCGCACCGATGGTAAGACCGGCAGCAGCGTAAGCGGCAACGATATGTATACCATATCCCTGCCCTTTGGCATACAGTGCAAAAAACACACCGAGGAACAGTTTTGAAAGAACCTCCGTAAGCTGCGAAACGGAAGTGGGAAGCATCTGCTGATAGCTCTGGAAATAACCGCGGTATGCACTGGAAATACTGATGAAAAATATGGTGGGGGCAACTGCAAGAATACAGTAATACGCCTGATCCACATGAAGGATCTCAGATGAATACAGTTTTGCGCCGAAAAGCATGACCAGCATGCTGACAAGGCCGACGGTAAAAAACAGACCCATGGCAATGCGGAAAATTCGCTTTGCCTGCTTGAACTGTCCTTTGGATCGGCTGTCTGAGAGCATGGTTGCCAACGCAACGGGCAATCCGTTGGTAGCAATCATAAAAAAGCAGGTGTAAAGCGTGTATGCCTGCGAATAATAGCCCATGCCCTCGTCTCCGACGAAACGGCTCATGGGAATCTTAAAGAGCATACCGATCACTTTAATAATCAGATTGGAAACGGTCAAAACAAGCACGCCGGAGAAGAACAGATTGGTAGTGCTCTTCACTTTCGGGGCATCTCTGTGGGTATTATTCGTCTTCAAAAGATATCTCCTTCCAGATCATAGGAGTTTCAGCCTAAAAACTCATGATACAGCGATGCGGCAGGTAGAAGGTCTGCCGGGATCACACTGCCTTCCACGGCGGAAAATTTATCACGGAAAGCCATGGCAGGGACAAAATACGGACTGTCTGCAGGAACGCTGCACAGCAGCGGAATGATTGCCGGTGCAAGCATAAAGGGCTCGTACGGCATAAGGGAATTTATGCAGTAGTCACAGTTTTTGATATACGGATAAATATTTGCTTCCTCATTGACGCGGACAGCCTGCCAGATATGAAACGTAAATTCCGGCGTTGCCGAACGGAAACGGAAATCACGCACGATCCGGCGTGCCAGCCGGATCTCCTCCGGGGAAAAGACCGTTCCGTTTACGGCGAGAGATTCCGTTACGGAAATAATGACGCTTTTTGAAGAATATCCTGTCAGTAATGCGGTTACTTCCGGATATACCGCCTGGATCCCCTCAAAGATCAGAATATCGTCCGGGGTATGCACGTACGGCTCGCCCACAAGCCGGGAGCCGGTCACAAAATCAAAGTGAGGCAGAGGCGTACTTTTACCACGCAGCATTTTATCAACACACGCGGCGAAATACGGAAGATCGATAGCATTCACCGTATCAAAATCCACCGTATCCTCAATCCGTTTGGTCGCATCGTGTTCCTTAAAAAAATCGTCAATGGATAAAACGACGGCACGTTTTCCGGCGGCGGTGATGGCATCGGTCAGTTTTTTCGCCATCGTGGTTTTCCCGGAACAGGTAGGACCGGACAAGGCGATACATTCCACAGGCTCACCCGACAGGATCTGTCCGGCTACGCTGTCCAGTTGGCTTTCAAACACCGCTTCACATTCGGACACGAAGGCGGCCGCCTCTCCCGTATCATTGAATCTTCTGTTTACAGTAATCATAAGAATCCCCCAGATGCATGCTGACTAAAACGGATCAAAAAAACTCGTCGTAAAATACCGCGGCTGCCTTTCTGTACTGTGCCGCCCTTTGCACACCCGCCCCGTCAGCGTAATCCTTTAGATATTCATATGGATATTTGGATTCAAATATGCGTTCGATCCGACAGCTCCCTGCCGCATCCATGGGCGAGACGAACTTGGTGACGGCAGAAGCACCGGCGGCAAAAATGCTGTGCACTTCTTCCATCATATATACGTTATAGAGTCCCTCTGCCCCGGCGAGTGCATATCCCACGTTTTCCAAATTACCTACCGTATTCTTCTGACGGTACATATAATACGGCAGATATCCGTCACGCAGAAGTGCGTTTTGCGAGTATGCCACCGCCGCCGCGGCGACCGTGCCCTCCCGATCGTATACCGAATCGTTGTCCTGGCGGATCTCTGCAGATTTTTTCACAGTAAAGGTATGTACAGTAATATTATCGGGCCGCAGGGTGAGAATTCTGTCCACCGTGGACGAAAAGCTCTCCGCACTCTCGCCGGGAAGTCCGGCGATCAGATCCACATTAATATGTTTTATACCTATATTGCGTGCAGTCTCGTACGCATTGAAAAACTGTTCTGCCGTGTGCCGGCGTCCGACGGAAGCGAGGATCTCATCGTTCAGCGTCTGCGGATTCACACTGATACGGGTTACGCCGTATTCTTTGGCGATCTGCAGTTTTTCCGGCGTGATGGTATCGGGACGCCCAGCCTCCAGTGTAAATTCCGCGAGAGCAGACACGTCCGTTTCCCGGGACACCGTCTCCAGAAGGAAGCGAAGCTGCTCGGCAGTGAGAACGGTAGGCGTGCCGCCGCCGATATAGACGGTGGCAACCGTTCTGCCGAGAGACCGGATCGTTTCGAATACGGTATGAATATTCTTTTCCAGTGCCTGAAGATATTCGGGAATCAGGTCCAAAAGTTTTTTTGATGTGTAGGAAACAAAGGAGCAATAGGCACACCGTGTCGGACAAAACGGGATGGCTATATACACGCTGCACTGCTGAGAAAGTGGCGATGTAATCAACCGTTGCTCAGCCGCGGCCACGGAAGCCGCCAGTTTTGATTTTACAGGATCCGCCAGATAATGTTCCGTTATCCATGCAGCGGCTTCTTCGGGATTATAGCCGTAGCGGAACAATTCCGATGCGATTTTCGCAGGACGCACGCCGGTAAGCACGCCCCAAGGAGGGCGGACGCCCGTTAAGGCAGACGCCGCTTCAAAAAACGCACAGCCTGCGGCAATCTGCCGGGCACGGGTGCGGTCTATCCCGGGCTTTACGGAACATCGGCTTTCCATGTGCTCCGATTTACCGTTCAATTCCAGCGTAGCCTCTGCAAACGCACCGTCGTCTTCTTCCCGGACTATAAAATGTGCCGACGGCACGTTTTCACCGGGCTGTTCTCCTTCCGGGAATTTCACCCCCGGAAAGAAACTCATACAGAGAGTCTGGGCATAATACGGCTTCAGATTGCCGTCAATCGTAAGAATCATACCGTCTCCTCTGCCGTTTTAGGATGAGCTTGTTTTTTTGGCAATTTCAGAATGGCGGAATCAATGGGGATGGTGATCGGTCCGTCGTTCACCAGTGCTACCTGCATATCCGCGCCGAAGGTTCCCCGTGCAACGTGGGGAACCGTTTTGTTTATATAGTCGCAGAAATGGTCAAACAGCGGACTTGCCACCTCGGGACGGGCCGATGCCATAAAATCCGGTCGGTTGCCCCGGCGGCAGGATGCCAGCAAAGTAAAGTTGGGCACCACGAGAATCTCCCCGCCAATATCCGAAAGGGACAGATTCATTTTTTCCTCTGCATCCTCAAAGATACGAAGCTTGGCGATCTTATCTGCAAGGATTTCCGCATCCTCGGCCGTATCGCCGTGTGCCACGCCAAGAAGGACGAGGAAGCCCTTTCCGCAGGCACCGGTCACCTGACCGTCAATAGTCACGCTTGCGTGCTGAACACGCTGAATAATAGCAATCATATTCTCTCCTTACCCAATGGCACGGTTCACCGATTCGATATTGCGGATAGAACGAAGACGGGAAAGAATGGAGTTGAAGTGCTCCGTATTCTTACATCCCACTGTCAAATGAATAAGTATCACTGTGGCGGAACGCTTCTGGGTATTGATGGACAGAAGTGAAACCTTCATCTCAGCAAGTGCGGTAGTGATTTCTGCCAGAAGGGAGATATGGTTTTCTGCTTCCACCACGATACCGGACTCGAACATCGCCCGGCTGTCACCGTCTGCCGACAGATCCCATTCCGCACGTTTCCAGCGCGTACGGTTTTCCTCGTTCTGCATGCCGCTGATTACGTTGGGACAGTCCCGCTTGTGTACGGAAACGCCAAATCCCTTCGTTACAAATCCGATTACATCGTCACCCGGCAGCGGATTGCAGCATTTGGCAAATTTCACGGCACAGCCATACTCTCCGTCGATAATAATACCGCCGGTATGTGCACGGTGGTGCTCCACCGTTTTGACATGCTCGGGCTGTGTAGGCATTTCCGGCTCAATATCCGTAATCTGTTTTACGTATTTATCAAATTCATCACGGAGTTTTGGCAAGATCTTGCTGACAGCCAGACCGCCGTAGCCAATGGCGTTATACAGATCGTCCAGATCCTGCATACCAACCCGGCGAGCCACGGCAAGGGCAATTTCCCCCTTTTGCGTGTCCGTAAGCTGGCGGCCGAACCGGGTGATCTCCCGAAGAACGTCCGCTTTTCCCATTACGATATTCTCCGCCCGTTTTTCTTTTTTGAACCACTGACGGATTTTGCTTCGTGCTTCACTGGTATGAACGATCTTCAGCCAGTCACGGCTGGGACCTTTTGAGGTGGCGGAAGTCAAAATTTCAACGATGTCGCCGGTATGGGGCTCTTTGTCGATAGGCGTAATCATGCCGTTGACCTTTGCACCCACCATTTTGTTGCCTACGCCGGAATGGATGGCGTAGGCAAAGTCAATAAGCGTTGACCCCTGCGGGAGGGAAATAACGTCTCCCTTCGGTGTGAACACGAACGTCTCATCGTGGAACAGATCGATTTTCAATGCGTGCATGAATTCATCCGGGTCAGCGGCCGAATTCTCCGTATCGATAAGGCGGGAGATCCAGGAAAGCTTCTGATCGATCTCCACTTTGGATGCCTGTCCGGTTTTATACTTCCAGTGTGCGGCAATACCGTATTCTGCCACATGGTGCATATCCCAGGTGCGGATCTGCACCTCAAAAGGAATACCCGCACTGCCGATTACGGTAGTATGCAGTGACTGATACATATTGGGTTTCGGCGTGGAAATATAGTCTTTGAAACGGCCGGGCACGCTTTTGAACAATTCGTGGATAACGCCAAGAGCCGTATAGCACTCCAGTTCCGTATCCACGATAATACGAAGTGCATAAAAGTCGTATATTTCATCAAAACTCTTGTTCTGATTGAACATTTTCCGATAGATACTGTATACGGTCTTTACACGCTCTTCCAGAGTGAAGTGAATATTGTATTCAGCCAATTTATCGGAAATATATCCCCGTATTCCTTCAAGAAAATCACGGTTTTGACCGTATTTCTGCTCAATATCCGTGTTCACCTCCGCATATCCGATAGGATCCAGATAGCTGAGTGCCAGATTCTCAAGTTCCTGCTTGATACGCTGCATACCGAGTCGGTGAGCAAGCGGTGCATAGACGTTCATGGTCTCAAGAGCCGTCGTACGCTGTTTACGCTCTTTTTTCGCCGAAAGGGTACGCATATTGTGGAGACGGTCACAGAGTTTTATAAAGATTACGCGAATATCCTTTGACATGGCCAGAAGCATTTTACGGATGTTCTCCATGTGTGCTTCTTCTTTATCCTCGATGTTGATGTTCTCCATTTTCGTCAGACCGTCCACTAGCATGGCCACGTCCTCACCGAAGTAGGAACGGATCAATCCAAGATTGGTTTTATCCGGACAGTCCTCAACTGTATCGTGCAGAAAAGCAGCACAAATGGAATCCGTATCCAGCCCAAGAGACGCCACGATCTCCGCCACTGCGATCGGATGGGATATATAGGGATCGCCGCTGTTTCGGAACTGTCCCTCGTGAAGCTTCGCCGCATACTGAAAAGATTTCTGAATTTTCGTAAGATCGTAATTCTTTCCGCTTTGCCGAAGCGTCTCCAGAAGCCGTTCAATTGAATCGGAGGCGGCACTGCCCAAAGTCATAGTTTCTTCTGCCATTCTCATCACTTCCTATGGTAACTCACTGTATCGGGTTATTCCCCCGTTTCCGCGGCGGTGCGAAGCCACCGGAGGAGTTCCGATCTGTCAAGACTTGTTTTTTCCTGTAAGTAAACGTACTGAAATGCATAAATCTCACGCACCGGATCCGTTTCCGTCACCTGCAAAAGGCGCAATTCAGCAAAAACACGGAGAATAATTTTCAGTTTTCCGTAAGGAACCGGGGTGCCCGAGGTACGAAGCAGGTGGGAAAGTGCCCGGATGCTGAACACCTCGTGCCCCATGTGCAATTCCCGTTTCAACGTATTGTAAACGACGCCGCACGCCGCACGGTCTGGCAAAACTGCCAGTACGTCCGAAGAATCCGGCCAACGGCCTTCCCGGCGGGCTTCTTCTACACGGTTATACTGTGCGGCAGCGTCTGTCTCCGAAAGACGGATCTCCTCCGTTAAACGAAATTCCTTTAGGATAAACTGAATGGACTTCTTACCCTGAAACTCGTTCACGTCCAGATTATACAGAACGTCCACCGTGTCTCCGGGATACACGTCAATATCCGAAAGACCGTGGCGGAAATACATCGCCGTCACTTCCGTGCTGTCCTTTGACAGTTTAAAGCGTATATGCTTTCCGGCGCCCACGGCAGACACGTCCGTGACCGTCATTCCCAGCGTGGCGAACAGGGGCACGGCATTTTCCACGCCGTACGGTTCCAGTGCATACAGTTCTTCCGCCTGACGCATGGTAAGATCGGAAGCGGTCAGCTCACAGTCCGCCTCCACCGCAGGCATGGGAATCCCGCCCGCAAAATGGGAACGGGCATATTCATTCAGCCGTTCACGGAACAAGGGCAGATTTTCCCGACGTACCGTAAGCCCTGCTGCCAGCTCGTGTCCGCCGAATTTCTCAAGGACGTCTGCACAAAAGGCAAGTGCTTCCACCAGATTCATTCCCTTGATACTGCGGCCGGAGCCTTTGCCGGCATCCTCCGGTGACGGCGGACTTGTTTCTTCTTTATCAAAGGAGATCAAAATAGAGGGACAGCCGTATTTATCCGTGATACGGGAGGAAACGATTCCGATAATACCGTGATGCCAGCGTTCATCCGCCAGCACGATAACCGGATCTTTTGAAAAATCGTGCTCAGCATCGATCCGGGCATAGGCGACGTCCACGATTTTATTTTCTTCATTCTGCCGTTCCCGGTTGATATCACACAGTTTATACGCCAGTTGACTGGCGGTTTCCGGATCCTTTTCCAAAAACAGCTGTACCGCAATGGAAGCATCCCGGATACGGCCGGCGGCATTGATGCGCGGGGCAACCGTAAAGCCGATAAGAGACGACGTCACACGCCGGGGCGATTTGCTTTTGGAATCGCTGGCGGCGGCGTCAAGCAGGGCACGCACGCCTTCCCGAGGGGATCGCTCGATCAGATGAAGACCCAACGCTACGATCAGCCGGTTTTCATCCCGTACGGGCATCACGTCCGCAATCGTGCCGATAGCAACGAGGTCCGCATATTCCATGGCAACGGAACGCACGCACTCGCCAAGAGATTTTTCCGGGCAAAGGCAGGATTCCATAGCACAAAGCAATTTGAATACCACACCAACACCGGCCAATTCTTTAAAGGGATAGTTGTCATCCGGTCTGTGGGGATTTACAACGGCAGCCGCCTCGGGAAGATCGCCATGACATTCGTGATGATCCGTAATTACAAGCGTAATACCAAGTTTTTTTGCTAAAAGTGCTTCCTTTTGTGCCGTTATACCGGTATCCACCGTAATGATCGTACGCACGCCGTCGTCTGCCAGTTTTTGCACGGACGTTTCAGACATACCGTAGCCTTCTCCCGTACGGCATGGGATATAATACGTTACGTCTGCCCCCAGCCGGGCAAGAAACATGTGCAGTATACTCACAGAGGTGACGCCGTCCACGTCGTAGTCACCGAAAATGGCAATCTTTTCTTTCTTCTCCACGGAAGCAAGAACTGTTTGTGCCGCAGCACGCATATCCTTCAGAATAAACGGGTCGTGAAACAGTTCTTCCCTCTTTGCGAGGAAAGCGTCCGCCTCCTCGGGCGTCCGGTAGCCGCGGTTAAACAAAAGCTGCGCCGTGGGAAGCGTAAGCATCAGTGCATCCGCAATGGCACGAACTGCCTCATTGCCCCGGATATCCTGTGCAAGCGCACGCACTATCCATTCTTTTTCTGCGTATTTATTCTGGTTATAAGACATATTTACTCTTCCAATCTACTGGTTTCAGAGCGATCTACCGAAACGATCCGGATGCGGGGGGCTTTTTTACGATTATTCCGATCCACGATAAAGGCAGGCAGGAAAGAAATAACAAACCCAACAGACGTACACACGACCGACGCATAGGGAAAGGAGAAAAAGCGCTGTCCCACAAAATAAAATAGCAAAGCACCGAAAATGGGAAGAAGAAATACCAAAGCGGCATATCCAAGAACCGTTTCCGAATCGGTCTCAATCTCCACGTCGTCGCCGATTTGGGCACCTATACTGTTATCCGCCTCAGCAATCATTTCACGTGCACTGCCCAGCATCAAACTGCAGGCACAGGATTTTCCGTTAGAACGGTTTTCACATCCCTCACACATAGACGAGCGAAGAACGCGGACGCGGGCGATCTCACAGGAGTCGCCCGTCGTTTCGATAACGGTTGCTTTTTGACGCATTACAATTCCTCCGAACGGTCTGCACGAGCAAAGCGTGCCATAATTGCCTGTGCTATGCGGATTCCGTCCACCGCCGCACTCATAATTCCGCCAGCGTAGCCGGCACCCTCCCCGCATGGATAAATACGGTCATATCCGCATGCCAAAAGCGTACCGTCCTGCCGAAGAATACGAACGGGAGCAGAGGTGCGGGTTTCCACACCGGTCATCGGTACGTCAGCGGCATCAAAGCCGCGGATCTTTCTGCCAAAATTAAACAGTCCTGCCTCCAGCATTGAGGTAACGAACGGGGGCAGAATCGTATGAAAATCTGTCATTACAACGTCACCGCCGCGGTAACTGGGACGGATGCGGGCGGGCACGGTTCCCTTTCTGCCGGATAAAAAATCGCCCACCGTCTGACAGGGAGCGGCGTATGTTCTGCCGCCCGCCGCAAAAGCGGCGCGCTCCAGTTCACGCTGAAATGAAATCGCACGGTAGGGATCTGCACCGTAATCCGCCGGATGCACCGACACGGCAAGAGCCGCATTGGCGTTGCGGCCGTCACGGGCACGGCAGCTCATACCATTGGTGACAACGCCACCCTCTTCCGACGCGGCGGCTACAACCTCTCCGCCCGGGCACATACAGAAAGAGTAGACGCCCCGGTCTCCTTTTCGAAAAGAGAGCGCATAATCAGCATGGACAAGGCCGTACTGCCCGGCAAGCGATCCGTACATGGCTTCATCAATATTCTCTTGCAGGTGCTCAATGCGAACTCCTACGGAAAAGGGCTTTGGCTCCACGTGAAAACCGGAGGACAACAGTTCAGCGTACAGATCACGGGCACTGTGTCCGGCAGCGATGATCAGAGCACCGAACGGAATCCGATCCGCCCCCACGTAAAGATGATTGGAGGCAATGCGTTCCGCCCGGGCATTATACAGTATTTCACCGCCCAGCTGACGGATGCGTGCATCTGCGCGCAGAATCACGTCCCGAAGAACGTCCGTCCCAATGTGCGGTTTTGCACGCCACAGAATATCGTTGGGCGCCCCAAGCTGCACCAGTTGTTCCAGCACGTAGCCGCACCGATCATCACTGATCCGGGTAGTCAGTTTTCCGTCGGAAAACGTACCGGCACCGCCTGCACCGAACTGGATATTTGTATTCGGATCCAGATCTCCGCCGTGGGAGAACGCATCCACCGCACGGATCCGTTCGGCAATGGATCCGCCCCGCTCCAGAACAAGGGGGCGATAGCCGTGTTCAGCCAAAAGCAGTGCTGCGAAGATGCCCGCAGGCCCGAAACCGATAATCACGGGGCGTGCCGACATCTTTTCTGTACCGTACGCAACGGAAAGTGGGATTCGGTCGCTGAATTTAATTCCCAGTTTTTTGAGATACGCTTCGTCCGCCATGCGGCGGCATTCCGCCTCGGCGTAGACGGAACATACAAACGTGATATTTTCACGCCGCCTGGCGTCAATGGATTTCCGATGCATCTCAAGGCGCATCGGATCCCCAAACGCTTTCGATTTTTTTAAAATCCGCCGTGCGGCTTCCAAAGCCGCCGCATCCGGCTCCGTCACCGGTATACGAATGTTTTCAACAAGCAGACGGCGTATTGTTGTATTCGTCAATTCAATTTCACCTGTACCTGATACTCGCCCACTTCGTATACGTTCTTCGCATTTGCAGAATCAATAAGCACGGAAGCGGTTTTTGTAATAATACCGGACGTATCGGCGGAATATCCGCTCAGATCCACAATAGCCGTTATATCGGAATTTTTCAGTTTGCCCAATTCCTCTATAGATCCCCGCACCATCAGTGACAAAGAGGGGGTGAGAATCTGATAGTCAATTCCTACTGCCCCGGTCACGTCAATATCCGTCACCGTAAAGAACTTCGTATACGTGTTTACGTGCTTGACAGTCACCAGCACGCTCTCCGCACCGTTTATAACTTCTAATCCCTCAGGCAGATCCAGCGCTACCTGCTGCGTAACGTTGCCGACGATTGCCTTCTCATCCAGCGTCACAATCTCCAACACGTCCATTCCGTCAAGAATTGCCGGATCTCCGCGCAGAGCCAACTGCGGGGGATCCACCGTGATCTGCACGTTATTTTCATTGTAGTAGCCGTATTTGCACCCGACAGACAGAGGAAGGGTTTTTGAGGTGTATACCGGGATTTCAACAGTAACCTCCGTACGCGCCATACGAAGATATGGATTGCTGACGGGATTTCCGGCTTTATCCATCAGAACAAGTTCACCGGACGCCTTCATCGCAGAGGTTATGTTCCCAAGTGCCAGAGAAACCTCCGCATAAGCTATGTCTTCCAAAGCCGTTTTGGGACCGGTAACAACCACCGTTTCGTATTCCGGACGAAGTTCACCCATCTGCAAGTGGCTTTCTATGGTAAAAGACGTAAGTTTTGCACGAATCTCCGTGACGATGTTGGATTTTTCATCCACGTATACCTGTATCGTATTCTGCGAAAGGCCTTCCATGGAAATTCCTGTAGGAAGATCCACGTGAACCGGCACGGAATGCATGCCTGGCGTTTTAATATCGGACAGGTCGGCAGTAACCAGAAAATCGTCGGACGCCAGTTTATCGATCAAGCTTTTTTGCCCGATAACCGTAATGTCTACGGTAGAACCGTAGCCGCTGTAAACGGAAAGCCCCTGCTCTCCTTCCAGAACAGCAGTATTGGTAAGAGATACATCCACGGAGTGAAATGTTTCCGAATATTCGGGACTGTCTACCTGCATAACGTAAAACCAGGTAACAAAGGCTATCAGAAGACACAGGATCTTGGCGGTCCAATCGCCGGAACGGGGCTTAGAACCAGTCTGCGGCTGTTCCTGTGCATCCAGCACGGTAGCGTTTTTCTTCTCGCTGCTCACAGGCTCGCACCTCCGTTTTTATCTTTCTCTGCGGACATAGACGTTCCGTCAGCGGCTGCTGTATCTGCGTCTTTTTTGCGGACCGTTTTTCCCTTTTTGAAACGTCCGACAGCCTTCACCATGTGGGACTCCGTCTCGGGGATCAGATAAGACTGCAGTTCCGTTTTCAGTGCTTTTGCTTGGAACCCCCGCTTCAAAACACCGTCCCTTGCTACGGAAACGACGCCGGTCTCCTCGGATACAACGATCACAAGAGCGTCGCTGTTTTCGCTCATACCGATGGCAGCACGGTGCCGCGTACCCAGATCCTGCGTAATATCCGATTTAGCCGACAGCGGAAGCAGGCATCCAGCGGCGTACAACCGGGCATCACGGACGATTACAGCACCGTCGTGCAGGGGAGATTTGTCAAAAAATATGTTTTTAATCAGAAAAGAAGAAGGATCTGCATTGATAACCGTACCGGTCAGAATAAGATCGCCCAGTTTCGTGGTGCCCTCAAAGACGATAAGAGCCCCGGTACGCTTGGCGGACATATCCGAAACGGCAGTGCAGACTGCATCGATCAGAACCTGCACGGCTGCCGCACTTTTCTGTTCGGAGATGCTGCGGAGTCCGCGCAGGGATTCGCCGCCCATTTTTTCCAAAGCGGAACGAAGCTCCGGCTGAAAAACAATAACGAGCGAAATAAGACCGACCTGGAACACGTTCGTCAAAATATACTGAAGTGCGTGCATCTCCAGAAGATCACTGAGGATCAAAAACAGAATAATAAAGGCGACGCCAAGTGCCAGTTTTCCGGCACGGCGATCCCGGATGAACGTATAAACGAAATAAAGGAGTACGGCAACACAAAGTATATCCACGATATCAAGAAAGGATATGCGGATCCGTGAAAAACTGCCCAGAACGTCTGTCAACCAACTCGGCACGATGGTGGTCCTCCGAAAAATAGTATTCAGTATAATATTCTACCACATTTCCGCACGTATTTCAAACCTTATTTTTGTGTTTTTTATAAATTTTATCGAAAATTTCGGCTTTTTTCTATAGTTTCACACAAGAACGGAAAGAATAGACAAACGGGAACAATATTGTTACACATATTCCGGCCCGAGCGGCATACATTATTCGCAGCGAAAGACGCAATTTCACACCAAAGGACGTACTGCCTATGAAAAATAAATCTTCGCCGTTCAAGGCGGCGTTATCCTTGATTCTTACAGTGGCCGCTCTGCTGGGCGCGGCGGACTTCTGTATAGAAGATACCTTTTCCCTGCGTACAGACGACGCTTTGCCCACCTTGGGGATTGTCAGCGTGGAGGCAGCAGATACCGTGCTTGCTGTCTCCACCGGCGTACAGAGCACGCACGTTGCCAGATTGTTCGGCGTTTTGCCGCTGAAAGAAGTCACCGTACGCCGATACGGTGATATTTCTCTGTGTCCGGGCGGCATGGCTTTCGGGGCAAAAATGTTCACCGATGGACTGATCGTAGTGGGATTTTCAAAAGTAGACTGTGAAACCGGCTCGCCCCAACCTGCATATGATGCAGGCATCCGGATGCACGACGTAATTCTACAGATCAACGGCACCGCCGTTTCCTCCGCCACGCATATGTCCGAGGTTGTTAACAATTCCGGCGGTGCTCCCCTGGAGTTTACCGTACGGCGTGGGAAGGAAGAGATCCTCTGCACCGTTGTCCCGTCCTTTTCACAAGGTGAACAGGCGTACAAAAGCGGACTGTGGGTTCGGGACAACACAGCCGGCATCGGAACCATTACGTTTATTGATCCGGCCACGGGGGCTTTTGCCGGTCTCGGGCACGGAATCTGTGACAGCGAAACCGGTGCCCTGCTCCCTTTATCCCGTGGGATGATTGCCCGGGTGTCCATCAGCGGCGTACAAAAGGGTGCAGGCGGTGCTCCCGGAGAGCTGAAAGGATATTTTGCCTCCGGGAAGATCGGAACGCTTTTGAGCAATACATCGGCAGGAGTATACGGCATCCTGACCGAGCTGCCGGAGGGCACCTCAAAAGAAACGGCCATTCCGATCGCACTGAAAGATGAAATCACAGACGGAAAGGCATATCTGTACTGCACGCTGGATGAATCCGGCGTACACAGCTACGAGGTATCCATCCGCAAGATTCGGAACGCCGCTGACCACAAATGCATGGAGATCACCGTAACGGATCCCGCACTGATCGAAAAAACGGGCGGCATCGTGCAGGGGATGTCAGGCAGTCCGCTCATCCAGGACGGAAAGCTCATCGGTGCCGTAACGCACGTTCTCATTTCGGATCCTGCGAAAGGATACGGAATTTTTATAGAAAACATGCTGGATATGGCCGAGTGAAGAGAAAGCCGAGGTGGTAAGCCTCGGCTTTCTTCTGCAATGATGCCTTAACCGCTTACAAAAAACTGTCTCAAATCCGCACATATTTGTCCCAGTGGTTTCTTGACATGGGCTGTTTCATGTATTACAATATACGTTGAGGTGATAAAAATGTTGAAAGAGCGTGTGAAAAATAAAGAAAAACTGATCGGTATGTACGTGCAGCTGGCAGATATCAGCATTGCACGGATCGCAGGTCTTGCAGGCTACGATTTCGTATGGGTGGATCTGGAACACACATATATGTCCCTTGAAACCCTCCAGGGACACGTAACTTCCCTTCGCGGCACCGGCACCCCTGTCATCGTACGCGTTCCCCAGAATGATCTGACGTTTACGAAAAAAGTACTGGAAATCGGCGTGGACGGTATTATTTTTCCCATGATCCGTACCGCGGAAGAAGCGGATAAAGCCATTCGTTCCACCCTGTATCCCCCTTACGGCGATCGGGGCTTCGGACCCATGAATGCCATTGATTTCGGGATAAAAAACGTAAAGGAATACATCGACAATACAAAGGACGAGTTGTGCCGCTTCATTCAGATCGAGCATAAAGACGCTATCGAAAATCTGGATGCGATTATGGAAAACGAATACATTGACGGCTACATCTTCGGTCCCAACGATCTCTCCGGCTCTTACAATATGCTGGGACGGCCCTTTGATGACAAGATCACCGCGATCATGAAAGAAACCATCGAACGCCTGCACGCCAACGGCAAATATACAGCTATCGCCTCCGGCGGATGCACGGAGGAAGTAATCCGCCACTGGAGCAGCTTCGGTGTGGAAATGCTTTCTGCCGGCGCCGATTTTGAATTCATTCGTGACGGCGCTATCAGAAACCGGATGAATCTTGAAAAGCTTCACAAAAGCAAATAATTAACAAATACCAGTTTTTTCTCTTCTACACTGAGCGAAGAATTGGCAGGCATAAATAATCGGCAGAGGGATTGTTTTCTCTGCCGTCTTCGCCATCTCTCTCTTTTAACATTTACATCACCGCTCTGTACATCTTAGCAATTCTGCGTATGCTTGACAACACAATAAACGGACATTTTCCAGTTAAATTGAGTCATTCCCTTGACTTTCCGCGGTCGAATTACTATAATGGATATACATTCCGGATGAAAGGAACCACTCGCATGTCTATCACCGAAATCCAAAGAAACAAATACACCATTGAAATTGAACAACCAGAAATGTATGTAAATCACCAAAAAACCGGCAGGAGCGGACACATGACCCATGCCATGGCTGCATTTGCTCCAGGATGCTTTATCGATTTTAACTCCAACTGCTCCGGTGTCAGATGGAGAGGTCATTCCCCTTTCGGATGGGTGGAATACCGAATTTCCAAAGACGCAGGAAGGTCATATTCCGATGTACATACGCTGCCCTATTCCATGGACAGTCTTTTGGATGGACTGTACGCCATTTCCGTAGAAAAAGCGGTTGCCTGCGATGACGGTACCATCGTAGCGTTCTGTCTCAGGAATGACGCAACACAGTACACCAGTTGTGAACCATGGGAAACACCCTATGTTGTAAGGAGCTTTGACGGTGGTCAGACATGGACGGATGCGGTTGAATGCATTCCACACAAGGGCAGAATCTACGATGCACTCTATCATGACGGTACGATTTACGTTATGATTTTCTGCAATGAAAATTTTCACGGCAGCAAACCGGAGCATGTATACAGAATCTACAAGAGCAACAACTGCGGAGAATCCTTTGAAGAGGTGTGTATAGTCCCCTTTGAGACATTGAAGCGCGGATACTGCGCCATGATTTTTGATCAAAGCGGTGCGCTTCATGCGTATGCCTACAATGAAGAAGCAGAAACGGAGTTGGATCACGCCATCAGTTATGATAAAGGAAAGAGCTGGACTGTTCTTCCCCCCTGTTATGTAGCCAAGGGAATCCGCAATCCGCAGATCGCCTTTATCGACGGTGTATATATCCTGCACGGAAGATCCGGCGGATACGAAGGGTTTGTTTTATACACATCCGAGGATGCTGCCGTGTGGGACGAAGGATTTTTCCTTGTGCGCGATAAAGGGGCGGCAGCCTTCTACTCCAATAATCTGAATCTACAGGATGAAAAAGGGGATTTTTTGCTGATTCAGTATTCAGAACGGTATGAAGAATGCCGTGTGAACATAATGCATACACGCTTGCGGGTAAAACGGTAATTCTGGGAGGTGACGCATTTATAAATGCGTCACCTCCGCGCGTTCTCCCTTGTCCGCAGCGGCAGCCATTTTGGCCCGGGCTGGGCAAAAATCGGGAAACCTCGCCGGGGCTTCCTCCGGAAGTTCAAATCACTGCGGTTCACCGCAGTGATTTAGGCTGCTGCATCTAAATGTAGCAGCCACTTTTTCATATGGCTGACACTGTTTGATGGGCCGTCTTGGAAATAAGATACATTCACACTCCTGCATAACAAGCGTATCCGGCTGTCAATACTGTCTGTAATAACCTCACTATGCAAGGGTTGAAAATACAGATATGTATTATAACAAAGTAGAAATATGCGGTGTCAACACGGCAAAGCTGCCAACGCTCACGAGTGAAGAAAAGCGGGAACTGCTCCTGAAATCCAAAAACGGTGATGCCAAGGCACGTCAAAAGCTGATAGACGGAAATCTTCGGCTGGTGCTGAGCATTATTCAGCGATTCACCAACCGTCGGGAAAATCTGGACGACCTCTTTCAGGTAGGATGCATCGGACTTATTAAAGCGGTCGATAATTTTAATACAGACCTGGACGTAAAATTCTCCACGTACGCAGTACCCATGATCATCGGCGAAGTGCGGCGGTATCTTCGGGATAACAACACGATCCGCGTCAGCCGTTCCATCCGGGATCTGGCGTACCGTGCCCTGCAGATGCGGGAACAGCTTTCACGAACGGCCTCCACGGAGCCGACGCTTGCGCAGATCGCCAAAGAACTGGGAGAAAAGGAGGAAGCGGTTCACCAGGCGATCGAAGCGATCGTCGAGCCGGTTTCTCTCTATGAGCCGGTCTACAACGACGGCGGCGATTCCATTTACGTGATCGATCAGATCAGTGATACCTCCTCTACCGACGAGGCGTGGTTGGAAAACATCGCTTTGAAGGAAGCGATGAAAAAACTCTCCGAAAGAGAAAAGAAAATCATACAGATGCGGTTCTTCAAAGGAAAGACGCAGATGGAAATAGCCGATGAGATCGGCATTTCCCAGGCACAGGTATCAAGGCTGGAAAAAGGTGCTCTTGAGCATATACGAAAGCAGATGTAGAAAAAACGGTGGGCTGAGGCCCACCGTTTTTTGATGTTACTGTTTTTCCGCCTTTTTGCGGTCGTTGATAAGCATGCCGATAAGTATCGCACACAAGACGGTAGCGTTGGTGGCAAACGGCCCCCAGGAGCGTGTAATGATTCCGTAAGCGCTCCAAAGACAAACATTGATGAGGCTCCACGCTCTGTACATTTTTCCGTTTTCCTGTGAAATGGAAGCAACGTACGGAACGGCCGTAAGAATCGGCAAAATAACGACCCAGGAGTGATTAAATATCAGATTGGTGGAAACGCTGGAGAGGACGAACAGGACGAGCAGCCATTTGGGAATTTTCTTGTTTCTGAGGCTGAAAAAGAAATTGATGACAGCCATGATGGCGCCGAGACCGCAGGAAATACCTCCGCTAAAGTTGTCCACGACCACATAACTGAGCGTCATGAAAAAGTTTGACAAAAACGCAAGCACCAGAATCAGATGCATATTCCGCCCCTTAAAAAGCATAGAAAGTGCTATGCATACGAGAGACAGTGCACTGAGGATAAAGGAAACGACCTGCATGGTCATCGCAGAGGAATCGGATTTCTCGCCCGCATCCACCGGTACTTCCCCGGCCGTCTCGTCCGGTTCAACCGAGGTATCTGCCGGCTGTGCGGTCTCAGCCTCCGCCGTTTCAGCCGGTACTTCCACAGGCATGGTTTTCAGAAGGGAGAACGTATCCACTACGGTAATCTTCTCCGTATCATCCGTTCCCATATTGTAGGTTGTGAGTTTCAACTCATTATCGGAAACGTCAATACGGGTTAGATGGCGGGTAGCCGCAGTGCCGGTGACAACGGCATACGGATTCTCAAACTGCACTTTGTTCACTTGAGAGCCGGAACTGGTGGCACCGGTGACATACAGGATTCCGTCCGGTGCGATAACCTTCACGGGCTTTGAGGAGGTTCTTACATTCGTATGCACCTTGCCGGCGGCATCCTTCCAACTGATGAACATAGGCTCCGTGGTACCGTCCTCGTAAACGTAGGAGCCGTTTTCAAAGGGCGTAATCACAGAAGCGTCGATATAATTGCCGTTTTCATCCGTGGCGGGCTTTAGGATATGGGTACGCGTGTAGGAATGGTCGTGTCCGGAAAGCACCAGATCCACGCCGTTTTCGTACAGAATCGGCAAAAGATATTCCCGGATATTGGAATAGGCATACTGCTCCGTCCGGTTGTAGATACCGGTGGACTCGTTTACCGTATAATTGCCGTGATAACTGGAGCCAAACGGCGAGTGGTGATACACGGCAACGGTCCAGTCAATGTTCAGATCCTTCGTTTCTTCCATAACCCGCTCTATAAACGCGCCGTGATCCTCCGCAGCCGCTTTATCCTTGGCACGGGCCTCCGCAGTACCGGTGCTGTCCTTAAACGTATTCGTATTCAGGCAGATAAACAAAACGGAATTATACGTAAAGTAGTAGTCGCCGCTGTGCAGATAACTGCCGGCAGTGGTTTCATAGCTCGCACCGTAATACGTACCGTCTGCTTTCGTCAGCATATTGGGAAGATTTACGTGGAATGGATAGATAGCGTACGGCTGGTTGTCGTGGTTGCCCAAAGTGGTTACCGTAGGCAGGGACAGAAGCTCTTCGTGGTTGGAATAGGCATCCCACTGCAGTTCGTGTCCGGAATAATCCTGCAGATACGTATTGAGCTGATCGCCGGCAGATACGAGGAAATCCACCCCGTCAAATTCCGGTGCGTTCATCATCTGGGAGAGAGTCAGACCCCAGGTTTCGCCGTCGCCGTCAATACAGTTCCAATTCTGCGTGGCGTCTCCGCCGTATCCCCGTCCGATCTGCGGGTCGCCGGCAAAGGCGAAGGTGAACGCATCGGATTCGCCGGTGGTAATTGTATAAATTTCGGATACGTCCTCACCGTTTGTAAGCTGATAACAGTATTCCGTATCCGGCAGAAGATCGGTAATCGTTGCTTTGTTGGCACAGTAGCCGGATTTTTTTGAATCAGTTCTTTCGGCTGTTACAACCGGTGCATCGGCCGGGAAAGCCCCGTTTTTCATATCGGCTTTCCTTGCGTACGTAACGGTGCCCTCCGCATCGGACATAGAATACCAGGTGAAGTTCAGTTTGGATTCATCTTCACCAAGCTGAATCACGACGTTCGTATGCTTCGGCGGCTGATTATACTCCACAAGAGTAGTAACCGCTTTTTCCGCACCGCGGGCGTGAATTTTTACTACGATGTCCTCTTTTGCCGGATCGTAAAGGGATGCATCGTAGGCAAGCTTTGTAAACGGAGTATCCTGCTGATCCACCAGCAAAAGCGTATGCGTGGATTCAACGTAACCGGGAATGCTGTCCGGCTCCGCCGTGTACGGTACCACGTACATCATTACCGTATACATGCCCTCTCCGTCTGCCGGAAGCATAGCCTCCGTCACTTCTACGTACGCCGTTTCACCGACGGTTTTTGCGTTATCAGCTGCAACGAGATCCCGGATCTCCACCGCAGGCACGTACGGGAGAGCCGTCGTCAGATTCCGCCAGAACAGCACCTTTACGCTTTTTGCGCTCTGATACGTGGACAAAAACGGAAGAAGATCGTATTCCGCCGCGGCAAGAGAGTTATGCGTATTGGCATACATAGCCTTCTGATTTCCTACAAGACGTCCGATCATTTTGCCATCTGCATCATACGCGGCCAACATGGGCGTAACGGCTCCCCCAACGGAAGCATCGGCTGCCATTTGGACTTTAGTGGGATCGGCAGTACTCGTGGACAGGGCGAAATTGTCAATCTGGAAATGAGTCTTCTGCCGTTCCTCCCCAACGTCGTAGGATTTATCGTGGAAAACGAGACAGATCAGGTTATTGCGGCTTGCACCCCAGGTATTGACACGCTTGAAATCCAGTTTCCGCTCACTACCAGCCGCATCACGCACCGTACCGGTGGCCGTCTCGCCTCCCGGCTCGTTGGTAATTTCGATATGATACCACCTTCCGCTTTCAAACTGGTCCGTGGAAAACTCAAAGCCTTTTCTGCCCCGTTCCGTGGCAAGATTGTTATCGTCATAGACGGAGATATGCAGAACCTCCTTCGTCGTTCCATATACCTTGTAAAAATCGAAGGAGACCGTATACCCCTGGGACAGCTTGGGCATTTCAAAAATGTCGGAATAGGTAGCACCCGTAGGATTCCGGCGTCCCGTGTCCGGCGTCTCGGCAGAGGCGAGAAGCTTCCAGTCCATGGCGGAATAATCAACGTCCAGAACCGTATTGCCGCTTCCGTCTGCCGCCGGCTTCACCGACACAGGCGTGCCGTAGGTAGTATATCCCTCGGACAGAGTCGGCTTTTTGCCTTCGTAATCCTCACGGAACAGTTCCTTTTCTCTGCCCTCATCCAGTTTTTCCGGCACCAGCACGCTTACGCTCGGCGTGTCGGCCGTCACATACAGATCGTCAAGGTGATACGTACCGTCCGCAGAGCCGATACCGGTAATACGAACCGCATTTTTATATGCTGTGGACGTTTGGACGGTAAAGGTAACTGCCGTCTCCGTCCACTGCTTCTTTATAGAATTGTAAAGCTGGGCTGCCGAAGATCCGTTTTTCAAAACGCATGTAAACGCACCGTCCGTTCCCACGGCAAAATTCTCCGGCAGAAGGAAAACCGCACTGTTTCCTGTATCGTCGTACAAAGCGATCTCCAACTGACTTCCGGCAGAAATCTTCTCAGCCTCAAACGTGACAGTTGCGGCATCGCCAAGCCGGAAGATCGAGGTGGCATACGTCACCTCTGCCCCACCGGCAACGGACAGTTTATTGTCACCTCTCACGGTGGTAACGGCAACGTCACCCACACTTTCGGCAGGCGTCGGATCTACTATATCAAAATCTACGTTGAGTACAGTACCGCCGCTGACCGCGGCCGCACCGCGGTTTGCTGCCGTAACTGTCGGTGCGAAAAACGGGACCAGCAGGCAAGCAGCTAAAATTAGCGTCAAAAATCGGGTGTGTTTCATAAGCATCGGTATATTCCTTTCGCAGTACAGTTATTCCGATATTACAAGGATTCGTTTTTAGGGGTTTTTATCGAGAAAAAAAGCGATTTCTTTGCCAATCTTCTCTGCCATCCTAAGAAAGCCCACATCCGTTGGGTGACAACCGTCTACCAGTTCGCAACCGGTATAGCAGTCGAAAAAATACTCTTTCCCGTCCACAAAAATCACGTTTGCATCCCCGGCGGCTTTGGCTCGCCCGACAGTTTGCATAATGATCTGCCGCCGCTCTTCGTCCTCGGGGGATCCGGAGTAGTTGGGACGTGACGCACAGATAATCGGCAGAGTCGGTTGTTTATTCCGGATGATACGGAACATTCGCTCGTGGGTCTTCCGCAGATGATCTGCATCCGGTGCGTTGTAGTCGTAATCGTACACAAAGACGCTCATATCCAAATCGGCAATATACGCGGCAATTTCATCTTCCGCTTTGGCGTTTCCGTTGAAGCCAAGATTCAAAAAATCGCAATCCAGCATCCGGGAAATAATCGCCTCATACGTGTTTCCGGGACGGGAGGCACAGCCGCCGTGGGTAATGGAAGATCCATAATACACCACCGGTTTTGTATGCTTATATTGGCGGGGAGGCTCCACCTCTGCGTCAGCCTCCAGGTACAGATACAGTTTTGATACCTCGCTGAATAATGGGAAATGCAGTGTGAGTTCACGCATCTTTTTTTCCGGAAACGTATACTCGGACTCAAAGCCGTTTTCGATGCTGTACGGTGGGATAAACGTATGTGCGTACGTTTCCCTTCCGTTCTCAAAGGCGTACAGATCAAAACCGGCGCATCCGGTAAGGGCATCGTGCGAATATTTCCATATGCACGGCATCTCAGCATGAATGGCAATATAAGAAGAATCCGTACGAAACCGCAGACGCGCACCGGTCGTGTTGGCGTGCAGCCAGTGCACGTTCTTGCTGACGGACAGTGCCGTAGCCTCCGGGATACGGCGGAACTTATCCTCCGGTGCATCCGTTGGCGGAATAATGCCATGCAGTTGAAACGGGGATTTCCGAACGTCGAAAACGGAAACGTTTTCCCGGCTGATCTTACACTCCACTTTCAGATTCGGGTCGATTCGGGCCATGTCCATGCCGCCACCTCCGTCAAAGGATCTTCTCCCCGTCAAAGAGGATCACGCCGGTACCGGAGCCCATCTTGCCGCCGGCCTTTAGGTATTCTATGTAGTTTCGTCTGAGGCGGGTATCAGTGGGTGCCTTATCCAACGTTTCGGGTCCTTCATATACCATATTGAAGATCCGCCAGAAATCGCTGACCGTATCCCTCTCCTTGGTACTGACTATATCAAAAAGAGCAACAAACTTTCGCGTATTGGATTCCTCCGGATACATAACGGTCGTGGGCGGGTACAAAAGCCAGGAATAGCACACGATCTTCAGAATACCGTCTTTCAGACTGTCTTTATTGAACTCATACAGCTTTTTGAAAGAATCCATTACGGATTCGGGAGTGAGAGGTCCGCTGGAGGGGATATGACAGCTGAAGCAGGCATCGCCTTTTTTCAGGATTCCCTTATAGTCCTCTCCACCCCACGTATGCTTATCAAACTGCAGACGGCCAAAGGGCATACGCTCACAGGTATAGAACATTTTGAACCAATCCACAAACGTCCCCCAGATACCGTACACGTCGTGACACTCGATAAGCTTATATTTCAAATCGGTCACGGATGCCCAGTACATATCCTCCGGGAGATTTTTCTGCTTATAGATGTAGTACAGCGGCTTTGTGCAAAGGATCCAGAAGACCATATCGGACGTGTAGCGGTGCACGCCGGATTCCATTGAAACGGTTTCAAGAGTCGAAACGAACGCATTATCCGTTCCGCAGTACATTTCATCCATTGCCTTGTACATACCGGTCAGTGCTTTCGGGCTTGCCAGGATCTTCCGATAGGCCGCCTCCAAACAATCCGCGGCCTCTGCCGGAAAACCTGTTTTTTCACAAAAATCTCTTACCATACTGCCTCCACTGTTCAATTCGGTTTAATTGACTGAATTGAAAATAAATACTTTTTTATTATATCACTTTTTTCACCAGTGTCAATGATTTCATAAAAAAAGCACAGTCCCGAAAGACTGTGCTTTTTCCATTTTCAATCGCATCGATCAGAGAATCTTCGTCCCGTCAAACAGGATCACACCGGTGCCTGCTCCCATTTTGTTGCCGGCCTTGAGATACGCCGCGTAATTTCTTCGAAGGCTGGTATCCAGCGGCACACGGTCCAGCGTTTCCGGCCCCTCATACATCATATTGAATATCCGCCAGAAATCCACGGAGGTGGCTCTTTCCTTCATGGCGATTATATCAAATAGTTCGTAAAATTTCCGGGTGTTGGATCCTTCCGGATACAGCTCAATGGTGGATGGATACAAAAGTCCGGTGGTGGTCACGATTTTCAAGATTCCGTCCGAAAGACTGTCCTTGTGGTACTCGTACAGCCGTTTTATAGAATCCATGACAGATTCCGGTGTCAAGGGACCGCTTGAGGGAATATGGCAGTAGAAGCACGTATCGCCTTTTTTCAGTATGCCGCGATAGTCCTCACCGCCCCACTGATACAGATCGTACTGAAGCCGTCCGAAAGCCATGCGCTGACAGGTGAAAAAGCGGTCAAACCACTGGGTAAACACACCCCAGATACCGTACACGGAATGACATTCCATCAGTTTATACTTGAGATCCCTCATGGCATCCCAGTACAGAGGCTCCGGTATGTTTTTCTGCTTATAGATATACTGCAGCGGCTTGGCACACAGGATCCAGAACACAAGATCGGAGGTATAGCGGTGCACGCCGGAATATTTCGATACGGTTTCAAGGCTTTCCGCAACGGATTCTCTGGGCTCAGCGGAATACACCTTATCCATCGCCGCATAGATCTCACGCAGAGCAGATGGTGATTGGATCATTTTTCTGTACGCCGCATCCAAATACAGTATTGCTTCTTCGGGAAAGCCGAGTTTTTCACAAAAATCTCTAACCATACGCAACTCCAGTTCAATAATGCAATGATCTGCGTCGCTTGTCTTAATCCAGAATATCCTTCATGACGTTTTCCAGTGCCATCGCCATGGAAGCAAAACCGTAGTCGGTAGGATGACAGCCGTCTACCGTACCCTCGTTGCCGCAATATGCCATAAGTGCCGTTCCGTCCAGGAAATACACGTTTTTATCGCCGGCGGCAAGTGCGTTTTTATAGGTCGTTTCCACACAGCGGCGGCGATCTACCTCCGCGTCAAGCAGATAGATCTTCGGTCGGGACATCATAATGATCGGTATGTCCGGATGCTCCGAACGAACGGCCTTGAACAGCTTCTCGTGGGTTGCCCAGAGATGCTCCGGACTGGGTGCGTTGTGATCGTAGTCAAGAACAAACATGGACATATCAAGATTCTTCAGATACTCGATCATGGTGTCTTCTGCTCTTGCATTTCCGGAGAAGCCAAGGTTCACGTAATCGATATTGAACCGTCTCCCCAAAATGCTCTGATAACTTCTGCCCGGACGGGAGGCACAACCGCCCTGGGTGATAGAAGAGCCATAGTACACCACCGGTTTTTCATTCCGGTACGGTTTTGCCGCCTGCACCACGGCATCCTCACGGAGGCCGATATATACCGCGTTCACGTCGCTGTAAAGGGGGAGATTGATGGTTATCTCGCGAAGCTGTTTTGAGGGAAGCGGAACTTCTCCGTCAAATCCTTCGCTGACAGTGAAAGGGGGAATAAACGTCTTCACAAACACGCCGTCCGCATACAGATCAAATCCGATGGAGCCGGTGAGTGCAAAATGCGACATTTTGCCCAGTGCTTCTTTCATTTCTGCATGAATAACCACATAGGGACTGTCCGTTACGAAGCGGATACGACCACCGGCCGTATTGGCGTGAAGACGCCAGACGCCATCGCTGACGGATTTGGCAACATTTCCCGGCATACGGCGGTATTTACCGTCCTCCCAGTACACACCGTGAATGGAAAACGGTGCTTTCTGCGGATCGTAGAACCGCATATCCTCCCGCTGAACGGTGGCGGGCACGGCAAAGTTCTTATCAATACTTGCGATATCAGACATTTTTCTTCCTCCGTAATAAATATCTTTTTATTTTATCTCAACGGCAGACGCCTCGGTCTGCTCGTTTTTATTCCGTTTCCAATCGTACCGAAGCATGGCGATAAGCAAGGACGCCATCCCCATCAAGTCACCTACGCAGGAGGCATACGCCTTGCACGAAAAATTGTAAACAAACCAGAACGGGCCGCCGAGAATAGAAACGCGGCGTATGTTCTTTTCTTTCGTCAGCCAAAGGCCGCAGGTCTGAAAGAGCACGGCGGCAATGGGAAACAGGCTGAACACGTTTTCATACACCGAAAGTCCCGCCGCCACAATGATCCCATTGACTGCAATCAGGATCGGAATACGGTATTTTTTTACGAAAGGCATTTCCTTCTTTCCTGCAATGAACGTAGAGATCATGGCTGCAAAATCCATAACCGCCCCTTCAAAGGCAAAGAGAAGAACGTACTGTAATATAAACAATAATCTGGCCGTCATATTGACAGCAATAATTCTGCCTCTCGTTTTTTGCTGGTATCCCAAAAGCAGAACGACGATGCCGATGATACCAACGATTTGGCCGAGTATTTCCATAAAATAACCTCTGTGCATGAAAATGCCCGCAGGCGATGCTTGATTATAACACAGAATCTGCCCTAATGCAAGAGAATTTTCCGATTTATCCTGTGGGTATTTCCGTTGGCGTTTGTCTGTGCCACAAATGCTGTTGACAACGCATAGCGGCGTGATTATAATTAAGTGTATAAAGCACTTTACCATTCTAAAGCAGCGAGGTAAGACGAGATGGAAAAACTGTATATTATTCCTACGCCGCAAGCCGTTTCCGCGAACCGTTCGGCTGGCGTTTGTCCCCTTTCACGGATCCGGACGGTGTTCTGTTCCGCAGAGCTTGCAGAAACAGCAAAGGAGGCACTGAAGTTTCTGCCGCCGTATGGACGTGCGGCAGCCGCCGACGCTGACCTTGTCATCACAATGAGGCCGGACGATACCGCCGTTTTTCCGTTTTCCATTGATGAAACGTGGTTTTCCTCCGTCAACGCCCGGGAACAGGGGTACATTCTCAAAGGCTCAGCCGACGGACGGATCCTGCTGTATGCACACGAGCCGCTGGGCATCATGTACGGTATCGCCACGCTTCTGCAGCTGCCGCCCATTGAAAACGAATTCGAGATCAAGGATTTCCCCGATTTCCGCTACCGGGGAAACAAATGGCTCATCTGGAACGAGACGGAGATCTGGTCACACGATTTCGGCGACGGGGTGGATGCGTTCAGAAAGCGGATCATACGAAAACTGGATCTGTGCCTGAAATACAAGATCAACATGATCTTTTTTGACGGATGGGGCGCTGATATTGACCGCACGCCTCATTACAAGGAGCTGATGCGTACGTGCAATACGGAAGCACGCAAACGCGGGATTCATCTGGTATTCGGGGCGTATACCATGGGCTACGGGCTGGCCTCCTACAATTTTGGCAAGCATTTCGGCAAAGTCTACCAAAACCGCAGAAACTATCCCGACGGCGACACGTACGAATGTCTTGGCACGTTCATACACGATAAAGACCAAAACGGCGGCATACCGTTTGTCACCGGGCGGGAATTCGGCACGTGCATTTCAAACGAAGCGTTGATGGACGACAAGCTGAACGAGCTTTGCACGTTCGTAAAGGAAGTACAGCCGGGGGCCCTCTATCTCCACAACATGGATTCCCATTTGATCGATCAGCGGCTGTGGCTGGCACGCTGCGACGGCTGCCGCAAAAAATGGCCAAGCGACGAGGTACTCGCCGAGGACGGTATGGCAGGTGCTTTCGCCTCCTTCTTCGACAGGCTGAACGGGGCTTTGCAAAGCGTCACCGCAGATGGATACGATGCCGCCCGGGATCTGCTGATCTTCAACGTATCCCCGGGATATATGTGGTACGTGATCACAGACGAGGAAGTACGGGCTGCCAACGCCTTCTGGGAAGCGGTACAGAAATACACCAAGGTGAAAAACAACGTGTTCCCCATGTTCCGCGAAATGTTCACCAATATGGATGACGATCAACTTCGCATCCGCGACGTTGTGGCAAAATCCTGGCAGAACGGACAGGGATTCAGCATCATCAATTTCAGCGGCGGCGGCGGATTCTACACGGACAAGCTGTTCTTTATTTCCTCCGTGTTCAACTATATGTTCAAGGGTGCGGACGCACTGATCACCTGCAGCGGCAATGCGTTCCAGGAACCGCTTCAGGTATTCAACGCCGAATACATGTGGAACTGCGAAAACAGCGATTTCTACAATATCACGGACGTACCCACAGACTACGATGCCTTTCTTCAGCTGTACCACGACTGCCGGGACACGAAAATCCGTCCGGCGGAAATCTATGAAGACGGCGGCATGCTGGATATTATCTGCGAAAAGCTGTACGGCGAGCACGGAGCAGTTATGGCAAAAATCTTCAAACTATGCGGCGAAAATGCAGAGTGCGTCGTTCCCTACCCCTGCAATAAAGAAACGCACACCGCCGGCAACGACGTGTTCGTTAAATTCCGCTGGGACAATGAGCTTCCCCCGGAGGAGATCGATGGACTTATCGCTTCTTTCGGCGAGATGCGGCGCCTCAATGAGACCGCACTTCAGCTTCTGGAAAACGAAAACGCTGATAATACAGACATCCGTGCGTTTTATGAAATGCTTTCCCTCAATCAGCCGCTGATTGTGATGTGGCACGAATATCTGCAATTCTACAAAGAAGCGGATGCTCTTCTGAAGGACGGAATCGGTGATAAAGAGCCGCTGCTGCAGCGTGTGCAGGCCGGCAAAGAACGTGCGGCGGAAGCAATGCGGGATCACAAGGGACGGAATTTCCAATTTGCCGACGCCATGGAGGGAGCACTTGCCAAACGGGAGGAACTGCTTGAGGTTCTCGAATACAATCACGAACTGATTCTCCGCAGTCTTAACACGGGAAAGCGGATCCCGGATGATCGAAAGATTCTCGTAAAGAACGCCTGGTGGTGAACCGATAAAGACAAAAAGCAAAAAATCCTGTCTAATGACAGGATTTTTTGCGTGGTGCTCCATCGGAGATTCGAACTCCGGACACCTTGATTAAAAGTCAAGTGCTCTACCGTCTGAGCTAATGGGGCATCCAAAACGCCTATATATAATAGCACAAAAACCCGGTCGTGTCAAGAGTTTTTACAGAGTTTTTTTGAAAAACTCCCCCGAAATTTCCGGGGGAGTCTCAAAACATACATTACTGCGGTTTATAGCTGTCTTTCAGGCTGACGGAGCGGTTGAACACCAGATGCTCCGGGGAGGAGTCCTTGGAATCGGGGCAGAAATAGCCGAGTCGCATGAACTGATAGGACGCAGGTGCTTTCGCCTCTTTCAGGGAAGCCTCGACCTTACAGTTCGTGAGAACCTCCAGGGAATTCGTGTTCAGATCTTTCACAAGAGCTTCCATACTGGACGTATCGGGCTCTGCGGCGTTAAACAGATTGTCGTACAGACGAACCTCAGCGTCAACGGCGGTTTCGGCATCCACCCAGTGGATGGTAGCACCCTTGACCTTACGGCCGTCGGCGGGATCGCCGCCGCGGGAATCGGGATCGTAGGTTGCCAGCACTTCGGTGATATTGCCGTTTTCGTCCGTATTATAGCCGGTGCAACGGATCAGGTAGGCTCCCTTCAGGCGGCACTCAGGGCCGTCCGGATACAGCCGCTTGTACTTCGGGACGGGCTCAGCCAGGAAATCGTCCGCCTCGATCCAGAGGTTACGGGAGAAGGTGATCTGACGCATACCGTCCTCGGGACGGTTGGGGTTGTTCTCCACTTCCACCGTCTCGCTCTGCCCTTCGGGATAGTTAGTGATGGTCAGTTTGATGGGTTTCAGCACAGCCATAACCCGGGCAGCGGACTCATTCAGATCCTCACGCAGGCAGAAATCCAGAAATGCCAGAGGAATGGTATTGGGGCTCTTGGCAACGCCGACACGCTCGCAGAAATTACGAATGGAGGCAGGAGTAAAGCCGCGGCGGCGCATACCGCACAGCGTGGGCATTCTGGGATCGTCCCAACCGGCCACATAGCCTTCCTCAACCAGTGCTCTCAAATAACGCTTACTGAGCACGGTATGGTCGATGCCCAGACGGGCAAATTCGATCTGCCGGGGATGATGAGGCACTGAGACGTTTTCCACCACCCAGTTATACAGCGGACGGTGATTTTCAAATTCCAGAGAGCAGAGGGAGTGGGTGATTCCCTCCAGTGCGTCCTGAATGGGATGAGCAAAATCGTACATGGGATAGATGCACCACTTATCGCCCTGGCGGTGGTGATGCATATGGCGGATCCGGTAGATAACGGGATCACGCATATTAAAGTTGCCGGAGGCAAGGTCGATTTTGGCACGGAGCGTATACTTGTTATCCTCAAATTCACCGGCACGCATCCGTGCAAAGAGATCGAGACTTTCCTCAATGGGACGGTCACGGTACGGGGATTTGGCAGGCGTATTCAGATCGCCCCGGAATTCCTTGAATTCGTCCGGTGTCAGTTCGCACACGTACGCCAATCCTTTTTTGATCAGCTCAACGGCGTACTCGTAATCCTTTTCAAAATAATCGGAGCCGTAGTAGAAGCGGTCGCCCCAGTCAAAGCCCAGCCAATGAATATCTTCTTTGATGGCTTCCACGAACTCCACGTCTTCCTTCGTGGGGTTGGTATCGTCCATGCGGAGATTGCAAAGGCCGCCGAATTTTTCAGCCGTGCCGAAATCGATAATCAGCGCTTTGCAGTGACCGATATGCAGATAGCCGTTGGGCTCGGGAGGAAACCGGGTATGCACGGTCTGACCGGCGTACCGGCCGCCCTCTGCAATATCTTCCTCAATAAATGCGTGAATAAAATTCTTTGACGTGTTTTCCATAGGACACTCTCCAATCTATCGTTCAGACGCCGAGAGACTCTGCCATCGCGTGTACGCGGGCAAGCACCCTCTCCCGTCCGAGAATATGCATTACGCTGTACATATCGGGGGAATTCATTTTTCCGGTTACGGCAAGGCGGATGAACATGCTTACGTCCGCCAGACTTCCCTTATAATCACCGGGATTCTGCTTATACAGTTTCATATCGGCGGCAAAGCCCTGGGAAGCGGCAATTTCCTTGATTTTGTTAAACCACACGTCGGAGGCGTCGGCAGCGTCGAAGGTTTCCGCAAATTTCTCAAGGATGGCCTTGATATCCCCTGCGGAAAAGTTCTCGGGATATGCTTCCTCCACGGTAAAGTATTCGTCGTAGAAGAATCCCATATACGGCTTGGCATCCGCCCAGGTGGCCAGATCCTTTCGCGGCTTGTTTCCGCCTCTGCCGATGGCAAAGATGCTTTCCGCCATGGCACGGTCACGCTGCAGTATCTCACCAAAATCGGGATCAAACTGCAGTGCCCAATCGATTACCTTTTCGGTAACGCTTGCGGCATCCATCCGGGAGATCACGTTTTTCGACACGTCATTCAGCTTATTGAAATCGAACAGGCAGCCGGAGGTGGACATTTTCTTGATATTGAACGGGAAATCCGTGTACGGCTTATCCGGGTTCTGCATATGCCACTCTTCGTAGTTGGAATTAAGAAGCGTCATCACGTATTCGCACACTGCCTCGGGGCAGTAACCCATGCGGGTGTAGTCGTCCATGTTGGCACCCATATCCCGCTTGGAGAGTTTTTTCTTGTTACCCGCCTCATCCAGCTTCATGATCTGGGCGATGTGCATATATTTGGGGGCTTTGAATCCCAGATAGCGGAACAGCTGCAGGTGCTTTGCAAGGCTGGGAAGCCATTCCTCGCCGCGGATCACGTGGGTGGTCCGCATCAGATGATCGTCCACTGCATGAGCAAAATGATACGTGGGGATTCCGTCGGATTTCAAAAGCACGAAATCCTCGTCATTTTCGGGAATCTCCATATTTCCCTTGATCAGATCGGTGAATTTCACCCTGGCATCGGGCGTACCGTCCGCCAGAATACGGACGACGAAGGGATGCCCCGCATTGAGATGCTCCTTCACCTCGTCGAGCGTAAAGGAACGTCTTGCCAGCATTTCCGCCCGGCGTGCTTCTGCTTCTGCCTGCCAGTCGGTGTTTTTCAGTTCTTCCTTTTTATTCACCTGGGAAAGTTCGTCCAACTCCTCCTCAGTGGTAAAGCAGGGATACGCCTTCCCTTCCCGGATCAGGTGCTTTGCAAAGGTCTGGTAGATCTCCGCACGGGCAGACTGTCGGTACGGTCCGTACGCACCCTTATCGGAAATATTTCCCGTCTCATCAAGGATAGCTCCTTCGTCAAAATGGATGCCGTAGGTGGCCAGGGTGCGGATCAGTCCTTCCGCCGCCCCTTCCACTTCACGCTTTGCATCTGTATCCTCAATACGGAGGTAGAACACGCCGCCGCTTTGATGGGCAAGCCGTTCGCCAACCGTAGAGGGAAACAGGCCGCCAAAATGCACGAATCCGGTCGGACTGGGCGCAAAGCGCGTTACTTTTGCACCCTCCGGCAGATTGCGTGCGGGATAGCGTGCTTCCATATCCTCCGGAAGCGTCTTGATATGGGGAAACAGAAGTTCTGCAAGTACAGCGGTATCTATGCCGTTTGTCTGTGCCATAGTCACAATCTCCTACGTAAAAAGTCAAATATCAAGTAAGAACGGATTGGTTTTCCGTTGATTCTCCAAAGTGGTAATTTCACCGTGGCCGGGATACAGCGTATATTCCCCGGGCATACGGACGATGCGGCGGAGAGAATCCGCTAGTGCAGCCCCGTCGCCGCCGGGCAGATCGGTTCTGCCTACGCTGCCATCAAACAGCGTATCGCCGGTGAACAGCACGCCGGGCAAAACGAACGTGACCGATCCCGGGGTGTGCCCCGGTGTATGACGAACGGTGATAAGTTTTTTTCCAAGAGGCAACCCGTCGCCGCCTTTCAAAAGACGCTCGGCCGGACGGTACGTGTCCCCTTTTCCAAAAAACACTGCCGACGCATTGGCGATGGCATCGGTAAGCATTTCAGCATCCTTATGATGAATCAAAAGTGGTGCACCGGTGGCGTCGCGCAAAGAATCAGCCGCATAGATATGATCAAAATGCCCGTGGGTGAGGAGGATCATGGTGAGGGTGAGTGCCTCTTTTTGAAGAATCTCCGTGATACGTTCCGCATCAGCCGTCGGATCGATCACGGCCGCTTCCCTTGTTTCCTCGTCGAAAACAAGCCACGTATTGGCTGCAAAACCCTCCGTGGGTATTCTTTGGATCTGCACGCTTCTCCCTCCTTTTCCCTTATAAGTTCTTATTATACCATATTATCCCCGTTTCGTCCATACTATTTCAAAGGTTTTATACAAATTTCTTTTGAAAAAATTCTCCTTTCATCGGTAAAATCCATTTACCTTGTTGCAAAATGGAAATAAATATGGTATACTGGATATAGCGTGTTAACATCCGCCACTCAAACCGAAAGGAAGCACCGAAACCGGTGCACGGTACTCCTATGCGTGACGCAAAAAATGTTGCTTTCCGTTCCGCTATCAGCGGTTACAACCGGGAAGACGTTAACAAGTACATTCTGTCCCTGAACCGGGAATGGGAAGAAAAAACGGCAGAAACAGAAAACGCTCTGCAAGAAGCTCAAAAGGATAAAAGCAACGCAGAGTCCGCCGTTTCCGCACTGAACGACTCGCTGATGGCCATCAAAAGCGAAAAAGAGGCTTTGGAAAAAATCAACGAATCCTTGAAGGAAGCCGTTGATCAGAAGAACGAAGAAATGGCGGCACTCACAGAAAGGCTTCTGGCTGCCGAACAGGCGGCCGCCGCACTCCGTGAGCAGCTTACGCTCAGTGGGGAGGATGACAAGTCCGTAAAGTACGACCGCATCAGTGCGCAGATCGGAGACATCATGATCAGTGCCAACACGTCAGCAGACGCCATCGTCGCCGCCGCCAACGAGCACGCCACCCGGATCATGACGGAGACGGAAACGGAAGCCAATTCCATCCGTGCACGCCTGTCGGATGCGGCGGACGAAATGCTGTCGCAGATCAGCGGTGAACTGCACACCTCCACCGAAAACTGTATCAGCGAAATGACGACCTCACTCCGAGAAATGCGGGACAACGCCTCCGCTCTGATTCAGGATTTTGAAAAAAGAAGCCGTGATCTCAGCGTGAAGGTGGAGTATTATCAAACCTCTCTTAACGAAGCGGTAAACGCCCTTCTCAGTGAGATGGACAAAAAGTACGGCACCCGCCCTGTAAAATAACAGTGGGAACGGATCTACCGGAGGGTATATGGAAGATCAGAATAAACGGATCGGGCAAAAAATCCGTGAACTTCGGCGAAGCCTTGGAATGACGCAGGCGGAGCTTGCGGGAGACGCTATTACGAGAAACATGCTCAGTCTTCTTGAAACCGGCAGTGCCTCTCCTTCCCTGCACACACTCACTGAGCTTTCTAAGCGGCTGAACGTGCCGGTGGGATATTTCTTTGCCGCTACGGAGGAGGAATCCTCACAATTTACAAAAATGGGCATGATGGAGCAATTGCACCGCCTGTATCTCGCACGGGATTACGCCGGGTGTATTGCATCCTGCGAGACGCTTCCTCATAAGGATAACGAGATTCGCTATCTGCTTTCAAAATGTTACCTTTCGCTGGCGAAAGATGCCATGCGGCGGTGTGCACTGCGCTCTGCCGCCGAGGCCTTAGTCCAGGCGGAAAAGCACGCCGCTCTTTGTATTTATGCACCGGATTCTCTCCGAAGCACGGCTGCATATCTTCTCGCGCTGATCGGTGCGGCGGGAAAAGAAGAAATCCCCCCGACTCTTGCCGCCCCTGCCGCCTTTCCTGATGCATGGGTTCCGGCGGAATGGTTTGTGTATATGCGGTGTCTCACTGCACTCGCTGGCGGTGACTGGCAATCAGCCGCCATGCTGCGGGAAAGCGGGCTGATCTTCACGCCGTACTGTCACGATTTTCTGAAAGCATGCATCTCCATGGCAAACGGCAATACGGAGGAATCGTTCCCTCTGCTGAAAAAATCGCTTTCGGAGACGGATATGGATTTTTTCACACGGTATCACGCACTGACTGCCCTGGAAGTATGTGCCAGCAAAATCAGCGACTACAAAGCGGCGTATCAGTTCTCCGCACAGAAAGTGCATCTGCTTGAAAATTTCTCAAAATGAATTTAAAACGCAGCCGGAGCTTCCGCTACCGGCTGCGTTCTTCTATTTTTCCTATAATCCCGTCGATGCTTCTTGCAGACGGTACGTATAGGCTCTGCCACGTTTTCCCACACGCTCAATCGCCCCCACGCTCATAAGAACCTTTACCGCTGCACTGACGGCACGGCCCCTGTATTTCATACACGAGGCAAGCTCCTGCGCGGTAAATTCACTTTCCCTGTCGAACGGAAGAAGTGAGATATAATCATCCGGTGTGCGGAAATCGTATATCTCGAATAATTCCAGCGGCATACGTTCAAAGCAAGTAGAGCCCCGTTTGCGTGAGCGGCTCCGTTTTCCGTTCAGCAGGCGATACTCATCGATTCCGAGAAGAACGGCTCGTATCGTCAGGTTCGGGTGAGAAAGATACGAATGAATGAACACCAATTCCGGCACCGTATCAAACAGCTTCCCTGCTTTGGGAGAACGGTTCCGTTTCCCTATTTGCCCGGAATCCGGATCGATCCAAGAGATCCATTTTTCTTTGGCAATGGGATACACTACGGTGACTTTGCAAAGGGGCAAAAAAGCCTCCAACTTATCCCTCATAGAGGCAAAGCCGGAGGTTTGGATCTCAGTGATCCCCTCAGAATTGCAAATATCAGCAATGAACCCGTGCAACGGGATTTCCTGCAAAGTCGGATCCGGTTCAAAATAGTTCTTCAGAACCAGATGCAGTGTTTTTTCCTTATAAGTTCCGATATTGAATCGCTCATGAGAAGCCGTTGCGGCGTTCACCACCAACTGCAGAAACCGGGGACGGTTGCAATCTACCAATGACATACGGTATCAGTATTTGGACTTCAACCACTGCAGAAGCTCATCAATGTCGTCTTCAGAAAGATTTTTGTCACTATACAAAGAATCCATCATCCGCACGAAAGAACCGCCGTGGTACTGTTTTACAAACTGTTCGGTAGTGAATTGAAGATATTGAGCACGCTCAGCAACCGGTGTATAATAGCGTTCTTTTCCACGTTTTTCAGATACGATATACCCACGCTCTTCCAAACGAACAAGGAAAGAGATAAGCGTAGGAGCCTTCCATCCGCGGACACGTCCAACCATATCCATAAGATAGGCGGTATTTACCGGGGGCGTTCCATCCCACACAGCCTGCATTACTTCGAACTCAGCATCGGGAAGTTTCTTTGAGTAATCAACAGTCCGCATTGCTTCACCCGCAGAAGCAGTGCCTGAAAGCATAGAATCTACTGTCATAAAAATACGCAGTCCGATACACTGACTGCGACCTCCTCACTAAATGCATGAACAGCGGTAAGTGTCGAAAACACATCCGCAAACAGGGGGACAAGTAATATTATACGCCCGCCTAACTCATTTGTCAACACAATTTTTCGATAATTCCCTAAAATATCTTTATTTTTTTGCGTTTTGCGCTTGTCTTATTTTGGCGTCGCCTTTTTTACACATTCAAAAACTCTTTTTGGGCAGTTCTTCTTCTCCCTCTTGACTTATTCATTAAATCGGTTATAATATTATTATACAGGTGTTAAAATTTTTCGGATTTGCCGTATTCATTTTTTACGGAGGAACTGCTATGCAGAATATCAGCCTCAAAAGCATCAAGTGGGAAAGCATCAAGGCCATCTTCAATTCTATTTCTGCTGCCGAAAAAATCAGCCGTGCAGACATTTCTGCTGAAACGGGACTCAGCCTAATGACGGTAGGAAAGGTGGCGGACGCCCTTCTCAATATGCACATAGTCTCTCAGGCTAAAGCCTCCGCCGGAACTGCCGGGCGCCGTGCCGGCATGCTAAGCATCAATTCCACCCCCTATGCTGTAATACTGGATCTTACCAGTCACAATTTTCATATGTCCGTCATCAATATTCAGTTGAATATCGTAGACAAATGTCCTTACGCCTACAACGACGATTTCCGCTTTGACGAAAATCTCACGTTGTTCTTGAAAAGCGTACAGAAGTACCTTGCTCTTCACGACGAAGGCAAAGAATGTATTGGCATAGGTGTCTCCGTGCCGGATGCGTACTCAGGCGAACTGGACCGTGTCCTTGGTGAACGGGTACCCACCCTTTCTTCGGTGGCTCTGAAAGAAACGCTCTTCCATTATTTTCCGGATCTGCCGATCTTTATAGAAGCCAGCTATAACGCAGCGGCCATGTCCAATATTTCCAGAATACAGCACTACCGTGACCGTATCATTCTGTACTGGTTCATTGGAGAGAACAACATCTGCGGCACGATCGTGAAAGGAGGCGAAATTCTGCGCGGCGCCCACAATGCAGCCGGCAATTTCGGACAGATGATGATCGGCCGGGGACGCACGCTGGAATCGGCTATAAAAACTGACAACACCCCGGAAGAAAACGCTTCCCTTCTCGCCCGGGCTATTTACAACGTACTCATGACTGTGGATCCCGATCAGATCATTATCGAGTGTGAACTTTACAAAAGCCGGGACGAATTTGTGGATCTGGTACGGCAGTGTCTTTTGTCTCACTACCCCAGCACGGCGGAGACACTTCCCTATCTGTCAAACAGCACCTGTAAATTCCGTCACTCCCATCGGGGACTGACCATAAAGCTTCGTGAAATGTGGCTGTCAAGCCTCGTTTTCGATGAATAAATCACAGACACACTTACTTTCGCAGGAGTTATTGATAGTATGAAGCTGTATCCCCTTCGCCTCACCCCGGTTTCCAAAGAGATTCTCTGGGGCGGTCATAAACTGAAAGACAAATACAACAAAACTGCCCCTTTTGAAAAACTGGCGGAATCCTGGGAGCTGACCGTTCGAGAGAAAGAAATGAACGTGATTGCAAACGGCGATTACGCAGGCATGCCCCTGGGCGACTTTCTCGCAAAAGCCGGTGCGTCGGCTATATCCCCCACGTATCACAAAGACCGGTTTCCGCTTCTTATAAAATTCATCGATGCCTGCGACCGTCTCTCTATTCAAGTACATCCCGACGATAAAACGGCACTCCGCGCCGAAGGCGAGCTGGGAAAGACAGAGATGTGGTACATTGTGGAAGCGGAACCCGATGCCAAGCTTGTGTACGGGCTTCGAGAAGGCGTCACAGCCGCTGATTTTGCCGCCGCCATACAGAACGATATGTTGGAGGAAACGCTTCGGTTTGTGGACGTACACCCCGGCGAGGTGTACTTTATTCCTGCGGGACAGATCCATGCCATCGGCGGGGGCATACTGATTGCGGAAATCCAGCAAAACTCCAACGTCACGTACCGTGTGTATGATTACAATCGTCGTGGTGCCGACGGATCCCTTCGGGAACTGCACACAGAAAAAGCTTTACAGGCCATCCAAATCCGCACGGATGCGGAAATAGATGCACTTCGATTTACAGAAGCGACCGGTGATCTCACTGAAATTGCAAATTGCGATTATTTCCGCGTGCGAAAAATGGACCTTAGTGCAAACGAGGTCTCACTCTCCGCAAAGAGCAGTTTCCTTTCCATTCTCTCTTTGGATGGCGAAGGTTCGATGCAGTATGAAGGCACGCAATATCCTTTGCACAAAGGAGATTCCTACTTCATCCCCTGCGGCTGTGCCTCCTGTTCTCTTACCGGCAACGGCACTGTCCTTATCACGGAAACGAAAGAATAAAATAAAAATCCACCCGCATAGCGGGTGGTATTTCAGTTTCGGGCATAGCCCTAATACTACAGGCTACGCACAAGTGCGTCTTTTATTGGCCTGCCAGCCATGCATTTGTTACGAAACCCCGCTCAAGCGGGACTAAAAC
>JAZPZY010000090.1:0-5130 GCA_045544955.1 Eubacteriales bacterium
CCCGGCACGGATCTGGAGTGGTTCACCTACTGGAGAGGCTACTGTGCCAACTTCCTCTACGATCTGGGTATCGCTGAGGAAAACCTCCGCCTGCGTGACCATGATCCGGAGGAGCTGTCCTTCTATTCCAAGGCCACCACGGACTTTGAGTTTATGTTCCCCTTTGGATGGGGCGAGCTGTGGGGCATCGCAGACCGTACGGACTACGACCTCACTCAGCATCAGAATCATTCCGGTGAGCCTATGGAGTACTTCGATCCGGAAACCAACGAAAAGTATGTACCCTACGTTGTGGAGCCCTCTCTCGGTGCAGACCGCGTAACGCTGGCGTTCCTGGTAGAGGCATACGACGAAGAAGTCATCGACGCCGAGAAGAACGACGTGCGCGTGGTTATGCATCTGCATCCCGCACTGGCTCCCTTCAAGGCTGCCGTTCTGCCTCTCTCCAAGAAACTCTCCGAGGAGGCCGGTGAGATCTACGCACGCCTGTCCAAATCCTTCATGGTAGACTACGACGATGCCGGCTCCATCGGCAAGCGTTACCGCCGCGAAGACGAGATCGGTACGCCCCTCTGCATCACCTACGACTTTGATTCCAAAGAGGACAACTGCGTCACGGTCCGCGACCGCGACACTATGGAACAGGTACGTATCCCGATTGCTGATCTGGAGAAATATATCGCTGATAAAATCGCATTTTAATAAGCCGGGGGGTGCTTCTTCAAGCACCCCCTATTTTGGATAAAGTAACTCCAACGAACGGAAGATACTGTATGAATTTATGTAATCTAACAGAAGTGCGTGCACTTCTCGAAAAGCACGGCATTGCCCCCCGGAAATCCTTCGGGCAGAATTTTCTCGTAAATTCCGCCATTCCCGAAGAGATCGCGGATACCTCGGCGTATGCGCCCTTTCTATTTTCTGAAAACGAATCTGACACCGCACGGGTGCTGGAGATCGGACCGGGCATCGGCGCTTTGACACGGGAATTGGCCGCCCGGTACCCGGCCGTCACCGCGGTGGAGATCGACGACGGTCTGATCCCGGTGTTGGCGGAAACCCTGGCCGACTGCGAAAACGTACGCATTATTCACGAGGATTTTCTGAAAACGGATCCCCGGGCACTGATCGCAGAGTTGTCCGACGGCGTGCCGGTGCACGTGTGTGCCAATCTGCCCTACTACATTACCACGCCCATTCTCACAAAACTGCTGGACGCCTTCCCGCCGGACGGGACTTCCCCGCTTCGCCGGATCACTCTGCTGGTGCAGAGCGAATTTGCCGATCGGATCTGTGCCTCGGAAAGCGATAAAGAGTACAGCGTCTCCTCCGCCCTGACCGCCCTTTACGGACGTGCCCGGCGGATGTTCACCGTTTCTGCGGGAAACTTCTATCCGGTGCCGAAGGTCTCCTCGGCGGTACTGTGCATCGAACCCTATCCGGGCGGCATCTGGGATCTGTATCCGGACGCCCCCCGAGGCGAGGCGTTCCCTGCGTATTTCGCAAAGCTGAAGGCTGTTCTGGACAACGCATTTCTCCAGCGACGGAAGGCGTTACCCAACGCCCTTTCCTCCCTGTTTCCCAAAGCGGAAACGGAGCGGGTGCTGACGGAAATGGGGCTGCGTGCCGACATCCGGGGCGAAAAGCTGTCCCCGGCCGATTTCTGCCGGCTGACCCATAATCTTCTGCGAAATAATTCTATATAATATAAGGAGTACATCTATGGCGTCATTCAAATTTGACACTTTTGGCGTTATGATCGACATGTCCCGCAACGCGGTCATGAGCATGGAGGGGCTCAAGAGCTTTCTGCTTCTTCTCAAAAAGATGGGCTACAACTGTGCCATGCTCTACACGGAAGACACCTATGAAGTGGACGGCGAGCCGTACTTCGGCTATCTGCGCGGTCGGTACACCAAGGAAGAACTTAAGGAACTGAACGCATTTTCCAATTCGCTTGGCATTACGCTGATTCCCTGTATCCAGGCACTCGCCCACCTGAATGCCAATGTGCGCTGGGGAAAGCTTCCCATCGACGTAGGTGACATTCTTCTCATTGACGACGAGCGCACCTACGAGTTGATCGATCACATGTTTTCTTCTCTTGCCGAATGCTTCACCGCCAGAAAAATTCACGTGGGCATGGACGAGGCGCATATGGTGGGCCGCGGCAGATATCTGGACGAGCACGGATACGAAAAGACGGACGTGCTGATGAAACGGCATCTGGCCCGGGTTTGCGAGATTGCGGAAAAATACGGTTTTGAACTGATGATCTGGTCGGACATGCTCTTCCGGCCGTGGAACGGCGGCATGTACTACGCCAAAAAAACCACCGTACCGAAAGAATACGTGGATGCCCTGCCGAAATCCGTGATCCCCGTATACTGGGATTATTACAAAATCGACGAACAGTCCTACGGTGATATGTTTGAAAACCATCTCCAGTTTTCCAAAAAATTCTGGTTCGCAGGCGGCAGCTGGTCCTGGGGCGGCTTTGCACCGTTCAACGAATTCACGCTGTCCGTCATGAAGCCCGCCATTGATGCCTGCCGGAAGCACCGCATCAAAAACATGGTTATGACCATGTGGGGAGACAACGGCGCCGAGTGCTCTCACTTTGCCCAGATCCCGTCCCTGTATTATCTTGCCCAGTATGCCAAGGGCATCACCGACGAATCCGTCATCAAGGCAAGCTTCGAAAAGCGGTTCGGCATACCTTTTGACGATTTCATGAAACTGGATCTGCCTAACAGTGTCAACGAGAAGCTTCGTCGGATCCCCAGTGCGTCGGGTGAATTGAACGTGGAATATCCCACCAACCCCTGCAAATACATGCTCTACTCGGATTGCTTCAACGGATATTTGGACTACACGGTAAAGGAAGGCTGCAGTGCCGTTTATCCCGGTTACGCGGAAGAACTGCGTCAAATCGCTAAAAAGAGCCGCCGGTACGGCTATCTGTTCGATGCCGCCGCCAAGCTGTGCGATGTACTGGCAATAAAGTACGAATTGGGCGTAAAAACGCGGAAAGCATACAAGGCAGGCGATAAGGCTGCCCTGAAAAAGCTGGCTGAAAACGAGTACGCAGAGGTAATAAAGCGGGTACGCCTGTTTGCCAAAGCCTTTGAAAAGCAATGGTTCAAGGAAAACAAAACGAGCGGCTTTGACGTACAGGATATTCGTTTGGGCGGACTCATCTACCGTCTGGATGCCTGCCGCAGACGGCTTCTCGACTACGCATGCGGAAAGATCGACAGAATCGAAGAACTGGAAGCCGACATTCTGCCCTACGGCACGAAGGAAGAAACGTCTTTCGTGAGCAACTACGCGCTGAACGCAACCGGCAACATACTGTAATTGCATAAAAAAAGGCTGCACGTTCTCTCTGTATTCTTAGCGGAGAAATAGGCAGGCGCAAAAAATCGGCGGAGAACTTGTTTTCTCTGCCGATTTGTGATATAATGGGGTTAACGAAAAGCCTCCCTCCCGGAGGGAGCCTATTGACACGCTCGTACATCTTTAGGGGTATGGGCTTTGCCCTGTTGCCTTTGTAATACAAAGGCGAAACTGGCGATAAAACGGAACGATTAAAAAGAATTTGCTGGAGGTGTCTATTATGCTTTTCAAACATCCATTTTTGAATCTTAATATAGGTCTTGTTAAAGAGAATTTTGTGATAGCAAAAAAAGATGACAAAAAAATTTGGAAAGCAAGAGGTTTCAAAAGAATTCGTAAATATCCCGTATTCAGATACAAGCCTAATTCTTCTGAAATTATTATGTTGGGCGTTCCGTTGAGTATTGAAGCCTTTGGAAATGAAGTGCTGAAAAACAGCCACATTGTTGATGTATGTACTTACTGCGGTACTTATGGAATGGGCGGCCCAGGCTTTTTCGGGCTGAAATTGCAGGGAGAATATGGCACAAGGTGGTTGACTTATTGTATATGGTCAGCAGGCGAGCACATTTTGTTTGACGATCATGTTTTGGAATGCCATCCGGATCATGCAGAAAAATATGCTCCGTTAATCGTATTTGACGATTACGCAAACAGCCTTTCAAAGTTTAAAGAATTGCTGTCCGATATGACAATCAAAGAGGTGACATTATCACAAGAAAACATCGAAATTATGCTTGTTGACAGCTATGACAAATTGCATTACATAAAGTCCTATAAATGCTCGGATCAATTCCCCGAACAGGGCGGTACGGGCAAGAAACGAAATTCCTTTGAAGACGGAAAAATGAGCGATTATTGGCTTGTCACCTACGACGAAACGCATTTGAAAGTATAAAAACAAGATGTGTTTCAACTCATATTACAGAACAAACAACCCCGACAGACTAAAAAATCCGTCGGGGCTAATTATTTGTTTACTGCAGAGCAATTTTTTCTATCCGTAGGGGCGTTCTGCGAACGCCCGCTACCGCGTATCATGTCAATTCTCCGCTAAGGGCATCTCCCCTTCGTGCAGCTCTTTTTTTATTGTTTACTCAGCCTTCTTCGTGTATTCAACAAGACCGATCTTGATGGTGTTGGCCTCGTCATCCTTTTCGAAATCGAACGTACCGCTGTACTGCTCGGCAGTATCCTCGTCTCCGCCGAAAACAAACGTGATTTTATCGCCGTCGATCTCGTACGTGCCTTCCATCGTTGCCGCAACCATGCCCGCTACGGTCACGTTCATCTTCACCGATTTACCGCTGAAAACGTACTCCGTACCAGTGCCAAACACTTCCGCCTCATACGTACCGTCCAAAGCACCGATTCCGCCGCTGCACGCCGCAAGCGTCATAAGAAGCAGAACCGCCGCCATGGCAAGTGCCAACATTTTCGTCATCGTCTTCATAATTCTCTCCTGTCGTTTAATATGAATTTTTAGTGTCGCAAATGTCCTCGAAAGCATTATACCATAAAAACATGCCGTCTGCAAGTATTATCTGCCGTTCCGTGAAAAATTCCGTCTCGGAAAAGGACGTTTTTCAGCAATAAAAATCCACCCGCATAGCGGGTGGTATTTCAGTTTCGGGCATAGCCCTAATACTACAGGCTACGCACAAGTGCGTCTTTTATTGGCCTGTCAGCCATGCATTTGTTACGAAACCCCGCTCAAGCGGGACTAAAACC
>JAZPZY010000091.1:0-9203 GCA_045544955.1 Eubacteriales bacterium
AGCGTCCTCTGCCTTAGCATCTGCTGCGAATACAGCAGGCACTACGCTGAAGATCATCAGCATGGCCAGGACCAGAGAAAGAATCTTTTTCATCTTTTTCTGTGCTCCTTCTTAATATAAAAAAATTTTTTTATACGGGCAGATCCGCCAGGGATTTCCCCGCGTGTATATCATACCCTATCCTGCAATTTTTTGCAAGTACTTTTCTCTATCTGTAATATAAGTGAAATATTAAAGGGTGTTTAATATTTCAATGGTATCTTGATGCATTTCCATTCGAAAACCGGCACTTGACGAATCTTTCTTCCTATGTTATAATAATACTCGCGAAAAACGCTCCTGTGGTGGAATTGGCAGACACGATGGATTTAGGATCCATTGCTACGGCGTGCAGGTTCGACCCCTGTCAGGAGCACCAGCGGCAAGCTGCCGCCCTCGGGCATCGGGAGGGCGACAGAAAAATCCGAATCTTATCATGTAATGGTGGGGTTCGGATTTTTCTTTATACACCGCGCCTCCCAAGGCAAGGCATGCGGTCCCCTCTCTCCCTTTTCTTTTCGCATCCGGCATTGTCCAAAATCAGCGGCTGCAATGAAGACAAAAAATGCCACTGCCGCCTTGACAGCACAAAAATCTCATGGTAGAATTAAGAAAAATACACTTTCAAAAAGATTTAAGGAGAAGATTGCCATGAAGCAAAAACGCATTCTTTTCATCGGCGCTCATCCCGATGATGCAGACATCCTCTGCGCCGGCACCGCCATCAAACTTGCCCGTGCCGGACATATCGTAAAATTTATCTCCGCCACCAACGGCGATACCGGTCACTTCCGCCTGTCCCGTGCGGAAACCGCCCGTGTACGCAAACTGGAAACCCAGGAATCCGCCAAAGCCGTAGGCCTCGTGGAATATCAGGTGCTGGATCATGACTGCGGTCTGGAAGCAACGCTGGAAAACCGCCGGGAATTCGTCCGCCTGATCCGTGAATTTGCTCCGGACGTGCTCATCACCCACCGTCTGTGCGACTATCATCCCGATCACCGTGCCACCGCACAGCTGGTACAGGATTGTGCCTACGTCTGCATGGTTCCCCACTTCTGCGAGGACACGCCCATTCCCGAAGTCGCACCGATTTTCGCTTTCAGTTATGACCGCTTTGAAGATCCCCGTCCGCACCGTGCCGACGCCGTCATTGAGATCGATTCCGTCATGGAGGACAAGCTGAACGCACTCAGCTGCCATAAATCTCAGTTCTTCGAGTGGCTGCCCTGGACGTTCGGTATCCGGGATTTCGATGCCTCCAAGCTGACCGAAGCAGAAAAGCACGAACACATCAAAAACGGCTGGCTGGCACACCAGAAAAAGGAAGCCGACAGATACCGCGCCCGCCTTATTGAGATTTACGGAAAAGAAAAGGGCGAAAAGATCGCCTACGCGGAAACCTTTGAGCAGTCCCCCTATTCCCGCACCGTTTCCGTGGATGAATTCCAGGCTATGCTGGAGCCCTGGTATTTTATGTGGTAAAATATACTGACAGTACAGGTGCGGTGCTGAAGTCATACGATTATGACGCGTTCGGTGAGGAAGTGGCTGCATCTACCACCGACACCAATCCATTCCGCTATGCAGGACAGTACTTCGACAGCGAGACGGGGCGATGATTAGCACAAATCGTTCATATGTTGTTTTCGTATTTGGGAGGTAATGGAAAGTGACATTTGATGAAATTACTCTTTTCGTTGAAGAAAGCCGGATTGTTCAATATGCATGGGATATGCTGAAAAACGAGTTCACGTTTGACCTGGAGGTAACAACGGAAGGCAAAACGCAAAATTGCAAGTTGGTTATACATGGTGTAAGAATGTTTCAGTATGCGTACGAACGGACAAGTTCCCCTACCCCATTGCCGTGTCCTGAGGAAGGCGATTGGTTGGAACTTTCCCTTATTGACGTGCTTTCCCCGCCGGCAGAGGCAAGGTATCTTTCCCCAGATTGGCTGAAAGATTTTTCTGCATATGCCAATTTAGTAATAGAGATCTGGGATAGAGAGATTTACTTTCAAGCATCCTCCATTTCAATAGGCTCACATACCGTTATGCTCCCCGAAGTGAAATAATATTGGGTATACACCAGAGGAAAACATGAATAAAGTTATTATCAGAACTATATTTTTCAGTATATTGGCTGTGTTGTTTATACTTCAACTTGTCCAAAGATTTACATTCATAACTGCGAGTGAGATGGAGTTTTCGTACTCTCGCAGCATCAATTCATGGGGAGAAACTTGGCGTCGATGCTTTGTATATGGTGATACACTGTATTATATGAATGACACCAATGCGTTAAATGATATACGAACTATCAAATACAGTGCAAAAGGTGTTGTTCATAACTTGATCAAGTTATCGTATCCGGATGAAAAATTTCTTATTATTGACGAAAAAAATGTTATTGTGCGTGAGGAAGGAACTATTTATTTGCTTCACACTGCCAAGAACAGCCGTGTTAAACTGTGCGTTGGGGAAATCATCGGATTTTGCAATAACCGGTTATATCATGTAAACAATGCTACTTTATTTGAAATGGACATTATTCAAAGAATTGAGAAACCCATAGTCGTTTTCGACACACTTCTAGCAGCCTATTACGATGGAATTATTTATGAAAAGGATGGAGCAATATACAGTTTTCTCCTTGACACCCCTTTAACCCCGCTATTATTGACATCAAAGAAAATTGAATGGTCTGATGCAGGAGGGTGGCATGAGGAGTTTTTATACACAGCTGACAGGATTATTCGTATCACAACAGAAAGCATTGATGTATATTCACTTAATACCGGCAATATCGAGCGCATATTTTCCCCTGAGTTGGATAGAGGCATTCTACAAATGGCAGCAACGATTCATGGGGATATACTGTATGTTTCTATCCAGCGAACCGATATAAAGAATTGGCCCATTAAAGATAAAGACATAAACGGAATATATAGATACGATTTCGGCACAGAGGAATGGACGAAAGTAAGTTCAAAAACATATGGCACCATTATGCAATTTGACGCGAAAAACCTATACGGTATCAATGAATATGGACTAATGAACGTTGGAGATGTCGAAAGAATTCCGCTGGGATAGTCTGCAAGGTACAATAATACAAGAAAATATTAAATTTGTAATTCGCGTACATCAGCGAATAATCAAAAGGAGAACACCGCCATGCTTGAAATCGGTATGAAAGCCCCGGACTTTACCCTTCCGGACAAGGACGGAAACGCCGTCTCCCTCTCCGACTTTCGGGGAAGGAAAGTCGTTCTGTATTTTTATCCCAAGGATAACACCCCCGGATGTACCCGCCAGGCGTGTGCCTTTGCCGGAGCGTACAACACGTTTGCGGAAAAGGGCGTGGAAGTGATCGGCATCAGCAAGGACAGCACGGCCTCCCATCAGAAATTCGCGGAGAAGTATTCCCTTCCCTTTCGTCTTCTCGCCGACACGGAACGGAACGCCATCGAAGCGTACGGCGTTTGGCAGGAAAAGAAGCAGTACGGCAAAATCTCCATGGGCGTAGTCCGCACTACGTTTCTCATCGATGAAAACGGCATCATAACCCACGTCATGCCCAAGGTTAAGCCGGACACCAACGCCGAGGAGATTCTGAAACTGCTGTAACCGCAAAAAACAGGGAGTTCGTGCACAAACGCACAAACTCCCTGTTATAATAAAAATTTTCAGTAAAATTCAAAAAAACTATTGACACGGGAGGAAAAAGGCGGTAAAATAGTACCGGTTAGGAGAACCTAACCTGTATTATTGCCCCGGCGGTTAGTCAAAACTAACCGACAGTTCCGCGGGTACAGCATAAAGAATTGCGGTGGTACATATGACTTTAACGGACGCTTTGGAAGGAAAAGAATACGTAATCAAAGAAATTGACGTGGACGACGAGGATCTGCTTTCGTTCCTGTTCTCGCTCGGCTGTTACAGCGGCGAGACGATCACGGTGGTCTCCCGGCGGAAAAGCAGTTGTGTGGTCTCCATCAAGGACGGACGCTACACCATTGACAGCCAGCTGGCAGATGCCATCCATATTTAACGTCAGCAAGCGTAAAAATCCAGTCAATTTGTTTATGTAACCATCAGTTAGCATACACTAACACCGTTATTATATTCTCAGGAATTTTGAAATACATACGCAGGAGGACTCTTTATGAGAATCGCACTGACAGGCAACCCCAATTCAGGCAAGACTACGATGTATAACGCACTGACCGGCAGCAATGAAAAAGTCGGCAACTGGGCGGGCGTTACCGTAGACAAAAAGGAGCATCCCATCCGGAAAACTTATTTCAGCGGCGGTGAAAGCCTTGTCGCAGTTGACCTTCCCGGAGCGTACTCCATGTCTCCCTTTACTTCGGAAGAAAGCATCACCTCTTCCTACGTAAAGAACGAAAACCCCGACGCCATCATCAACATCGTGGATGCAACCAACCTGTCCCGAAGCCTGTTTTTCACCACGCAGCTTCTGGAACTCGGCGTGCCGGTCATAGTTGCCCTCAACAAAAGCGATCTCAACAAGAAAAAGGAAACGATCATCGACACAGACCTGCTTTCCAAAAAGCTGGGTTGTCCGGTTATCGCCACCACTGCCACCGAAGCTGATGGACTGAAAGCGGTCGTGGCTGCCGCCGTCGCCGCCGGCAAGGTGCAGAACGCACCGTACCGTCAGGCAGACATCGATCTGACCGACAAGGCGGCTGTGGAAGCAGAGGACCGCAAGCGTTTTGCCTTCGTCAATGAAATCGTTAAGGCCGTAGAAAGCCGCAAGGTCCTCACCCGCACAAAAAACACCGGCGACAAAATCGACGCCATTCTCACCAACAAATGGCTCGGTATTCCGATCTTTGCCGTTGTCATGTTTTTCGTATTCCAGATCTCCCAGGTGTGGCTCGGCGTATGGATCGCTGAAGGCGTGGAGATCCGCGGCACCTTCATCCCCGGTCTCGTTCCCCTTCTGGAGATGTTCCAGGGATGGGTGGGAGAACTTTTGGCAGATGCCAATCCTCTTCTTTCCGCCATTCTCGTAGACGGTGTGATCGGCGGCGTGGTAGCCGTCGTGGGATTCCTCCCTCTCGTCATGGTTATGTATTTCCTCATCGCACTGCTGGAAGACTGCGGATACATGTCCCGTGTGGCCGTTGTCCTGGATCCCATTTTCAAGAAGGTGGGGCTTTCCGGCAAATCCGTGATTCCTTTCGTCATCACCGTGGGATGTGCCGTTCCCGGCGTCATGGCATCCCGCACCATCCGCAACGAGCGGGAACGCCGCGCCACCGCCATGTTGGCTCCGTTCATGCCCTGCGGTGCAAAGATTCCCGTAATCGCTCTCTTTGCCGGTGCGTTCTTCGATGACGCTGGATGGGTGAGCACCGTTATGTATCTCTCAGGCATCGCTCTGATCTTCCTCGGTGCCCTGCTTATTAACAAGATCACCGGCTTCAATGCGAAAAAATCCTTCTTCATCATTGAACTGCCCGAATACAAGATTCCCTCTCTCTGGGGCGCCTTCAAATCCATGTGCAGCCGCGGCTGGGCGTACATCGTAAAAGCCGCCACCATTATCCTGCTGTGCAACATGGCCGTTCAGCTTATGCAGTCCTTCACCTGGTCTTTTGCAGTTGCCGAAAGTGCTGACCAGTCCATTCTCGCCTCCATCGCATCTCCCTTCGCCTATCTGCTGGTGCCGATCATCGGCGTTGTCAGCTGGCAGATGGCGGCTGCCGCCATCACCGGCTTTATCGCCAAGGAAAACGTGGTAGGCACGCTGGCCGTTTGCTTTGTGGGACTTGAAAACCTTATCGACACGGAAGAGCTCGCCCTCATGGAAGGTGCGGGGACGGAAGTGGCCGGCATCATGGCAATCACTAAGGCAGCTGCCCTCGCATACTTGATGTTCAACCTCTACACTCCCCCGTGCTTCGCTGCAATCGGTGCCATGAACGCCGAAATGAAATCCGCCAAGTGGCTCTGGGGCGGCATCGGTCTCCAGCTGGCAACCGGCTATACTGTGGCCTACCTCGTTTACACCGTCGGTACCCTCGTTACCGGCGGGGATCTGAACGTACGTGCCGCCATTGCAGGACTGATTGCAGTCGTTACGTTTGCCGGCATCGTTGCCCTGCTCATCCGCAACACCAACCAAAAACTCAAAAAGGAAAATGCTTTGGGCAAAGCCGCAAAAGCATCTGTCCCGAAGCATACGGTTAACCACTGATTCATGACAGACATCATTATCATTGCCATTCTCCTGCTGATCGCCGCAGGCTGTATATTCTATATCTACCGCGCGAAAAAGCGCGGACAAACCTGCATCGGCTGTCCCCACGCAAAAACGTGCGGCAGTAAAGGCAGCTGCAGCTGCGGCGACACAAAAAAGGAAACGTAAACAGCAGAGCCGGTACGGAATACTCCGTACCGGCTCTGTTCTATCTTCATTACATTTCAGAGATTTCCTTAAACGCCTTAAAACTGTATGCTTCCGGTATCTCATGCTGAACAAACGGATACACATCCAGCTGTTTTTCACACGGCGTGTGCGCATACGCCGAATACACAAATTCGGGAAGGCAGACAGGGTCTGCGGTGCCCAGGCAAAAACTGGTCGGCGTATTCAGCAGTGAAACCATATTGTTGATGTCAAAATAACTTGTAATCTCAAAAACCTTATCGGTATACTGCGGGTTGTTTCGCAAAAATTCGTTGACAGAACCGAAAATTCTGCTTCCCAGTAAAATGCGCTGTTTTAAGCAGCAAAGGCTTGTAACGGCTGAATAGCACTTCTTGCTTTTCCCGCTTAAAGCAGACGCTGCTATTGACAACGCACCGCCCTGGCTTCCTCCATAAGTGACGATTCGTTCACTGTCAACCTCGTCAAGACTTGCCGCAACGTCCATCGCCCTTACGGCATCGAGATAAATATTTTTCATGTAAAATTCATTTTTGTCAAGCAAGCCTCTCGTCATATGCGAACCGTTTATAAAGCCCGACGAATAGTTGCCTTTGTCGATCGTGGTTCCGCCCTGCCCTCTTGTATCAATGGAAAGACAAGCAACGCCAAGTGCCAATATCTCGGGATGAAGCACCTTTTTCAAGCTTCCACCGTGAAAATACACAACGCAAGGTACCTTACCCTGCGCATTGACAGGATAGGAAAAATAGGCATCCACCCACGTTTCATCGTGCGTGTTGTAGGAAATATTATAGGAAATAAATGATTTTTCATAAGGGGTTTCATATTTGTTTCTTCTTATTTCCAGGGGAACGGAACGAAGATTAGCAACGTTATCCTTCCAGAATTTATCAAAATCATCTTTTTTCGTTGCATCAATTACCTTATTCTTCAACTGAAGAATAAATTCCTCCACGAATGACATGATTACACTCCTTATGTATATTTTTATCGTCTGCATTTATATTATATACTGTAATTCCGTGCATTTCAATAGTTTTCAGGTTAAATTCGTTGTATGCTGTAATAATCGTACGTTTTATGTTTTCAGTTACCGCACGAGGACGATAGAGCCTTTCGTCCGCGGCATACTTGAGTCGGCAGATTCAGGAATGGCTGGGACACAGCGATATGAGCACCACGGCGAATATCTATAGCCACCTCGATGCCGTAACGAAAGTAGACACCGGCGCGGCAATGAGTAAGGCGTTGGGGTGAGAGAAACCAAGAGGGCAGAAAAAGCCCCCTATTTTTTATCTGCGATAATCTTTCATTCTCGGAAATTCTCTTCCGTGAATGAATTTGTAATACTTTCTAACAGCATTTTGCATAGGTGTATGTGCAGGATCTTCATTTTGAGCAATGATAATGAGTGAATCATACATTACATCGTCATTAGAAACAACCTGATCTAGTTCCAATTTAAGAATTTTTTCTGCTGCTTTAGCTTTGGATATTCTGGATTTAACGGCTTTTTCACTTGATATACTTTTTTCGGAAAGCAAAAAAACATAAAATTGTTCGCTAAATTTCATAAATATTCTCCTTTTATTTGTTTAATTATTATAGCGTAAAAAAGCGTGAATGTATTTAGCCGTTGAAAAAATCATAAAGCGGCTGCATGATTTTTGACAATCAATAATGATGTTTGGCCGAGGACAATCATGCGTGGTTATAAACAGAGTGATATTGTATCTTGCCAAGATTATAGCCCGAAGCACACGCTTCGGGCTTTGTGACAACACGAATAACAGTAACAAGGAACAAATATGATTAAAATTAGGTATGTACGTTTATAAAGTCATTAATAAAAGCGTAAACCTGATCTATTGTTTCGAAGTTTGTAAGTGGAGTTTCTTGTTCTATAGGAAAATCCGTTTCTTCATCTAAAATAAATGAAATGGTCGTTTCATCAATTCCAATTGTAAGCTCGTGATAATTTTTCTGTAGAGAAATGTCGATTGTATTGTTATAGTATTCGGAAAATAATAACTTATCAAATGTTAAATTGAACTCAAAACCGTCATGTTTGTATTCATCATATATTTCTTTAAAGATGCCGACTCTGACAACGGATTCTCTCTCGTCGCGGAGTTGCTGCATGTATATTGTTCGCTTTTTGGCAATTTGAGGTGCTATAAAAATAATTGCAAAGGTTATAGCAAATAATATACATCCAAATAAAATTTTCATGCCATCTGAATTCACAATAAGGAAAAAGATTGTGCAAACCAATGTAATCAGTAGTATCGAATACATTAACAATTTGCTCCAACGATCAAAACGTTGAAATCTAATCTCTATTTCAGTTTTGATTTTCTTCTTTTTCATATGTTCACCAATCTTTATTCATGAAAATTAAGACCGCAATCCTTTTTCACGAACTGCGGTCTTTTCTGGCGGAGAGAGAGGGATTCGAACCCTCGTGTGATTGCTCACAAACTGATTTCGAGTCATGTCGGTCAATTCGACTTTATTGGATTTTATTAGAACTTAACCGATGTTGGTTGACTCCGAAAAAAACTCCGTCCAAAAAACAAGACCTGCAAAAATACCGCTAAATAAGCGCTTTTTTCAATGTTCTCGGTAAAAGAACCTTCAATTATGCGACAATTTCAGCCTCTTATAATGGGATGTGTTGATGTCGCATTTTTTATTCGATTCTCGGCGAGTTCTAATAAAATTCCAAGATCTTT